>NZ_JBHLUE010000026.1:0-705879 GCF_042434095.1 Plantactinospora siamensis
CCGCGTACTACGCCGCCAGCCAGAACCACGTCTACGCACGCGGCACCACCGCCACCCTCTGGCACTGGTGGTATACCGACACCTGGAACTCCGCCAACCTCGGCGGCACCCTGTAAACCTCTATTGACCCGTTCGGGTCTACACCGGGCGGGTGGTCCCGAGGAAGCAATAGCCTTTTCGGGACCACCTGCCGCTGTTGTCTTCCCTCGCGCGGCGCGACGACGTCGCCACCCTGGCCCAGGGGTATGGGCATGTCATCGTCGATGAATGCCATCACCTCGGCGCTGCGGCGCACGAGCAATCGGTCAAGCGGATCGCCGCGCAGCTCTGGCTCGGCCTCACCGCCACCCCCACCCGACGCAAAGGCCTTGGTCGACTCGCACCTGGCAACTCGGACCCGTCCGCCACACCCTGACCGATAAGGAACAAGGCACCCTCCCGAGTCAGCGATGCACGCCGAGGCCGGCGCCACGTCGAACCCTGTTCATCCACGAGACCACATTCCAGCCTGGTGACATCGACTTGGGCGCGCCCGGCGCGCTCGCCGACCGGAACGTCGCTCGACTGGACCGCCGAGCGGGTGTGTCCGTGACGCGCCGGCGAGGGCGGACAGCCTGTCAGTCGGCAGCCATCCGCTGACCCGACTGAAGTGCCTCCAACTGATCTAAGCCGTCAGAATCGCCCCTGACACGGGGAGCGGGATGGGAGCAACGGGGTGCGCTGAACGGCACCGAACAGCACCCAACGGCACTGGACGGCACCGAACTGCACCCACCACGACCAGAGGCTTTGCGTTTCCGCAGGTGGGAGTCGGCGGCTCGTCCTGCTTCACAAGACGCACTCAACGGCGCTGAACAGCAGTCAACGTCAGCCTATATTCGCTGGCAGGGGAGTATGTGCAGGTCACGGCGGTAAGGACCTTGCAGTCGTCCTGTCCTCTCGGCTGGGAGCAGGGTGGGTGCAGGCTGGCGAAGTGGTCAACGCATCCGAGGTGTTCACCGACGCCGCGGGAGGGGGCGCGACGCTGACCTGGGGTGATGCGGACAAGTTGGTCGGCGGTGAGCTCCCAGAGAACTCGGAAGTGGTCAACCGACGGCGTCCCGGGCTGGACCGGTCCGGCGGCCAGCGTCGTGGGCCGCGGCGATTCAGCGCCGGAACCGTTCAATTCGCGAACGTCTCTGCGCCGTGGCGTCGAGGCCACGACAGCTTTCTCAGGATCCGGAACATCGATCTCACAGCCAATGCGTCGTCCAGGGTCTCCTGACAGGTGACCTTTTCGGCTTGCCCGAAAGCTTCAGGACCCGTGCTCGTGTTGTCGCGACGCCCCTACACCTACCCTGCTGGTCCGATCGTCCAGTCGCGTGCCAGCTGCGCTGCCTGCTGTTGCCAGGCCGCCCTCCCGCCGGGCAGCGGCCAGGCACGGGTGCGGCCCTCGCTGCGGGCGACGTCGTTGAGCTGACTGGCGAACCGGCGAGTGATGTTCGCGATGTTAACCATGGCCAGTTCGTCACCCTGGTTCGCGGCGGTTTGCAGAGCCTGCAGGCGGCCCTCGTATTGGCGAACGATGTGCCGGTCGGCGCCTGCAGCCCATGTAGGACCACGGGCTGGCGCGAGGACAACCACCGCTGGCACAGTGTGCTCGGCCAGCGCCGCCGCGATCCTGTCATGGCCGTCGAGCACGAGCAGTGTGTCGAGGCCGCTCACCCACCACAGCAGCGCCGGGGGCAAGACCCCCTCGCGGACCTGGCGGCGGTAGGACCGCACCCGTGCGGCGTCGTGTGGTGCCAGCCGGCGTAGCGGCAGGATGTCCCGCTGGTCTTCAACTGGGTCGCCGTAACCGAACCAGGTGATGTGACCTTGATCTGGGTCAACCGTCGGGAGACGCTGCCAGTGGGCGGCGACGCTCCAGCTCGGCATTCCCCACGCCAGGGTCCAGCGGCCGGCGTACAACGGGCCATCGCCGGCTGCCTGGAGCAAGTCGGTGAATCGGTGGGTCCAGCGTGCCGACCACGTATCGTCGTCAGCACTGGTCTCCCGCACCCGCCTGGCCTCCGCCGTGCTGATTGGTGGAAGCGGCGAGCGATACCGGCCGGTGCGGGCGTAGTACACCCCTCGATGCATGGCCCGCTGAAGGCCCAATAGCACTACCCGATCGCGCTGACGGAGCACCAGACGACGCCCGCCCGTCACTTCGACGCGCAGCCCGGGACGCGCCGGGCCATCCGCCTCATAGACCAAGCCCGCCCAATGGCCACCCACCGAGGCAGGCAACGGGGCGCGGATCACGCCGTGATGCTACGGCCCGGACGGCCGACCGACGGCGTATGGCCCTTCGATACTGGACTTTGGGCGCACTCTTCTTCCGCCGATCGGTCGGGGTGGCCAACGCGTGGGCCGGTAATCGCGACGTCGGACGTGCCAGGATCCTGCTGTGACAGCGATCGAGATCGTCCAGGGCGACATCACCCGTGAGCATGTGGATGTCATCGTCACCGCGGCCAACGAGTCGCTGCTCGGCGGTGGCGGTGTCGACGGGGCCATCCACCGCGCCGCCGGCCCTCGCCTGGCACGGGCCGGCGGCGCGATCGGCCCCTGCGAGCCGGGCGACGCGATGGCGACCCCGGCGTTCGACCTCGACCCGCCGGTACGGCACGTCATCCACACCGTCGGGCCGATCTGGGAAGGCGGTCACCACGGCGAGGCCGATGTCCTCGCCTCCTGCTACCGACGCAGCCTGCAACTCGCCGACACACTCGGCGCCCGGACCATCGCCTTCCCCGCGATCGCCACCGGCGTCTACGGCTTCCCCGCCGACCAGGCCGCCCAGATCGCCCTGGCAACGATCAGGGCCACACCGACGGCGCTCCAACGGGTACGACTTGTCGCCTTCGACGAAGACACCCGTAAGCACCTACAAGCGGCAGCGGTACGCACCGACTGACACGCACTCATTTGCCGCTCTGGGCTTGTCACGATCCGTGATCGGAGGCCATGGGTGCGGATGGCCGGGGTGTCTCAGCGGTGCTGGCCGGCGCGCAGCATCTCTACCGTCTTGGCGACCCGCTGGGCGCGGGTAGTGTCCCGTTTGGTCTCACTGATCCAGCGGACGAACTCCTTGCGGTGCGAGTATGTGAGCGAGTCGAAGGCTGCGCGGGCCTTGGCATCACCGGCCAGCACGACGGCGAGGTCCTCGGGCACCTCCACACTGCGGACTGCCAGGTCGGCGGAGATTTCCACCTGGTACGCCGATCCGATGGTCAAACCCGCCTGCTCCCGCGCCGCACGAGCCAACCCGATCATGTTCTCCCCGCCCATGCGGGCCAGCCGCAATGGCAGGGTCACCCCGTTGACAACGACCCGAACCGGGAACGCCTTACGTCCCTCGCCCACCGCGGAAACCTGCTCGTCTGAAAGTACGAACGCCGCGGCCGGTCCGCGCGGCTGCAGCGTCAAGGTCAAAGTGAGGAGCTCGCCCATGGTGCGACCGTAGCCACCGGCTACCACGGCACGCCAAGCGGGCGTCTCGACCCAGACGCGAAGGCCGACATCCGGCGATCAACACGGGACCGACGGTCAACCCGCGTCCGCTTCTATCGCGAGTCGCGCCTGCGCGTTGATTGTGAGGGGTGCTCGTCGGGTAGGAGCACGTTGTCGTACTCATCTTGATGGCCCCGACGGGCCGCGGAAGGAGCGAACAGATGCTGGGACTCGAAGCGAAGCTGTCGAAGGACTGGGAGGGCAAGAGCGCCCAGGACATCGCGGCCGCGCCGGTCACCGCGATTCAGGGCGTGTCTGAGGGCGACGCGGACCTGCTGCTCAAGGCCTTCGGTATCAAGACCGTCCGGGACCTGGGCACCAACAAGTACTTCCGGTGGGCTCAGTCGATCGCGACGCTGGCCGCCTGACCGGCCACGCCGAGGAGGCCGGCCTTCCGGCCTCCTCGGCGGCATGGCATTGCTGGTCGGCACCGGCTCAGCGTGATCGGCGACCTACACATCTCCAGACCCGGGCAGTCCCGAACGCACTGTCATAGCGGCGACTGTGAGTTCATGGAAGCCGGTCCTTCAGCCCCAACGGCAAGATCCTCGCGACCGGTAGCGACCGCAGCCTCAAGGCTCTGGCCCCTCAGCTAACGAGGAACGATCCGGCTCGTCTCTGGCCGTGCTACGTAGCTGGTCGCCCGGGTTGAGGCCCGGGTGCGGCCGGATCCCGCTGCTCCTGGACACTGGCGGGATGCTTCCCCCGCCGGAGACGACCGTTGGTCTGCCCGTCCGGACGGTGCTGCCGGCGCTGGGGGCCGGCATCGAGCGGGCCGGGGTGGTCGTTCTGGTCGCGCCGCCGGGTACCGGCAAGACCACGCTGGTGCCGCTCGCCCTGGCCGACAGGGTGCCCGGGCGGGTGGTGGTCGCCGAGCCGCGGCGGGTGGCGGCCCGGGCGGCCGCCCGGTGGATGGCCTCGCTGCTCGGTGAGCGGGTCGGCGACCGAGTCGGCTTCGCGGTACGGGGCGAGCGGCGCGTCGGCCCGGCCACCCGGGTGGAGGTGGTGACCACCGGGGTGCTGGTCCGCCGGCTGCAGCGGGATCCGGAACTGGCCGGCGTCGACGCGGTGATCCTGGACGAGTGCCACGAGCGGCACCTGGATTCCGATCTCGCCCTCGCCTTCGTCGCGGAGGTCCGGGCCACGCTGCGGCCGGACCTGCGGTTGGTGGCGATGTCCGCCACCGCCGACACCAGACGGCTCGCCCAGGTGCTGGACGCCGCGGTCATCGAGGCGCACGCGGCCACGTACCCGGTGGAGGTGCACTGGTGCCCGCCGGCCGGGCGGGTCGAGCCGACCCACGGCCCCCGGGTCGACCCGCGGCTGCTCGACCACGTGGCGGCGACCGTCCGGCGGGCGCTCGCCGACGGGCCCGGCGACGTGCTGGTGTTCCTGCCCGGCGCCCGCGAGTTGACCACGGTCGCCGGCCGGTTGACCGGGTTGGGCGTCGACGTGGTCACGCTGCACGGCCGGCAGACCGGCGCCAACCAGGACGCCGCGCTGCGGCCGGGCCCGCGCCGGCGCGTCGTGCTGGCCACCTCGATCGCCGAGAGCAGCCTGACGGTGCCGGGGGTACGGGCGGTGGTCGACTCGGGGCTGAGCCGCGTACCCCGCACCGACCATGCCCGTGGCCTCGACGCGCTGGTCACCGTCGCGGTGTCGCGCGCCTCGGCGGCGCAACGGGCGGGCCGGGCCGGGCGGGAGGCCCCGGGGCGGGTCTACCGGTGCTGGTCGCCGGCCCAGCACGAGCGGCTGCCCGCGCGGGCCGAGCCGGAGATCGCCACCGCCGACCTGACCGGGCTGGCCCTGGAACTGGCCCTCTGGGGTCACCCGGACGGGGCCGGCCTGGCCCTGCCCGACCCGCCGCCGGCCGGTGCCCTGCGGGTCGCGCAGGACACCCTCCGCGCGCTCGGCGCCATCGATGCCGAGGGCCGCGTGACAGAACGCGGGCGGGCCATCGCGGCGGCCGGTACCCATCCCCGGCTGGCCCGCGCGCTGCTGGACGGCGCCGCCGCCGTCGGCGGTGTCCGGGCGGCCGAGGTGGTGGCACTGCTGGCCGAGGACGCCCCCGCCACCGGCGGCGACGACCTGGTCGCCGCCTGGCGGGGCCGGCGGAAGGACGCGCCGGCTGCCTGGCGTCAGGAGGTACAGCGGCTGTCCCGGATGGTGCCGGACCGCGCCGCCACCTCGCTGCCCGATGACCAGGCCGTCGGGCTCGTCGTCGGGCTCGCGTACCCGGAACGGCTCGCTCGGGCGCGGCGGTCGGGCGGTACGGCGTACCTGATGGCCGGTGGCACCGCCGCGGACCTGGCGCCCGGTTCGGGCCTGGCCGGTACGCCGTGGCTGGCCGTCGCCGACGCCGACCGGACGCCGGGAGCGCCGACCGCCCGGATCCGGCTGGCCGTCCCGGTGGACGAGGGGACTGCCCGGCGCGCCGGGGCCGCGTTGGTCAGCCAGACCACCGAGGTTGGGTGGATCGACGGGGATGTGGTGGCCCGCCGGATCGACCGGCTCGGCGCGATCACGCTGGTCGAGCGCGCGCTGACCGATCCGGACCCGGAGCTGGTGCGCTCCGCGCTGCTGGACGGGCTTCGCCGCGAAGGACTACGCCTGCTCACCTGGTCGCGCGAGGCCGTGGCGCTGCGTGACCGGTTGGCCTTCTGTCGATGGACGCTCGGCGAGCCCTGGCCGGACGTGTCCGACGCGGCGCTGCTGGCCCGCGCCGGCACGTGGCTGGGTCCGGAGCTGGGCCGGGCCCGCCACCGCGCCGATCTGGGCCGCGTCGCGGTCGAAGTCGCGCTCCGCCGGCTACTGGCGTGGCCCGAAGCTGCACGGCTCGACCAGGTGGCGCCGGAGCGGATTGAGGTGCCCAGCGGTTCCCGGATCCGGGTGGACTACACCGACCCCGCCGCGCCGGCACTCGCCGTCAAGGTGCAGGAGGTGTTCGGCTGGCCCGAGGTCCCCCGGCTGGCCGACGGCCGGGTGCCGGTGGTGCTGCGCCTGCTGTCGCCGGCGGGCCGGCCGACCGCCGTGACCCAGGATCTCGGCTCCTTCTGGAAGAGCGGCTATCCGCAGGTACGCGCCGAACTGCGGGGCCGCTATCCCCGCCATCCGTGGCCCGACGATCCGGCCGCCGCCACTGCCACCCGACGGACCTCGCCGCGCGGTCGGTGATCCCGTCGCCGTCGTTCACTCCCCCGACCACACCCTTCATTTGCTCGCGGCGTCGCCGAGGTACGAGTGCTCCGGCGAGCATCGTCGCCGATGGGCGAGCCTGCGTCCTCGTCGCTCAGGGGGTCAATGACAAGTTCGGTGCCGATCCGCGCAGGCTCGCCGACCTCGCGGAGCTGGATGGGGACCGCCGGCGGCGGGAGCGGGACGCGCGGGAACCGCGCAGATCAACCCGACCGGATCCGTGGCGGTGCGTCCGCGCAGGAGTCCACTTCATCGATGATCGACGTCACGATCGCAGTCTTGCCGTCGGTATATGCCCTCCGATCGACGGGCCTCTGCTCGGCCAGCCGCAGCTTCACCGCCTCATAGCGTTCCCGGGCCGTCGGACTGCGTCGAAGGACCTCACGGAAGCGCAGATACGCTCGCCATTGATCACCGTTGTGGTCGACAACATGCAGATGGGCGACTCGATGCCATGGCCGGCATTCAAGAACGAAGACGTGGCCTCCCCGATCACCTGCGTCGCCTCGATAGATCCACCCCGCGGCTTGCAGCTTTGCCGTCACGGACGACATCGGATACCCGCTGGTGAGGCCGACGGCCAGATCAATTACCGGTTTGGCGAGGAGACCGAGAACCGACGAGGAGCCGACAAGTTCCACCTGCGGGGCAAAGCCATCGAGGGCTTCCGCCACTTGGGTCCTCAGCCTGTCGCCGGCATCCAGCCATGCCTGGGTTGTCCTGCCGAATCGAAGATCACTGTAGTCGAGCCCCAGACCAACCGCGGTCAGAAAGTCCACGGCCGGATCGTCTCACAAGACTGGTGGTACGACTTTCGCATGGAAGCCCCGTAGCTCAGCAGGTTCGGAACGCCGCCCTGATAAGGCGGAAACCGGTGGTTCGAGCCCACCCGCCGACACGCGAGATACCGGCCAGACGGCGCCCGGCGCCGCCGGGCCGCAGGTGCCGGCCGCGGGCCGGCCGGGGTCGATAGCACCCGATGTACCGGTCGGCTCCGGGCACCTCGGAATGTGGCGCAGCCAGGTAGCGCACCGGTCCGGGGGACCGGGGGACGCCGGCTCGAATCCGGCCATTCCGACGCGACGGGTCGTGGCGCAGCTTGGCAGGCGAGCATCGGCTGCTCAACCGCCTCTCATACCGGCGGTAGGCCCGGTTCGAAACCGGGGCCTGCGACCACGTCTGGCGTCGATGGCATCGGGTACCTTGTGACAATCGGTGCGTCGACAGGCGGGGAAGGCAAACGGTGGGCGATCAGCGGCGCGGCGGTCCACCTTCGACACCGTTCTGGCAGTCGCTTTCCGGGGTTCTTACCGCCGTCGCCGCTCTGATCACCGCACTGGTCGGTGCCGCGGCCTTTCTGTACCAGGTCGTTCACGGTGCGGGGACCGGTGGGCATGCGCCGGCCGGTGGGGTGGCCGCCACGCCTTCCGTCAGCCTGACCGCGGGCGCACAGCCGGCCGCCTCGGAGACGAAGCCGTCGGCCGCCGCCCAGGGGGAGACCCGTGGGGCCGGCCCTTACGAGTTGCTCTTCAACAACAACGGCGTGGACCTTGATGCGGACCCGCCGAAAGTCGCTACCGGGCCAGACTCAAGCATCGACATTTATGACGGTGGTGGCTCGATCGAGAGCTTTCCCATCTGGTCCGGCCTGGCCAAGTGGGACAAGCCCGGGGCGCCGAGCCGGCAGGCGTGCATCTCGCAGCTCAACAGCTTCGCAACCATCGGCTCCAGGTATGCCAAGGGCAGCCGCTACTGCGTACACACTCGGGGCGACCTGCACGTAGCGTACGTCGAGTTCGTCAAGGCTGACGGCGACGGGTGGAGGATCCGTGTCACCGTCTGGCCGGGCACGGCAGCGTGACCCCTGGGCCAACAGCGAGCGGGGCGCCCGCCGGCCGCAGGGCGACGACCCGTCGGTATTCGGTTGGCTGCGCCGCCGCCACCCGGGAATGATGTTCGGCGTGCGTCAGCGGGACCTGGTGAGCCTCAGTAAGCGGATGTCGTTGGCGCTGCGGCACGCGCCGGCTCGTTTCGGCCTCGTGCTGGACCGGGCCGGCTGGGTGGCAGTGCAGGACTTCCTCGCCGCGATGAGGATCAGCCGCGGTGATCTTGACGCCGTCGTGGCCGGCAACGACAAGCAGCGCTTCGCCATCGAGCGCGGACCGGACGGGATCGAACGGATCCGCGCCAGCCAAGGTCACTCGGTGCCGGTCGACCTGGATCTGGTGCCGCAGGCCCCACCGCCACACCTGTTCCACGGCACCACCACGGCGGCGCTGGATGCGATCAGGGCCACCGGCCTGCACCGTGCTCGCCGGCACCACGTGCACCTGTCCACCGACCCCGACCTCGCCCACCGCGTGGGCGCGCGCCGCGCCGGTACGGTCGTGGTCCTCACCGTCGACGCGGCCGCGATGGCCCGCGACGGCCACCTGTTCTACCGCAGCGCCAACGGGGTCTGGCTGACCGAGGCGGTGCCGGCCCGGTACCTGGCCGGTTGACCGGCGCGAAGCGACGGCGACACACCGGGATCCCGGGTCCTGCCGCTGGCCCTGCGGCAGGTCGTCCCCAGGTAGCCGTCCCGCACGGCCGACGACGAGGACCGACGGCGGCCCGACGAGGCGATGACCTCGGGCAGCGTACGGTCCTGCGCCACCCACGCGCCGGCTTCGTCGCCCAGCTTCGCCAACTGCGGCGCCGACAGCGCCCGAGTCTTAGCCAGCCCAGACGATGAGCGACCTCGGCATACAGGGAAGCTGTGGCGTCCCGGACGGCGTCAGCCGGCAGGATGGCGCGGTGGGCGCCCACGACGCCGGCGGCGGTGAATGCCTCGCGTTCCCGGAGCCGGTCACACTCGGCACGCCACCGGGACAAAGACGGCCTTCACCCCCACCATGATCGTGGCGAGGCGTGACCGCGTGGCAGCCGGTACGGGGAGGCGCCCGTTGCGGGAGCCACCGCCCTGACCGTGACCAACGACTGCCACACCTACGGGTAGATCCTGCCTAGTGGTGCTCGGGCCACACGGGGCCCTGGGCGGTCCAGACGACCCCCTTGTTGCGGCAGAGGCAGAAGGGGTGGCCAACCGGGTCGGCGTAGACGCGGAAGCCGTAACCCTCGGGGCCCAGGCAGTCCCGCAGCAGGGTCGCGCCGAGGCCCACGACGCGGCGCTGTTCGGCCTCGATGTCGTCAACCTCGAAGTCGAGGTGGAACTGCTTGGGATGCTCGCTGTCGGGCCACTGCGGGGCGCGGTAGTCCGTCACCCGGATGAAGGCCAGTTCGAGCTCACCGAGCCGGAGACCGGCCCAGTTCTCGTTGCTGTCCTCCTTGACCGGGAGCCCGGTCACCTCGGAGTAGAAGGTCGCCAGCTTCATCGTGTCCGGGCAGTCGATGATGAAGTCGGTCAGTCGCAGCATCCCGCGATCCTGCCACAAGATCAAGTCGGTCGGACCTTCAGGCGGATCAACGAGATCCTGATGTTTTTGGGCTTCGGTGACCGTTTCGCGGCGGTCTTCTGGGATCGCGAGGCCCCAGTTTGCCGGGGAGCGATGAATCCTATGGCTGGCGGCCGTATTAGAGGCGACTCATCGGTTACCTCGGAAGGCTTCCGCTCATGTCATCGACCCAGCCAGACCTCACGTCGCACGTCCGCGCCGAGCGGGAGCGACTGGCCGGCCTCCTGGCCGGCCTTCAGGACCACGAGTGGGACACGGCCTCCCTGTGCCGGGGATGGCGGGTACGTGAGGTCGTCGCGCACATCACCATGCCGTTCCGGACGAGCCTGCCCAGCCTGGTGCTGGGGCTGGTCGCGGCCGGCTTCTCCTTCAACCGGTACGCCGACCGAGCCGCCCGCAGGGACGCCGCCCGGATGTCCGGGCCGGAACTCGTGGCCATCCTGCGGGCCAATGTCACCCACCCATGGCGGCCGCCGGGCGGTGGCCCCGCCGGCGCGCTGAGCCACGACACCATTCACGGCCTGGACATCACCGAACCGTTGGGTCTGCCGGCGCCGCCCGTCGAGCGGGTCGCCCTGGTCCTGAACAACGCCAACCCGCGCGGCCTGTCCTACTTCGGCGTCGATCTGACGGGCATCCAGCTACGGGGCACCGACGCCGACGTACGGATCGGGGACGGCCAACCGGTGGAGATGCCGGTCAAGGACATCCTGCTGACCATCACCGGTCGACGCCCGCTGCCTGTCCGATCGCGGTGAGCGGCTCAACCCCCGCGCGGCAGGAGCCGGTAGAAGTTCGCCTCGCCGGTGAGGCGGCCTGGGTGACGTCGAGGCGTGGACGTCGGCTTCGCCGGGGAACCGACCCGAGGTTCCGGCCCGTGAATCCGGGTACGTGGCGGATCCGCGAGGGCGGGTGGGCAGGGTGTCCTGAGACCATTGCGGGATGCGGAATGTGATCCTTGTCAATGGCCTGCCGGGCTCGGGAAAGTCCACGCTGGCGGCCCGGTTGGCGCCGGTGCTGGGCATGCCGCTGATCTGCAAGGACGTGATCAAGGAGGTTGTCGCGGAGGTCGTGCCCGCGGCTGCGGGCCGGGCCTTGGGAACGGCGGCGGGCGAGATGATGTGGACCCTGGCGGCGGCCATGTCTGGTGGAGTGATGCTGGAGTCTTGGTGGTTCAAATCCCGAGATCTGCCGTTCGTCGTCGCCGGACTGCGGCGATGCGGTCCGGCGTCCGTTGTCGAGGTGTGGTGCGACGTGCCGGCCCACGTCGCAAAGGAGCGGTTCGCGGCCCGGCAGCGACATCGGATCCACGATGACCGGCGGCAACTCGCCGACGCCTGGGCCCAGTGGGAGAGGGAGGCCGAGCCCTTGGGCGTCGCTCCGGTGGTGTGTGTCGACACGCGGGGTGTGGTTGACCTGGTCGGTGTGGCAGAGCGGATCGCGAACGCCAGGATGTAGGAATTCGCCGAGACGCGACGGCTCGGCTGGGTGACCGATACTCAACCCAGCGGTTCAGGGCTCTTCGGCAGCGATCCGCGCTTGCTGTCGGCGTGCGGGCTCCGGCGCAG
The DNA here is from genome assembly GCF_042434095.1 of Plantactinospora siamensis. Taxonomy (NCBI): domain Bacteria; kingdom Bacillati; phylum Actinomycetota; class Actinomycetes; order Micromonosporales; family Micromonosporaceae; genus Plantactinospora; species Plantactinospora siamensis. Next base: position 11,756 of record NZ_JBHLUE010000026.1, read on the forward strand.
AGCCAGGTAGGCCAATGTGCAAAGGCCCGCACGGGCGCCGTCGGGGGAGGGTGCCGCGTCGGGTCGTCCGCGCGACGCGGGTCCGTCGCCCGCGACAAGCATCCGGTGGATGTGGCTGCCGCCCGGCCGCGGCAGATGAGATCAATCGCCCTGACCGAAGATCGAGCCTGTTGATCGACGCCGCGGAACGAGCAATGAGATGTGTACCGTTCTCGGCTAGATCCGGACGCTTCGAGCGCGGAGCCGCGCCGTATGCCGACGCTTGCTGGACCAGGCCCAGCTGCACGTGCAGCGGTGCCGCCGGCGTTCCCCCAGTCCCCGTGACATCCGGTCCGACGCCGGTGTCATGAGTCGCCCAGAGAGCTGAACTGGATGCCAGCCAGCCGCCAGCCCTCGGGCAGCTCGACCCAGGTCTGGCTGACCCGGACGGCCAACGACATCTCCTGACCGCGCCAGGTCGAGTGGCTGCGCTGCACGCACCGGACGATCGCCGTGTGGCCATAGAAGGCAACCTCTACGTCGCTGCTCTGCAGGTTCGTGTAGGAGAACTCGGCGAACTTGCCGATCCACGCGACCTTGTCCAGCACATAGCCCTGTTCCCCGATCGACCGGAAGTCTTCGGCCAACAAGCTGGTCAATGAGTCGGTGTCGCCACCGGACTCGGCTTCGTCGAAAGCGCGCTGGAGCCGATGGACGTCGCTGATCACGATCGCATCATGCCCGAAGGAGTGCCCGGCCGGTACCACGAACGGACAAAGGGCCTTGAACGGGCAGTGGGGGGCGCGCTGACGTGAGGAGCTCGAGCTGGCGGCCCCCGAAGCGTAGGGGGCCAGCTGCGTGGATCGCTACGGCTGGATCCATGGCGATGTACGGCTCGGTCCGCCGCTGGCTGCAGGCCGACTTCGAGACGGGCGAGCGCGGAAGAGGCTCAGCAGGTCCGGATCGGCGCCGGGATCGCGGATAAGCGCACAGCCGCCGCGGGGTCAGTTGGGCATTCCACGGAATATCACCGCCCTGATCGACCCTGCGGGAGTCAATCTGACCGCGGCCGGCCGTGGACTGCTGCGTCTTCCGAGACGGTGTTCCGGCTCGATGTACCATCTGGTACAGGTAGGGCTTCGCGGGACCCGTCGCCGTCACGGGGCGACCGGCGGGATCCGCACGGGGGATGACATGACGCAATGGACATCGACCGAGGCGGCGCTGGCCAGCACGGATCAGCCGAGCACATCTGCCCACGTGGACCGGCCGGCCGTCACTGTGCGGCTGCTGGGTCCCGTGGAGGTGCGGGCTGATGGTGGCGCGGTTGCGCTCGGCCCGGCCAAACAGAAGGCACTGCTCGCCGCCCTCGCCATCGACGTGGGCCACCCGGTGCCGGTTCGGACGGTCATGGAACGGCTCTGGGACGATCCGCCCGCCGGCGCCCGCTCCTCCCTCTACTCGTACGTTGCCCGGCTGCGCCAGGTGCTGCGGGGCATCACGGGCCGTGGAGCGCCGTTGGACATCGCCACCGGATCCGGCGGCTATATGCTCCGGGCATCGCCGCAGGCCGTGGATCTGGCCCGATACACCGCATCCATCGCCCGCGCGCGCCAAACGACCCATCCGGCAGAGCGCGCCGAACTGTTCAGCCAGGCCATCGAGGTCTGGGGCGGCGAGCCCCTGGCCGACGTGGCGGGCGCCTGGGCGGCCAACCTCAGGGCGGCGCTCACCGAGCAGCAGGTCGGGGTGATGACCGACTGGGCGGAGTCCGAACTCGCCTGCGGGCGTCCAGACTCGGTGGTGAACCGCCTGCCGATCTTCCTGGAGCGGCACCCGCTGGTCGAACCCCTGCTCGCGGCGTTTCTCCAAGCCCTGGCCATGCAGGGGCGCTCAGCGGAGGCGTTGGATCGGTACGCCCGATACCGCGAGCGGTTGATCGAAGAACTGGGCGCCGACCCCGGGCCGCGGCTGGCCCAGATCCACGCTGCGATCCTGCGTAACGAAGTGCCGACCCGGCAATGGCCAGGCGAGCGTCCACCGGCCACCGCCGAGGCGACGACCAGACCCGACCCACCTCGCCAACTGCCTCTTGACATCGCGGCTCTTATCGGACGCGAAAGAGAGGTGGCGGCCGTGTCGGCCGCCCTCGATCCGTCCACCGAGGAAGCCGGTCGCGCCTGCTGCATCTCGGGAACCGCCGGCGTGGGCAAGACCGCCCTCGCGGTGCACTGCGCGCACCGGATGAGCCAGCAATTCCCGGACGGTCAGCTCTACCTCGACCTGCGGGGTTTCGGACCGGACCGGCCGCTCGACGCGGCGGAGGCACTGGAGATCCTTTTGCGCGCCGTCGGCGTCCCATCGGCGCCCTACACCCTGGCGGAACGCATCAACGCGTACCGCAGCGCGATGGCCGACCGGCGGGTCCTCGTCCTGCTGGACAACGCGGCCGCCAGCGAGCAGGTGCGGCCGCTGCTCGCCGCCGGACCGGGCTGCGCCACCCTGATCACCAGCCGGGACAAGCTCGCCGCTCTGGTGGCCCGCGACAGTGCGACTCGGGTAGACCTCGCGCCGTTGCCCGCCGAAGCCGCAGTACGTCTGCTGGAACGCCTGCTCGGCCAGCGGGCGTCGGTGGACCGGCACACGCTGCTGGCATTGGCCCAGCGGTGCTCCTTCCTGCCGCTGGCGCTGCGGGTGGCCACCGAGGCCGTGCGATCCCGGCCGCGTACCCCGCTGGCTGCCCTGATGGCCGAGGCTGACGGCGGTCCCGGCTGGCTGGACCTCCTGGACACCGGTGACGACGACTCGACGGCCGTCCGGGGGGTCCTGTCCTGGTCGTATCGCTCGTTGGCCGAAGATGCGGCACGCGCTTTCCGGCTGCTCGGCAGCCACCCCGGACAGCAATTCGGGGAAGCCGCGGCCATGGCGCTGCTCGGCGAGGACATCCGCACCACCCGACGGCTCCTGCGTGACCTACTCCGGGCGAACCTGATCATGGAAGTGGGGCAGAGCCGGTTCGTCATGCACGACCTCCTGCGCCAGTACGCGCGTGAGTTCCCGCAGGACCGTCCCGCCATCATCCGGATGCTGGACCACTACCTCATCACCGCCTCCGCGGCGATGCGCACGATCCGTCCCATGGATCTGCATGATCTCGCGGCGCCGCCCAGCGACGCTCCCGCTCCATTCACCCGGGCAGAGGAAGCGATGAGGTGGCTCCGCATGGAGCGGGCAAACCTGCTCGCAGCCATCGAGCGTGCGGCAGCGTCCGGACATCCGCACCATGTCGTACGGCTGGCCAGCACCATCCGCCGCTTTCTCGAACTCCGCGGCTCCTACACCGACATGGCGCGGGTGCACCACCTGGCGTTGGACGCGGCGCGTGAGCTCGGCGACGTCCGCGCAGAGGCCCTGACGCTTCGCAACATCGGCGTGATGTACGGACGGGTCAACGAGACCGAGTTGGCGCTGCAGCACTTCACCCGGTCGCTGGAGCTGTTCCGAGCCGTCGGCGACCGCGTCGGCGAGGCCAGCGTGCTGGGCAACCTCGGCATCCTGTTCATGAACATGAGCCGAGTGGCCGCGGCGGAGAGCCATCTACGGCAGGCCATCGCCCTCTGCCTGGAGATCGACGTGCCGTTGCTGCTGGGCACCAGCCTCACGGCGCTCGGCGCGCTGTACGCGGGCCTCGGCCGGTACGACGAGGCGATTGAGCACCACGCTCGGGCCATCGCAGGCCTGCTGCACATCGGTAACTGGCAGGCTGCCGCCGCCGCCCAGGACGGACTGGGCGCCACATACCGGCGGCTCGGCCGGTATGACGAGGCATGGCACTGCTTCGACCAGGCGTTGCGGGCAGCGCGCGCCAGCGGACACCGGTACGGGGAGTGCGCCGTCCTGATCAACCTAGGTGAGCTGTACCGGCTGACGGGGTGCGACGAGCGCGCGGTCTGGTGCTTCCGTCAGGCGACGCAAATCGCGCGAAGCATAGACGACCGCCGCTGCGAAGCCGGCGCACTGAACGGGTTGGCCCGCGTCCTGTTGGCCGACGGGCGGATGGGCGAGGCGACGGTTCTCCTGCGTCGCGCGTTGTTGGCGGCGCGTTCGGCCGAAGACTCGACCCAGCAGGTGCGCGCACTCACCGGGCTCGGCCTGTCTCACCGGGACGAGCGACAGGTCGCTCACCGATTCCTAGATCAGGCATGGAGCGCGTGCACCCCGCTGGAGACCACCGAGGCCCAAGAGATCCGAGCCATCCGGATCGAAATAGACGATTTCCTGTCCGTGACCGGCGCCTAACGTTCCTCTGCGACGGGTGGCGGGCGTCCCGGTTGTCCGCCGCCTGCCGTTCGCGCCAGGTCAGCCCGAAGGAGAACGCCGAGCGCGCTCAGGGATACCCGTCGCCGTCGGCCCACATGGGGCTCGTCCGCCGCGACCCTGATGCTCTTCATGGAGAACGACCTTGACGGCCGTCGGCTCGGGGTGGAAGCTGCCCGCGGGAGGCGGCGACGCGGTCGTGCCGTTGGTCCATTCGATCGCGCCCGGCGCGCACCTCACCGCCATCGACGGGAGATTGTGCGGCGGCCCTGGGATCCGCTTTGGTACCGGGCAGCCGGCTCGGGAGGGATTGATCATGACCGACGCGGCGGAGGAGCCGGCGCAGACCGAACGGTCGACACCGGCTGCGGCACCCGGTTCGGAACCGCCACCGCCATCGGTCCTGGCAGCGGCTTCCGGAGACGGCGGACCGGTGTTCGCGCCCGTGCGGTCGGCGCTCGCCCTGATCGGAGCCGGCCTGCTGGTCCTGCTGGTGGCGATGCCCTTCGCCACCGTACGGGTCGACGATGTGTTCGGCTTGCAGCGCAGCTACCGGCCTGTGTTGTTCAACGAGGACGACCTGTACGTGGCCGTGCTGGCCGCGGTGGTGGTCGCGCTGGTCGTGGTCGCCCTCGTCCTGCGGCGGCCGATGCTGCTGGCCTGGGTGCTGCTGCCCGCCGGCGCTTATCTGGTCGTCTTCCTGCTGATCGCCTCCGACATCCAGTTCGGGACGCGCTTACTCACCAACGAACTCGGTGCTCGTCTCAACGAGCACCGGTCGCTGGCTCTTGGGGGCGTGCTCGAATTGATCGGCCTGGTGCTGGTCAACGCCGGCGCCCTGGTCCCGCTGGTCCGGCGGGTCCGGGCGTCCACGACCGACCCGCCGGACGACGAATGACAGCAGAACACGACGGCATGGCATCGCGGCGCCGGCCGCACTGAACCGGCTCTGTTGGGCTGGAAGCCGGCGGCTGCGTTGAGGTGGGCGTGGCTTTCGGCGGTGGCTGCCCGGCAGTTGGCGTCCTTGATCGGGTCTGGAACACTTCTGTCCGTGCCGACCGCCGAACCGATGACCTATGTCCGACTGGGCGAGATCCTTCAGGAGATCGGCATGGTGTCGGCGGCGACGGTGCGCCGCGTCCTCGCCGACGGTTACCTCGACGTCCCGTTGAGCCAGTACGAGGCGGCGCTCGCCCTCGAGGAGTTCGGCGTGGCGGTTTCCATCCATGCCGAGGACATCGACTCCATCCACACCGACTACCGCGGCCTGCTGGAACGGGCCGCCGAAGTGGCCGGCGACCGGGTCGCCATCCGCAACGTCCGGATCGTCGAGGGCGCCGGGGAATTGGAAGACGGCCGCGACGACCGGTTGGAGTTCGAGCGCGACGGCCGACCGGTGTCGATCCCCGCCGAGCATTACGCCGAGGACTACTACGACCATGCGGCCGCCTCCCAGGCGATCGCCGAAACGGCCCACGAGGACGACCCCCGCGCCTGGTACGACGTCCGCTTCGAACGCGAGCCGCGCCGCATCTACGAGAGCATCATGGTCCTCGCCACGCCGCAGCAAGCCGCAGCCCTGTGCGACCGACTGGGCGTCACGTTCCACTGAGCTGGTCCGCCATTACCCGGTCACCCCGGCTGGGTCACCGGATGAGCAGCCGGCGTGCGGGACCCTGGCCACCCGGTCCCGCCGGCGTGCGAGGGCCCTCTCGGTCGAGAGCCCTCGCACGCGGCTCAGTCGAGCAGTTCGGTAACGGTGCCGGCGGCCACCGTGCGGCCGCCTTCGCGGACGGCGAAGCCGAGGCCGACGTCCATCGCGATGGGCTTGCCGAGCTCCACCGTGAGGTCGACGGTGTCACCCGGCAGGACCATGGTCACGTCACCGAGGTCCACCGAGCCGACCACATCGGTGGTGCGGACGTAGAACTGTGGCCGGTAGTTGGCGAAGAAGGGCGTGTGGCGTCCGCCTTCGGCGGAGGTCAGCGCGTACAGCCTGGCCCGGATCCGCTGATGCGGGGTGACGCTGCCCGGCAGCGCCACCACCTGGCCGCGCTGCACCTGCTCGCGTTTGACTCCACGCAGCAGCACGGCGGCGTTGTCCCCGGCCTCGGCGGTCGCCAGCGACTTGCCGAAGGTCTCCAACCCGGTCGCCACCGTCGACAGCGTTGGGCCCAGACCGACCACCTCCACCGGGTCCCCGACCCGCAGCGTGCCCCGCTCGATGGCGCCGGTCACCACGGTGCCCCGCCCGGAGATCGTCAGCACGTTCTCGATCGGCATCAGGAACGGCTCACCCAGCTCGCGGGCCGGGACCGGCACGTACCGGTCGACGGCGTCGAGCAGTTCCACCACCGACGACACCCAGCGCGGGTCGCCCTCCAGGGCCCGCAGGGCCGACACCCGCACCACCGGCACCTCCTGTCCGGGGAACCCGTACTCGGACACCAGCTCCCGGATCTCCAGCTCGACCAGGTCCAGCAGCTCCGGGTCCTCGACCGCGTCGGCCTTGTTCATCGCCACCACCAGGTAGGGCACCCCGACCCGCCGCGCGAGCAGAACATGCTCACGGGTCTGCGGCATCGCCCCGTCGAGCGCGGACACGACCAGGATCGCCCCGTCGACCTTCGCCGCCCCCGTGATCATGTTCTTCACGAAGTCGGCGTGGCCGGGCATGTCCACGTGGGCGTAGTGCCGGGTCGCGGTCTCGTACTCGACGTGCGCGATGTTGATCGTGATGCCCCGCGACACCTCCTCCGGCGCCCGGTCGATGCCGTCGAAGGACACGATCCGGTTCACGGTGGGGTCGCGGTCGGCGAGGACCTTCGTGATGGCGGCGGTGAGGGTCGTCTTGCCGTGGTCGACGTGACCCATCGTGCCGATGTTGAGGTGCGGCTTGGCCCGCACGAACTGGCTCTTGGCCATGATGAGCCTCCACCCAGTGGGGAAGATGAGCTGGCGGAAGACGAACGCGGGCGGGCTGCCACCCCGCATGGAAACCGCGCCAGAACCGCGCGTCACGGCGACACCCGTGAAGGAGACGACGCCGGGAGCACCGGGCCACCCTCCTCCGTGGTTCTGCCGCAGCAGGAGGAGGGTCAGACTCGGGTATCAGCCAGCCATGCGCACACGCCGCAGGCGCCCGGCAGGTGAAGACCTGCGGGCCGCACAACGCCGACGGTGCCGAACATGACGATCACGGTAGTCCTTAACGCGCCACAGGGCGATCGATATTCCTCCCACTTGTGCGTGGGGCGGCTCGGAGGAGCGGTGGTCGTCATGGCGGCGCCCCCAGCCAGTCGGCGGGACCGCCGGGGGCGGTGAGGGCGATCAGCACGGCGCAGCCGGCGAGGGGAGGGGCGGGGAGGACGATCCAGTGCACGAAGGGGTGGTGGGAGAGCCGGGCCGCACCGTCGTCAATTTGGAGACCTCCCTGATGCCAACGCCTCCACACGGAGAGGTGCCGTTAGCGAGACAGCCCCGCCCGGACGGAGGTTTTCGGGTTCGCGCCACCCCGGAGCGCCGAGGGCCGCAGGACGCAGCCCACCCGCATTCGGATCATTGAGGGGGTGTTGACAGGGGGGATCCTGATCGGGTCCCGGAAACCGTTCGGAGCGTGACGCTAGACCACAGGTGCTGGATCTAGTGTCCGATGTGCGATTGTTCGCTAGTGACGGGGTGTGGCAGCGTGCACGGACTGATGTGGTGCCGTCACGTCCGCGGATCGGCATGGGCGTCGCGCCATCGGGTGGAGAAGGCAGCGGAGCAAGTGGCCCGCCGAAGCGCAGCACTGTAGGCAGGGAGGTTGCTCCAACCGATGGACAGCGCAGGCCCGACGGGGTCGTCGCCTCCTGGCCGCAGGCCTACGATCGTCCAGGCGGTGGAGGTGCATCGGCTGGCGGTTACCGGCGGCGAGGCGGCCATCGCCCGGCAGCCGCGTCCAGGTCGTCACCGAACAACCCGGCGTACACGTCCAGCGTCATCGACTCCGAGGCATGCCCGAGCATCCGTCGCACCGCCTTGACATTGGCACCCGCCGCCACGGCCAGACTCGCCGCAGCGCGCCGCAGGTCGTGCGGAGCCAGCCCCGCCAACCCAACCGACGCCGCAGCCGGCGCCAAGATCCGAGGCAATTGGTGTTAGGCATCGGCCCGCCGTTCGGCACGGTGAACACCAGATCCTCACGCCGCTTCCCGGCGACATGCGCGGCCAACTCGTCGACGAGGAACCGGGGAATCGGCACCGGCGCTGGTGATTCTTCGGAAGGCGCTCCACCTTGGCGCCGCCTTGGGGCAGACCCGCTCCACGATGTGCGGGTCGACGGCGAACGGGATGTCTTCGGGAAGCGACGGTAGGAGGTGAGCGTCTACTTCCACGCGCTGTAGCTCCACATCCAAGCCAGGGCCTCGACGGCCCTCGAATCAAGCTCAGGATGCCGTACGGCCATCCCCCGCTCTACCGTCTCCGTCGCGTTGCTGAGATCCGGGTCCCTGGTCGCGAGGGGAAACGCCTCGTACATCTCCTCTACCAACCCCTCGATGTGGCGCAGCAGTTCCTCCCCGGCGCCCAGCGCTCGCACGGCGGCCGGATCACCCCACGGGAACGGGCTGCGGCCTCGGCTGGTGTACATCACAACGGCGTCGCTCTTCACGGAATCGATCACGGCTACCCTCATCCACGCCCGGTGGTGATCTGAGTCCCGCTTCGATCCTGCGGCACGTGAGTCATGATGCGCCACCGTCGTGACCAGGCATCCCTGCGACAACGTCAAGCTCCGTGCCGCCCGACCCCGCATTCCACATTCAATCCGCAAGAGGGCCGACCGACAGCACGGGAGTGATGCGAGATGACGAGAGGTGTTTCCGCTGCTGGACCGCCATGTGCCGAGGTCTGCGGAACAGGCAGTCTGATCTCATGAATCTCCGGTCCTACGTCCGCACCACGAGCGGCGGATAGGTAGGACGGACAGCACTTCCCGTACCACCAGGGGACGGACGCGTCACGCTCGAAAGGTCGCCGCGCTGCACGGCGGCGGCCACGACACGTTCGGCGCGCCGGCGCCGCATCCGAAGCGCGGAGGACGTCACGCCCTGTTCGGCGGCCAGTTGTTCGATCAGTACGTCGCCGAGGCGGGTAAGCGCTGATCAGTTCGGCGGCGTCGGTGCTGGTCAGACCAATACCGGCGGCCCAGCCGAGGAGCAGGGCGGGATGCCCGTAGGGCATCTTCGGCGACCGCGAACCGGTGGTCAGATGCGGTGGGAGTCCCTCGCCGTCGTGGGCGTTGACGACGACGGAGCCGGTGCGCCACGCGGCCCAGCACAGTCGCAGCCAGAGCCGGGGTGGGGCGAGGTCCGCCGTACGCAGAGCCTGAAGGAATTCGGCGAGGACCTCGGAGTCGACATCCTCCGCGTGCCGGGAGTTGCCGCGGCTGATCTTCGCGGCGAGGTGCGTGAGGGCGGGTAGCGCGACGCCGATAGCGCCGACAACCCAGGCGGGCTCCCATTCCCGGGCGTGGTGGGCGAGCTGCTGCCAGAGCACGTCGGTGGTGTCGCTGTCGTACCGCGGCGCCGCTTCCCCACCAACCGATGCGCGGATGCCGCTCCGGAACTGCCGGGCGGTGCGACTCGGGATGCGTCACCATCACCACCGTCCATGGGACTGATCCCAGCGCAGCGCCTCCGCCGACGAATGGGAGCCTTGCATGTGGCAGACGCTGACTCTTAGCCTGCTCGTCGGCATTGTGGGCGGCAACGGCGTGCCACACTTCATCCGCGGCATCACCCGGCGCTGCTACCCCTGCGTCTTTGGCAACGGTCCGATTCCGAACCTGATCGCCGGCTGGGCGGGACTGGTCTTCGCCGGGATCGGGACGCACTGGGTGAACGCCGCACGGTATCCCTGGGTGGCGTTCACCGCCGGCGCGCTGGGCGTCCTGCTCATCGGCCTCTTCCACGCGGGTCCGGGTGCCTTCGGTAGCCGCGACGATCGGCAAATCGAGCAGACGGCGGTCGGGAATGGCCCCGTCGAGCAGATCTGAAGCGTCTTTGGCCGCGACTGACGTAACCAGAGGCGTGCGGGGCCGTCAGATGGACTGTCGGAGTGTCCTCTCCAGCCCGGCCTGCAAGTCAAGCCGCGCCGCCGGCCCCACCGCGAGCCGGAACCGCAGCCACCCATCAACGTCGGAGATCTCCAACTCGCCGGCAGCATCCTCGGTGAACCGCAGGGCCAGTTCGTCGTCCGACAACGCCCACCCGCGCAGGCCAGCCTCCACCACCCGGTGGGCGGGCTCGAAACACACGGTGTCGGGCTCATCCTCACCCGGGTCGTGTTGGATGACGATCCCGCGCCCGGTGCCATCCGCGTGCTCGGCCACCCAGACCGAGAAGACACCGTCGACCGGCCCGCAACCAGCCAGCCGGAGCGTGTCCGGCGGGCCGCCCGCGCACCACGGACAGTCGACCGGCTCCGGCTCCGGCGGTAGAGGTACCGCCCAGATCGCGTCGTCGAGCACGAACCTGCCCTGCCAAGCGCCCTCAGCGTCCATCCACCCCTGCACCACCCGCCGGCGTGGTCCACGGTGCACCTGGTAGACCAGCCCGTCGACATCCACGTCACCGCAGTACGTCGCACTGCCGTGCCCGGAACGCGTGGCCAGCGGCGTGACGGTGTGGCCGGCACGGCCCGCGAGGAAGGACCAGTGCCCGACCGCCTCGCGGCGGCCCGGCTCGCCCTCGGTCGGCGCGCCCGACCGCGCGCCGAACAGCAGCGTAGACGGATCCGGCAGACGACTCAGCTCCATCAGTTCCTCGTAAGTCGGCACACCCGGATGGTAGAGCGCCGATCCCGATGGCCCCGCACCCGAGCACAGGTCGGCTCGGCAGCGGGCTGCTCGCGTCGACCCATCCTTCTGCCGCGAGGCGCTCGTCGCCGAAGGTGACGTCGGTGCAGGTCACCGTCGTTCCGGATCTGCCGACGCGCCCGCACTCCGCTCAGCGGCTACGGCTATCTCGGTCGGTCGACCCGCTGAGACAGACAACCCCGAGAAACACCTATCAGCGAGATCATGGCACCAGAGCGGCATCACGAAGGTGCTCAAGGACCTTGCCAAGCGTCGCCTGGTGGAACGCAGCCCGGACACCATGGACGGGCGTTCCGCCTGGGTCCACCTGACCCCCGCGGGTGCCGACCTGGCTGAAGACGCGGTCCGCGCCGCCAGCGTGGCGCTGCGAGAACTGTTCCGGCGCCTATCGTCGGAAGCGGCCGAGGCAGCGACCCAGGGTCCCGGCAAAGTCGTTAGGTGATGCCGAGGAGGGTCAGTGTCCGGCTGCTGTCGCGGGCGTGGTGCCGGTTGGCGGCGGCGATGTTGGTGACTCCGGCGAGGCGTAGGGCGCCGATGGCGGCGTTGCGTAGGGCGGCCATGACCTGTGGTCCGGTGCCGGTTCGGATCTGGCTGCGGTCTTCGTCGTAGGTGACGTCGCGGACCCAGTGGAGCTTGTTCTCGATGGACCAGTGGCCGCGGATCCACGCGGCCAGTTGATCCGGTTTCGCCTGGTGGACTTGCAGATCGGTGATGGCATAGACGGTCTCGGTGGTGAAGCGTTTCGGGTCATCGAGGCGTCGTCTTCGGCGGCGGACCTGGATGGCCTGGGCGGCGTGCGGGAAGTCGATGCCGGTGGAGATCGTCAGGATCTTGCACGTGCGAATCTCGCGGCGGCCGTGCCCGCGATCGTCGTGGCGGGTGGCGTCGGGAACGGCCCGCCAGAGCAGGCTGGCGAGTTGGGTGTGCAGGTGGGGTTGGTTGGCTTTGACGGTCAGGATCCAGTGCGCGCCGCGTTCGGCGCGGTAGGCAACGTGGTCGCGCTGGCAGTGCAGCGCGTCGGCGGTGATCACCGTGTCGCGCAGGTCGCCGATCTGGTCAAGCAACGGCTGGAAGCGGGGTGATCTCGTTGGTCTTGCCGTCGACGTCGGTGCTGGCCAGGACCACACCTGTGCCCTGATCACAGGCGGCCATCACGTGATCGGCGGCGGCGACGGCGGTGCGGGATTCCCGTAGCGTCTTGCCGTCGACCGCGATCGCCCGCCGGACGCCTGAGGCGCTGGTCGTGGCCCGGCCGACGAGCCAGCCGCTGATCGCCGTGGTCAGCACATCCGGGTCCAGGGCCTGCAGCAACCGGCGGATCATCGCCTCCGACGGGCGCCGGTCAGCGGCGATACCCAGCGCCTCGGCCGTTTCGTCCGGGGCGTCGGCCACCCACTCCGCGATCGCGGAGTACGAGCGGTAGCCGGCCACCACGGCACACACCACCGCGGTCACCACCACGCACAACCGATGCCGCACGCCGCGCCGAGCCCGTGGATCAGCCACCCCGGCCAGTGCTGTGGTCAGCCCGCCAGCGGTTTCGGACACGGTCAGAGCCGGTGCAACGGATAAAGACGAGATCAGCGATGACGGCAGAGCGGGCATGACTCACTTCGGATCGATCACCGTGGCGTAGGAACCTTGATGATCTTCTGAGCCGGTCATGCCCGTCTTGCTGCCACCAACGCCGGCGCTTCTACTCCAGAAGCCTCAAGTCGGACAGCGTCACGACGTTACCGGGGCCCTGGCCCGGGAGTGCCCCGGGGACGACTTGTTCAGGGCTCGATGTGCAGGCTGGCTGGGGGCCACTCGCCTCCGGCGAACACCTTTGCCCAGTAGTAGGGGTGCACGTCGGCGAGGGTACGCGCGCTCCAACCGGCCGGGCTGTCCGAGTCGGGGACGGCCACCTCGACGTCTGGGCCCCACAGCGCGAGCCGTTCCTGGCATGTACCGCAGGGTGCCATCACGTACGGCTCGCCGCCGGATTCGCGGTACAAGAAGATCGACGCGGTGATCCGACGGTTGAGGGTGTATGCCTGGCAGATCGCTCCCGTCTCGCCGCAGAGCGTCACCCCTCCGTTGACGTTGTCGAGACCGACGCTGGTGAGGATCATGCCGTCGTCCAAATACACGGCCCCGGCACCGCCGGGCGTCCCGACCGGCCAGCGGCGTTCGAGCTGATCAAGCGCGGCCTCGTACAACAGTGGGTCCAGGCGCAGAAGGAGGACGGTGCCAGCCGCGGTGCCGGCTCGCAACACGTTTCCCAGCGCGACTACCCCGCGACAGCACCGGCCGCTGGCCCTACCCGGCATCACCTGACGACTTTGCCGGGGCCCTGCGGGCGGACCGGCCAGTCCGTGGACGACCCGGTCCGTGAAGGGAGCCGAGTGGCGCGCCTCGTCTCACCTCCCCTCGCGTCGGCCAGGTGAGGGGCACCTCGACCTTCAGATCGGCTTCATCTGCACCGTGGGCCCTCGCTCGGCAAGGACGGGCGAGGGCCCACGCACGGGCAGCGCCGACGGCCGACGCGCTGAGTCGTCAGCGCGGCCCCTGCGGGCCGGCCGCTGGCGGCCGGGTGGTGCCCGGGGGTACGGCGCTGCACACGGTGCCGCCGGCGGGCAGTGCTCCGTCGATCAGCACGGCGTCCACGGCCGTGTCGACGCACGGGCCGCTACTGCGGTACGACGTGTGTCCGACGCCCTCGCGGGTGAGCAGGACGGCACCCTTGAGCCGCTTAGCCGTGGCCTGCGCCCAGTAATACGGGGTGACGGGGTCCACCCGGCCGCCGACCACCAGGATCGGCGGGGCGCCGGCGCCGGTGAGTTCCCGCGTGAACCGGTCCTTGTTCTCGACGGGCCACAGCGCGCAGTTGAGCGCGCTGTAGGCGGCCCGGCTGCCGAGCCGTTCGCCGCGTTCGGCGATCTTCTTCGCGGCGGCCTGATGCTGGGACAGGGCCCCCAGCTTCGGCCAGTCGGCGCACCGGACGGCGTTGTGCGCCTCCTGAAGGGTCGCGAACGGGCCGCCGAACGGCGCGACAGTGACCTTCGAGGCGACGAAGAACAGACCTGCGCCGTTGCCCTGTTGTGCCGCGAGCAGAGCCGCGGTGAGCACGGGCCAGAGTGCTCGGTTGCCCGCGGCGGCCCGTACCGCCTCCAGGGCCACCGCTCCGTCGAGGGTGCCGCCCGGCGAGAGGTCCTTTATCGGGGGGACCTTCAGCGGTGTGGCCTCTAGCTTGGTGACCAGGGCGTCGAGCGCGGCCTCGGGGTCACCGTTGCCGAAGGGGCACACCTGCACGCTCTCGGTACGGCAGGTGTGGAACCAGGCGTTGAGCGTCTCCTCGTTGGCGCGGGAGACCTCGTCCAGGAGCCTCAGCGGGTCGTTCTGCCATAGGTCGGTGTCCATCGGTGCGTCGATCACCATCTGGCGTACGCGGTCAGGAAACAGCGTGGCGTACATGGGACCCACCACCGTGCCGTAGGAGGCGCCGTAGAAGGTGATCTTGTCCTCGCCGAGCGCGGCGCGCACCTGGTCCAAGTCTCGGGCCACGTTGTCGGTGGACAGGCTTGCCAGGAACTCGGGGCTCTGATGGTCCAGGCAGCCCTTCGTGAAGGTGCGGGCGTCGGCGAGCAACTGGTCGAACGGCTTTCCACCCGGGATGCGCGGGTCCCGGTTCTCGGCCGCCTGCTCGGCCCGCTGCTCGTCGGTGAGGCAACGTACGGCGCCGGATTTCCCGACCCCGCGCGGGTCCATGCCGACGACGTCGAACCGGGCGACGACAGCAGGGGAGTAGGGGTTGGCGGCGTTGATGGACGCGACCGTCTCGGTGGCCAGCACGCCCGGGCCGCCCGGGTTGATGAGCAGGCTGCCGATCCGCCTGCCCGGGTCGGTGGCGCGGTGCCGGGTCACGGCGAGCGGGATCTGCGTGCCGTCGGGGTTCGAGTACTCCAGTGGCACCATGATGGTCGCGCAGTCGAGACCCTGCCCGCATTCCTTCCAGTCCATCGGCTTCGGGGTTGGCGCGGGTCGGTCCGGCGTGGGTGATACCTCCGTGTCGATTCCCGCGGTGCACCCGGTCAGGGCCAGCGCGGTGGCGGCCAGCGCCGTCGCGACCCGTAGGGGCACCGAGGGCACGGGAGTCCGTCGGAGTGAAATCGTCATGACCTCGACGCTAGGCAGGCCAACCGGCTCCGGAATCCGGCCAAGGCATCCGATCGCCTAACCAAAGAAGGAGCGGGCCCTGTCCCCGGTAGCCTGTCGGCGGGGGTAGGACCGGCCGAAAGTCTACCTGGCGGGACGAGTCCCGGCGGGTCACCGGGCAGGAGCAGCGTGGTGCGATCACTGCGAGGGGACGGGCCCCGCCCCACGCAGGAGCAGTGCCACCTGCACGCGGTTGTTGAGGTCCAGCTTGGTGAGGATCGCCGACAGGTGGCTCTTGACGGCCGCCAGGCTGAGATGGTGCCTCGCGGCGATCTGTGCGTTCGTCCGTCCAACGCCGATCTCGGTTGCGACGGTCCGCTCCCGGGCCGCGAGAACGTCGAGACGACGTCGGTCGACGCCCGGGCATCGACCTGACCGACCCGGCCGACAAGCTGCCGACCCTGTGGTTCCAGTAGTCCGGCGACGAGGAGCCACGCCAGCGCTGGCACCACGACCTGTGGATCGATCCGGCCGAGGTGCGACCCCGTATTGACGCCGCTATCGCGGCGGGGGGTCGTCGCCGGCCCTCAGGGACGGGGTAATCCGGCGGATGAAAGACGCCGTCGACCACGAGTTTGAACTCCCACGTCATCGATCGATACAAGCGCGGCAGCTTGCCCGTTTGTGACGCCGGCGTCTGGGCGGGGGCCTGCGGGCGGCGACCTTCTCCGGTTCGCAGATGACCCGTTTAGGGCCCCTCATGGCGCGCCCTCGCAGCGGGTTAGGGGTAAGGAACGTACCCCTCGTTACCCATCGAACCTGACGGACGTCCCGCGGTACACGTGGGTTTGGTGCCAGTCGAGGTAGGCGCGCTGGGGTGGCAGAGCGTCGGCGGGCAGGAGGAGACGTTCGGCCAGGGGCGGTCGGCCGAACGCTGCCTGTAGGGCTGGGTCGGCGTCGGCCCTACGGTGCAGGTCGGTGTGGATGTGGATGCGCAGGCCGCCGTTGACGGTGAGTAGACCGGTGTCGAACGCAACGTCGTGCGTGGGGCAGGCAGTGAGGCCGTTGGCGACATCGAGGCGTTCATGCGCGTTGCTTTTCCGCCACGGCTTGATGTGAGATGCGACGAGCATCCGCGGGGCCCGTCGGTCATCGACGGTAACGGCAAGGCCGCAGAACACGCAGCGGTGATCGTGATTGCGTAGTACGTCGCGGGCGAAGCGGTGCTGCCCGACGCGCGCTGCGGCGATCAGGAGCAGCTCGGTCAACCGGTCGGTGATGTCAGGGTGCTCCGTCTGGACGGCGTCGGCAATGTCGGTGGTACTCAGCTCCTCCTGGCCGAGGAGGATCAGCGGCGCGTCGTCGTGTTCCAGGTATAGGAAGTCGGGCAGGTCGTCCTCCGTGACACCGACGTCACGGGCCGCCCGCACGATGATTCGATACACGTTCGCCAGCTCGTCCTGACCGCCAAGCAGACGGGCGGCGACCTCCACCTCGTGTCGGGCACCGTTGCGGCGGCTACCGTCGAGATTGGCCATCTTCGCCAGGATGCTGCTGTTCGGACGCTTGAACAGCCGCGCCAGGCTGGGGACCGGCTCCTCGGCACGGTGCGCCGTTGACCCGCCGTAGCGGCGGTGGTTGACCAGCAGGCTCGCGGCCAAGCACAACAGCGTCTCCACCGGGGTAAAGGCGACCTGCCGGCCGCCCTCGACAGCCCGCGAACGCACGACGACGGAGCGCCATTGCGTACGAGCCGCCGACGGGGTGATCGCGAGATAGTCCGCCGCCGTAGGCATTCACCCTCCCACGCGAGCGAGTCAACAGACTCAGCGTAGATCATCAGCGGATCGGCGTGCCGCGCATTCTTGGCGCGACCGCGTGCCATGCTTCCATGTCGCGATCCGGTCAGCACCGGTGGCGCCGGGTCAGACACCCCCAAGCCAAGCGCAATGCGCACCTTTGAACCGCCCCGGATCTTGTAGAGATTTGCCCGCTTGAGAAGGATGGAGAGATGGCAGGAACGAAGCCGTATCCGCAGGAGCTGCGGGAGCGGGCGGTGCGGATGGTCGCGGAGGTGCGGCCGAACTACGAGTCGGACTGGGTGGTGATCACGGCGGTGCCAGCCCGGCTCGGGATCGGCACGGCCGGGACGTTGCGTAAGTGGGTCCGGACGTAGCTCTTGAGGTTGGTGATCGACGAGCCGTGGATCGTGTCGAGTAGTCGTCGCGGCTCTGCCAGGTGCACAGGCAGATCTGCCGTCCGGGTCGGCCAGGACCCAGTACGCCGGGGCCCGCTCGTCGCTGACCAGGCGTCCACCCGCCGCGATCGCGGCATCAATACGGGGTCGCACCTTGGCCGGATCGATCCACAGGTCGTGGTGCCAGCGCTGGCGCGGTTCCTCGTGGCCGGACTGCTGGAACCACAGGGTCGGCAGCTTGTCGGCCGGGTCGGTCAGGTCGATGCCCGGGTCGGAGTTATCGGCCTGGACCAGCCCGAACACTGCCTCCCAGAACGGCATCACCCGGCTGCGGTCCGGCGTGTCCAGGGCGATGTCGAGTCGGGACACCGGGCCGCTGGACGGGCGCAGGCCGGCGTCCGCGGCCAGGGCGCTGATGGCGCGGGCCAGCTGCACGTCGCGGGCGGTCACGCCCCGCTTATCCTGGCTGTTCAGCCGGACGTCCACGTGGCTGTAGCGCAGGTTGACGTTGGGGTGGTGGCCGACCTGATCGGCGGCGGCACCCATGGCGGCAACGAGCGCCAGCCCGGTCGCGAAGTCCGGCGTGGCGATCCGTGTCTCCAGGCTGTCATAGAAGCAGGCCCAGCCGATGAGGCCCTCGCTGGCGATCTGCTCTCCGGTCAGACTGGTCATGTGCCCATGCTGGACGATACGGGGCAGCGCGACGAGTACAGGTGTCCGGCCGGTCGGGGTAACTTCAGTCCCGGCCTGCTGGCAACCCTTCGCCGGGATCGGCCGGGCCGGCCGTACCCTCGCGTGCGCCGGAGGCAGCGACGGGGGCGGACGTTTGCTCAACAGCTCGGCTTTGCTGAAGCTTGCAGCCACGGAGCGTCACGGAGGCCACCTACTGTGCCGTCCGCGAAGACATCGCCGGCGTGCTTCAGAAGGTTCACCGCCTCAAGGCGCTGCCCGCGTCGCCCAGTTGCCGCCGCGCTACAAGCCAATGTCCGTGCTAGCCGGGCGCTGCTGACCGAGGAGGACGACCCTGAACACCCGTCGCTGGAACGGTGCTGTTCGCCGGTTCCTGGTACCGGCACTGCCCGGCCAGTGGGCGGTCGCCGGCGGCGCGTTGATCCGGGGCGAAGTCGGTTGGACCGTCCAGCAGATCGTGCTCCGGCCGTCCCGACACGCCCCGGCGGTGCGGCTCGACGCGGTGGTCCAGTTCCTGGCCACCCCGCGGGTCAACGGCTACACCTGCGCGGTGCCGCTAACTGGCGCGTGGGACGAGCCGGCCTCCGTGGACGACTACGAACCCGTGATGGCTGCGATGACCCGGGCGATCCTGGTGCAGGGCGCGCCCTTCCTCGACCGGTACGGCAGCCTCGACGGCTACCTCGACCACCTGCGCGATCAGGCGGCGCCGGACCCCGCGCTCGGTGTCGACTGGCTGGATATGAACACCGCCGAGGAGCTGACCTACCTGCACCTGGTCCGTGGCGACCTGGCGGCGGCGGCCGACGCGGCGCAGGAGGCGGAGCGCTCCGCCGACGAGGACCGGCGGCACCCCATCCCGAGCCTGTGGGTCCAGCGGGGGCTGGATCGGGTACGCCAGGTGATGGCGATCGCCCGAAGGAACCCCGACGAGGCACGGTCACTGCTGGCCAGGAACGCTGCCTCCGCCGCGGCCGCGCTGGCACTACCCGAGCCGACGCCCGGGGCCGGCTTCCCGTCGAAGGGTGACGGCCGATAGGGCGGCCGCCTCGATCTCCAGGCAGGGACTGTAGAGGCAGAATCGCCTACGCCAGTTCAGCCTGATGGGCGGCGGCCCACTGGGCGAGGCTCGCGAGGGGACCGGTCGCCAGCGACTCACCCAGCGAGGACAACCGGTAGACGGCGCCGGGGGGCGGGCACGGCGGCCGATCCGTGTCCGAGATCTTCATGACCAGTCCTCGTGACCGCAGTCGCCGCAACGACTCGGTCAGCACCTTGTCGCTGATGCCGCCGATGCGATCGAGCAGGTCCTTGCGCCTCAGCGGCCCCGGGCGCAGCGCCGACAGCACGACGGGATCCCACGAGTGGCTGAGCAACTCCGCCGCCGCCCGCACATGGCAGTCGGCCACGAACGTCTGGCAATCCCCGTCGAGCATGGGATCCATACTCCCGTCGTTGTCCTACCAGTCGGTAGGAACGTCCTTCGTAGCGTGGCGTGCAGTACCCATTTGACGCGAAGGAGATTGCTGTGCGGGTGGGAATCCTCGGCACCGGCGCCCTGGCCCGAAGTCTGGGCCGGGTGTGGTCGGGCGCCGGTCACTCGGTGCGGATAACCGGCCGTGACCCGAAACATGCCGCGGCGGCGGCCGAGCAGATCGGTCTCGGCGCCGGCGTGGTCGATCCGGCGAGGTTCGCATCGCAGGTCGACGTGGTGGTGGTCGCCGTTGCCTGGGACGGGCTGCGGGAGGCGTTGGCCCTGGTTGGCGCGGACCAGGGGACGCTGGCCGGAAAAACGGTCATCGACTGCACCAACGCGGTCGACTACGCGACCGGCGAGTTGAAGCCCGGGTCCGCCTCGGCGGCGGAGTTGGTGGCCGGTACGGCGGTCGGCGCCCACGCCGTCAAGGCGCTGCACCTGTTCGCGGGAACGTCGTGGCCGTATGCCGGGCCGCAGGACCGGGCGCCCGTGGTGGTGATCTGCGGCGACGCGCCGGACGCCGTCGAGCAGGCCTCGGCGCTGATCCGGGATCTCGGCGGCCGGCCGGCGCTGATCGCCGGCCTGGCCGGCGCCGGGCAGGCAGAGGAGGCAGCCGGATTCGTCATGCGGGTCGTCGCGGCCGGCCACAACCCCCGGTTCGCCGTACCCGACGTGGACCCGGCCCCGTCGGGGACCGCGGCCACCGGCGGCTGAATCGCCGGGCGAGGGCGGGGCGGTGTCTGGTGCCGGGCCGCCCTCGGCCGGACGTCCTGGAACGTGGTAAGCCTGTCGAGCAGGTCGGCGCGGTCGGGGCCGGTTGCGGTGTTGAGGGCCTCGAGGATGGTGAGAGGCTACGCATCTCGTCGAGGAGAGCGGCGTCACCGAGGGTGAGCGCATCCACGATTTCCGGCGCGCCGGGTCGCCGGGCGCGGTGTGGATCGATCATGTGCTACGGTGGCCGAGTTGCAGTTTTGATTTCCGTAGACGTTTTCCGGCGCCTGATGGGGCATCTGAAACCCATCCAGGCGCCTTTCGTTTTCGTGTCGTTTCGACGCGGGTGATCAACGCGGCGGCGTAAGGGTCCGCACAGTGCGGCCTCCGACTGGCCTGCGAAGGAGCAGACATGACTACAGGCACCGTGAAGTGGTTCAACGCCGACAAGGGCTTCGGCTTCATCACCCCGGACGACGGCGGCGCCGACGTCTTCGCCCACTTCTCCGCGATCTCGACGAGCGGCTTCCGCAGCCTCGACGAGAACCAGAAGGTGGAGTTCGACATCACCCAGGGCCAGAAGGGCCCGCAGGCGGAGAACATCCGCCCGCTCTGATTCAGATTCCCCGAAACGGCGGCCCGACTGGTTCAGCGGGCCGCCGTTCGGCGTCTCGTCCCCTCACCCCGGCACGTCCCCATGCCTGTCCTTCCTATCCCACGGTTCGCGGTGCCTCAGGTATGCGCACATCTGCCGCAGACGTCGCGTGTCACTTCCCATAGAGGAACCCAGGGCAGCATGGCGGACATCGGCCCGTCCCTCACCAATCCGGCGGACGGCCGGACGGTGTGGACCACGGGTTCCGAGCCGCTGCGGCCCGATCACGGTCAGGAGCCGCTGGTGGCGAACCGCCCCAATGGCAGGACCAGGCGCATTTCGGTGCCGGTGGGTGTGGGGGAGGCCAGGACTCGGCCGGCGTGGGTGTCGGCTATCTGGCGCACTATCGACAGGCCCAGGCCGGAGCCGGGTTTCGAGCGGGCGGCCGGGGAACGATAGAAGCGGTCGAAGATGTGTGGAAGGTCGTCGGGGGGAATGCCGGGGCCCTCGTCGGCGACGCTCACTGCTGCCTCTTGGTCGTCGGCGGTGACGGTGACCGTGACGACGCCGTCGGGTGGGCTCCACTTCACCGCGTTGTCCACCAGGTTGCCGATTGCTCGCTCGATCGCGTCGGGGTCGGCGTGTACGAAGCACTCGTCGAGATGGGTCTCGAAGCGGGCGCGTGGGGCGCCCCTGGCGGCCCGAGCGAGCACGGCGTCGGCCAGCAGGTCCAGGCGTACGTCCTCGCGGTGGGTCTCGGTCTGGCCGTAGCGGGCCAGGTCTACCAGGTCGTTGATCAGGGCGCGAAGTTCGCCGCTCTGCTCCCGGGCCGAGCCCAGCAGCGCCGGGGCCTGCGGGTCGGCCAGGCCGCCCTCCTCGGCGAGTAGTTCGAGGTTGGTGGTCAGGCTGGTCAGCGGGGTGCGCAGCTCGTGCGAGGCGTCGGCGACCAGCCGGCGTTGGGTCTGCACGGCGTCGTCGAGGGTGGCCATCATCGCGGCGAAGGACCGGGCTAGCCGGGCGATCTCGTCCCGGCCGTCCATGTCCACGCGCCCCCGCAGATCGAGCGCCAGGTCCTGGGTCGCGGTCACGTGCTCGACGGTCTCGGTCAGCGCCCGCACCGGCCGCAGCGCCCGTCCGGCCAGCAGCCGCGCGCCGAGGGCCACGGCGAGCGTGCCGCCGAGCATCAACGCGGCCAGGACGAGACCCAGCCGTTCGAGTGGCACGATGGCGGCCGACTCGGGGCGGGCGACCCGGACCAGCCCGTCGGGCTGCAGCCAGGACGCGGTGTACATCCGGTACGGTCGGCCCTGGTACGTCACGGAGGAGAAGTACGGGCTCCGCCCGCCGTGGGCGAGCTCCATATCGTCATTCGTCAGCGGGCCGAACCCGCCCGATGGACCGGGCCCGGTCGGCGGGGCCGCCTGCTTCGCCTCGTCGAACGAGACGAACTGGAGCACCGTGTCACCGACGACCAGCACCCCGTCGGGTGAGGGCATGCCCGTTTCGATGGCCCGCAGCTTGAGCTTCTTGGCGAATTCCGGCGCGTTGGACGCGGCCGACACCAGCGAGCTGTCCAGTTGGTTGTGCAGTTCACGGTCGGCGGCCAGGTAGACCACGAGCGCCGCCGCGAACAGAGCGACGAACACGGCCAGGCCGCAGACCAGAGAGACCCGCGCGCGGAGGGTCACGGCTCCTCCCGCAGCACGTATCCGAGGCCGCGTACGGTCTGGATGAGCCGCGCCTCGCCGTCCGCCTCCAGTTTGGACCGCAGATAGCTGATGTAGACCCACAGCGCGTTGGAGCCGGGACCGAAGTCGTAGCCCCAGACCGCCTCGAAGATCGCGCTGCGGCTGAGCACCCGGCGCGGGTTGCGCAGGAACAGTTCGAGCAGCGCGTACTCGGTTCGGGTCAGCGACAGCACGCGCTCGCCGCGCCGGGCCCTGCACGCGGCCAGGTCGAGTTCCAGGTCGGCGAAGGTGAGCGTGTCGCGGGCCTGACCGCCGCGCCGGAGCAGGGCGCGCAGCCGGGCCCGCAGCTCATCCAGGGCGAACGGCTTGACGAGGTAGTCGTCGGCCCCGGCGTCGAGCCCGGCGACCCGGTCGGCGACCAGGTCGCGGGCCGTCAGCATGAGGATCGGCGTCTCGTCGCCGCGTTCGCGCAGGATGCGGCAGACCTCCAAGCCGTTCGGCTCGGGCATCAGGACGTCAAGCACGATCGCTTGAATGCCCCCGCCCGCCGCATGCTCGAGCGCGGCGCCCCCGTCGGCCGCCTCGGCCACGCCGTAGCCGTCGCGGTGCAGCGCGTGCATCAGCGCGCGCCGCACCGCTTCATCGTCGTCGACTATCAGAACGCGCACGACTTATTGTGGTGTCACGCCTTACCCGACGGTGCGGGCGCCGACGGCTTGCTCGGCGGGGTCTTTCCAGGCGGGGTCACGCCGGGCCGACCCACGATCTCCGTGAGGATCTTGAGTGCCTGAGCGTTGCCGATGTGCAGGTCCTTGGCGAACACCGCGACCACCCGCGGGTCGGTCGGGTCGGCGCCGAGCCTGCCGCTGGCAATCTTCACGTCGCGCAGCGCGTTGTCCAGCGTCGCGAGGCTCACGTGCAGGCTCGCGGCGATCTTGCGCAGGAGAGCGTCCTGGTCGCCGCCCTTCTCCGGCTTGCCGGACTTGCCCGGTCCGGGCTGACCGACGATCTCCTTGATCACCGCCCGAGCCTTGGCGTCGCTGATGCCGAGATCCTTGGCGAACACGGCGACCACCCGCGGATCGGTTGGCTCGACACCCAGCCGAAGGCTGGTCATCTTCATGTCGCGCAGCGCGTTCTCCAGCCTCGCCAGGCTCACGTGCAGGCTCGCCGCGATCTTGCGCAGTCGCGCCTCCTGGTCGCCCTTGTCCGGCCCGGGCTTCGCGTTCGCCGCAACGGCCACCGAGCCCTTCCCGGCCGGCCGGGACCCGGTGGCGGCGGAGGCCGCGGACCCAGCGGTCACGGAGACCACCGCGACGGTCGCCACCGCGGCGGTCGCCAACATCCTTCTGGTACGCATGGGACTCCCTCGTGTTGGGTTGTGGCGGGTTCGTCCCCGCCATCCCAAGCTCAACAAGGCAGCCTTCATGCTTCCGTCGGCGAACCTTAGGAACACCTCAGTATCGGCACGGCCAGTGCCGCGGATCGCTGGAACGGGGGTCCGGCCGATCCGTTGACGTGATCTCGGGCTCATCGCGTGCCAGGGTGTGGCGGGCCGCTCACGGACAAGTGATCTACTCGATGGGTGAGCAACCTGCGAGATCTCATCGTCCGCTGGCAGCGCGGCTGGGGCGTGGCGCGCGCGTTGCCCGTCGCCGAGGATGTGGGCGGCGCGTTGCGGGTCCGGTGCATGCAGCCCGGCCGCGACATCGAGTACGTCGCGCTCGATGCCGACGAGGATCTCGCCTCGCTTACCACGCTGGCTGAGCTGGTCGCTGGCGAGGACGCCGTCACCTGGTTGACCGTGCCCACCACCGACCCGGCGAGGGCCGCTTCGGCACTGGTGGCCGCCGGCCTGATCGTGCTCAAGGACTCGGAACTGCTGATGGCGGCCGATCTTCGCGGGCTTCCGCAGAGCGTGCCGGTGGCGCCGTACCGGCTCCTGACCCAGGTCGACTCGCATGGCGGCGACAGCGTGGTCACCGCCACGGTCCGGCACGAGTCCGGAGCGATCGGTGCGCGCGGGACGATGGGACTGGCCGGGACGGATGCGGTGGCAGACCGGATCGAAACCGTGCCGGCTCACCGCCGCAAGGGCCTGGCCAGCGCGGTCATGGGCGCACTCACCCGGTCCGCGATCGACGAGGGCGTCGAACACGGCATTCTCGTCGCCAGCGAGGACGGTCAACGCCTGTACACGACGCTGGGCTGGCGGCCGGTGGCCGATGTGCTGATCGCAACGACCCCTGGCAATGCGTACCCGTCCTGAACGACGCAGATATCTGCGGTTCGTGGCGTGGATCATTGCCCAGCGGGTTCCGACACCGCGGCGGGCGGCCGCCTTTGATCCGGCGGTCGGCCCGCGTCGCGCTGATGACCAGGGCGGATGCCGGCCGACGTGCCCGGGGGGCGAATTTGTTCGACCGGAGAAGTTAGGCTAACCTAACTCGAGTTGTGTTCCCGTCGCCGGAGTGAGTCCGTGTCCACATCTCAGATCGCCCTGCTCGGTGCCATCGCCGGCTTCACCATCTTCCTCGGCCTCCCGATCGGGCGGCTGCCCAGCCCGGCGCCGCGGATGCGGGCGCTGCTGAACGCCACCGCGGTCGGCATCCTGCTGTTCCTGCTGTGGGACGTCCTCACCCACGCGTGGGAGCCCCTCGACGAGGCCGTCGGCAAGCGAGGCCACGGTGCCGCAGCCGTCGATGGGGTGGTCCTGGCGGGTGGTCTCGCCGTGGGCCTGCTCGGGCTGGTGTACTTCGACCGGTGGATGGCGGCCCGCCGGACCCGGATGGCCGAGTCGACGGCCGCGGTGCTGAGCCCGCCGGTGGCGGTCAGCGTCGGGGCGGCCGACGCCACCCCACCCGCCACCGGGAGCGCGGCCGGTGGCGCGCCGACGCCGGCCCGTGACGCTGACCGGGCGGCCTGGCGGAGCGGGGCCGGGCACCTCGCGATGCTGATCGCGGTCGGCATCGGATTGCACAACTTCGCCGAAGGGCTGGCCATCGGCAGCTCGGCTGCCCAGGGCGAGATCGCCCTGGCCGTCCTGCTGATCATCGGGTTCGGGTTGCACAACGCCACCGAGGGCTTCGGCATCGTGGCGCCGATGGCCGCAACCGGCGCGCGGCCGTCCTGGGGCTACCTGGGTCTGCTCGGCCTGATCGGTGGAGGGCCCACCTTCCTGGGCACGCTGATCGGGCAGCGGTTCGCCAACGACCTGGTCAGCATCGCCTTCCTGGCGCTGGCCGCCGGGTCGATCCTGTACGTGGTCATCGAACTGCTCGCGGTTGGCCGCCGTACGGCGCCCAAACACATCTTCACCTGGGGCCTGCTCGCCGGGCTGCTGCTCGGCTTTGCCACCGACGCGATCGTCACCGCCGCTGGCGCCTGACCGCCGGACCGCCCAGACGCAGGTCCCGGGATCATCGGGCGACAACTGGCCGCCGGTGGCCAGGGGCTCGCAACCGTTGGGCCGCCACGACCGCGCGACCGAATTCCCGCGCTCAGATCGCGGTGGCTTGGGCGACCTTCCAGTCGCCGTTCACGGGCACCATGGTGAGCACCACCCGGTTCTGGTCGACCTTCTCGCCGGCCGTGCTGACGTTGCGGCGATACTGGTTGAGGTACACCAGCAGCTCCACCCGGTCCGGGCGCGCGGTCACGACACCGGTCGAGGAGACCTCGGCGAGCACCACCGCCTGCTGCTTGGTGGCCGTGTCCTTCAGTGCGGCGGTGGTTGTGGCGTACTCGTCGGCGAAGGCGCCGGTGGCGAAGGTCCGGCCGTTGGCGACGCTGCTGTCGAACGAGCGGTAGTCGTACGAGAAGATCGCCTTGGCGGCGGCCGGGGCGGTGGCCAGCGACTGGCGGACGGCCCGGTCCCGTTCCTGCGCGCGGTGGGTGCCGTACCAGGCGACGCCAGCGGCCAGCGCGGCCAGCACGACGGCGACGATCAACGCCGGGACCGCCCGCCTGACGATCAGCGGCGGGACCGCGCGGGCAGCCGCCGGCGCCGTCGCAGGTCTCTGCCGGCCGGCACGGCGCGACCACGGGATCAGCCTGTCGAGAATGCGCATCTGTTCCTCCCTGTCAGCCGACGAACTGGAGCCGGGACACCAGCCACGTGCCGGACGCACGGTCGCGGGCCAGCTCGACCTGGATCCGGTAGTGCGACAGCCGCCCGTCGGGGGCCTTGGCGTTCTTCACCGTCGCGTCGACAGCGACAAGAACGGTGGCCGACCGCCGGTCCCCGGAGACCAGGCCGGCGCGCAGCACCGTGCCGCGCGAGTCGACCTTGTTCTCCACCACCGCCGCCCGGACCTTCTCCTGGCCCCGGGTGAACTCGTCCTTGAACTCGCCGGTCGCGCCGGCCGAGATGCGTTGCAGGTCCCGGTCCACACTGGCCGCGCTGACCGACACGAAGTTGACCGTCTCCTGCTTCGCGGCGGCGAGCGCGGCCTGGTGTGCCGCGTCCACCGCGCGGGCGACGTACCACCGGTGGCCGAGCACGACGGCCACGGCGGCCACGGCGACGAGGACGAGCGCGAGCAGGCCGATCACCACCCGGCGGTGTCCCGCCGGCGGCTGGACGGCACGGCCGGCCGCCGGCGCGGTCGGGTCGGCCGCGGGCGCGCCGGTGTGCTCGGCCGGTTCGGCGGCAGCCCCTGCCGACCCGGTGGTGTCGCCGGCCGACCCGGCGGCGTCCGACACCACGTCGTCCCTCGATGCGGCGGTCGGCGCGGTGGCGTCGTCGGTCGGGGCCAAGGCGGGGACGCGGGCGACCGGAGCGGGGCCGGCGGGCCCGTCCGACGGTTCGTCGGTCACCGGTTCCTCGTCGAGCCGGGCCAGCAGCGCGGCAACCTGCCCCACCGCGGCGTCGGTCGGCGTCGCGTCCTCCGGTACGGGGACGGCCCGCAGCGGGGTGACCGGCTCCGCCGGCCGCCGGGGGAGACTGCGCAGCCGCACCTCCCGGGCGGGCTGGGTCAGTCCCTTGACCAGCTTCAACGGGTGTTCCTCTGGGGCCGGCACGCGCTCCTCCTTCGGGCCGCCCGTCACGGGGTCACCCCGGCGAGCAACAGTTGTTTCCACGACTGGTCCCCGGCCAGCCGGTACTGACCGCCGGTGCCGCCCAGCTGCAACGGCCGCCCGTCCGGGCCGAGCACCAGGCTGGTCGCCGGGTCGTACGTCGGCGTGGTCGAGCCGTCGTCGGCCGGTCCGGCACCGGCCGACGGGCCCGACGCCGCCCCGGCCGACGCGCCGCCCCGGCGGGGCGCGTTGTCCGCGCCGCGTACGCCGGAACCCCGCGCATGGTCGGCGGCGCTACAGCCGACCCGGCCGCCGTGGTACACGCAGCTCGGCGGATTGCCGACGTTGACCACCAGACCCAGGTGGGCGGTGCCGTCGCCGGGGGTGACGGTGAACCCGCCGGCGACCGCGATGGGGAACTCGACCAGGGCCTGCTCGATCCCCGGCAGGCGGCGGGCGGCGATGCCGTTGACCGTGACGAGGTTGCCCAGCAGGGCGCCGATCGACGGCTCCAGATCGCGCAGCAGGGCCACCAGTTCGGCCCCGGCCGGCGGCTCGGCGGCGAGCAGCCGGCGCAGGTCGGGATCGGCCGCGCGCAGCGTCGCGGCCAGCGCGGCCAGCCCGGACGCCCAGCGGCGCAGCGCGGCGGTGGACTCGGCCTGGGTGGTCAGCACGGTACGCCCGTCCGTTACCAGCGCCAGGGTCTGCGGCAGGTTCCGGTCGGCGTCGGTGAGCAGCGCGTCGCCTGCGTCGAGGATGCGGGCCAGCGCCCGCTCGTTGCCCTCGAAGGCGGTGCCCAGTTCGTCGATCAACACGGTCAGGTCCCGCGGGTCCACCGAGCGGACCAGCGCGTCGAGGTTGCTCAGCAGCGCCTCCGGCGCGAGTGGCACGCCGGTGCGGTCGCGCGGGATCACCGCGCCGGCGCCCAGGTACGGCCCGCCGTCGCGGTCGGGGCGCAGATCCAGGTACTGCTCGCCGACGGCCGACCGTTGGGCCACCACGGCACGCAGGTCGTCGGGCACCCGGATCGACCCGTCCAGCCGCAGGTCGGCACGGGCCCCACCGTCGCGCAGCGTGACCCCGGTGACCCGACCCACCGGCACCCCCCGGTAGGTCACCGGCGCGTTCGGGAAGAGCCCGCCGGCCCGGGCCAGGTCGACGTGCACGACGTAGCCGTCGCCGAAGAACCGGTCGCCGAGCCCGACGTACCGGAACCCGACGTAGCCGATGCCGAGCGCGCTGACCAGCAGGAAGGCGATCAGCTGGAGTCGGGCCGTACGTCCGATCATGGTTGCTGCCCTCCGGTGAGCAGGTCCGGCAGCCCGCCGACCGCACCGGTCACGGCGCCGGTCACCGGCAGGACGCACTGCGGCGACAGGATGGTGCCGGGCGGCAGCTTCGTACCGGCCGGAAAGGCGGTGCCGGGCGGCACGAGCCCGCCGGGCGGCAGCAGCCCGCCGACCGGCACGGCGGAGCCGGGTTTGAGCAGCACGCAGCCGTCGGGCAGCCCGCACTTCTTCGGCGGGGTCCACACGGCGGGCATTTTCGCGGGGTCCGGTAGGCACGCGAGACCGGGCAGGTCGGGCAGCGCCGGTCCGGGGGTGCCGCGCGTCCCGGCGCCGGGCCTGGCGGCGGACCCGCCCTGGCTCGGCCGGGCGGCCGGGGCGGTGCCGCGGCCGACCGCGGGAGTCCGGCCGGCCACGGGGGTCCGGGCGGCTGGGGCGGCGACCAGGTTGGCCAGGATCGAGGCGGCGTCCAGGTCGACCGTGGCGGACAGGTTGACGAAGTCGCCGACGACGGCGCCATTGACGTTCGGCGGGAACGGGTACGTCAGCATGAACTCCAGCGACCGGGGCAGGTTGTCCCCGGCCCGGACCAACTGGTCCAGGATCGGTCGCAACGCCCGCAGGCTGGCCAGGGTGTCGTCCCGGCTGCGATCGATCACCCGCGTGCCGACCCGGCCCAGCTCCCCGAGCGCCGTCAGCGCGGCCGTGAGTTGGGCGCGCTGCTGCGCCAGCACCGTCAGTCCGGGGGCGAGGGCGTCGGTGGCGTCCCCGATCACCTGCCGCTGCGCGGCCAGCCGGCTGGTCAGCCGATCCAGCGCGTCCAGCGCCCGGACCAGGTCCGCCTTCTGCCGGTCCAGGCCGCCGACCAGGGTGTCGAGCTGCCGCAGGGCGTCCCGCGCGGCCGGTTCCCGCCCGTCCAGGGCCGTACCGAGTTCCTGCGTGATCGTCTTGAGCTGGGCCAGGCCGCCGCCGTTGAGCAACAGGCCCAGGGCCGCCAGCACCTCCTCCACCTCGGCGCCCCGGCTGGTACGGGCCAGCGGGATGACCGCGCCGTCGCCGAGCTGACCGTCGGGTTTCTCGGTGGCCGGCGCGGCCAGGGACACGAACTTCTCTCCGAGCAGGCTGCTCTGCCGGACCGCGGCCGTGGCGTTGCCGGGTAGCCGCACGGTCCGGTCGACCCGCAGCCGCACCCGGGCCGTCCACCCGGCCAGGGAGATCTTCTCGACGCTGCCGACCGTCACGTCGTCGACCTTGACCGCCGCGTGCGGCACCAGGTCCAGCACGTCGCCGAACTCCGCGGTGACGGTGTAGCCGTCGCCGGCGGGCGCGCCGCCGGGCAGCGGCAGGTCGGCCAGGTCCGGCAGGCCGCACCCGGCGGGCAGCAGCGCGACCGACACGGCGCAGGCCAGCGCCCGCAGGATCCGTCCCGTCCTCATGGCCGCCCCCGCAGGATGCCGCCGAGGGTGGGGTCCCAGGTCGATCCGCCGGGTGGGGCCGGTGCTCCGGCGCCGTCCACCGGGGCCGACGGTCCGCCCGTGCCCGCCGGTGCGGGGGTCACCGGGCCCGGCCCCGCCGGGCCCGCCGGTGCGGGGTTGGGCGGCAGCTTGAGCAGCGTGCGCAGCTGGTCGGTCAGTGGGAGCTTGCGCGCCTGGAGGGTACGGGCGAGCTGCACGCACGTGTCCGGCACCCGCTTGGGAAGCTGGTCGACCAGCAGCGAACAGACGAAGCTGGCCGGGTCGTACGGGCCCATCGCGTTGTCCCGGGTGTCCAGCGTGCCCGACCGGGGGTTGTATCCGAGGTTGAGGTTGGACAGGGCGAGCGGGGCGACGTCCAGGATGTCGATCACCGCCTTCTGCTGTCGGACGAGGACTCCGGTGATGTCGGCCAGGGCCGTCACGTTGGCGGAGAGCTGGTCGCGGTTCTGCCGCACGAAGGTCGTGACGTCGGCGAGCGCGGTGGCCAGACTGCGCAGCGCGGCGGCCAGCTCGTCCCGTTCGCCGGCGAGTTGGTCGGCCACGTCCGCGAGCCGCTGGTTGAATTCGCGCACCTGCTCGTCGCTGCGGGCCAGCGCGGTGGTGAACCGTTGCAGGTTGTCCACCGTGCCGAACAGGTCCTGCCGGCCGTCGGACAGGGTGGTCAGGGCCGTGGACAGGCCGTCGAGGGTGTCGTGCAGGCTCTGGCCGTTACCCTCCAGATTGGCGCGGCCGGTGCCGAGCAGCCGGGACAGCGCGCCGTCGGCGTTGGCCCCGCGCGGCCCCAGCATCCGGTTGAACTCGTCGAGCGAGCGGTAGACGTCGTCGATCTCCAGTGGCGCGACCGTGCGGCCGACCGGCAGCTCGGCCCGGTCCGGCAGGGTCTCGCCGCCGGACCAGGCGGGCGTGAGCTGGACGTACCGGTCGCTGACGACGCTGGGCGGGACGATCACCGCCTGCGCGTCGGCCGGTACCCGAACCCCGGCGTCGTAGCGCATGGCGACTCGGACGGTACGGCCCTGCGGGGTGACGGCGGTGACCGTGCCGACCGGTACGCCGAGCACCCGCACCTGGGAGCCGGGGAAGATGCCCACGGCGCGGCTGAAGTCGGCGACGAGCCGCCGCTGCGGTCCGCCGTGCCGCAGAACGAGCAGACCGGCCACCGCGGCGAGCACCAGGACGGTGCCCGCGGCGATCATCCGCCGCCAGCGACGGCTGTCCATCAGCGACCTCCCGTCGCGGGCAGGAACGGCTGAACCAGCCCGTCCACGTACGAGTCGAACCAGCGGCCGTTGCCGACCACGTTGGCGAACGCGGTGACGAACGGGGCCATCCGCGCGATGGTCTTTTCCAGGTTGTCCCGGTTGCGTTGCAGGATCGCGGCCACCTCGCGCAGCCGGCGCAGCGCCGGGTCGAGCTGGGCCCGGTTGTCGGCGACCAGCCCGGAGAGCTGGGTGGCCAGGTCGTTGGTGCCGACCAGCAGCGCGTGGATCGCGTCGCGCCGCCGGGTCACCTCGGCCAGCAACGCGTTGCCGTCGGCGACCAGCTTGCGGAACTCCTCGTCCCGGTCGGCCAGCACGGCGGTGACGCTGCGCGCCCGGGTCAGCAGCTGCCGCAGTTCGGCGTCGCGGCCGGCGATGGTCTGCGACAGCCGGGACAGCCCGGTCAGCGAGGCGTGCACGCTGGTCGGGGTGTCGGCGAAGGTCTGGCTGAGGGTGTCGAAGGCGGCGGCGAGCTGCCGGGTGTCCACCTGGTCGAGGGTGTCGGCGAGGCCGCTGACCGCCTGCACCACGTCGAACGGCGCGGCCGTGCGCTCCAGCGGGATCTGCGCGCCCTCGGCCAGCCGTCCCGGCCCGGCCGGGGCCAGCGCCAGGTACTTCTGCCCCAGCACCGTCTTGATCCGGATCGTCGCGCCGGTCTCGGTGCCCAGCCGTACGCCGTCGTCGTCCAACCGGAACCGGACCCGCACGTACGACCGGTCGGCGTGGGCCAGTTCCACGGCGGTCACCGTGCCGACGCGTACCCCGGCCACCCGGACCTCGTTGCCGGCGGCCAGGCCGCTGGCGTCCCGGAAGGCGGCCTGGTAGGCGCGGCCGGTCAACCCGGCGAGCCAGTCGAGCTGGAAGGCGGCCAGCAGCAGGGCGGCGACGACGGCCAGGCCGACCGCGCCGACCAGCGCCGGGCGCCGCTCCCGCAGCGGTAGGCGTGGAGAGTTCCCAGCGGGCGTCACTGCGCACCTCCGGTGCGGGGCGTCACTGCGCACCTCCGGCGCAGCGGGCGGCGGGGGCATTGAACGTGGCGGCGTCGAGCGGCGCGTGGCCGTCGACCGCCACGTGCCCGTCGAAGTCGCAGAGGTAGAAGTTGAACCACGAACCGTACGAGGCGACCCGGGTCAGCTCCGGGTACCGGTCGGGCAGCCGGCCGAGCGTGCCGGAAAGGACCGCGGCGTTGCGGTCGAGGGTGCCGGCGAGCTGACCCAGATTTTGTACGTCGGTCGCGAGCGGCGGCCGGGCGTCCCTCAGCAACCCGGCGGTGGCGTCGGTGAGGTCGCCCAGGTTGGTCACGGCGGTGCCGATCGCGGTCCGGTCGGCGGCCAGCCCGGAAACGAACTGTTGCAGCTCGCCGATCGTCTGGTCGAGGTTCTGGTCCCGGGCCGCGAGGGTGCCCAGCACGGCGTTCAGGTTGGTGATGACCCGGCCGATCACGGCGTCCCGGTCGGCCAGGGTGGTGGTCAGCGACGCGGTCCGCGACAGCAGGCTGGCCACCGTACCGCCCTCGCCCTGCAACACCTGGATGATCTCGTACGCGAGCTTGTTGACGTCCTGCGGGCTGAGCGCCGTGAACAGCGGGCGGAACCCGTTGAACAGCACGGTGAGATCCAGCGCCGGGCTGGTCTGGGGGAGCGGGATGAGCCCACCGGCCGGCAGCGGTCGCCCGTCACCGGGTCCCTCGGCCAGCGCCACGTACCGCTGACCGACCAGGTTCCGGTAGCGGATCGCGGCCCGCACGCTGGTGGCCAGCGGCACGTCCGCGGTCACCGTGAAGGCCACCTCGGCGGTGGTGTCGTCGACCACGCGGATCCGCTTGACCCGACCGACCCGGACGCCGGCCACCCGCACGTCGTCGCCGGGCAGCAGGCCCGTGACATCGGTGAACCGGGCGCGGTACGTGGTGCCGCCGGCCGGGAACGCGCCGAGGGTCTGCGCGAGCATGGCGGTCAGCAGCAGCGTCACCGTGGCGAAGACCGCGAGTTTGACCAGCGAGGCGGTGGTGGTCCGGCCGGTCATCGGGCGGTCACCACCCCGCCGCGCAGCAGCGGCCCCCAGAGCAGGACCGCGAGGTCCGGCACCTCGGCCGGCGGTGTGCCGGTGACGGCGCCGACCAGGGGCTTGACCAGGTCGCTCTCCTGCGCGGTTCCCGCCTGGCCCATCGCGGCCGGCGGCGTGGCGCCGGTCGACCTCCCGGCGTCGGTCGACGGCGGGTCGAGGGGCAGCGTGGCCGGTGGACGGGCGGCGCCGTAGTCGTACCCGTTGTCCGTCCGGATCGCCGGCGCGGGCTGGCCGGGCGCCGGCAGCCCGTGACACCCGGGGCCGTTGTGCGCCCGGTACGCCGGCTCGTCGCGGCCCCGTTGGTAGGGGCCGCCGTCCCGGGTGACCTCCAGGGTGACGTGCATGCGTCCGTTCGCGAAGACCTGCTCCACCCGGGGTTGCAGGGCCACCAGACCGGCCGTCAGGCACGGGTACTCCGGGGCGTACGCGGCCAGCAGTTCCAGCACGGGCCGGCTCACCGAACCGAGCCGGATCAGCTGGTCGCCGTGCCGGTCGAGGAAGCCGCGGGTCACGTCCGCGGTGTCGGTGGCGTCGGCGAGGAACGCGGCCAGCTCGGTTCGCTGGTCGGTGACGGTCCGGGCGGTCACGGTGACATCCCGCAGCAGCGACAGCAGGTCCGGCAGGGCGGCATGGTAGCCGTCCAGCACGGTGGCCAGCCGGCGCACGTCCTCGGTGATCGTCGGCAGCACCCGGTTGAGCTGCCGCAGGTAGTCGTCGAGCCGCACGACGTTCCCGCCGAGCTGGTCGCCGCGCCCGTCCAGCGCCGTCGCGACGGCGCCGAGCGTCGCGGCGAGCTTGTCCGGCTGGATAGACCGCAGCACCGGCAGGGCGTCGTCGAGCACGCGTTCCAACTCGATCGCCGTACGGCTGTGGTCCTGGTCGATCACCGCGCCGTCGTGGATCGGCCCGGCGGCGCTGGTCGCCGGCGGGACGAGTTCGACGTACCGCTCCCCGAACAGCGTGGTGGGCAGCAGCCGGGCGCTGACGTCGGCCGGGATCCGGTCGGTCAGCGCGGGGTCGAGCGCCAGCCGCAGGGTGGCGCGAGAGCCGTCGGTGCGGACCGCGCGCACCTCCCCGACGACCACCCCGGCCAGCTTCACCGCGGCGCCCGCCCGCAGTTGCAGGCCGGCGCGGTCGGCGTGCAGGGTGACCCGCGCGACCGGGGTGAACGCCTTGCGGTACTGCAGCACCGAGCCGGTCAGGCCGGCGGTGAGCAGGACGATGAAGGCGATGCCGAGCAGACGGTTCCGCATGGTCACCCCGCGATCCGGACGGTGGTGGTGGCGCCCCAGATGGCCAGGGACAGGAAGAAGTCGACGATGTTGACCGCGACAATGGCCAGCCGGACGGCCCGGCCGACCGCGACGCCGACGCCGGCCGGTCCACCACTGGCGGCGTAGCCGTAGTGGCAGTGCACCAGCACGACGATCACGCTGAAGACCAGCACCTTGCCGAAGGACCACAGCACGTCGCCGGGCGGCAGGAACAGGTGGAAGTAGTAGTCGTAGGTGCCGGCGGACTGGCCGAAGTAGAAGACCGCCATGGTCCGGGTCGCGAGGTAGCTGGCGAGCAGGCCGACCACGTACAGCGGGACGACCGCGACGAGGCCGGCGATCATGCGCGTGGTGACCAGGAACGGCAGCGACGGCACACCCATCACCTCGAGGGCGTCGACCTCCTCGGCGATCCGCATGGCGCCGAGCTGGGCGGTGAACCCGCAGCCGACCGTGGCCGACAGCGCGATCGCCGCCACCAGCGGGGAGATCTCCCGGGTGTTGAAGTACGCCGAGATGAAGCCGGTGAACGCGCTGCTGCCGATCTGGTTTAGCGCCTGGTAGCCCTGCAGCCCCACCTCCGTACCGGTGAAGAAGGTCAGGAAGCAGATCACCCCGACCGTGCCGCCGGCCACGGCGAGCGCGCCCGAGCCGAAGCTCACCTCGGCCAGCAGCCGGAGCACCTCGCGCCGGTAGCGGCGCAGGGTGCGCGGGGTCCAGGCGAACGCCCGCAGGTAGAAGGCGAGCTGCCCGCCCAGGTCGTCGAGAATCCGCAGCACCGGCACGTCAGGTTCCCTTCTGCGGTACGAGCTGGAAGTACACGGCGGTGACCACGAAGTTCAGGGCGAACAGCAGCATGAACGTGAGCACGACGCTGCGGTTGACCGCGTCGCCGACCCCCTTGGGTCCGCCCCGCGCGGTCATCCCCTGGTACGCGGCCACCAGCGCGGCGGTCGCGCCGAACAGCAGCGCCTTGATCTCCCCGACCGCCAGGTCCGGCAGTTGCCCCAGGGCCTGGAAGCTGGCCAGGTACGCCCCGGGTGTGCCGCCCTGCAGGATCACGGTGAACAGGTAGCCGCCGGTCACGCCGACCACGCTGACCAGACCGTTGAGCAGGACGGCCACCAGCATCGAGGCCAGCACCCGGGGCGCGACGAGCCGCTGGACGGGGTCGATCCCGAGCACCTGCATGGCGTCGAGTTCCTCGCGGATCTTCCGGGAACCCAGGTCGGCGCAGATCGCCGACCCGCCCGCGCCGGCGACGATCAGCGCGGTGACGATCGGGCCGGCCTCGCGGACCACGGCCAGCACCGACGCCGCGCCGGTGAACGACTGCGCGCCGAGCTGGCTGACCAGGGAGCCCAGTTGCAGCGAGATGACCGCGCCGAACGGGATCGAGACGAGCGCGGCCGGCAGGATCGACACCGAGCTGATGAACCACGCCTGCCGCACGAACTCGGCGGCCTGGAACGGCCGGCGGCCGATGGCGCGCAGGGCACTCAGACAGAACCCGAAGAACTGGCCCGACTGGCGCAGGGCGGCGGTCACCGGCGCCGTCATTCGACCACCCCCTGGCGGTGGTGGGCCGCCCGCTTCAGCTCCAGGTCCGGCTCGACGGTCGACGGCCGGGACACCGGCCCGGGCGTCGGTCCGGCGGTCGGGCCGAACGGCGCGGCATCGAACGAGCCGGCCGGCGGGGTGACGCCGTGCTGCGCGCACCACTGCCCGGGTGGCCGCTCGGCCCGCCGGGGCTGGCCGTTGGACGGCGCGAGCTGCGGCGGGATGGGCGGCAGGGGCGGCAGTTCGATCCCGGCCGCCGCCTCGGCCTGGAGCTCCTCGGCGTCCTTCTCCTCGGCCATCCCGATCGGGCCGACCCGCTGGGCGTTGAGGAACTGCCGCACCACGGCCTCCGTGCTGGACAGCAGCATCTCCCGAGGACCGAACATGGCCAGGTGTCCGTGGTAGATCAGGCCGATGTTGTCCGGCACGGTGCGGGCGGTGTTGATGTCGTGCGTGACGATGAGGAACGTCGCGTCGGTCTGCTGGTTGAGGTCGATGATGAGCTGGTTGAGGTAGGCGGTGCGGACCGGGTCCAGCCCCGAGTCGGGCTCGTCGAACAGCACGATCGACGGCTCCAGCACCAGCGCCCGGGCCAGGCCGGCCCGTTTGCGCATCCCGCCGGAGATCTCCCCGGGCAGCTTCTTCTCCGCCCCCAGCAGCCCGACCATGTCGAGCTTCTCGGTGACCACGGCCCGGATCTGCGACTCGGTCCTGCGGGTGTGCTCGCGCAGCGGGAACGCCACGTTGTCGTAGATGTTCATCGAGCCGAACAGCGCACCGTCCTGGAACAGCACGCCGAACAGCTTGCGTACCTCGTAGAGGGCGCGCTCGGAGAGCCGGGGCAGGTTCTGTCCCTCGATCCAGATGTCGCCACGGTCGGGTCGCAGCAGCCCGACCAGCGTCTTGAGGAACACTGACTTGCCCGTACCGGACGGTCCAAGCAGGACCGAGATCTCCCCGGCGGGCAGCGTCAGGTCGAGATCCGACCAGACGGGCTGACCCCCGAAGGACTTGGTCAGTCCCCGCACGGTCACCTCGACGCCCACCCGCTCCTCCTCGTCCGCCCCGGCCCGTCGATTCCCGGCCCGTTTGTGTCTCCCGGCTGTGACATCGGGCCGGGCGGCTCCGACGCAACAGCTTTCTTTCGGTACGCGTGGCCTCACCGTCCGTGCTCGGGTAAGGTCCCGCACACCCCGACCGCGATTGCCTGACCGGCCTAAGGTCCCCAGCGAGGTCATGACCGTCACCATTGATCGAGCGCTCGTGCACCGGGCCGTCCAGGGCGACCCGACGGCGACGGCGAGCCTGCTCGCCGACGTCCGCCCCGGGCTGGTCCGGTACTGTCGGGGCCGGCTGGGCAGGGTCGGCGGCGCGTACACCACGGCCGACGACGTGGCCCAGGAGGTCTGCCTGGCCGTGCTGCGCGCCCTGCCCACCTACCGGGAGCAGGGGGTGCCCTTCATGGCCTTCGTCTACCGCATCGCCGCGCACAAGGTGGCCGACGCGCACCGGGCCGCGGTCCGGGCCGCCACGGTCACCCCCACGGACGCCCCGCTCGACCGGCCCGACGCCACCCCCGGTCCGGAACAGCGGGCGCTCTCCGCAGACCTCGCCCGGCGGCTCTCCGGCTTGCTCGACCGGCTCACCGACGCGCAACGGGAGATCATCATCCTGCGGGTGGCGGTCGGCCTCAGCGCGGACGAGGTGGCGACCATCGTGGGCATGTCGGCAGCGGCCGTCCGGGTGGCCCAGTCGCGTGCCCTGGCCCGGCTCCGTACCCTGGCCGGCGACGCGTTCGGCGAGGTGGCGGCGTGAACGAGCACATCCCGACCGGGGACGGGCAGCCGGTGGAGCCGATGACCCTCACCGAGGACGACCTGCTGCTGGACGCCCTGGGCAGCGGCGGCGAACCCCCGGCCGACGACCCGGTCGCCGCCCTGCTGTCGGCGTGGCGGGCGGAACTCGACGCCGACGGCACGCTCGACACGGACGGCACGCTCGACGCCGACGGCACGCTCGACACCGACGGCATGCCGCCGTCGGCCCCCGCCGCCACGGAACCGGGGGCCGGGGGCCGGGCGGGGGAGGGGCCTACCGGCTCGACCGGGCCGACCCGGGGCGGGGCCGCCGTGCCCTCGCCACGGCGCCGTACCGGCCCCGGCCGCGCCGGACCCGCCCGGTGGCGGCGCCGATCGGCGGTGGCGGTCGCCGCCGCGGTCGTCGCGGTGTCCGGTCTCGGCCTGGCGGTGGGCAGCCACCGCGCCGGGCCGACGAGCCCGCTCTGGACGCTGACCCGGCTGCTGTACCCGCAGGAGGCCCAGGTCCGGGACGTCGAGTACACGCTCGACCGCGCGGAGGCGGCCCTCGCGGCCGGACGGTACGGCGAGGCCCGTGGGCTGCTCGACAAGGCCGCCGCACAGCTTCCGGGACTCAGCGACCGGGCCGCCGCCGCCCGGTTGGCCGAGCGACTGGCCGCGCTGCGTCGGCGCCTGCCGGCGGAGCCGCCGGTTCCGGGGTCCCCGGCCGGCCCCTCCGCCGCCCCCCGGCCCAGCGCCGCCCGATCGGCCTCCGGCGGCACACCACGGGCGACGAACCCGCCGTCGGCCGCACCGCAC
Organism: Plantactinospora siamensis; assembly: GCF_042434095.1. Lineage (NCBI taxonomy): Bacteria > Bacillati > Actinomycetota > Actinomycetes > Micromonosporales > Micromonosporaceae > Plantactinospora > Plantactinospora siamensis. The sequence continues at coordinate 50,961 of NZ_JBHLUE010000026.1, forward strand.
GCGCCCCCGTCCGGTCGCGGCCGTACGCCGAGCCCCGGTCCGCTTCTTCCACTGCCCTCCCTGCCCGCCTCCCCGGGGCCGGTTCCGTCCCTGTTGCCCACCCAACTGCCGAAGCTGCCCCTGCCGACGGGGCGGCTCCTGGGCTGAGAGCGTGGGCGGGACCCACGCGACGCCCCGGCTCCGGGTCGAGCGTTCGAGGTCAGACAACCTCCAGCCGGTCCGGATCGAAATCCGGCGCCGGCCCGTGTGCCGGTTTCGGGCGGATGATCTGCGGCAGCCCCAGATATGGCGTCGTGTAGGCGGTGTAGCCCTGCCCCGGGACGTCGAAGTTCCAGGCGCCGCCAAAATAGTCCTCGGTGCCGGTGCCGCAGATGGTCGGGACGTCGGTCAGCTCGTAGTCGATCTGGTAGAACAGCAGGGCCGGCTCGGGTCCGAGGTTGGCCACCGTCAGCCGCGCGCCGCTGCGGTAGGGCATCTCCCAGTACGCGTTGAGCCCGCCGTTTACCTGGGTCTGAGTCACCCACCGGACCTGCTGCGCTGGTATCTCGGGCCGATCGCATCCGTGTCGGCCGTCGGCACCCGCTCGGCGCTGGCCCGCGCGCACGGCTGCGCGTCGTACGACATCTACTCGGTCAACGCGGTGACCGCGGACGGGCGGCTCGGCTTTCGCGCTCAGCGCCGGCGCAGCTCCGATTCCAACCGGCCGACGAGCGTCTTGCGGGCCTTGCCGCCGCGCTCGTGGCGCAGCGCCGCCTTGAGCTGATCGGTGTCAAGGTCGCGGGCGAGCTTAACCGCTTGGGCGACCGGCATCTCCGACATTTGCTCCGCCGCCGTCACGTCGCGCCGGGCCCGCTTGGCGGGCCCGGTGTTCGCCACGAACTGCCGGCCGGTACGGGACGCCTTGCGCTTCTTGCGGTCGGTGGCGCGCCTTTCCTCCTCGGAAAGCTCTGCCCAGGCCTGCTTGGGCAGGTATCGGCCCGTCTCGCCGTTCCGACGCGCCCGGGTCGAGCCCTCCCTGGTCTGCCACTTTTCGGCCCCCCACCGTTGCAGGGATTGCTGCCGCTCGTCCTTGGGCCCCTCGTAGCCGCCGCCGCGGCGCTGGTACTCCTTGGTGAGCAGCTGCGACTTGCGCGCCGACCACTGCCCCGGCCTGCCCCCTTTGTCGGAGGCCTGAATTTCCTTCTTGACCTGCTCACGTAGGTCCGGCTTCGTGTACCGCGCCATGAGCTGGCAATACCCGTCGACAGGTCGAGCGAACACCCGACGTCAGGCGTACCGCCGGTCCCGGATGGCGGCTCGGGCTGGACGCCGCCACGGTAAGCCGGCAGGCGGCGGGGCGGCCAGGGTATGGAGTCCTGGCCCAGGTGATCCACTGCCACCCTGCCGCCCGGCGAAGTTGTCGGAAGGTGACCGAGTACCGCAGCTGCGGCACCGGCGGGATACTGTGCTGCCAGCTGGACCGGGCAGCCCCGGACAGCACATACGCCGACCGTGGCACCAGCTCCACCTCGTACACCCGGCGTTTCTCGGCCGTGCCACGTCGAAAGCGCATCAGGCATGCGGAGCCCAGCGACAGCCCGACCACGGTCGGCCCGAAAACCGGCGCGTCCCGGTGCCAACCCATGACCGAGCCGGGTGGATACCGGGTGACCAGAGCCTCGGCCAGGCTCGTCTCCGCCACTCCGGCAAGGTCGGCGCACCGCCGCCGCGCCTGCTGCAGTGCGGGTGGCATCGGTTCGGCCTCGGTGAGCTGGAAGGATTCAAAGTCATAGTCGACGCCGAAGGACCGCACCGTGCGGCGGGCGGTCCGGCCATGCATCCGGATCTCGCGGAAGTCGAGCGCCGCCACGATGGCCAGCAACGACCGTTCCTCGTCGCTGCTCACCACGTCCGGCTGGTAGGTCAGACCGGCGGGTCGCTCGTGGACCCCCCCGCATCCGTCCCATCGGCTGCGCCTCCCGTTCTGCGGAGTAGGTCAGCCTCAGCCGGAGGCTTCGCTTGAGGTGGACCTGCGTTCAGGTCGGCCCCTGCAGCGCCGCGGCGATATCACCTAGGTCGGTGACAGAGAGGCGAGATCCTCGCCAGTCAGATGGTGGTCGATCGGGCTCGCGGTGACAGGACCCGCACCGATCATCATCGGGCGGGTTCGAAGACGGCGCGTACGCAGCCGTCGAGCTTGTTCTTGAACATGTTGTATCCCTGTGGCGCCTCGTCGAGTGGCATGGTGTGTGTCGCGAGGTGTTCGGTGACCAGCTCGCCGCGTGCCATCCGTTCGAGCAGCATGGGAATGTAGCGGTGTCCGTGCTGTTGGGCGCCGCGCAGGGTGAGGCCCTTGTTCATCACCGCCCCGAGCGGGAACTTGTCGACAAGGTTGGCATAAACGCCGAGCAGGAACACGCTTCCGCCCTTGCGGCAGTGATAGATGGCCTGGCGGGCGGCGATCGGCCGGTCCGATTCCAGGCGCAGCTGCTGCTTGACCTGGTCGTACAGGTATTGCGGGCCCGTGCTGTGCGACTCCATCCCCACCGCCTCGATGCACACGTCAGGCCCGCGCCCGCCGCTGCGTTCCAGCAGCTCACCACCGACGTCCTGGGTCTGGTAGTTCAGTGTTTCCACGCCCAGGTACTTCTCCGCCATCTGCAGCCGGTTGGCGAAACGGTCGATGATGATCACTCGCTCCGCGCCGAGCAGGACCGCCGCGCGTGCCGCCATCTGGCCCACCCCGCCCGCGCCCCACACCGCCACCACGTCGCCGGCCTTGACCCCACCAAGGTCCGCGCCCATCCAGCCGGTTGGGGCGGCATCGGAGGCGAAGAGCGCACGCTCGTCGCTCACCCCGTCCGGGACCGTGAAAGCCCCTTGGTCGGCGTACGGAACGCGGATGTACTCGGCGTGGCTGCCCGCGAAGCCGCCAAGCGCGTGGGAGTAGCCGTAGCAGCCGCCGGGTGCGAAGCCCCAGACGTTCTCGGTGATCGCCGGGTTGGTGTTGCCGTTGTCGCACAGGGAGTACTGCTGCCGCTGGCAGTACCAGCAGCGGCCACAGGAAACGAACGAGCAGACCACCACCCGGTCGCCCACCTTGTGCTTACGCACCTGCGGGCCGACCTCGACCACCTCGCCCAGGAACTCGTGCCCGAGGACGTCACCCCGTTCCATGAACGGGATGTACCCACCCAGCAGGTGCAGGTCGGAGCCGCACGTCACCGTCTTGCGGACCCGGATGATGGCGTCCTGCTCGTTGCGCATCGTCGGGTCCGGAACCTCGCCCACCGACAGTTCGTTGACGCCTTGCCACATCAGCGCCTTCACAATCGCCCCTCCCGGCGCCCCTGCCGCGTCGCCATCTGCAGCGGTTTGTTGACCACCGTCGGGTGGGTGGTGGGTGGAAAGTCGGGGTGCAGCACCTCGCCGGTCTCCAGCAACTGCTTCGCCTCCCGCAGGGCGGCGCGGATCGCCTGGTTGGGATCGCGACCCGCGAGTCGTCTGGCCCCTTCGGTCACCGGGGACTGGCCGCTGTCGCGCATCCGTACCGCCAGCTCGATGCCGCGGTCACCCGGGGCGCGGCGGATCTGTACTTCCACGGCGTCGCCGAGTCCGGCCAGGGGCTCCGGAAGTGGCGAGTCCGGGGTCAGCTCTTCGCGGGCCGGGTTCACGGTCACCACGTGCCACCGCGGCTCGCGCCGCATCAACGGGGCCTGCCGCCAGGGCCGATGACCACCCGAGGAAACCAGGAACCTGCGGAGGACGACCCCCCCGACCGTGATGACGGCCGCCTTGACCAACGCTCTCATGTACGCCCCCCGACTCGACCCACCGGTCGCCGCTGCCTGAGCGGCGGCTCCGTCACGGATAAACCCTGTCATATCGGTGCAGCGCCACGCTGGCGAATCCACACCCGGCAAGGGGCCGTGGCCCGGCTCGGGGGCGGATCGGTTCCTGCTCGTTCAACCACATCGGCCCTAGCTGGTGAATTACCCTTGGCAGCAGGCAATCAGGCACCGCCCGAGGGAGTGTGACCACGGCGGCGCGCGCCATCACATCCGCCGTTTGATGGCGGCGATCCGGGACGGGCGCTGTGATAGTCCCATCAGGCATGGGGGGAACCATGGCCTTCAAAACACCCGACCAGATCGCCACCGCGGCGGTCAACGCCGGCGTCGTCAAGGCGAACCTGACCGCCGACCGCATGTTCGCCGGTGGGATCCTGGCCGGTGCCTACATCGCCTTCGCCGGGCTGCTTGCCGTCGTTGTCACTGCCGGTATGCCGGTGGCGATCTGGGGGAATCTGACCACCCTGTTCTTTGGCGCGGTCTTCGCGACCGGCCTGATCATCGTTATTGTCGCCGGCTCTGAGCTGGTCACGGGCAACATGGCGCTGCTACCGCTGGCGCTGACCACGCGCCGAGCGACGGCCGGGCGAGTGGCGATGAGCCTGGTGGTCGTGACCATCGGCAACCTTGTCGGCTCACTGCTGGTTGCCTACCTGCTCGCGGTGCAGACCGGCGTCATCGGATCCGCGCATTCCGCCGCCGGCTCCGCTGGCGCGCTCACCTTCGCCAAGCTCGCCGCCGTCGCGAAGGGCAAGGCGGTGACCGAGACCAGCCTGGAGATCTTCCTGCGCGCGGTCGCCTGCAACTGGCTGGTCTGTCTCGCCGTCTGGATGGCTTACGCCGCCGAGGACATCGCCGGAAAGATTTTGGCGATCTTCTTCCCCATCATGGCGTTCGTCGCACTCGGCTTCGACCACGTGGTCGCCAACATGTTCTTCATCCCGGCGGCGATGTTCGCCCACGTCCCGGGGATCGGCATCGGGGATGCGGTCCGCAACCTCGTTCTGGCCTTCGTGGGCAACGCGGTGGGCGGCGGCCTGTTCGTCGCCGGCTTCTACTGGTTCCTCTACCTCCGCGGTCAGCCGCAGCCAACCACGCCGAAGGGTGTCCAGGAGACGCCGATCCCGGATGAGCGCAGCAAGGGCGGGCAGGACGCAGCCGGTCCGCGCTGAGCGACCGGACGCCGACGGCGTGATCGCCGGGTGGCCGATTCCACCCGAACGTCCTGAATTTCCCCTCGCCACCCCCGGGCAGTTGTCGTTCGACGCTCCCACGGCCCCGTTACCTTTGGCCGTGGACGGGTAACGCCGGGCGGTGCTGCCCTCACGGCTGACCCGTCGACTCCGTGGCACCCTGTGGCTGGTGCCGCTGCTGTGCATCCTGGCCGGCGTTCTGGTCTCCGCTCTCACCGTGACGGTCGACCGGCGCGTCGACCACACCCTCGTCCCCGCATGGTTGACCGGCAGCCCCACGGACGCGCAGACCGTCCTCAGCACGATCGCCACCGCCACGGTCACCCTCACCACCCTCGTGCTCACCGTCACGCTGGTGGCCATCCAGCTCGCCATGGGGCAGTTCTCGCCGCGGATCGTTCGCGCGCTGCTGCACGACCGCTCCAGCCAATTGGCCGTGGGTCTGTTCACGGCCACCTTCGTGCACACGCTGCTGGTGCTGCGCGAGATCGACGACCGGTCGGGCCGGGTGCCCGGTGTGTCCCTCGTCGTGGCGTACCTGCTGATGTTCGCCAGCATCGTGACCCTGGTCCTCTACGTAGACCACGCCGGCCAGTCGCTGCGGCCCGGCGGGCTGATTGATCTGGTCGGGAACACCACACGGGCACAGCTCAACAAGGAGTATCCGCAGGAGGCGGCGGCGCCACCTGATGACATCGTTACGGCGTCGGCTCCCGGCATCCTCCTTTCGGTGGACCGGGCCCGTCTCGTCGAGACGGCCCGGCGGACGGACAGCCTCATCGAGCTGATTCCCATGGTGGGGGACTTCGTCTGTGCCGGCGCGCCGCTGCTACGGGTACACGGCGGCCGGCGGCCACCCGTCCGTCAGGTGCTGCGCCACGTCGTCCTTGGCTCCGAGCGGATCCACGAGGAGGACCCGTCGTACGGCCTGAGGAAGCTCGTCGACGTCGCTGAGCGCGGGATAGCCGAGCCGTTCCTCGACCCGACCACCACGAAGCAGGCCCTCGATCGTCTGCACGACTGTCTGCGCCACCTCGCGGCGCGCGAATTTCCCGACGGCCTGCACCGGGACGCGCAGGGCACTCTGCGCTTCATCGAACCGGTGATGAGCTGGGCCGGGTATGTCAGGCTGGCCTTCGACGAGGTGCGGCTCGCCGGCGTACGGTCGCCGCAGGTGAGCCGGCGAATCATGGCGGCTCTGGTGGATCTCGAGTCCGTGGCGCGGCCGGAACGTCGGGCCCCGCTTCGGCGGCAGCGGATGTTGCTCGAGTCCGCGGTCCATCGGGCTTACGAGGACCAGGAGGATGCTGCGGCCGCGCTCATGCCCGACCAGCAGGGGCTGGGCTCGGGACCGGACATGGTCCAGCGGCGACCCGACCGGCCGGTAGATGACCCGCGGAAAAGTTGACCGCCCGCTCAGCCAGTGGCGCGGGCTGCGGCGCGGCTGCCCTCGGTCAGGGTCCCGCGCGCGCGCGTCCTGGCACCCTCAGGTCTGCAGCAAGGGCGAGTCAGCGGGCGGCGAGGCGGTGTTGCAGCCGTGCGTGGCTGAACTCGTAGACCGCGCCGCGTTGACGCAGGACGCCGCGGCGCTGCGCGTCGGCGAGGAAGCTGGCGAACCGCCAGGGAACGCGGTGCCGCAGGGCCAACCAGCATCGGGTCGCGGTGTACATCGGCCACGCCGCATCCCCGCCGAGATGCGCGGCCACGAACCCCATCGCCAGACCGAAGCCGAGCCCCCCGCGGAGTGCGCCAGCCGGCAGGCTGACCAGGATCGACAGGCCGAGCACCAGCAGCCACCACGCCCCTGCCATCAGCAGGACGGTGCGCCGGTCGGCGGCGAGCACAGCGAGCGGGTCCGCCGTCCGGGCGAGATTCGCCGGTGCGCTCTCGACGGCTTCGACGCCGAAGTAGAGCAAGGCCATGGAGCCGAACATCAGGCCCACGAACAGACCGGGGTAGGCGCCGGCGACGTGCCCGATCGGCAGCCCCCAGCCGAAGCCGGCGAATATTCCCGCGATCAACCCGAGCCCGAGTCGGCCACGTGACCACCGCACTCCGTGCCGGGGAGGATAGCTGTCGAGTCCGGACCGGGCCTGGACCTCCGTGACGTCACCGACCATCAACCCGCAGCCCAACCCGATCGCCAGCGCCGTGGCCAGACTCACCCCGTGCAGTCCGGCGATCAGCGCAGCCAGGGACACCACGCCGATCCACAGGCCGGCGACCAGGAAGAGGAACAACCGGCGAGGTGCGGAGCGGCGCAGCTGAAACCATGCGAGGTCGGTGGCCCCGCCGCAGTCATCCCGCAGGTGCCGGGCCAGGAAGGTGAGGTAGCGCTCTGCGGGGCCGGCCGCCCACCGGCGGCTGTGCCGGTACGCGGCCGGGATGAACGCCCCGAACAAGTGATCCGCGATCTGTTCGCCGGTGCGGAAGAGCCCGGCGTCGCACAGTCGCGCCGGGTCCGGCAGCGTTCCGGCGTCCTCGCCGGGGCGGGGGTTGTAGATCGTGCTGGCCATGCTGACCAGCAGCGGGCTGCGCAGGGCCGCGCCAACAGCCGTACCGCCGTCGAGAGCGGCCAGCACCGGCGCCCAGCGTGCGGCCGCGGCCGGCGAACCGCCCGCTTCCCGCCGCAGGTAGCCCCGCACCGCGTCGGCGTCGGGTGCGCTCAGCACGATGCCCGCCGCGCCCCGCAGCTTCACCGGCACGCCAGCCGGCGGATCGACGACCTGCTGATAGTCCTCGGTCCGGCAGGCGACCACCAGCCGGTCGCCGGTCTGCAGGGCGTCGTTGATGCCGGCCAATGCGTGCCGGCGTTGCTCCGGGGGCATCTCGTCCAGCCCGTCGAGAATCGGCAGCAGCAGGCGCTGGGTCGGATCGATCGACCGCCGCGTCGACCACATAGGACCATGCCTCGACCAGCGACGTGGTGGCGGGCTGCCAGGGCACCGGGAACATGTTCTGGTCGTTGATCCGCCGCCGTTCCGCCTCAGCCTGCCACTGCCGTTCGACGGCCGTCGCCAGCTGGTCAGCGGCCACCGCGAGCGGATCGGTGGCGCCTGGGAACGCCTGACGGGCGGCGTCGCTTCGCCGACCGGACACCTCCGTGACCACCGAGACCACCATGAGCAGCCCGGCGAGCATCCACACCACGGGCGGCCACCAGGCGGCCTCGACCCGTACGGTCCCGGTCGCGAGGTTCGCCACCAGCGCGAAGGCGGCCGTCACCGTGACGCCGGTGACCGGGGAGGGGCGCCACCGCACGTTGTCCTCCAACAGCCGTCGGCAACGGGTACGAGACCAACACCGTACCCACCGGCCGCCCACGGGCAGATCGCCGTGCTACGCCACGGGCTGAGATGTGCTTACGCAGCGACCGGCGTCGGCTGCCCGACCAGCGCCCCGTTGGTGGGCAACTTCGGCGTCACCGGCCTGGCCTTCGCCTCACCGGCGCGTCACCCCCGGACCCGGGACGGATCGGTCGTCCGGGTACGCAGCCATGCATCGAAGTCGCGGGCCACGATGCGTTCGTCGGTGACACCGTCGGCGGCCGGCGAGCACAGCCAGCGGATCGGAGCGGCCATGACAGCGGGATCAAGCATCTGCTCGCTGACTGCCTGAGGCATCCCGTCGGGGATCATGCCGGTACGGGTGGCCCCGCCGGGCAGGAGCACGTTGACCCATACCGAGTGCTCGCGCAGATCGGCGGCCATGATGCGGGACAGTGCCTCGGACCCCGCTCGGGACGGGCCGTAGGGCGCGAAACCTCTACGGATCATGGTCGCCTCGTTGAGCGAGATGTTCACGATGCGTCCGCCGCCCGCGGCGAAGAAGGTCGGTACGACCGCGCGGGCCACCAGGAAGTAGCCGGTGAGGTTCGTGTCGATCACGTCCCGGAAACCGTCGGGCGTGACCTCCCAGAAGCCTCGAGGTTCGGTGAAGAACTCCGGGTTCACGGTCCGCATGCCGATTCCGGCGTTGTTGACCAGCACATCCAGCCCGCCCAGGCCCTCGACCGTCCGGCGGACACCCTCGGCCACCGAGCGCTCATCCCGGACGTCCATGGCGACACCACCGACCCGCCCGCGATCGGCGTCGATCTGCTCGGCGACCTGGGCGGTGCGGCCCTCATCGCGGCCGGTGATGACCACCCGCGCGCCGCTGTCGGCCAGCGCCTCGGCCATCGAGCGGCCAAGGCCGCTGGTCGCCCCCGTCACCAGGACCCGTACGCCGGAAAGGGACTCGTCGGTTCGCACGTCACGTACAGTCATGAATCAGTCATTCTACTTATCCGGCCAGGAGTGGTGGCGGCTGCCCCGTCCCGGCGGACCGGGACGGGGCGGGGCGGGACGAATCAGACGGCCGCGCGCACGGCGTCGGCGAGCGAGGTCGGCCGCCGCCCGATCAGCTTCTCCAGGTCGTCGACCGGCACGTACAGCGCCCCCCGGGCCAGACCCCGGTCGGCGTCGGCGAGAGCGGCGGCGTACGGCTCGGGCAGCCCGGCCGCGACGAGCAGCTCGGTGTACCGGTCCACGGGCAGGTCGGTGTAGCGGACGTCCTGGCCGGTCTGCCGGGCGACCTCGGCGGCCAGCTCGGTCATGGTGAACGCCTCACCGCCGAGCTCGTACGCCCGGCCCGCGTGGCCGTCGGTGGTGAGCACCTCGGCCGCGGCCTCCGCGTAGTCGGCGCGGGCGGCGGCGCTGACCCGGCCGTCACCGGCCGCCCCGGCCACCCCGTGGGCCAGGTACGTCGGGAGCTGAGCGGTGTAATTCTCCAGATACCAGCTGTTGCGCAGCAGCACGTGCGGCAGGCCGGAGTCTCGCAGTTGCCGCTCGGTGGCCTGGTGCTCGGCGGCCATCTGCAGGTCGGAGGTGTCGGCGTGCGCGATGCTGGTGTAGACGACCAGCCCGACCCCGGCCTCGCGGGCCGCGGTGATCACGTTGCCGTGCTGTCGCACCCGCTGGCCCACCTCGCTGCCGGACACGAACATCAGCTTCTGTGCCCCGGCGAACGCGGCGCGCAGCGAGTCGAGATCGTCGTAGTCGGCCGTCCGGACGACCAGGCCCCGGTCGGCGAGGTCGGCGAGCCGGTTGACGTCCCGGCCGAGCGCCACGATCTGGCCGGCGGGTACGCCCCGACGCAGCAGGGACTCGACGATCAGGCGGCCCAGGTGGCCGGTGGCGCCGGTGACGACGATGGACATGGCGTGCTCTCCTCTGACGGTTGTTGCTCCGCTGTCGCTGGTGACCAACGGGAATGCCGTCCTATCACTTCCCGTTGGAGAGTAGGCACCTTGAAGTATGTCACGCACCGATGGAGAGTGATCAGGTGAAGCCCGATCCGTTCAACCGCAACTGCGGCAGCCGGCAGGTGATCGACCGCATCGGCGACCGATGGAGCGTGCTGGTCGTGCTCACCCTCGCCGACGGTCAGAAGCGGTACGGCGAGCTGGCCCAGCGGATCGACGGGGTGAGCCAGAAGATGCTCACCCAGACCCTGCGCGGCCTGGAACGCGACGGCATCGTCACCCGCACCGTGCACGCGAGCGTGCCACCCCGGGTCGACTACGAGCTCACCGACCTGGGCCGCAGCCTGCTCGACCTGGTCTCCGGCCTGGAGGCGTGGGCCACCACCCACCTGACGGAGGTCGAGGCCGCCCGGACCCGGTACGACGGCCGCTCGGAGCGGTGATCGACTGCCGGACCACCAACAAGGTCGGCAGAGTGAGCAGGCCGCCGACGAACGCGGCACCGAGCAGCACCGGGCCACTACCGTCGACTCATGACGGCCCCGGACCGGGAGTATCTCTTGGATCGCACCGCCGCGGCCGGCGATCGGCAGCGGGTCCTGCTGGTGAGCGCCTGGCCGGGCTGGCGGGAGACGGAGCCACGGTACGTCGCCTTCGTCGAGCGGTACACCGGCGTCTCGTCCGGCGGACTGCCGAACCGGAGCCTGTTCACCGTCAGCGCCGAGGTGGGCGCCATCGGGCCGCTGGTGGAGCTGCTCGAAGCGCGTACCGGAATCGTCGCCGGCGGTGCCGACCTGGTCGGCCGGCTGGCCGCGGCCCTGACCGCGGCGGTGCGGCGCGGAGACCTCACCGACGCGTTGCCGCCGGGGACCGCCCGGGATCGGGTGGCCGCCTGGTTCGCCGAGGCCGGCGTGCCGGTCGAGACGGACTTCTGGATGTGGACGGATACCAGCGACATGGTGTGACGGCATCGGACCTGAGCATCAAGTCCGATGCCGGTCATCTGGGCCGGCATCAAGCTGCGGCGCCGCGCAGGCCCTCGATGCCCTGGTCGAGAAAGGCCGCCCGGTGGGTAAGACCGCCGATGCGCTGACCGTGTCATGATCGCGTGATGCGGGTAGCGATGGCAACCGATGCGGGACACCCCGGGCGTACCAATGAGGATTTCGCTGGCGCCGTTCCCTCCGGCATGGTCCTGGTCGACGGCGCGGGCGGCATCACCGGCGCCGAGAAGGTCTGCCACCACGGTGTGACCTGGTACGCCACCCGTCTCGGCGGTGCCCTCCTGGGCGCGCTGTCCCAGGACCGGAGCCTGCGCGACGTGCTGGCCGAGAGCATCGAGCGGATCACCGACGAACACCGCGACACGTGCGACGTCGCCCACCCCATCAGCCCGTTCGCGGCCGTGGGGATGCTCCGATTCTCCGGCGGCCTCGTCGAGCACCTGGTCCTCGGTGACGCCGTGGTGGTCCTCGGGAGGGCTGGGGCCGAGCCGTTCGTCGCTCACGACCCGCGCGAGGTGGCGATCGCCCGGTCCTTCGAGGCCCGGCTGAAGGACATTCCCGAGGGCAGCGACGAGTACCGGCGGCTGCTGCTGGAGTTGCGTGCTCGCCGGAACAGCCCGGGCGGTTTCTGGGTGGCCAAGGACGACCCGCGGGTGGTGGCCGAGGCGATCACCGGCAGTTGCCCGGCGGGCGGGGTGACCGCGGCCGCGCTGCTCAGCAACGGCGCGAGCCGGCTGGTGGACACCTTCGGGCTCACCGGGTGGGCGGGTCTGCTGCACCTGCTGGAGACCGCCGGACCCGGCGAGATCATCCGCCGGGTCCGGGAGGCCGAGGTCCGCGACGGCGTCGCCACCGACGACGCGACCATCGTCTGCCGTAGCTGAGGGAAGACGCCTCGGCGCCGCTTAGGCTAGGCGTATGGTCCGGGATGAGCTGCTGCGGCTGCGAGCGAGGGCGGAGGCTGAGGCGGCGTCGCTGGCCCAGGATCTGGAGGCGCTGTTCCTGGCATCGCGGGATTCGAATGCCGACGACGAGCACGACCCGGAGGGCGCCACCATCGGCTTCGAACGCGCCCAGTTGACCGCGCTGCTGGCCGGGGCGCGGGAGCGGATCGCCGACGTCGACGACGCGCTGCGTCGGGTGGACGCGGGGACCTACGGCGTCTGCGAACGGTGCGGGCGGCCGATCGGCGACGAGCGGCTGGCCGCGCGGCCGTTCGCCCGCTTCTGCATGGCATGCGCATAGGGCCTCAAGGAGAGCGAACACTGGGGGCATTCATCCAGCGAAGCGTTTACGCGGGCCCGACCAGCTGCGCTCAACTGCCGCCTCCCGTGCTACGGAGCGTCCCGGCTCGGGACTGGGCTTGCTCCTCGGCCTGTTCGAGCCAGCCCCGGTACCAGCGCGTGAAGCCACTCGGGCTCCCGTCCGGTTCGTGCAGAGGCCGGAACCCGCCGTCGCTGGCGGTGTCGTCCGCCCACATCTGGCCGCGGGCTGGCCCACTGATGACGAGAGCTCAGGAATCGACCCCGTCGGGCCGGACGGTCAGCCTTGCGCGGTGGCCGACGGGGTCGCGCTTCCGCCCTGCGGTGCCGCCGCGGTCATGATGCGGACGATGTCGGCCCGGTCTGTGGTGGACGGCAGACCCCAGCCGGGCCGGTACCCGTACACCTCACGCAGTGGGGTGGAGGCCGTGCGGCCGTCGAGGATTTCCACGGCGTCGGTGTCGATGAGGCCGGGATGCTCGACGCCGCACGCTTCGGCGACCTTGATCAGGTCCCGCCGCAGGGTCTGGATGTAGTTGGCGACCCGGACCGATTTCAGTGTCGGGTCCAGCCCTCGGGCCAGCCAGGCGTTCTGGGTGGCGACCCCGGTGGGGCAGGTGTCGGTGTGGCACTTCTGCGCCTGGACGCAGCCGATGGCCAGCATCGCCTCCCGGCCCACGTTGATCATGTCGCAGCCCAGGGCGAACGCGACGACGGCGTTGTCCGGCAGACCCAGCTTCCCGGCGCCGGCGAAGACGATGCTGTCCTGCAGGTCCCGCTCGGCGAAGACCGTGTAGACCCGCGAGAAGCCCAGTTGGAACGGCAGCGACACCGAGTCGCTGAAAATCAGTGGCGCCGCACCGGTGCCGCCCTCGCCACCGTCGATGGTGATGAAGTCGACGCCGCGCCCCGTGTCGCGCATCAGATCGGCCAGTTCCACCCAGAAGTCGAGGTCACCGACGGCGGATTTGATGCCGACGGGCAGGCCGGTTTCGGCGGCGAGCAGTTCCACCCAGTCCAGCAGGCTGTCGCAGTCGGTGAACTCGGCATGCCGGGACGGGCTGACGCAGTCGCGGCCCGGGGTGATGCCGCGGGTCGCGGCGATTTCCGCGGACACCTTCGCCCCGGGCAGCAGACCACCCAGGCTGGGCTTCGCGCCCTGGCTGAGTTTGATCTCCAAAGCCCGTACGGGTGCTCCCGCGACCACGTCCTTCAGCCGGGGCAGGCTGAAGCGGCCCTGCTCATCCCGGCAGCCGAAGTACGCGGTGCCGAGCTGGAAGATCACATCCCCACCGTTGCGGTGGTACGGCGACAGGCCGCCCTCGCCGGTGTTCTGCATGCATCCGGCGAGCGCCGCGCCCCGGTTCAGCGCCTCGACGGCCTTACCGGACAGCGACCCGAAACTCATCCCGGAGATGTTGACCAGCGACGGCGGCCGGAACGCCCGCGCCCGGCCCCGGGCGGCGCCGAGCACCTTGGCCACCGGCAGCCGTACCTCCTCGCCGGCCGCCGGCGTGGACGTCGGTACGGCCCGGCCGAAGGTGCGGTGTTTGATGATCGGATAGCCTCGGGTGAACTCGAGGTCGTTGTCGGTGCCGAACCCGAAGTAGTTGTTCTCCTTCTTCGCCGACGCATACACCCAGCGGCGCTGGTCGCGGGTGAAGGGCCGTTCCTCGTCATTGCCGGCGACGATGTACTGCCGCAGCTCCGGCCCGATCGACTCCAGCAGGTAGCGGGCCCGGCCCAGAACCGGGAAGTTGCGCAGCAGGGCGTGTTCGCGCTGCAGCAGGTCGCGGGCGGCGAGCGCTGCGACGGCAGCGCCGGCCAGGGACGCGGCTCGGGTCGACCACTTCATGCTCGGCCTGTTTCCCCGCGCCGGCACCGCTCAAAACGATCTTCTGCTCCGGGGTCGGGACTGCGTTTATGAATGGCGACCCGGCCAGGCGACGGCGATGACGGTGTGCCGTCGGCGTACCAGCAGACGGGGACTGGCGCTCGGCGATAGCTGGGTTCCTGCCCGGTGGATCGTGATGTGCGGGTCGTCGGTGTGCCGGTGATGGCGGTCCCATATGCGGATGAGGTCCGTCATCTCCTGCGCCAGGTCGGTGCCGTGCGGGCCGAAGCCGTGGGCGCCGAGCTGCCACCTGCTGTCATCGGATCTTCGTACGGTGAGGTAGGCCAGGCTGTCGGGGGCGAGCAGGGTGGGGCAGACGAACCGGTCCTGGGGATCGAGCAGACCGGCGGTGCGTTCCCGGTCGACCGTGAGGACCGCGAAGGGCCGTGGTTGGCTGGCCAGCCACAGGTGCAGGGACTCGAATGCGGTGTTGTCGTCGGTGGCGAGGGCGACCGGTGACCAGGCCTCGGCCCGCGGCTGGTGGAGGGCGGCGCCGAAGGCGGTGGGGTTGAGGCTGGTGGCCTCGTCCAGTTCGAGGACGGCGTCCTCGCCGAGCAGGGAGAGGCGGTGGGTGGGGCTGTGGCCGTGGCCCTGCATAGGGACGAATCCGCACTGCAGGGCCGCGGTTGCGGTGAGGTGGTCGTCCTGGCGTCGGAGGGTGAGGCAGCGCGTGTTGGCGCGGATCCGCAGCGGTACGACCAGGACGCCGCCGGGGGCGAGCTGCGCGGTCCAGGCGGGTGGGATGTCGTTGGCCTCCACGGTGACGATGATGGCGTCGTAGGGGGCGCGGGCGGGGTAGCCGTGTTCGGCGTCGGCCGGGAAAACCTGCACGTGGAGGTAGCCGGCGCGCGTCAGCGCGGCGCGGGCGTGGCCAACCACGTCGGTGTCGATGTCGATGCTGGTCACCGCGCCGGTCGGGCCGACGATCTCGGCGACCAGCGCCGCGTTGTAGCCACCCGATCCGATCTCCAGCACCCGTGCCCCGGGCCGCAGTCCAGCGGTCTGCACCATGTAGGCCTGAAGCCAGGGCGCCGAAATCGAACTGGTTGCCTTCCCGTCGGCATCCCGCTTGGTGACCAGCGCCTCGTCGGCGTACGCCGCCTCCAGGCTGGTGCCGGGAGGGGCGAACAGGTGCCGCGGCACCGCACGGAATGCGGCCGCTACCTCCGGTTGAGCGAGCAGGCCTTTGCCCGTCAGCTGCTCCGCGAGCCGTTGACGCATGGTGGCGGCCGGGTCGGCGTCGATCATCCGGGTCAATGGCCGCTCCGTCGCTCGGCGGGTTGCTGTGATCGACCCGCTGGCTGCTGGCACGGCAATCGAGCGGGCAGGTCAGGCAAGGGTTCAGGTTCGGCATGGGCTACCTCGGCGTAAGAGCCCGTCGATCCAGTGTCCTAGATCTGGCGTAGGTCGCCCTCGCGCCGCGCCGTCTGCTCGAACTACTCATGACGCGGCCAAGGCACCCGTCAATCGATCAGCATGAGGCAGAGTGCGCCCATGGTGGTGCCGGCGACGATGTGGGACCGGCCTCGACAGGGTTGATCCTCCTTACGCCGCCGGTTGGGAGTTGGCGGCAACGTAGGGCCGGCGGTCGGCGGGTTGACCCGTGTCGGTGGCGCCTCAGTCGACGTCCCCGACGCGCTGGGCCAGGTCCCGGACGGCGATCCGTAGCCGCGGCACCCCGCCACTGGCGGTGATCCGGCGGACCAGTTCGCCGTTGTATCCGCCGAGCACGATGTGCGCCAGGAAGTCGGCGTCGGCGTCCGGGCGTAGCTCGCTCAGGAGCCCGCGCAGGTGCCGGTGCCATCTCTGGTACGTGGGATCGCTGTGTGGGTCGGCGCCGCAGGCCCGCTCGTGGGCGGCGATCAGGCGGATGTTCTGTGCGGCCAGGAGAGCCAGTTCGTCGACGAAGGCGAGCAGTCGCTGCCCGGGTGGGCCCCCCGGGCCCAGCGGTGGCGGCCCGGATTCCACGGCCGCGCCGAGCCGTGCCGCCCGTTCGGCGAGCAGTTCCTGGAACAACCCGGTACGGCTGCCGAATCGGCGAAAGACGGTGCCCTTGCCGACGCCGGCCGTCGCCGCGACCTGGTCGAGCGAGATGTGTCCTGGTTCGTGGTCGCGCAGCAGCTTGTCGGCGGCCTGCAGGATCGCCTGGCGATTGCGGGCAGCGTCGGCACGTTCGGCCATGGTTCCCCTTTGAACGGACCGTCGGTCCGGATAGTATCCGACGTCAAGCGGACTGTCGGTCCGGATAGCCTGGAGGAGCCGTGCGAGCGATCGTCGCCACCCCTGACGCCGGCCCGGGTTACCGGGCGGACGAGGTTGCCGAGCCCGTCGCCGGCCCCCGGCAGGTCCTGATCGAGGTCGCACACGTGTCGGTCAACCACGGCGAGGTCCGCTACGCGAGCGCGTTTCCGGCGGGCGCGGTGCTCGGGCATGACGGCGTCGGGCGCGTGCTACGCGCGGCCACGGCGAGTCCCGGCCCGCGCGTGGGCGCTCCCGTGATCGCCCTCGGCGCCGGCGCCTGGGCGCGGCGAATGGCTGTCGACGTCGACGCCGTCGCGGAGATCCCGCCCGGGATGGACGTCGCCGAGTTGGCCGTCCTGCCGACCGTCGGGGTGACCGCCCTTCGCGCCCTGCGCTCCAGCGGGCCACTCGCCGGGCGGCGGGTGCTGGTGACCGGAGCGTCCGGGGGAGTTGGTCGCCTCGCCGTGCAGTTGGCTCGCCGCGAGGGTGCCGAGGTGGTGGCGGTGGTCGGCTCTGCCGGCCGGGTGGGCGGCCTGACCGAGCTCGGCGCCGGTGAGGTCGTGGTGGGAATCGACGCCGTCGCCGGTCCCGTTGACGTGGTCGTAGAGACGGTGGGTGGAGACGTCCTCCCGGCTGCCTGGCGGATGCTGTCTCCGGGCGGTGTGCTGCACAGCGTCGGCTGGGCGTCCGGTGAACCGGCCACCTTCCCGGTGAACTCCACCTTCGCTTCCGGTGCGGCGCGGTGCCTGAGGTCCGTCGGCGACGTCGCCTCGCCGAGCCGGGACCTGGCGTACCTCGTGGACCTCGTCCGCGACGGCGCACTGCGTACCCCGGTGGGATGGCATGGTTCCTGGCGTCGCCTGGACGAGGCCGCGGCGGCCCTGCTCAACCGTCGGGTAGCCGGCAAGGTGCTGCTCGACGTGGACTGAGGTCGGCAGCAAGCAGGAGGGGAGTGGCGTGGGAGCGCCGGCCATCCTTGACCTGCTCTACGCCGTCAAGTCCAGCAGCGCCACGTCACCTCGAAGGAGATGCGGTCGGCTCACAGTGTCAGCACGATTCGGCCGACCACCTCGCCCGCGTCCATCTGTCGATGGGCCTCGGCGGCTTGGCCCAGCGGCAGAGTCTTGTGCACCACGCAGGCGAGGTCTCCGCGGGCGGCCGCGGCGAACTGGCCCTCCCGGATGGCGTTGCGGGCGGGACCGGGCACCGTGTTGAGACTGAACGTCGCGAACGAGCGGGAGCGCTGGAACGACGCCATCAGCTTGGTGCCGAAGTCCTCGGGTGGGTGTCCCGCGACCACGCCGACCGAGACCAGGCGGCCGTTGTCGGCGAGACGGTCCAGGAATGAGGGCATGTCGCGGCCGCCGACGATGTCGAGGATGACGTCGAACTCGGCGGGTGAGTCGGGACCGGCGCCGGCGCGGTCCAGCACCTGCGTGGCGCCCAGGGCGCGCAGACGGTCACCCCGTACGGGGGAGGAGGTTGTCACCGCGATCGGGGCGGAGGAGGCGGCCGCGGCCAGCTGGACAGCCATGATGCCGATGCTTCCGGCGGCGCCCCGCACCAGTAGCGAATCGCCTTCGGCGAAGTGGGCATGGGCCAGCGCGAAGTGGGCCACCGGCCCGGAGCTGCCCAGCGTCACCGCGTCGATCGGGGAGAGGCCCTCGGGCAGGGCCGTGGTGTCTTCGACGTGCGCGACCGCCTGTTCGGAGTAGGCGCCGCCGACCCCGGTGAACGCCCACACGCTGCGGCCGGTCCAGGCCGGATCGACACCGTGACCGACGGCGATGACGCGCCCGGCCACCTCACTGCCGGGGACGATGCCTTCGCGGAATCCGTAGCCGCCCAGGGTGCCGCGCCGGATCACGGCGTCGACCCCGCCGACGCCGATCGCCTCCGTCGCGACGAGCAGCTGGCCCGCCGCCGGTTCAGGGGACGGCACGTCGACCATGGTCATCCCGCTGGGATCGCCGAACCTCTCGATGATGATCGCCTTCATGCCCCGAACGTAACGGACGCCCCCGTCCACTTGGCTAAACTGAGACCTCATGGCCGACCGTTTGCCTCACATGCTCCGCTCGGACGCCCGCGACAACCGGGACCGCCTGATCGAGGCCGCCCGGGCCGCCTTTTCCGAACACGGGCTGGACGTGCCGATGCGCGAGATCGCCCGCCGGGCGGGGGTCGGGCCGGCGACGCTCTACCGGCGTTTCCCGACCAAACAGGCGTTGGTCGACGAGGCGTTCACCGACGAGCTGCGAGCCTGCAGCGGCATCGTGCGCGCCGGGTGCGCCGACCCGGATCCCTGGCGCGGGCTGTGCTCGATCGTCACCGACATCACCGAGCTCAACGTGCGCAATCAGGGGTTCGTCGACGCGTTCCTGTCGTCCTACCCGGGAGCGGTCGACTTCGCGGCGCATCGGGCGAGCATGCTGCGGTCGCTCGCGCTGCTGTGCCGGCGGGCGCAGGAGGCGGGTTCGCTGCGGGCCGACTTCGTCCTGGACGACCTGATCCTGGTGCTCATGGCCGGCCGTGGGCTGTGGGCGGCGGCGCCCGGCGTACGGGTGGCGGCGGCGCGGCGGTTCGCGGCGCTGGCGCTCGAAGCCTTCCGGGCCTCACCTGCGGGGACCGCCCTGCCGCCGCCGGCCCGGGTCGCCCGGGGCGCGGTGAGCGGGTGATGGGGCGCCAGCCAGGTCCGGTGCGGGGTGGCCCAGGTCCACGGTCACGAGGTCCGGCTCACCGTCGGTACGGCCAGTATCTAGCCGCGGCCGGCGCGCCCCCGGTTCGGTCGCGGAGCTGGTTGGGAGGATGGGCCCGTGACCGCGCCGGCGATGGTGGGAACGTGCGAGACGAAGCTGCTGGTGATCCGGGGCAACTCCGGTTCCGGCAAGAGCACCATCGCCCGGCAGCTACGGCACCGCCACGGCCGCGGCTGCGCCCTGGTCGAGCAGGACCATCTGCGCCGTATCCTGCTGCGCGAGCGTGACAAGCCCGGCGGTCTGGCGCCCGCGCTCATCGAGCAGAACGTCCGCTTCTGTCTCGACCACGGCTACCACGTCGTCCTGGACGGCATCCTGCACAGCAGCCGCTACCGCGACATGCTGACCCGGCTGCGCGATGCTCACCGGGGAACCTCGGTGTTCTGTTACCTCGACGTCAGCCTGTCCGAGACCCTGCGCCGGCACGCCACCCGGCCGCAGGCCAGCGAGTTCACCGAGCAGGACATGACCGGCTGGTACAGCCCGGGTGATGTCCTGGGCTGGACCGGCGAGGTGATTATCGGCGAGACCAGCCTGGTCGAGGACACCATCGCCACCCTCGTGGCCGCCGCCGGGCTGTCCCAGACCGGCCGCGACACCGACCTGCTCCCCGCCGCACCGCGACAGTCACCAGGTCGCTCGTACGAATAGGCGGGCCTCGGACCTGAGCTTGGAGAACTCGGGGTTGAGGCGCTTCATGTCCATCTGCGCCTTGGGGTAGTGGTGATTCCAGGTGGAGCCGGGGCCAGGTCGAGATCCACGGACTACGGGCACGGGGGTCGTCTATTCCGTCGTGGGGGCGGGCACGTCGAGCAGGTCGCGGGCCCCCTGACGGAGCAGGGCGGCGGCCACAGAAGCTCCGAGTGCGGTTGGGTCTGTCGCCCGTTGGTGCACGTCGAGCACTGTCTTGCCGTCGAGGCTGATCACCCTCGCTCGGAGGCTGAGGAGGCCATCACGTTCGGTACGGGCGAGTGCGGCGATCGGTGAGTGACAGGTGCCCTGCAGGATGTGCAGCATGGTCCGCTCGGCTGCGGTTTCCCGCATGGTCTTGGGGTCGGCGAGGCTCGCGGCGATCTCCCGCGTGTGGCTGTCGTCGTCGCGGCACTGCAGGACAAGGGTGCCGGAGCCGACGGCCGGCACCATCGTGTCGACGTCGATCGCCTCGGTGATCCGGGCCGCCTGCCCGATTCGCTGCAGCCCGGAAGCCGCGAGCAGCAGGGCGTCATAGGCGCCGCCGGCGTCAAGTTTGGCAAGTCGGCTGTTCGCGTTTCCGCGGATAGCCACCGGCACCAGGTGCGGCCAATGCAGGGCCAGCTGCGCGACCCGTCGGACCGCGGACGTGCCGATCCTGGTGCCGGCGGGCAGGTGATCGATGCGCAAGCCGCCTGGGTGTACGAGGCAGTCCCGTACGTCGTCGCGGGCGAGGTAGGCGGCCATGATGGTTCCGGCCGGTGCCGGCCTGTCGCCGGGAACGTCCTTGACGCAGTGCACAACAAGATCGACGTCTCCGGCGAGCAGGGACGCATCCACCTCCTTTGTGAACGCTCCCTTGCCCCCCAGCGCAGCGAGGTCGCCGTGCCACCGGTCCCCGCTGGTCGACATGGCCACCACGTCCACGGTGACCTCCGGGTAGCGGTCGGCGAGCATCGCCCGGACCCGCTCAACTTGGGCCAGCGCCATTGGAGAGTTACGGGTACCGATGCGCAGGCGGTGGGCGGCCATACCGGCGAGGCTAGACGGTTGGTGGCGAGGGTCCACGGCCAGGCGGGGGGCGCCAAGCGGCACTACGGCCGCCGCCTGGACCACCGGCCGACTCAAAGGCACTTCGACAACCTGCGGCCGGTCTCGACGTAGCCGATTTGCCGGTACAGCTCGCGGGCACCGTGGTTGTGGGTGAAGACGTGCAGGCCGATCGTCGCCGCGCCGTTGGCTCGGCTCCAACGCTCGCCAGCTTCCATGATGGCGCCGCCATAGCCCTTGCGGCGCTGGTCCTGCTCGACGGCGATGTTGTACACGAAAGCAGTGGCACCGGTGAGCCTCAACCAGAGGAAACCGACCCGGCGGTCGCCGTCGTAGGCGTACCAGAGGTGATGCCCCGCCGTCGCGGCGCCGTCGGGAAGCAGGGACCTGAATGTGTCGGCAGCCTCGGACGCCGCTGCCTCGGCCGGCACACCGGACCGGGTGACACTCCGCGCGAAATGCACCTCGGCATCCGCCTTCCATGACCCGAACTCTTCTTCGGTCATCCGCTCGAGCCGCACCGCCACCGTGGCGGCGGCTGGCGCCGAAATCGAGGATCGTCGGTCAGATGGGGTTTCACCGGTCATGGCCGCCATGCTGGCTGCCCATGCCTGGTGCTGTCGTCGGCCGAGGAACTGACCGGTGATACGTAGGCGGGCGTAGTCGCGGACTGCCGGCGGAGCCAAGCTCGCGTAGTTCCGCTTGCCGTCTTCGACGTGGTCAACCGGCACTCAACTCCCGATGTGTTCCGATGGACCGCGCTCAGCCGATCGTTCGGTCTTGCGGACGGGAGCCGACGATGCCTGCCGCCCCGGCGCGATCCGGCGCGGCGCTGGTGGCGTTGCCGGCGCCGGTGCCGCGGCGGGTGCCGGTCTGGCCTGGCCGGCGACGAGGGCGGCCAGCACGATGCCCGCGCCGGCCAGTTGACCAGCGGTGAAGCGTTGGTCGAGCAGCAGCCAGCCGGCGACGGTGGCCACCACGGGGCTGAGCAGTCCCAGGAAGGTCACGCTGGTGGCGGGCAGGTCGCGGATGCCGCGGAACCACGCCGTGTAGGCGATGGCCGTGCCGAGCAGCGAGAGGTAGAGGTAGCCGGCGACGTTGCGGCCGGTCAGGGCGGCAGGTGGCGGTCCCTCCATGAGCAGGGTGGCCGGCAACAGCACCAGACCGCCGGCGACGAGCTGCCATCCGGTGACAGCGAGCACCGGCGCCGGCGGCTTCCACTTCTTGCTCAGCACCACGCCGAGGGCCATGACGGCGGCGCCGCCGATCGCGGCCAGCACGCCGAGCGCGTCCAGCCGGGCGTCGGACCGCAGCACCAGCAGCGCGACGCCGACCACCCCGGCGGCCGCGGCCAGCATGGTCCGCCAGGTCAGCCGCGAGCCGAGCAGTCCGGCAGCCAGGACGGCGACCAGCAGCGGCTGCGCCGCGCCGAAGATCGCCGCGAGGCCGCCCGGCAGGCGGTAGGCGGCCACGAACAGCAGGGCGAAGAAGATCCCGATGTTGAGCGCACCGAGCACGGCGGCTCGCCACCACCAGGAGCCGCGGGGCAGCCGCCCGGAGACGGCGACCAGCAACAGCCCGGCGGGCAGGGCCCGCAGCAGCGCGGCCAGCATTGGCCGGTCCGGCGGCAGCAGCTCGGTGGTCACGACGTACGTGGTGCCCCAGACGGCCGGCGCCAGCGCCGCGGTCGCCAGCGGGGCGAAACGATTGTTTAGCACTAAGCCAAATTAGCTTAGATCTAAGGTATTGCGCTAGCCTGGGGTGTGCCCGACCACATTGACCGAGTCCTGGCCCAGTGGGCGGTGCAGCGGCCGGACCTGGACGTGTCCCCCATGGCAGTGCTTGGCCGGCTGTCCCGCGCCGCGCAACTGGTGGGGGTCGAGCTACGCCGCACCTTCGCCACCCACGACCTGGACCCCGCCTCGTTCGACGTGCTCGCCACCCTGCGGCGCAGCGGAGCGCCGTACCGGCTCAGCCCGTCCCAGCTGATGCGCTCGGCGATGGTCACCTCCGGCGCCATCACGCAACGCCTGGACAAGCTGGAATCCCGTGGACTGGTCCGGCGTACCCGCAGCACCGCAGACGGCCGGTCGGTGACGGTGGCGCTGACGGACGACGGCCACCGGCTGATCGACCGGGCGCTGCCCGACCATGTCGCCAACGAACACCGGATCCTTGCCGGACTCGATCCGGCCCGGCGGGACGCCCTCGCCGGGGCGCTGCGTGACCTGCTCACCATCCTCGACGACACCACCTGATATCCGCCACCCATCCGCGGCGGGCTGCGCTCCGAATCACCGCTTGAGCGGTACATTGCGCATGAAGGGCGGAGACGATGGACGAGCGCGGCACCAGCCGCCGGGCAGAGCACCTCAAGCCGGTGCCCAGCCCGAAATCGACGCCAGACATGGCGACGTTGCTACGAGACGTCTCCCGCGGCGACGAAAGGGCCTTCGGCGCCCTGTACGACATGGTCGCCCCTCGCATCTACGGTCTCGTCCGGCGGGTGCTCCGCGATCCGGCACAGGCCGAGGAGGTCGCCCAGGAGGTTCTCGTGGAGGTGTGGCGGTCGGCCCCTCGGTTCGACCCGGACCGCGGGTCGGCGACCTCATGGATCTTCACCATCGCCCATCGCCGGGCGGTCGACCGGGCCCGGTCCGAGCAGGCGGCCACCGACCGGACGATCCGGGCCGGCGCCGCCGCGATCGACACGCCGTTCGACCAGGTCGCCGACGAGGTCGCCGTCCGCCTGGAACGCCGCCAGGTGCGCAACTGCCTGGACGAGCTGACCGAACTGCAACGCGAAGCGGTCTCCCTCGCCTACTACCACGGCAACACCTACCCGCAGGTCGCCGAACTGCTGGGAGCGCCACTGCCCACGATCAAGTCGAGGATGCGCGACGGACTCGCTCGGCTGCGCGACTGCCTCTCCGCGGAGGTGACGGCATGAACCCGAACGTGCACTCCCTGGTGGGCGCGTACGCGCTGGACGCCGTTGACGACCTCGAACGCGCCGCCTTCGAACGGCACCTGCGCGACTGCGACGACTGCCGAGCCGAGCTCATCGAACTGCGCGAGGCGGCGGCCCGGCTTCCCGACGGGACCTGGGCGGTACCGCCGCCCCGGCTACGCGACTCGGTCCTGACCGCCATCGCCCACACCCGGCAGCTCCCGCCCACCGAACCGGCCGTCCCGCCGGCCGGGACACGGCCGTCACGCCGGATGCGGCTGGCCGCGGCGGCAGCCGTGCTGGTCACCGCGGTGGGCACCGGTACGGCGGTCTACGCGGTGCAGGACCACCGGGTCCGCCACGAGCACCAGCTCGCCGAGGCGGCGCAGGCCAGCGAGGCCAGGGTCCGCGCCATCCTCGCCGCACCGGATCTGGTGGTACGCGACCAGCGGCTCACCAGCGGCGGGCGGGTCACCGTGGCCAGCTCGCGACTCAACGACGCCGGAGTGATCATGCTGGCCGCAACGGGCGCCCCGGCGGCCGGTCGGGTGTACCAGCTGTGGACGATCCGCGGCGGCGTCCCGTCCTCGGTCGGCGCGCTTCACCAGGGCCAGTCCGCGGTCGTGCAGATCGTGGACGGCCTGCCCGGCTCATCCGGCGTCGGCGTCACGGTCGAACCCGCGCCGGGTTCGACCACTCCGACGGCCCCGCTGGACGCGCTCGTCAAACTCACCTGATCCGACCCATCCGCCCCGCCAGCGGTTCCGAATCCCCTGTACGTGACGGGATCGGAGTGAGGCGATGGACGAGCTGGTGGGCGGCCGGTACCGGCTGCTGGACCTGATCGGCTCGGGCGGCATGGGCCGGGTATGGCGGGCCCGCGACGAGCTGCTTGAGCGGTTCGTGGCGGTCAAGGAGATCACGGTCCCTTCCACCGCCCTGCTCGCCGCCCAGACGATGCGGGAAGCCCGCGCCGCCGCGCGGCTCGACCACCCCGGCGTGATCACCGTGCACGACGTCGTATGGCAGCGGGACCGCTCCTGGCTGGTCATGGAACACGTCGCGGCCCGCTCCCTGCAACAGGTGATCCAGACCGATGGGCCGCTGCCGCCGGAGCAGGTCGCCCGGCTCGGCGCCAGGGTGCTCTCCGCGCTGCGCAGCGCGCACGCAGCCGGGGTGCTGCACCGCGACGTCAAACCGGCCAACATCCTGCTCGCCACCGACGGGCGGGTCGTGCTCACCGACTTCGGGCTGGCCACCATCGGTGACCGGAGCGCCGGCGGACCGGACCCGCTGCTCGGCTCGCCGCACTATCTCGCTCCGGAGCGGTTGCGCGCTCAGCAGGCCGGCGCGCCGGCTGATCTGTGGTCGTTGGGAGCCACCCTCTACGCCGCCGTCGAGGGCCGGGCGCCGTTCGCCCGCGACAGTGTCGAGGCATCGCTGCAGGCGCTGCTCAATGACGATCCCGACCCGACGCGTCGGGCCGGGCCACTGGCCGGCCTGCTGCTGGCACTGCTCGACAAGAACCCGGACCGTCGTCCGGACGCGGCGGCGACCTCAGCGTGGTTGGCGACGGTCACCGGCGGGGCGCCCGTGCTGGCCCCACCGGCGCGCATGACCAGCGCCGCGGCCATCCCGCCGGCCGGGAGCGTCGCCCGGGGCCGCGCGGCCGTCCCACCGCGCCGGCGCCGTCGTCTGCGTGGCGTCGTGGTGGCCGGTGCCTCGGTCGCGCTGTGTGTCACGGGCGGCGCCGCCTACGCCGCCCGGTCCCATCATGTCGAGCCGGCCCGGCCCACCGCTGTGGAGTCGGCCGCCCCCACCGCCGCGCCCGCGGACCAGGCCAACGACCTGTGCGGCCCGGGCGCTGACCGGCAACCCGTCGCCGCGGCGACCACGCGCGTCCCGGCCGAACTCCCGCCGGGATGGATCTGGTTCCGCGATCCGACGGGGTTCGCGCTGGCGCTCCCCGAGGGGTGGCGGCGCTCCGCCGTGGGGAACGACGTCTGCTTCGCCGACCCCACCGGGCCGCGGGCGTTCACGGTGACGCAGTCGCCGGTGGTGACCCACCAACCGCTGGCCTACTGGCAGGCCCGGGAGAAGGACGGCGGGCTGCCCGGCTACCGGCGCATCAGCATGGGCGTCCTGCTGCTGCGACGCGGCGGCGCCGACTGGGAGTACACCTGGCGGCCCGATTCGGACACCACCCTGCACGAGCGCCGGGTCCTGATCGCGGTCTCCGACGGCCGTTCATACCTGCTGCGCTGGACCGTCGCCGAGCCGGGCTGGAAGGAGGCCCTGCCCGTACAGAAGACGCTCGTCAGTTTGTTCGCTTCAGCCCGTTGATCACATTCCAAAGGAGAATTTCATGAGATTCCGTCGCACCCTGTTCGCCATCCCGGCCATGGCCGCGCTGCTCCTGGCCACTCCGACCGCGGCGTTTGCAGACGAAAGTGTGCACGTCAAGCTGCTTGAGCTCAACAAGTCCGGCGCGAGCGGCACCGCCACGCTCACCGCCATGGACGACGGCGACCTCAGGGTCAGCATCCGCTCGACCGGCCTGGTGCCGAATTCGCCGCACGCCCAGCACCTGCACGGCTCCACCGGCGGCATGGACTTCCACTGCCCCGACATGTCCGCCGACAAGAACGGCAACGGCTACGTCAGCACCGAGGAGGGCATGCCGGTTTATGGCGACATCTTCATCTCCCTGACCACCAGGGGTGACACCGCCAAGGCCAGCGGCCTCGCCGTCGACCGGATGCCCGTCGCGGACGCGAAGGGAAACCTGATGTACGACCGGACGATCCCGGCCGCCGATCTGCCCAAGGGCACCATCGCACACCTCAAGGACCTGCACGTCGTCCAGCACGGCATCGACGCCAACGGCAACCACAAGTACGACCTCGCCGGTCTCGGCGAGTCCACCCTCGCCAAGTCCGCGGGGCTGCGCGGCATCCCCGAGGAGGCCACCGATCCGGCCCTGTGCGGCATGGTCTCCGGCGCCGCCGCGGGCTCGGTGCCGGTCGGCGGAGTCGCCACCGGCGATGGCAGCACCCGGCACGAGCCTGCCGTCTGGTACGGCGCCGGCGGCCTCGCCCTGCTCGCAGCCCTCGGCATCATCGTGGTCACCCGCCGTCGTTCGTTCGCCCTCAGCCGCGCGCAGCGATGACCCGTACCCGCGTCTACGCCCCGACGATCGCCGCTGTGCTGGCGGTCGTCGGGGCCGTCGCGCTGGCGATCGGCCACCACGACCAGCCGGCACCCGAGCCGCCCTTGAGCGGATCGCCCACCGCAGCCCCCTCCGCCGCCTCGACGAACGGCCAAGGTGTGCTCACCCGAGGCACTCTGCTGCCCACCTCGATCCCCACCCGGATCCGCATCCCCGCGCTGCACGTCGACGAGGCGGTGACCGGCCTCGGTCAAAACCCGGACGGCAGCATGCAGGTGCCTGCCGACGCCCGCACCGTCGGCTGGTACACCAAGGCGCCGACCCCCGGGTCCCTCGGCCCCGCGGTGCTCGCCGGACACGTCAACTACCACGGGGCCGACGGCACGTTCGCCCGCCTCTCCGCGCTGCGCCCCGGCGACCAGGTCCGGGTGACCCGTCAGGACGGCATCACCGCCGTGTTCGCGGTCAGCCACGTCGATCGTTACGCCAAGGACCGTCTCCCGGCCGACGCCATCTATGGCGCCATCGACCACGCCGGGCTGCGGCTGATCACCTGTGGCGGTGACTTCGACAACCACACCTTGCACTACGTCGACAACATCGTGGTCTACGCCGAACTCCACACGACCGCAGCCGGTAGCTAGCGCTGTGGGCCCGGGCGGTTGTCCAGGCAGCACCGGATGAAGTCCCGGACGACAGGGTCGGCGTCAGCCCCGGGCGGCCAGGCGACCCCGACCTGGCTGGGGCTGACGCCGGTGACGCTTCGGTAGGTGACGTCGGGGCGCGCGTAGTAGCGGGCGGCGGATTCGGGGGCCAGCGCGACGCCGTAGCCGCTGGCGATCGCGGTCAGCCAGTCGTCGGGCTGACCGCTGTCGGTGACGGCGCCGATCCGGACGGGCTGACCCTCCCGTTCGGCGGTGGCCAGCCACCAGTCACGCCACCAGCCGGTCTCGGCCGGGGCGGCCACGAACGGCTCCTGCCACAGGTCCCGGAAGGGTATGCGGTCCCGTCCGGCCAGCGGGTGGCCGACGGGCAGCACCACGCAGCGGGGCTCGGTGAACAGCGTTTCCACGTGCAGACCGTCCTGACCGGGAAAGGGCAGCCGCAGGAGCGCCACGTCGGTGTCGCCGTTCGCCAGTCCGCCGGTGGGGTCCGTCCAGGGGGAGGCCCGCATCTCGACCCGCCAGTCCCGGTGCCGAAGGGCGAAGGCGGCGATGATCTGCTGGGTGGCCTCGTTGGCGGCGCCGGCCAGGAACCCGACCCGCAGTACCCGAGCGGCGTGGCTCGAGGCGCGCCGGGCCTCTCGCAGCGCACGATCGAGGGCGGCCAGCACGGCCGGCACTCCGGCGGCGAGTGCCTGACCCGCCGCCGTGGGCACCATCCCCGCGCGGGACCGGGTGAACAGCCGCATGCCGAGGTGAGTTTCCAGCCGGCCGATCTGCTTGGTCAACGCCGGCTGGGACACGAAGAGCCCTTCCGCCGCGCGGGTGAGGTTCCCTTCCTCCGCCACGGCGGCGAAGTAGCGCAGCAACCGGGTGTCGAGATCCATGCCATCAGGTTATGGAAGCGTCTATTGGACGCGATCTCGCCCTGCGGCGAGGCTCGATCGGGTCAGCGGGCATCCGGCTGACTCCGTCACAGCCGCGTCGCGAAGGAGCACGATGTTCGCCGCCTACGTCGCCGTCACCATCGCCACGACCGTGTCCAACGCGTTCATTGCCGTCGCCGATCTCGCGCGGGCCCGGTTCGTCCTGGCCAACATGAGCGAGGTCGGCGTACCGCGGTCCTGGCTCGCGCCGTTGGGGCTGCTCAAGGCCGCGGGAGCGACCGGGCTCCTGCTCGGGCTGCTCGGCGTGCGACCCCTCGGCATCGCGGCCGCCGCCGGGCTCGTCGTTTTCTTCACCGGTGCTGTCATCACCCACGTCCGCGCCCGCGTGCTGCACAACATCGCCTACCCCGGCGCCTTCCTCGCCCTGGCCGTCGCGTCGCTGGCGCTCGCGTCCGCCGTCGCGGGGGAGGGCCGGTAGTCCTCCGCGATGCCTGGGAAAACCCCGCTGCTGGCCGGCCCACCCTCGCCGGTGCTGGTGCTCTCGCCCGGCCGTGTCGGCGGTGGGCTGCCCGGCATCGAGGCCGCCCACGGATTGCAGACCACCTGCAGCACGTGACCGTCAAGCGCGCCACGAGCGATGGCGCGACCCGGTCCATATGCGGGGCTTCGCCCAGATGGCCACGCTTCTTGCGCTTTCCATGGGGAGTTCAGTTCTGGTTCCTAGCGTCGATCGTGACCCCCGGCGGAAGGCTGCCGTGCCGGCGCCCTTCCGCCCACTACCTCTCGAGAGGTGCACAGTGAAGACCAAACTCCTCGCCGGCCTGGCCGCCGGCGTGGCCGTCGTCCTGGGCGTCGCCCTCGGCGCCAGCCAGGCGTCGTTCGCGCACCCCGCCCACCGGGACAAGGACGCGCACCACATGGACCACGTCTTTGTGATCATGATGGAGAACCACAGCCGGGAGCAGATCCTGGACCCGAACAACGCCGGTACGCCCCACCTGCGGGCGCTTGCCAGCACCTACGGGTCGGCGATGAACTACTACGGCGTCACCCAGCCGAGCCAGCCCAACTACATCGCGGTCACCTCCGGCTCCACCTGGGGCAGCGCGGCGAACAACAACAACCAGGGCCCGTTCCTGGACCACACGAACATTGTCGACCAGTTCGAGGACAACCACGTCTCCTGGAAGGCGTACATGGAGTCGGCGCCGTACCCGGGTTACCTGGGCGGTCGCTACATGGACCCCAACGGATCCGGAGCGTACGCGCCCGGGCACAACCCGTTCGTGCTTTACCCGAGCATCGTCAACAACCCGAGCCGGCTCAACAAGGTGGTCCCGCTGACCTACCTCGACGCGGACATCGCGGCCAACAAGGTGCCGGAGTTCGTCTGGATCACCCCGAACCTCTGCCACGACATGCACATGGGTCCGGGCTGCGACACCCTGGACGAGACCCAGCTCGAACAGCTCGGCGACAACTTCGTCGACCAGCAGGTCAAGAAGATCATGAGCAGCCCGGCCTGGACCGGCAACTCGACCATCTTCATCACCTACGACGAGGGCCCCGGCGGGGAATACTGCTGCGACTCGCTGCCGGTGACCGCCGGCGACCTGAGCAAAAACCCCGAGGTGCACGGGGGCGGCAACGTTCCGATGATCGTCGTGTCCCGCCAGGGGGCACGCGGCTACACCAACACCGTCAAGTACAACCACTACTCGTTGCTGCGCACCATCGAAGAGAACTGGAAGCTCGGCTACCTCGGTTTTGCCAGCGACTCCCGCCAGGTCAAGTCGCTCACCCCGTACCTGAGCAAGAACTCCTGATCGGGGGTGCCGCCGGCTGCGGGCCTGAGGCCTGCGGTCGGCGGGCGCCGACCACCGTCGGACACGCCGCCGCCCGCTTCGACCAGGCGGACCCGGTCGAAGCGGGCGGTGACCCGGACCGTGAGGTGAGCCGGACCTGCAACGTTTGCCCGGACCCGGAACGGCGCCGGACCCGGAGCGCTGGCGCAGCCCGCGACGTGACTCAGGCCAGTACGGGGATCAGCGCGACGGCGAAGGCAAGGTAGAAAAGGGCCGCGAAGGACAGGTTGCGCGGGGTGAACCGGCCGCTGCGTAGCAGGACCAGCAGGTAGACGATGGCCGCCATGGTGACGATGCCGGAGATCAGCAGCGCGGCGTCGAATCGCCAGGGGGTGAACAGCAGACCGAGGCCGCTGGGCACGGTGGCCTGAATCATCATGGCGCCGGAGATGTTCGCCAGCGCCAGCGAGGTCTTGCCCTGCCGGACCCAGATGATCGCATTCATGATCTCGGGCAGCTCCGTCGCGATCGGCGACAGCAGCAGCGCCGTGACCGCGGCGGGCAGACCCAGCATCGGGCCGATCGCGTCCAGCTGCCGGACGAACAACTGGGACGCGCCAAAGATGATCACCAGCGTGATCAGGGTCTGGGTCACGACCGCCCAGGTGGCGGGAACGCTGCGGCGCCGCTGCATCAGCAGCGGGTCCAGATCCTCACCCTCGCCGTCGGCGGCCGAGCTGCGGATCTCCTTCCAGAAGTACGCGGCATACGCGGCGAAGAACAGCAACCCGAGCCACGGCTTGATCGCGAAGGCCACCAGGCCCAGCGCCACCTTGACCACGAAGATCGTCAGGAACCACCGCTGGTCACGGGCCAGCCGGCCCAGGTCGCCCAGGCCGTGACCCGGCACCGGTCCGGCGCCGGCGCCGTCGGGCACCCCGGCGGCGACAGCGGTCGTCACCCTGGTACGGCGGCGCAGGAGCAGCATCACGCCGGTGACGCCGTAGGCGACGGTGGCCAACGCCAGCGGGCCGCCCATCGCGGCGCCCACGCCGATGTCCTTCTGCTCGGCGGAGTGGCCGAAGACCACGGCCACGAACGTCACCACGCTCTCCGGCAGTGCGGTGCCGAAGGCCGCCAGGATCGTGCCCACCGCCAGGGCCCCCACGTTCAGCCGCTGCCCCAGCCACTCCACGGCGTTGACGAACCACTCGCAGGACAGGTAGATGACCGCCGCGCAGACGACAAGCAACACGAAATGAATCACGGACCGAATTTCCCCTCCGCGCGGCCAGGGCGCGTCGGTCCCGGATGACGAAGGGAGCCTCGACGCCGCAGGCAACGCATTCGTCACCAACGGGTCGAAGGTCTCGTCCATCCCGGCGAGGGACCCGGCCACCGGGACCCCGCGACGGCGGGCTCCAGCATGTCGACGACCAGCGAGGGACTACTCCCCTTCGGTCCGGAAGCATAGCGCGACCGGCGGGAAAGGCCCGCATGCCCCCCAGAACGGCGGTGATGACGGACACGTCTACACCGGCGGAGCAGTCAAGTCCGGCCGGCCGGCGCCGCTGATCATGAGCGTCGCTCGCCAGCACGTAGAGTTGCTCCACATGCTTGCCTCGACCCCCCGCTTCTCCGCGGTGCTCTTCGACTGTGACGGTGTGCTCGTCGACTCCGAGGCGATCACGAACGGCGTGCTGCGCACGATGCTCCTCGAGCTCGGCTGGGAAATCTCCGAGCGGGACTGCATCCAGCTGTTCGTCGGTCGGGCGCTCAGGGACGAGTGGTCGGTGATCCAGGAGAACACCGGCTTCCGGATCGACGACGCCTGGCTGGCTACCTTCCGCGCCCGGCGGGACGCGGCGTTGCGGTCGGGTCTGGTCCCGATCCCCGGAGCCGAGGAAGCGGTGAGGGCCGTCGCGGCGCTCATGGATGACCGGTTCGCCTGCGTCACCGGGGCCGACCGCGGAAAGGTCGAGATGCAACTGAAGATCGCCGGGCTGGACGGGTACTTCGGCGCTCGGGTCTTCAGCGGTATGGAGGTGCCCAGGAGCAAACCCGCGCCCGACGTCTACCTGGCCGCGGCGCAGGCGCTGAAGATCGACCCGGAGGCGGCCGTCGTGATCGAGGACTCGGTCGCGGGTGTCACCGCCGGTGTGGCCGCCGGGGCAACGGTGTTCGGTTTCGCGCCGTCGGGCCCCACCCACGCCGCCCCGGAGGTGCTGCGGGCGGCGGGCGCCACCCTTGTCTTCGGGCACATGTCCCAACTCCCCGCGCTGATCACGACCTGATCACGCGGTCTGGCCGGAGGCGCACGGTCGGCGTACGGATAGTTAGCCGCACTGCCAGAGAAACCTGCCTTCGGTGCCGTCCGCCGAAACGAAGACGTAGCCGATTCCGGCGTCGCCGAAGTTGTGGCCCAGATGGTCGGTCAGCTGTCCGATCAGCCGCCAGTCCGGCCCAGGCGTCTGGTCCCCCTGCAACCACACCGGCTCGTCGCCCAGGAACTCCCACACCTCCTCGTCTCCGGGGACCTGCTGGGCCACCGGTAGGTGGTCCTCCACGGGCCAGGACGGGCCCACGCTCATGTCAGTCACAGTGAGGAAAGCCGGTACAGATCCCTCGGGCTGAACGATCACGGCGTTCTCGCCACCGTCGGGCTCCCAGGTGCCATCGACGTACTCGTCACCGTCGGTCATGAACAGGTAGGCCATCCGGACCTCGCCGTCGGCGTCGAGGCGGAACTGGCCGATGAACGTCATCGGCTCGCCGAGCGAACGTGACACCGGCCACTGCGGCGCCCGCAGCCACACGGGCTGTCCGCCCATCTTGGTGACCGGCATGCCGGTCATCCCGCTGCTGGGCTCGAACCGAACCGGACGACGCATGCTCGGAACTCCTCAAGGCTGGTCGGGGCCACCGGGGTCACCCTCGACAGTGGCGATGGGTCTGCCGGAGCTTATGAGACCCCTACGACAGCCAGGAACCGGCGCACGCCCGGGAACGTTGCCGGCCCGCACGGTGGGCGACAGATTCGCCTCACACCCGGTTCGAGGAGGCGGTCACCTGTCGCGCCCGCGCCGAGATCGGCATCCCAGCCACGGCGGAGGACTCGTTCGTCCCGTAAGCAGGACGACCGGCTGTGCGATCATGGCCGGCATGACGGACCTGGATGCCAAGGCCAACCTCCAGCAATACCTGCGGGAGGGGCGAGAGGCGCTGCTGGGCAAGCTCGATGGACTCTCCGAGTACGACGTGCGCCGCCCCCTCGTCCCGACCGGCACGAACCTGCTCGGGCTGGTGAAGCACACCGCGCTGGTGACCTCGGAGTACTTCGGTCTGGTCTTCGGCCGGCCCTTTCCCGAGCCCGTCGCCGCCCTGGCCGAGGGCGCGGAGCCGAACGCCGACATGTGGGCCACCGCCGACGAGCCACGAGACGAGATCGTCGGGCTCTGGCACCGGGTCTGGGCGCACGCCGACGCGACGATCGAGGCGCTCCCGCTCGACGCGCCCGGCGTGGTGCCGTGGTGGGGCGACGAGGCGGTGACACTGCACCTGATCCTGGTGCACATGCTTGCCGAGCTGCATCGGCACGCCGGGCAGGCCGACCTGACGCGCGAGCTGATCGACGGGCGGGTGGGGCTGCGGCGGCCCGGCGACAACCTGCCCGACGGCGAC
Source organism: Plantactinospora siamensis (assembly GCF_042434095.1). Lineage (NCBI taxonomy): Bacteria > Bacillati > Actinomycetota > Actinomycetes > Micromonosporales > Micromonosporaceae > Plantactinospora > Plantactinospora siamensis. Next base: position 85,283 of record NZ_JBHLUE010000026.1, read on the forward strand.
GAGGCGTGGTGGGCCGCGTACCGCGACCGGCTGGAGACCACCGCCCGCCGATTCGTCTGAAGGGGGGACCGCAGCACCGCTGCTCTCCGTCCGGCTCGATTCAGAGTGGGTCGATCGGGAACCCGCAGGGTGGTTCATGTATCGCACGGTGTCCGGCCGGTCCGACGCCGCCGGGCCCGGGCCCGACCGGGCGCCTCCGCCGAATCAGCGGAAGGCGTCGATATTGCGCGCGGCCCAGGCAGCGAAGGGGCGAGGCCGGCGGCTTAGGACCGCCGCGATGTCTGGGCTGATCCGCTGCTCCCGTTCGGTCGGCGAGCCGAGGATCGCCAGCGTGCCCTCGACCACCGGCCCGGGGGGTACCAGGGATCGCATGATGGAGCCCCGTCACCGGACTCCCGGTTACGGCGCCGGCAAGGACCAGTTGCTCGCCCGACTGCGGTGGGTCGACGGCCAGGCCCGCGGGATCGGGCAGACGGTCGAGAGCGGGGCCACCGAGCTGACTGCCGCCATCGGCCGCCTCGTGAAACGCGGCTGAGCCGCAGAACCTCAGGCGGTCACGGCGTTGAGGTGGCGCTGTCGGCAGTCGTGTGGCGCAGCTGCCGGTCCAAGGTCTCGATCAGGTGGGGGCACTGGCGGACGGGGTGGTGGGCCGGGCAGTCGATCGCGTGCTGCAGGAACCCACGGGCCGCCGTGGCCCGGGCGATCAGGAGCTCGAACGCGGCCATCTGTTCTCGCAGCAGGGACCGCCACTGATCGCTCGGCTGCTCCAGCACGGCCGCCGCGACGTCCAACCCCATCCCGAGTCGCTGCATCACCTGAACGAACGCCAGCTGGCGCAGCTCGTCGGGTCCGTACATGCGCCGTCCGTTGCGGCGCTCGGCCGGCCGAACCAGCCCGCGTTCCTCGTAGTAGCGCAGCGCGGAGGTGTTCATGCCGAGCCGGTGGGCGGCCTCACCGATGGGAACGAGCTCCATGCCCCATTTGACTTCAAGCCGGCTTGAAGTGCCAGCCTGGCCGGATGGAACGCCCTGCCTCGTCGGTCACCGGCCAACCGGTCACGTCTCCCTTCGCGATGCCCCGCGGCCTGCTCGGCCGTCTCGCCGGCCTGTTCATGCTCCGCGCCAACCGCCAGGATGACCTGCTCAACCTCCTCGACGTACGGGCGGGGGAGCGGGTCCTCGAAGTGGGCTACGGCCCGGGAGCGCTGATCCGGCTGATCGCCGAACGCACCGGGGCAACCCTTGTCCAGGGCGTCGACCCGGCACGGGAGATGCGGACCCTTGCCGCGAAGAACAACCGCGCCGCGATCCAGACCGGACGGGTCGACCTGCGGATCGGCAGCGCGGCCCGGACGGGCCTGCCCGATGGCAGCGTCGATCGCATCGTCTCGGTGAACACCGTGGCCATCTGGCCCGACCTGGACGCCGGTCTGCGGGAACTGCGCCGCGTGCTGCGCCCCGGTGGCACCCTGCTCATCGCCTGGCACGGCGGCACCGCCCCCTCGGCGATCGGTCGACGCCTGCGCCTACCCGAGGGCAAGCTCCACCGCCTCGACCAAGCCCTGCGGGAACACGTTGGCCCCGTCTCTCGCCACCCGCTCGCCGCTCTCGACGTCTTCATCGCCCGCGGATGACGGCTGGTGCAGCCCGGCCAGCCGCGCACTCCTGCGGGCGACCCGGAACCCCGGCAAGCACGCCAAGCCGCCTCGGCCTCCAGGTGTAGGCCACGGCGACGGATCTCGGCGGTGTCGCCGAGCTGAAACGACTCAGTAATCGGCGACCGACAGAGTGTTGCCCACTTTGGTCAGATAGATCGGGATCGTTGACACGCAGGTAACGCAGTGCTTCAATCTGATCCATCGTCATATGCTTATACGTTTAAGGCAGTTGGGGCCGGTCGGAGCTCTCGCCACCCGCTCGCCCGCTCCACCCGTCTCCCGCCACCGCGGCCCACCCGGACCGTGGTCAGTCCCGCACGTTCGCGATCCGGGTCCGCCCGACCCGCATCCTCCCGACGGACGTGCCCCTCCGATTCACAGGAGGTACCTGTGTCCTGTATTGCCCGAATGTGGCGAACGAGAGCGCTCGTCGCCCTGCTGCTGGTAGCTGCCGGCCTGACCGTCGCCGTCGGCGGCGGGGCCCGGTCGGCGCACGCCAACCCGGCCAACCGGCTGACCATCAACGGCCGGTCCGTGTTCCTCAACGGCGTCAACGTGCCATGGGGAGTCGACAAGTTCGGCTCGGACATCGGCTGCAACTACGACGCGAACAGCTTCGAGTCGATGTTCAGCAACCTGCAGGCGTACGGGGTGAACTCGGTGCGCTTCTGGGTGCACGTGGACGGCCGGTGCAGCCCCAGTTTCGACGGCAACAACGCCGTCACCGGCGTACCGGCGAACTTTTACCCCAACCTGGACGACTTTCTCGGTCGGGCCCGCAACCACAACGTCGCCGTGCTGCTCACCCTCTGGGCCCCGGAGCTGACCTTCACCTCCAGCGCCTACCTGGCGATCCGACCGGCCCGGACCAGTTTCATCAACGACTCCGGGCGCACCCAGAGCTACATCGACAATGTGCTGGTGCCGATGGCCCAGCGATACAACGACAACCCCGCGGTGCTCGGCTACGAGGTGATCAACGAGCCGGAGTTCACCACCGCGTCGGACGACGTGTGGGGGTCCGGCAACGGCAACACCGGGCCGGGCGACCGGGACCTGATCCAGCTCTCCACGATGCAACGGTTCGTCGCCCAACAGGTCGTCGCGCTGCACAAGAACACCTCGAAGTACGTGGTGGCCGCCGGCTCCGGAGCGTACAAGTGGCTCAGCGCCAACCACGTGGACGCGACGGTGGGCAACTGGTGGAGCGACGCGGCGCTGCGGGCCCAGGTCGGCGGCTCCGACCAGCAGTACGCGTACAGCGACTTCTACCAGGTGCACTGGTACGACTGGGAGAAGGGCGACAGTTACGACTTCTCCCCCTGGGAGGGTCGCGGCCCGACGTTCTACAACAGCGACGACAAGCCGGTGGTGATCGGTGAGATGCCGGCCAAGGACGACGCCTACTTCACCCGGGACACCAAGATCAACGATACGTACAACCTCGGCTACCTCGGGTACTTCTTCTGGTCGTACAACGGGATCGACGGCTATGGCGGGTGGGCCGACATCAAGGACAAGCTGAAGGCGTTCCACGACGCGCACGCCGGCGAGGTCGACCTCGACCTGGGCGGCTCCGGCAACACCGGCGGCTCCGGCAACCCCGGCGGGACCGGCGGCGGCAACACCCGCAGCGGCTCCTGGGCGGCGAAGCTGGCCGCCCAGGGCGGGTGGCGCAACCTCACCCAGATCCCGAACGTCAGCGGCAACACCTCGTACACCGCGACCGTTTACCTGCGCGGCTCCGGCACGATCGACTTCCGGATCCACGCCGGTGAGTGGGGCGCCGAGCTCGGCGGCAACCGCTGCACCGCGACCGGATCCTGGCAGCCCTGTCAGATCATTTTCGACTCTGGCGGCAACAACCGGGTGACCTTCCGACTGACCGACTCCACGTCCGGTGGCACCATCTACCTGGACGACGCGTCGCTCAGCAGCGGTGGGGGCAACCTGCTCAACAACGGTGACTTCGAGCAGGGCGCCTCGTCGTGGGGCGTGGAGAGCCCGTTCGCCATCGTGCAGAACCCGTGACAGGCGGTGGGAGCGAAGCTGTCCCCGGCTTCGCTCCCACCGGCGCGACCGGATCGGAGCGCCGGTCAGCCCTTCACCGCACCCTGGCTGAGCGCGGTCATCATCCGCTTCTGGGCCAGGGCGAACAGGAGGAAGACCGGCACCGAGCAGAGCACGGTGGCCGCGGAGAGGATCCGTACTGCGGATTGGTCTGCGACTGGAGGGTCGGCAGCGCGACCTGGATGGTGCGGACCGCGATGTCCGAGCCGAGCAGGACGTTCGAGAAGAGGTACTCGTTCCAGATGCCGAGGAAGTTCAGGATGAAGATCGTGGCGATCCCTGGCATCGAGAGCGGGATGAAGACGGTGAACAGGATCCGGAACCGACCCGCGCCATCGACCAGCGCGGCCTCCTCGATCTCGGCCGGGACCAGCCGCATGAACTGGGCGAGCAGGATGACCGACAGCGGCTGCGCGGTGGCGGTCAGGAACAGGATGAGGAAGAGCCGCGTGTGGAACAGGTTGAGCCGGATGGCCAGCAGCACCGTCGGCACCAGGGCCGCGAAGGCAGGGATCAGGAAGCCGAGGCTGAACGCCTTCTCGGCGAAACCGGCGAACCAGCTGCGGGACCGGGCCACCGCGTAGGCCGCCGGGATGGCCAGCACCAGCCCGAACACCTCGGCGGCCAGTGTGATCAGCAAAGAGTTCAGCATCGCCGGCCCCAGCCCGGCCAACTCCCACGCCTTGCTGAAATTGCTCCACAGCCATTCTTTCGGCAGGGCGAATCCGTTCGCGAAGACCGCGGTGTTGTCCTTGACCGTGGATGCCAGGACGAAATAGAGCGGAACACACAGCACCGCGGCGTAGAGCCAGACGATGATGTGCGCGGGCAGTGTGCCCGCGCGGGATCGGCGCTTCATCGGGATGTCCTCACTGCGCGGGTCAGAAACGGGGACGGAAGATCCGGCGGATGATCAGGATGCCGAGCATCCCGACCACGAAGAGCACGACGCCGATGGCCTGGCTGTAGCCGACGTTGTACTGCAGAAACGCCTTCTGGTAGACGAGGTACGACAGCGTGGTGGTGGAGTTCCCCGGCCCGCCCTTGGTCAGCAGCAGGACGATCGCCGCCGAGCCGAACAGGTTCCACAGCAACTGCAACATCGTGACCACGCCGACGTAGCTGTACGACATCGGGAACGCGATCCGCCACATCGTCCGCCACCGGCCGGCGCCATCCAGCTCGGCGGCCTCGTAGACGGCCTCCTCGATGCTGGACAGGTTGGCGGAGAAGAGGATCGACGTGTAGCCCACGCCGCCCCAGAGGGTGACCAGGATGAGCGCCGGCAGCGCGGTGGCCGGGTCCGCCAGCCAGGCGCGGACCCACGAGTCGAGTCCGAGCGACTGGAGAGTGCTGTTGATCAGCCCGTTCGGCGACAGCACCGCGAAGAAGACAGTGGTCTGGGCGGCCAGCGACAGCAGGCCGGGAATGAACAGCAGGACCCGCAGCGCGCGGACCCCCGGCGGATTCTGCGCCACGTAATAGCCGAGCATGAACGACAGCACCACCAGCGCCGGTACGGTGGCGACCAGCTGGATCGCGGTCACCCGGCAGGCGGTCCAGAAGACCGGGTCGTCGATCATCCGGCGGTAGTTGTCCAGCCCGATCCAGGAACTCGGCGCGAGCATCCCGGGCCAGCGCAGGAAGCTGATGTAGAAGACCGCGACCAGCGGGCCGAGCAGGAAGAAGGCGTAGCAGAGCAGGGCCGGGGCGGCGAACAGGGCCAGCAGCCGGTCGGCGCGGCGTCGCTGCCGGCCCGGCCGGCGATCGACCCGGGCCGCCGGTACGGCCGCCGGCGTGCTGGGGGTGAGGACCTGGGTCATATCGGTGACGCGACTCCCTTCCGGGTCGGTGGAGTGCCGGGGGAGCGGAGTGACCCGTTCCCCCGGCACGGTCCGCTACTTCGCCGAGGCGTAGACCTTCTCGAGCGCCTTGCAGACGTCCGCGGCGGACTTGCCCGGCGTGTAGGCGACAGACGAGCCCTGGGTGTAGCTGCTCACCACGGACGGCGGGACCCACGCGTCGGTCGGCACCAGCCGGTCGGTGGCTGCCACCGCCTTGATCGAGGCGGTCACCAGCGGGCTGGCGTCGGCCGGCAGATCCGGGACCTTGGCCACCGCCGGCACGAACCCGGCGCTGCTGATCGTCTCCTTGACCGTTTCGTCGCTGTAGATGATTTTGAGGAACTGCTTGATCAGGTCGCCCTTCTTCGCGCCGTTCTTGCTGATCAGCCAACCGGCCGAGGTGTAGCCGACGGCGAACGCCGGCTTGCTGACCGCCGCGCCGGAGGCCGGCAGCGGCAGGCCGGTAAAGGCGATGTGCGGCGCCAACGCCTTGGGCACGTCGCCGAAGGCCCAGGACCCGGCGAGCATCATGGCCGCCTTGCCGGTGTAGAACGCGGTGTTCATGTCGTTCGAGGTAAGGCCCTGGACGTTCTTGGCGAACAGCCCGGCGTCGCGCAGCCTGGTCACCTCGGTCAGCGCGTCCATCGCGTGCTGGTTGGCGCAGTACTTGCCGCTGCCGAACACGTCCGGGTAGTCCGACGTCGGCAGGTACAGCTGGATGAACCGCTGGAGCATGTCCTGCCCGGTCCAGTCGCTGCCGCCGACGGCGAGCGGGGTGATGCCGGCGGCCTTCAGCTTGGCGGCGTCCGCCTGGAGTTCGTCGAGCGTGGCCGGCGCGGCGGTGATGCCCGCCTTGGCCAGCAGGTCCATGTTCAGCCACAGCGGCCAGGTGAACGTCTCGTACGGGAAGCCCTGCAGCTGGCCGTCCAGGGTCCACTGCTTGACGGCCTCCGGGTTGACGGTGTCCTTCAAGCCCCAGGAGTCGAGGTACTGGTTGGCGTCCACGATGGCGCCGCTCTTGAGCCAGTTGCGGACGTTGCCGACCGGGTTGATGTTGACCACGTCGGCCTCGTTGCCGGCGAGCGAGCTGGACTCGAACTGGCTGATGACCGAGTCGCCGGCGGCGGTGGTCAGGTTCAGCTTGGCGCCGGACTGCTGCTCGAACGTGGAGATCGCCTTCTGCAGGGTGGCGTATCCCGGGCCGGACGGCGTCGCGATGCTGATGATGTTGAGTTCCTTGCTGCCGCTGCCCTTGCTGTCGCCGCCATTGCCGCAGGCCGAGGCGACGAGCGCGACGGCGCAGAGCGTGGCGGCAGAGACGGTGCGTCGTCTGTTCATCGACCACTCCGATTCAGGACTGTTGATGTTCCGCCCCGCGGGAGACGGTGGCGGCGAGCGTAACGCTTATGCGATTCAGTTCATATTGATCGGACGGCCGTCGTAATCGAACCGTAACCTCCTGGAGCCATCGGGCGTCGCCGGAGGGCCAGGAGCGGGCCGGGTGGGCTGGGAACGGCCTCAGCTGCGATCTCGCGCGTGGCAGGGGACTTCCGGCGTCGCCCGGCCCGTCGGGCTGCGGCGGCTCAATGGGGGCCGATGCGTTTAAGTAGTGCCGACCGGTACGATCCGGGGGAGGAGAAATTCCCGGGCCCGGCGGCACGGGCAGGCCGGGGAACGGGAGCGCGGGTGGCCACGATAGCCAACGACAACGGATCGAGCGGGAAGCCCGCCCGGGTGACCATCCGGCAGGTGGCGAACCACGCGGGGGTTTCCGAGGCGGCCGCCTCGTACGCCCTGAATGACCGGCCCGGCGTGTCCAGCGAGACCCGGGCCCGGGTGCAGGCCGCCGCCCGCGACCTCGGCTGGGCGCCGAACATCGCCGCCCGGGCGCTGGTGGCCTCCCGGGCCCACGCGGTCGGCTTGGTGGTGGTGCGACCGCCCCGGGTGATGACCGTCGACTCGTACTTCACTCAGCTGCTCAGCGGCCTCGAGGCCGAGCTCAACCGCAACGGCATCGCCCTGGTGCTGCACCTGGTGGACGCCATCGACGACACCCTCGCGGTCTACCGCAAGTGGTGGGCCGGCCGGCATGTCGACGGTGTCATCGTCACCGATCTGCGTCGCGAGGATCCCCGGCTGGACGTCCTGCGTGAGCTGGGCATGCCGGCCGCGGTGATCGGCGGAGACGTCGGGCTCGCCGGCTTCAGCACGGTCGAGGCGGACATGGCGGGCATCACCACCAGCATCATCGACTACCTGCGGGCCCTCGGTCACCGGGTGATCGCCCGGGTGGCCGGCAACGAGAACCTGTTCCACACCTGGCGGCGCGACCAGTGCTTCCTGGAGGCGGTCGACCGGGCCGGTCTGGATCGCAGCGAATACCAGGTGCTCTACACCAACTACAGCGCCGCCGAGGGAATGCGGGCGATGCGCCGGCTGATGAGCGCCAGCCGGCGGCCCACCGCCGTGGTCTTCGACAACGACGTCATGGCCGCGGCCGCGCTGCGGGTCGCCCACGAGATGGGGCTCTCGGTGCCGGCGGACGTGTCGGTGGTCGCCTGGGACGACTCGGATCTGTGCGAGATAACCGTGCCGTCCATCACCGCGGTCGAGCAGACGCCGGCCCGGCAGGCCGAGCTGGCGGCCCGGGCGGTGCTGGCGATGCAGCTGCGGGGCGACGTCAGCCACGTCACGCTGCCGGCGGGCACCCTCAACGCTCGGCAGTCCACCCGACCGTTGCGACCGCGCCGGAGCTGACGGCCGGGTCGCGACGATCCGCCCGGCCATCCCCCTTGTTGCTTAAGCGATTCAGTGATCTACTGCTGAAGCGGACCGGGACGCCGCACCGCACGATCCGGCGGTCCCCGGCGAGCGCCGCGACGCGACGCGACGAAGGATCGGCATGGACACCTTTCAGCTCGGCACGGATCAGCTGCCCCGTACGTTCGGAGCGACCGGCGACGGCCAGACCGACGACACCCACGCCGTGCAGGCCGCTGTGGACGCTGCCGCCGCCCGCGGCGGCGGTCGGGTGGTGCTGCTGCCGGGCGACGCGTACCGCTGCGGCTCGATCGAGTTGAAGAGCAACGTCGAACTGCACCTGGCCGCCGGCAGCCGGCTGGTCGCCGCCACCGACCCGGCCGACTACTCGCGGACCTTCCGGGTCGGCGCGCTGGCCGCGGGGGAGTCGACCGGCAGCCGGGTCGCCAACGGCGCGCTGATCTGGGCCGAGGGCGCCAGCGACGTGGCCATCACCGGTACGGGCACGATTGACGGCTCCGCGCCGGCGTACGTCCGCGGCGAGGGCGACGGGATCTACCGGATGGATCCCAGCCGGCCGTTCCCGGTCATCCTGATCGGCTGCACCGGGGTGCTCCTGCGGGACGTCCGGCTGGTCGACGCGGCGCTGTGGACGGTGCGCCTCTCCGGCTGCGTCGACGTGCACATCGACGGGATCCGGATCGCCAACGACATGCGGGTGCCGAACGCCGATGGCATCGACATCGACCACTGCAAGCGGGTACGGGTCGTCGGTTGCGACATCCGCTGTCCCGACGACGGCATCTGCCTGAAGACCACCGACGAGTTCGCCGGATTCGGCGGCACGTCGGACGTCCTGGTCACCGCCTGCGCCATCGAGTCCCGGTCCACCGCGATCACCATCGGCGTGGAGACCGACCGGCCGATCCGCAACGTCGTGGTGACCGGGTGCACCATCCGCAACAGCCACCGCGGGATCTCCGTGTCGATGGGCACCGGCCCCGGCGGAGACGTCGAGAACGTGCTCTTCAGCGACCTGGTCATCGAGACCCGGCACGACGGAGCCGACTGGTGGGGCGCCGGGGAGCCGATCATGATCCGGTCCGCGCCCTGGCACGAGCAGGCCGGAGCGGTCCGGCGGGTCCGGATCCGCAACATCCTGGCCCGCGCCGAGAACGGGATCGTGATCTACGCGCAGGCGCCGGGCGAGATCGACGACGTTCAGCTCAGCGACGTGCGGCTGGAGATGGACAGGTGGACCGACCGGCCGGGCCGCCGGCAGGATTTGCGGCCGATCGACTCCGCCGCCCCGTATCCGGGCCGGGAGGACGACATCAACGGCCTGCGGGCGTGCCGGCCGCCGGCGCTGCACGTCGAAGGCGCTCGCGACGTGTCCCTCCGGGACCTCGCCGTGGTCTGGCGGGACGTGCCGGCCGATGAGTTCGGGCCGACCCTCGTCGTGGACCGGTGCACCGACGTGCGGTGGAGCGGGCTGCGGCTGACCGGCCGCGCTCCGGACACCGAATTCGCCCTCGACGGCGCGCCGGGCGGACCGCTCCCACCCGACGGACGAGCCGGCTGACGTCGCGGCTGTCCGCACCCTGACCGACCCGCACCCAGGAGGCTTCCGTGCTGATCGACATGTCCCTTGAGGATTTGCGAGCGTACCGACCCGACCGGGTCGAGTCCGGTGACTTCGACGAATTCTGGGCCAAGACCCTCGACGCCGCGCGGTCGGCCGCCGTGCCACCTCAACTGACGGAGGTGGAGACCGGCCTGATCCATGTCGACACGTTCGACATGACGTTCTCCGGCTACCAGGGCGAACCGATCAAGGGCTGGCTGCGGGTACCGAAGCACGCTTCCGGACCGCTGCCGGTCGTGCTGGAGTACCTCGGCTACGGCGGCGGACGCGGCCCGGCGGTCGAGCCGACCATCTGGTCATCGCTCGGCTACGCGCACATGATCATGGACAGCCGCGGCCAGTCCAGCTACTACGGCAGCGCCGACACCCCCGACGGCGACGTCGAACCGCAGGTCGGCGGGGTGATGACCCGGGGCATCGGCGCCCCGGGCAGCTACTACTACCGCCGGCTCTACACCGACGCCGCGATGGCGGTGGACGCTCTCCGGCAACTACCCGCCGTCGACGGGCAGCGGGTGGTGGTCAAGGGCGGCAGCCAGGGCGGCGGCCTGGCCATCGCCGCCGCCGGGCTCAGCAGCGGGCTGGCCGGGGCGATCGTCGACGTGCCGTTCCTCTGCGGCTTCCGCCGGGCCACCCAGATCAGCAACGAGTATCCGTACCGGGAGATCGCCGACTACCTCCAGTACCGGCGGGACCGGGTGGCCCAGGTCTTCACCACCCTCGGCTACTTCGACGGGGTGAATCTGGCCGCCCGCGCCACCGCCCCGACCCTCTTCTCCACCGCGCTGATGGACTCGGTGTGCCCGCCGTCGACCGTCTTCGCGGCGTTCAACCACTGGGCCGGCGACGACAAGCGGATCCAGGTGTACGAGTACAACGGGCACGACGGCGGCGCGACGTACCAGTTGCGGGAGCAGATCCTGTTCCTCACCCGCGTCACCGGTGGGCCGGTCACCCGAGGGGACCAGCGTGCCCGCTGACCAGATGGCCTGGTCGGTCACGACGACACCGGGCGAGGTGGCCTGGCCGACCGTGGACGGTGCACCGACCGTCCGGGTGGAGCTGCCCGATGGCGGTTGGCCGGCCGTCCAGCCCGGCGTGTACGACGCGACCGGAGGGTTCCGGTCGCACCGCGTGCTCGGCGCGTTCACCATCGACACTCCCGCCGACGCGGAGCTGCGGCTGGAATACGCGGCCGACCGGGGCCCGTGCCCCGACCTCGAGCTGGTCCTGGACGGCAGATACCGGGCGGTGTACCACCCCGTCGTCGAGCGCCTGGACCGGCGGCACACCGGCGAACCCGGGCCGATCGCCGGTACCGGCCAGCTCCTCGTCCGGCTGCCCGCGCGGTGGCTGACCGCCGGCCGACACCAGCTCGCGGTGAGCACGGTCAGCGACGAGTACGCCGCCACCGGCGCCGACCGGCCGGCCGGCGCGGACGTCGCCCGGATACCCGGCGAGCCGCTGCCGCCGGCTCGCCGGCACTACGGCTCCTGGTTCGGCTCGTGGCTGCGCTGGACCCGGATCAGCCTGCGGCCGATCCCCCCGGCGGACCGCGCCGGCCCGGCGGACCCCACTGGCCCGGCGGACCCGACCGGCCCGGCGGACTCGACCGGCCCGGCGGACCCCGCCGGTCCGGCGGACCCGACCGGGTCGGTGGACGTGGCGGCGGTCACCGTGGCGCTGCGGGCCACCCCGTTCTTCGTCGAGCGGGCCGGGGAACCGGTCGAGCTGGTCGATCTCGACGTCACCGTGCCGCCGGGCGGGACGTTCCCGGCCGGGCTCGTGGTCCGGCACGCCGGCCGCGAGTACGCCGTACCGCCGGTGCCGGCCGGCCGGCACTTCGGCATGTTCCGCTGGCGGTTCCCGCTGCCCGGTCTCGACGGGCCGGCCGACGTGACGGTACGCCGGACCGACGGCCCGGCCGGGGAGTGGACCGTCCGGGTCACCCCGGCTCGCCGCTGGACCCTGCACCTGATCCCGCACGTTCACCTGGACCTCGGCTTCACCGACAACCAGGGCAAGGTCCTGGAGCTGCACAGTCGCAACATCGACCGGGCCCTGGACCGGTTCGACGCCGATCCGGACTTCCGGTTCTGTGTGGACGGCGCCGTCGTGGTGCAGGAGTACCGGCGGACCCGGTCCGCCCGGCAGCGGGACCGGCTGCTGGCGGCCGTCCGGGCCGGCCGGCTCGGGGTGAACGCGCTGCACAGCAACCTGCTCGTCAACCTGGTCGGGCTGGCCGATCTGCGCCGGGCGCTGCGGTTCGGCGGCTCGCTGCCCGCCGCCGACGCCCCCGTGCGCCGGTACGCCAACCTGACCGACGTACCCAGCTATCCGGCCGCGCTGCCCAGCGTGCTGGCCGCGGCCGGGGTGCCGGCCTTCGTGGGGATGGCCAACCACCACCGGGCCGCCACCGACAGCAGCGACGAGCTGCACCTGGCCTCTCCGGTGCGGTGGCGCGGCCCGGACGGCGCCGAGGTGCTGGCGCACTTCGCCGACCACTACTCGCAGCTGCGCTTCGTGGCGGGCGACCCGCAGTCGGTGGCGGGCGCGGCGGATGGATTCGGCCGGCTGCTGGCCCGCTACGAGCGACCGGACCACCTGCCCACCGACCTCGCCGTGATCGGCACGCACGCCGACAACGAGGATCTGGCCGACGGTGACGTCGACTTCGTCGCCCGGTGGAACGCGCGGTTCGTCTACCCACGGCTGCGGGTCTCCAGTTTCCTGGACTACCTCTCGGCGATCCATCCGCTGCGGGAGCGGCTGCCGGTGCACTCATCCGAGAGCGGCGGGTTCTGGGAGGACGGTGCCGGTGCGGCGGCGGCCGACACGGCGACCTACCGGAGCGCGCAGCTCACCGTGCTGGCCGCCGAGGAGCTGGCCGCAGCGCTGACCGTGTGGGACGACCGGTACCGACCCGACCGGGACAGCCTGGACCGGGCCTGGGACGGGCTCGCGGTGGCCGGTGAACACACCTACACCTGGGCCCGCGCCACCAGCCATCCGCACGCCGCGCCGGTCGCCGACCAGCTCGGCTGGAAGCGGCGCGCGCTGGCCGCCGCGTACGGCACCGGCCAGGACGGGGCGCGTCGGTCGCTGAGCCAACTCGCCGAGGTGCTCGGGCTGACCGGACCGGGGGTGCTCGGCTACAACCCGCACCCGTGGGCCGCGGACCTGGCGGTGGAGCTGGACCTGCCCCCGGGCGGCCGGCTGCTCGACGCGGACGGCGCACCGCTGCCGGTGGAGGAGCTGAGCGCCTGCGCCGGCTGGCGCCGGGTCCGGGCACGCCTCGGTGAGCTGCCCGCACACGGCTACCGGTTCCTGCCGCTGACCGAGGGGCCCGACGCCGTCCCGGCCGGCCCCGAGCAGCCATCCGCCGATCCGGCGGTACCTCTCGGGCCAGCGGGCGGCGACGGGCCGGTCGATGAGCGTTGCCCGGTCCGGCCGGCCACCGGCGGGGCGCCGCTGGAGACCGACACCTGGCGGCTCGCGCTGCGGGACGGCGACGGGTTGCCGGTCGGCCTGGTGCACCGGCCGACGGGCCGGGACCTGCTGGACCCGACCGCGCCGTACCCGCTGGGCCAGCTGGTCCGGCTCGCCGCCGCCGGTACCGCGGCTGGCCCGCATGACCGGCAACGGATCGACCAACTTGACTCGCGCTACCACCCGACCCGGACCGAGCTGGCCGAGCAGGTTCCAACGGTCCGGCTGGTCGGGGCCAGGCGAACCCCGGAGGGACTGCGGGTGCGCTGGCGCGGAACCGGCGCAGGACTGCGCGACCTGCACCTCGACCTGCTGCTGGGCGACGCCGGCATCGCGGAACTCGAGGTTACGCTCGACCCGCTGCCCGGCATCGCGATGGCCTCGCTGTCGATCGCCTTCCCGTTCCGGGTGGATCGACCCGCCGTCCACTACGACCGGCAGCTCGGCTGGGTGCAGCCGGTCACCGACCACGGCCCCGGCGCGGCCAACGAGTGGCTCACCTGCCAGTCCGCGGTCTGCCTGACCGCCGCCAACGGACCGGGGGTGCTGTGGGCCACCCCCGACGCGCCGCTGTTCTCCTGTGGGGACCTGGTCCGGGGCCGCTGGCCGGACCGGTTCGGCGTGCGGACCGGGCATCTCTACTCGTACGTCATGAACAACTTCTGGCCCTGCAACACGCCCCCGGAGCAGCCCGGCCCGGCCCGGTTCCGGTATGCCTTCACCCCGGTCGGGGCGTTCGACCCGGTCACCGCGTACCGGTTCGGCCGGCAGGCCCGGCTGGGTGGCCTGAGCAGCGAGGTCAGCCCGCTGGACCGGTTCCCCGCCGGGGCCCCCGCCGCGCACCGGACGGGGACCGTGTTGGAGCTGGCCGTCCCGGCGCAGGCGTCGGTCTCGCTGACCGGGACCGACCGGCAGGGCGAGCTGTCCGCGCTGGTCACCAACCTGACCCCGGAGCGCCGGGAGGTCACCTTCCGACCGCCGCCCGGTTACCGGCCGGCGGACCGGGCCGCCGGGGCGGACGGCCTGGTGACCGTGGCTCTGGGCCGGTACGGACTGACCGAGGTGACCCTGCACCGGCTGATCGAGGAGCGAGCGTGACGGACTGGCCCCGGGTGGGCACCGCCTTCTACCCCGAGTACCTGCCGGCGGACCGGCTGGACACCGACCTCGACCTGATCGCCGCGGGTGGCTTCCGGGTGATCCGGGTCGGCGAGTCGGTCTGGTCCACCTGGGAGCCCCGCGACGGCGAGTTCGACGTCGAGTGGCTGCGTCCGGTGCTGGACGGCGCGGCCCGGCGGGGCATCGACGTCATCGTCGGCACCCCCACGTACGCCATCCCGGCCTGGCTGGCCACCGCGCACCCGCAGGTGCTGGCGCACGACCGCACCGGCAGGCCGATCGGGTACGGCGGCCGGCAGAACGCCGACCTCTGCGACCCGGTCTACCGCCGGTACGCGGAGCGGGTGATCCGGGCCGTGGCGGACAGCTGTGCCGGCCACCCTGCGGTGGTCGGCTGGCAGGTGGACAACGAGCCGGGAGCGCACCTGCTGCATAACGACTCGGCGTTCGCCGGTTTCGTCCGGTACGTCGAGCGGCGGTTCGGCACCGTCGCGGCGTTCAACGAGGCGTGCGGGCTGACCTTCTGGTCGCACCGGCTGACCGGATTCGACGAGCTGTGGCGACCGGATTTCAACACCAACCCGACGTACGACCTGCTCTGGCGGACCTACCAGGACTCGCTGGTGGACGAGTTCATCGGTTGGCAGGTCGCGATCGTCCGCCGGTATGCCCGGCCCGACCAGTTCATCACCACCTGCATCGCCGCGCACCAGCCGGCCGCGGACGGGCTCGGGATCGCCGCCCGCTGCGACCGGACGGCGGCGAACGTCTACCACGCCACCCAGGACGGTCTGGCCGCCGATCCGCCGACGGCGAAGCCGCAGGGCACTCCCTGGTGGAACCGGGACAGCGGCGCGTGGCACGTCTACCTGCAGGCGGACACCGCGCGCGGGTACCGCGACGAGCGGTTTCTGGTGACCGAGACCAATGCCGGCTCGATCGGCGCCTCGGAGGTCAACAACCCGCCGTACCCGGGGCAGTGGCTGCTCACCGCGCTCGCCATGGTGGCCCGGGGAGCCGACCTGGTCAGCTACTGGCACTGGCACACCCTGCACTTCGGCGCCGAGACGTTCACCGGTGGAATCCTCAACCACCGGCTCGAAACGGGCCGGTGTTACGCCGAACTGAGCGAGCTGGCCGGCGTGCTGGGCGAGGCCGGGCCGGCCCTGGCCGGGTCGACGCCGGACGCCGAGGTCCTGCTGGTCACCTCGCACCGCAGCCGCCGGGCCCTGGAGTACCAGCCGCCGCTGGTCACCCCGGACAACACCGCGCCGGATCCGCAGTCGTACGGCCGGTTGGTGGACAGCTTCTACCGCGCGTACCACGACGTGGGCGCGCAGCTGGCGGTGCGGGACGCGCGGACCCTCCCCGCCGAGGACCCGGCGGCGCTGGCCCGTCGCTTCCCGGTCGCCGTGGTACCCACCCTGTACGCCGGCAGAAACGACGAGCATGCCGCCCTGCTGGCGTACGCGCGCGCCGGCGGGCACCTGGTGCTCGGCCCGCGCACCGGCTACGCCGACGAGCTGGCCCGGGCCCGGACCACCTTTCCGGAGCTGATCCGGGCCGCCGGCATCGACTACGACGAGTCGAGCAACCTGATCGAGCCATTGCCGGTCGGCCCGGGGGCCGGCGGCGACCTGGCCGGCGAACCGCCGCCGGGGCTGGCCACCGGCTGGGCCGACGGGTTGCTGCCGACCGGAGAGAACGTCGCGGTGCTGGCCCGGTACGCGCACCCGTACTTCGGTCGGTTCGCCGCGGCGACCCGGGTCGCGGTCGGCGCCGGCTGGATCACCGTGGTGGGCACGGTGCCCGATCCGGAGCTGGGCCGCTGGCTGGCCGCCCGGGTCCTCGCCGACGCCGGTGTGGAGCGGCCCGACCTGCCGGACGCGGTACGCCGCAGCACCGGCCGGACCCCGGACGGTCGCCGGGTGCACCTCTACGCCAACTGGTCCTGGCAGCCGACCCGACTCCGCCCGGCGGACAGCGGGCCGCCCGGCGGTGCCGATGGGCCGCCCGGCGGTGCCGGCGGGCCGCCCGGCGGTGCCGGCGGGCCGCCCGGCGGTGCCGGCGGGCCGGCCGGCGGCCCGGTCGGCGGTGGCTGGTCGGACCTGGTGACCGGCGAGCCGGTGCCGGCCGGCGAGGCGGTGGCGCTGGGCCCGTGGGGATACCGGCTGCTCATCGCCGGGTCGAGCCCAGCGATGACCGGCGGCGGCCCGTCATGACCGGCGGGGTCCGGTGGGTCGCGGTGGAACCGCCGGTCGACCTCGCCCCGGCGCGGTGGATCTGGATCGGTGGCCAGCGTGCGCTGCCCAACACGGTGGTCCGCTGCCGGCGGGAGGTCACCCTGGACGGTCCGGTCCGCCGGGCCGTCGCCCGGCTCAGCGCCGACAGCCGGTACCGGTTGACGGTGAACGGCGAACGGGTGGGCTGGGGACCCGCACCCTGCGATCCCCGCGTGCTGGAAGTCGACCGGATCGACCTGACCGGACTGCTGCGGGCCGGCAGCAACACGATCGCCGCCGAGGTGGTCTACTTCGGCACCGGCGAGGGCACCTACGTGGCCGGCCGGCCCGGTTTCATCTGCCGGCTCGACCTCGACCACGCCGACGGCCGTACCGAGGTGATCGGCACCGACGAGCGGTGGCAGGTGGCCGTCGACCGGACCCGGCGCCCCGGTGGCCGGCGCCGGTCCTACCTGCGCGGCTGGCAGGAGATCACCGACCTGCGGGCGGCCGGATCGGCCACGAGCACCGGGCCGGCCGGGTCGGGGCTGGACTGGCGGGCGGCGGTGCCGCTGGACGTGCCGTCCGACCGGCCGCCGATCGGCGGTCCGCTCACCGACATCGTCGGTGACGCGCGGCCGCTCGAACCCGGCACGCTGATCGACCGGCCGATCCCGATGCTGGACGAGACGCGACTGCTGCCGGTCGAGCTGACCGACCGCGGATCGGTGCACTGGTCCGCCGATCCGGACGACTGGTTCGACTTCCGCGCTCCGGCGTCGCCGGACACCCGGTCGACCGGCCCCGGCGCCGCCGTCACCGGCCCGGCCGGGTCGCCGTCCGCCGGCCGGGACGGGTCGTCGTCGGCCGGCGCGGTCGGGTGGCCGTCCGCCGGCGGGGACGGCGGTGACAGCCAGACCGGTGAGCTGATGCTGCCGGCCAGCGCGGTCGGCCGGTCCTGGTACGTCACCTACCGGCTGGACCGGCAGCGGGTCGGCTGGCCGGTGGTCGAGCTGGCCGGTCCGGCCGGCAGCACCGTCGAGGTGGTCACCGCAGAGGGGCACGACCCGACCGCCACCGGATGGCTCGACCACGGCCAGTTCAGCTGGTCCCGGGTCATCCTCGGCGGCACGCCGGTCCGCTACGAGCCGTTCGAGTACGAGTGCTGCCGCTGGATCCAGCTGCACGTGCGCAACCCGGACGGGCCGGTCCGGATCGGCCGGGTCGCATTCCGCCGGCGGGAGTATCCCTGGCCGGTCGAACCGGTTGTCGAGCTGGCCGACCCGCTGGTCGACCGGGTGCTCACCGCGAATCTCAACACCATCCGCAACAGCGCACAGGACGCCGTGGTCGACGGGATGGGCCGGGAACGCCAGCAGTACAGCGGCGACGGCAGCCACCAGCTGCGGGTCTCCCGCCTGCTGTTCGGCGCGACCGCGCAATCGGCCCGGTTCATCCGCACCTATGCCCGTGGCCTGACCCGGGAGGGGTACTTCCTGGACAGCTGGCCCGGTCACGACCGGCTGGTCCGGCTGGGCCAGCGGGAGTTGGAGCTGACCGGCTGGGGTTCGATGGTCGATCACAGCATCGGCTTCGTCCTCGACTGCTGGCAGCACTACTGGGAGTCCGGCGACCGGGACACCGCCGTCGCCGTCTTCGCACCCCTGCGACGCTTCGTGGCCTACCTGCGCCGGTGGCACGACACCGCCGGGCTGCTGCCGGTGACCGGGCTCGGCTCGCCGCAGGTGTGGATCGACCACGACGCCTTCGCCGAGCAGCGGGACAAGACCTGCGCGTTCAACCTGTACGCCGTCGCCATGCTGCGCAGCGGATACGCGTCGCTGGCCGAGCTGGCCGGGCAGCCGGCGGAGGCGGAGGCGGCTCGGCGGCTCGCCGACGCGCTGCTCGAACTCGTCCAGGCGTCGTTCTGGCAGCCCGAGCGGCAGGCGTACGTGGCGAACCTGCCGTGGGCCGACGGCCCGGACGGTTACCGGCTGGACGACCGGTCGCTGGCCACCGCCGTCCGCTACGACCTGGCTCCCGGCGGTGCGCTGGACGCGATGACCGATCTGCTCGCCGGGCCGGACCGGTCCGTTGGGCTGTCCTACCCGGCCAACGCGGTGTGGCGGTTCGGCGCCCTGGTGGCCCGGCGGCGGATCCAGCCGGTGCTCGACGAGCTGCGCGACCGGTGGGCGCCGATGGCCTCGATCCGGCACAACGGCACCATCCAGGAGATGTGGTCGGCCCGGCCGGACAGCCACCACCAGTGGAGCCACTGCGCCGCCGGCCCGCTGATCGCACTGGTGGACGGGATCGTCGGCTACGCCATCCAGGCCGCCGGTGGCCGGCTTGCCCGGATCGAACCGCAGCCGGGCGACCTGACCCGGGTCACCGCGACGGTTGCGGCCGCGACCGGTCCGCTGACCGTCCGGCTGCGCCAGGCGGACGGCCCACTCCGGCTCGGCCTGGACCTGCCGGCCGGCCTGGCCGTCACCGGCGCCGACCGTACCGGCGTCGACCTGGCGGCGGTCCCCGGCGCCCCGGCCCGCATGGTCGAGGTCGATCTCGACCCCTCCCCGCCCCCCAACGTGGCTCACCGGTCCCCGGTGGGCGCAGCACAGCACAGGAGAACCGCCGCATGACGACCAGAACCCCTCTCGACGCCGGCTGGACGCTGCGCGCCGTCGAAGCCGGCCCCGACGTGCCGGCTGCGGTGGCCGGGGCGGTGCTGCCGGCCGCCGTGCCCGGCTGCGTGCACACCGACCTGATGGCCGCCGGCCTGCTCGACGACCCGTACCTGGACCGCAACGAGGACCACCAGCACTGGGTGGGCCGGACCCGGTGGCGATACCGCAGCACCGTCGCGTTGGCCGCCGACCGGCTCGGCGCCGGCCGCCACGAGCTGCACTTCGCCGGCCTCGACACGGTCGCCGAGATCCGGCTCAACGGTCGACCGGTCGGGCGGACCGCCAACATGCACCGCCGGTACGTCTTCGACGTCACCGACCTGGTGGTGGCCGGCGACAACGAGCTGCTGGTGGAGTTCGACCCGGTGCGCACGTACACCGACGCGATGCGGGACCGGTTCGGCGACCTGCCCGCGGCCTACGACCAGCCGTTCCAGTACGTCCGCAAGATGGCGGCCAACTTCGGCTGGGACTGGGGACCGACGCTGGTGACGGCGGGCATCTGGAAGCCGGTCGAGTTGGTCACCGTCGAGGCGGCCCGGCTGGCGCCGGTGCTGCCGCTGGTCACCGTCGAGGACCTGACCGGTCGGGTGAGCGCCCAGGTGGCGGTGGTTCGCGCCGAGGGGTGCACCGGCCCGCTGACCGTCACCGTGGCGGTCGACGACCACCAGCGGACCGTTGAGCTGCCAGCCGGCGCCGACACCGTACCGGTCGCCCTGACGGTGCCGCAGGTCCGGCTGTGGTGGCCGGTGGGGATGGGCGACCAGCCGCGGTACGACCTGACGGTCCGGCTGGCCGACCCGGTGACCGGTGCCGAGCTGGACCGCTGGCAGGCCCGGATCGGCTTCCGCCGGGTCGAGCTGGACACCCGGCCCGACGACGCGGGCACCCCGTTCGTGATCCGGGTCAACGACGTGCCGGTGGCCGTGCGGGGGGTCAACTGGATCCCGGACGACTGCTTCGTCAGCCGGGTCGACCGGCCCCGCTACCGGCGCCGCCTGACGCAGGCGCTGGACGCCAACGTCAACCTGATCCGGGTCTGGGGCGGCGGCATCTACGAGACCGACGACTTCTACGACCTGTGCGACGAGTCCGGCCTGCTGGTCTGGCAGGACTTCCTGTTCGCCTGCGCGGCCTACCCGGAGGGGGAGCCGATCCGCTCGGAGGTGCTGGCCGAGGCCCGGGACAACGTCACCCGGCTCGCGCCGCACCCGAGCCTCGTGCTGTGGAACGGCAACAACGAGAACATCTGGGGCTTCCAGGACTGGAGTTGGCAGGAGCCGCTGGCCGGCCGGCCATGGGGGCTGGGCTACTACACCGAGCTGCTGCCGGCGCTGGTCGCCGAGCTGGACCCGACCCGCCCCTACTGGCCGGGCAGCCCGTACTCGGGCTCGGCGGACGTGCACCCGAACGACCCGGCGCACGGCACCATGCACGTGTGGGACGTGTGGAACCAGCGCGACTACTCGGCGTACGCCGGCTACCAGCCCCGGTTCGTCGCCGAGTTCGGCTTCCAGGGCCCGCCGGCGCGGTCCACGATGGACCGGGCCACCAGCGATCCCACCCTCGGCTGGGACACCGCCGCGTCCACCAACCGGCAGCGCGCCGAGAGCGGGCAACGCAAGATCCTGGACGGGCTGCGTCCGCACCTGCCGGCGATCCCGTCCGGTGACCCGCGGCGGGCCACCGCCGACTGGCACTACCTCGCCCAGCTCAACCAGGCCCGGGCCGTCGAATTCGGCATCGGCCACTTCCGGGCGCTCTGGCCGCACTGCGCCGGGACCATCCTGTGGCAGCTCAACGACTGCTGGCCGGTGGTCTCCTGGGCCATGGTGGACGGCGACGAACGGCGCAAACCCAGCTGGTACGCGGTCCGCCGCGCGTACGCGCCGCGGCTGCTGACGGTGACCGGCGCAACCGGCCGGCGGCCGGTCGTCCACCTGGTCAACAACTCGCCCGACCCGTGGCGGACCGCGCTGCGGGTGCAGCTGCACGACCTCGACGGTGACCTGCTGGGCGGTCTTGACCAACCCGTCGAGCTGGCCCCGGCCGGGCGCTACAGCCTGCCGTTCGAGGTGCCGGCGGCGGCGCTGCTGCTCACCGCGCACGCGGACGGGCCGCCGGTCCGCCGGCTGCTCGCCGAGGACGTGGCGGTCGACCTGCCGCCGGCCCGCCTCCGGATCTGTCCGGCCGACCTGCCCGACGGCTCCGGTGTCGCGTTGACCGTCGAGGCGCAGACGCTGCTGCGCGACCTGGTGGTGCTCGCCGACCTGATCGACCCGGCCGCCGTGGTCGACGAGCAGATGATCACGCTGCTCCCCGGCGAGCGGCACGTCTTCACCATCCACACCGACGTCCCGGCCGCCGACCCGGGCTGGGCCGCGCCGGGTGTCGTCCGATGCGTCAACGACCTGAGCAAAGGAGATCGGTGATGAAAAATCCCCTCGCCGTCCAGTGGTACACGTTCCGGGACACCCCGGTCGAGCGCCGGCCCGAGGTGCTCCGCGAGCTGGCCGACGCCGGCTACGGCGCGATCGAGCCGATCGACGTCCGCAACGATCCGCGGCGGCTGCGGGCCGACCTGGACGCCGCCGGCCTGACCGTGTCGAGCATCCACGCCGACCTGCTGGACTGGGCGCCCGCCGAGGTGGTCGAGGTGGCCGGGGTGCTCGGTGCCGACACGGCGATCTTTCCGTGGATCGCCGCCGAGACGTTCCAGAAGCGGGACTCCATCCTCAACCTGGCCGACCGGCTCAACCGGGTCGCCGCCCGGCTGGCCGACGACGGAGTGCGGGTCGGCTACCACAACCACGAGTTCGAGCTGGCCAACCGGGTCGACGGCCGGTCCGGGCTGGAGGTGCTGGCCGACGCGCTCGATCCGCGGGTCGTGCTGGAGGTCGACATCTACTGGGCGACCGTCGGGGGTGAGCATATGCCGGACCTGCTGCGTCGGCTCGGCGACCGGGTACGCCTGCTGCACGTCAAGGACGGTCCGGCCACGGATCCGCAGGCGCCGATGACGGCCGTCGGCGCTGGCCGGGTACCGGTCGTCGAGGCGCTCGCCGCCGCGCCGTCCGCGCAATGGCACATCGTGGAGCTGGACCGGTGCGCCACCGACGTGCTGGCGGCGGTGCAGCAGAGCGCGCGGTGGCTGTTCGAGCACGGCCCCGGCTACCCGCGGGGTGCGCGGTGACCGGCGTGGCGCCGCTGCGGGTGGCGGTGATCGGCTGCGGCAACATCAGCGGCGAGTACCTGGGCACCCTGAGCGCCGCGCCGACGGTCGAGGTCGCCTGGTGCGCCGACCTGGACCGGGCGGCCGCGGCCCGGCAGGCCCAGCGGTACGGCGTCGGCCGGCACGGCCTGCCCGCCGAGGCGCTGGCCGACGACGGGGTCGAGCTGGTGGTCAACCTGACCTCCCCGGCGGCGCACGCGCCGGTCGCCAAGGCGGCGCTGGAGGCCGGCAAGCACGTGTGGAACGAGAAGCCGCTGGCCACCGACCTGGCCGCCTCGGCTGCCCTGCTGGCCCTGGCCGAGCAGCGGGGGCTGCGGCTGGGCTGCGCGCCGGACACCGTCCTCGGGCCGGGGCTGACCGCCGTCCGTGAGCTGATCGCCGCCGGTGGGATCGGTACCCCGCTGACGGCGCTCACCCTGATGCAGGGCCCGGGTCCGGACGTCTGGCACCCCAACCCGGCGTTCTTCTTCCAGCCCGGCGCCGGACCGCTGTTCGACATGGGCCCGTAC
Source organism: Plantactinospora siamensis (assembly GCF_042434095.1). Taxonomy (NCBI): domain Bacteria; kingdom Bacillati; phylum Actinomycetota; class Actinomycetes; order Micromonosporales; family Micromonosporaceae; genus Plantactinospora; species Plantactinospora siamensis. The sequence goes on from NZ_JBHLUE010000026.1 coordinate 108,517, forward strand.
TACCTCACCACCCTGGCCCTGCTGTTCGGGCCGGCCGAGCGGGCGGTTTCGGTCGCCCGCACCTCCCGGCCGAGCCGGACGGTCGCGAACGGTCCGCTGGCCGGTACGACCGTGCCGGTGGCGGTGCCGACGCACGTCTCGGGGATGGTCGAGTACGCCTCCGGCGCGGCCGCCACGATGATCTTCAGCTTCGACTCGCCGCTCAACCGGCACGGCTTCGTCGAAATCACCGGCAGCGAGGCGACGCTGGCGCTGCCGGACCCGAACGCGTTCGGCGGCACCATCACCCGTTGGCCGCTCGGGGCCGACACGCCGGAGGTGATCGAGGCCCCGGCCGCCGGTAACCACCGGGGCATCGGGGTGCTCGACATGGGAGCCGCCATCCGTGCCGGGGTGCCGCACCAGGCCGGCGGGGACCTCGCCCACCACGTTCTGGAGGTGATGTGCGCACTCGACCGGTCCGCCACCGAGGGCCGGTTCGTCCCGATCACGTCGACGTTTCCCGCTCCACCCGTCAGGTCCACCACACTGAGGAGGTAGCAAGGATGCGCACCACCCGCACCCGCCGACTCGGCCGCGCGCTGCTCGCCGCGGCGCTGCTGGCCGGCCTCGTCGCCACCGCCACCGGCCCCGCCGTCGCCGCGCCGGCCGGCGACCGGACCGGCCGGGCGGACAGCCGGACCGGCTCGCCCGATCGTCACCACCGGCCGACGCCGAGCAACCGGCTCCCGTTCAACGGCAAGGAGATCTTCCTCAACGGCGTCAACGTGCCGTGGGGCAGCGTGAACACCTTCGGCACCGACATCGGCTGCCAGTACGACCCGGCCGCCTTCGAGTCGATGTTCAGCAACCTGCAGGCGTACGGGGTGAACTCGGTCCGGTTCTGGCTGCACATCGACGGCCGGTGCAGCCCGACGTTCGCCGCCGACGACACCGTCACCGGCGTACCGGCCGCCTTCTATCCCAACCTCGACGATCTGCTGGAGCGGGCCCGGCGGCACAACGTGGCCGTGCTGCTCACCCTCTGGTCGGTCGACCTGACCAACACCTCGGCCGGCTACCAGCAGGTCCGCCCGACGCACACCAAGCTGATCACCGACCCGGCCAGGACGCAGAGCTATCTCGACCGGGTGCTCATCCCGATGGCCCGCCGGTACGCCCACGCCCCGGCGCTGCTCGGCTACGAGGTGATCAACGAGCCGGAGTTCACCGTCGCCTCGGACGACGTGTGGGGGACCGGCAACGGCGCCACCGGCCCCGGTGACCGGGACCTCATCCCGCTGGACGTCATGCAGCGATTCGTCGCGCAGCAGGTGGTGGCGCTGCACCGGTACGGCCACAAGCTGGTCGTGGCGGCCGGCTCCGGGGCGTACAAGTGGCTCAGCGCCACCCGGGCCGACGTGACGGTCGGCAACTGGTGGTCCGACGCGGCCCTGCGGGCCCAGGTCAGCGGGCCGGCCCGGCGGTACGCGTACAGCGACTTCTACGAGGTGCACTGGTACGACTGGGAAAAGGGCGACGGTTACGACTTCTCGCCGTGGGAGGGCCGCGGTCCGTCGTTCTACAACACGGACGGCAAGCCGGTGATCATCGGTGAGCTGCCGGCCAAGGACGACAGGTACTTCACCCGGCAGACCAAGATCGACGACAGTTGGTCGCTCGGCTACGCCGGCTACCTGTTCTGGTCCTACCAGGGCATCGACGGGTACGGCAGCTGGGACGACATCAAGGACCAGCTGAAGGCGTTCCGGGACGCGCATCCGGCCGAGGTCGACCTGGACCTGTCCCGGCCGCACCGGTAGGCGGGGCCTCCGGTCGGGCCGCGCGTCATCAGCGCGCCCGGCCGGAGCCCTCACACCGGGTCGCCGACGCGGCGCTCGTCGCCCCACCACGGCGCCAGGCCCCCGGGGAACTCGGCCCGGTCGGCGACCCTCGCTCGTGAGCGCCTGAAGGTTCGGCCACACCATCGCCCGCGCCGTGATCCACTGCAGGTAGGGGCTGGACCGACTACTTCAGGAGGCACGATGACCAAGGTACTGATGGTGCTGACCTCGCACGACCAGTTGGGTGACACCGGACGCAAGACCGGCTTCTGGCTCGAGGAGCTTGCCGCGCCCTACTACCGGTTCCGGGACGCCGGGTGGGACGTGACGCTCGCCTCGCCCAAGGGTGGGCGCCCGCCGCTGGACCCCAAGAGCAACGAGCCGGACTTCCAGACCGATCAGACGCGCCGGTTCGAGGCGGATGCGGACGCGGAGGCCCAGCTCAACCAGACGCTGCGGCTGGATTCGGTGTCCGCCGACGACTACGACACGGTGTTCTACCCGGGCGGCCACGGCCCGCTGTGGGATCTCGCCGAGGACGAGAGCTCGATCAGGCTGATCCAGCGGATGTTCGCGACGGAGAAGCCGCTCGCGCTGGTGTGCCACGCGCCGGGGGCGCTGCGGCATGCGGCGACGCCGGACGGAAAGCCGCTGGTCGCGGGGCGGAGGGTCACCGGGTTCACCGACGGCGAGGAGGAGGCCATGGGCCTGACCCAGGTCGTGCCGTTCCTCGTGGAGGACGAGTTGATCGCCAAGGGGGCGGAATTCGACAAGGTGGGCAACTTCGAGCCGTTCGTGGTGACCGACGGGCTGTTGGTCACCGGTCAGAACCCCGCCTCCTCGGCGCCGGCCGCAGACCAGCTGATCTCCCTGGTCACCCGAACCGGCCGGTAACATCTGGCCATCCCCGCCCGTCTCGGTGCGCTGATGCGGCTCGGCCGAGCGCGCGGCCACGGCCGCCGGTGCCGGGCGCTGGCGGTCTCCCGGCACGTGCGGGAGTGTTCTTGCGATGCCCTGGGTAAGTAGACGTCGCTCGCACTCCGACCTGAAAGGGATCGCCATGGCTTTCGATGACAAGGTTGACAACAAGACCGAGGAACTCGGCGGCAAGGTCAAGGAGGGCGTTGGCAAGGCCACCGACGACGAACGCCTTGAGGCCGAGGGCAAGGGCGACCAGGCCGGCTCGAAGCTGAAGCAGGCCGGTGAGAACATCAAGGACGCGTTCAAGTCCTGACTGCGCGTTTGCTCGTGCGGGCCGCGGCATCGAGCCGCGGCCCGCACGGCGTTGAGGACCGGCCATGCGCGCCGCCGCCGTGTCGTCCCGCGACGTCGCGGGCGCCGGTCCTGGTAGCGTCGGTCGCTCGGCACGGCCGGGCACCGGGGAGGGCAATTGTGGGGGAGCGCGAGCATGGTCCGCGCGGCCTGTACCCGCCGATCGAGCCGTACCGCAGTGGGATGCTGGAGGTCGGCGACGGGCAGCAGGTGTACTGGGAGGAATGCGGCAACCCGGCGGGCACGCCGGTGCTGGTGGTCCATGGCGGTCCCGGTGGCGGATGCATGCCGGACCACCGCCGCGCCTACGACCCGGCCGCGTACCGGATCATCCTGTTCGACCAGCGCGGCTGCGGCCGCAGCCGCCCGCACGCCAGCGATCCGGCCGTGTCCATGGCGGCCAACACCACCGGGCACCTGATCGCCGACGCGGAACGGCTGCGCGCGGAGTTGGGCGTCGACACCTGGGTGCTGTCCGGGTCGTCGTGGGGCTCGACCCTCGCCCTGGCGTACGCGCAGGCCCACCCGGAGCGGGTGCGGGCCATGGTGCTGCGCAGCATCTTCACCCTGCGCGCCGCCGAGCGCGCCTGGGTGTACCGCGACGGCGCGAGCCGGCTGCTGCCCGAGGCGTGGGAACGGTTCCGCGACCACATCCCGGCCGGGGAGCGCGACGACCTCGTCGCGGCCTACCGGCGGCGGCTGGAATCACCCGACGAGCGGGTCCGGGTCGCGGCGGCGGTGGCCTGGACCGGCTGGGAGACCGCCGGGATGCTGCTGCACCCCGACCCCGCCATCGAGGCGATCTTCAGCGAGCCGAGGTTCGCGGTCGCGTTCGCCCGGATCGAGAGCCACTACGTGGCGCATGCCGGCTTTCTGGACGAGGGTCAACTGATCCGGGACGTCGACGCGATCCGGCACATCCCCGCCGTCATCCTGCAGGGCCGCTACGACCTGTGTACCCCGCCGGCCACCGCGTGGGACCTGCACCGGGCATGGCCGGAGGTCGACCTGCACCTGGTCAACGACGCCGGGCATGCGCTGGACGAACCCGGGATGGTGCACCGACTGGTCGAGGCCACCGACCGGTTCGCCAGCGCGCCGGGGCCGCGCTGACGTCCCGAGGAGAGCCTGACCGGCGCCGCAGCCGTCCGGCGGACTCGACGCTCCGCGGCCTGTTGCTGCCCGGACGCGGCCCCGGCGGCCTCAGGGCCAGCGCGACGGTGGCGGCGGCGGCACCACCGGCGGACGGTCGTCGCAGGTGATGGTGTTGGGCAGCAGCCACGGGGCCAGCCAGCCGCCGTCGTTGCCGCCGAGATCGGTCAGGCCGAACTCCGACCCGGCCGCGGTGAAGTGGAACGAGCCGCAGTTGTTCACCCCGACCGCGCCGACGTTGCGCGCGTCGACGTCGGCGAAGCTCGCCCCGCCGGCGGACCGGGCGCTCACCACCGACGTGCCGGCGCCGTCGACCCGGATGTCGCGGAACGCGACGTTGTCGATGCGTACGCTGTCCTTCACCGGCCAGTCGCTGACCAGCATGATCGCGTTGTAGGTGTTGTCCAGGTAGGCGTCGCCGGTCACCCGGATGTCGGCGTCGATGCTGCGGTCCAGCGCGTAGAACCAGATCGCGCCCAGCCCGATGTTCCAGTTGAGATCGTAGGTGCCGGCCCGGACCGTGGTGTTGCCGGTGATCTCGATCCGGCCGGTGAACGGCTCCGCCCCGAACCGGGCGCCGACGTGAATGGCGCTGCCCTCGCGTACCGGGTCGGCGATCAGGTTGTGCGCGACGGTCAGGTTGGCGCCGCCGTACAGCGCGATGCCGTTGGCCAGCACCGGCGACTGCACGGTGTTGTACGCGAAGGTGTTGGCCGCGTCCTGGGTCCCCTCCGACCACATGGCCAGGGCGTCGTCGCCGGTGTTGCGGACCACCGTGTTGGTGACCGACGAATGGGTGACGCCGGTGTGGAAGTTGAGCCCGTCGGCGATCTGGTCGGCGATGACGGTGTTCGTGACCCGCAGGTCGGTCATGGGTCCGTCGAACCACAGGCCGACCTTGGTGTGGTGCAGGTAGAGGCCGTCGATCGTGCTGTGGCTGAGCGCCCCGCCGACGCCGTTGACCTGGTCGGTGTCGATCCGCTCGCGGACGTCGCCCTCGACCGCGAAGCCGGCGAGGTGCACGTCGTGGCTGCCGCCGGCGGCGGCGTCGCGGCCGTAGAAGCCGACGCCGGTGTGCCGGGAGCCGTCGGGCGCCGGGGTGTCCAGGGTGACCTGGTGTCCCTGCACGACCGTGTACCAGCTGCCGGCGCCGACGATCGTCACGTCGTCGACGACGATGTGCCGGTTGACCTGGAAGGCGCCCGGTGGCAGGTAGAGGGGGCGGTTCACCCGCCGGGCGTACGCGACGGCCCGGTCGAACGCGTCGGCGGACTCGCGCCGACCGGTCGGGTCGGCGCCGAAGGCCAGCACGTTCACCGCGTGGCGGAGCACCCGGGGTGGGGTGATCAGGTGCGCGTCCAGCAGATCGATCACGGTCCAGGCGGCGGGTGTGTCGACCGGCGCGGTCAGCCGGACGACCTCGCCGGCCCGGTGGGTCCGCCCGAGCAGGAGGCGCTGCTCGTCGTAGAAGTGGTGCGGCCGGAACGGCTTGCCGATGACCGGGGCGGGCGTGGTGGCGGCCGGCACGCAGGAGCATTCGGTGATCCACCAGTCGGGGTGGAGCAGGTCGGCGTCCGGGTCGTTGGTGAACGGGTACTGGTTGTAGAGCCAGGCGTACTGCGAGGTGAGCGTCATGGTGCGCGCGGGCGTCCGGCCGACGGCCACCCGCAGCGGCGCGGTGATTCCGCCGCCGCCCGGCGCGTCCGGGATGCTGTACCGCACGGTCAGCGCGTTGGCGGCCCGGGGGAGGGTGAACTCGACGTACTGGCCCGGGGCCAGCCGCACGGCCCGGCGGCCGGACGCCTCGCCGGCCAGGGTGTAGGCGGAGCGGTCCGGGCCGATGACGGTGCCGGTGGTCCGAGCCCGCTCGGCCTCCTGCTCGACGTAGTCGACGGCGGCGCCGCGGCCGGCGACCAGGGCCGGATCGAGGGCGGCGCGGGTGACCGCCGGGGGTGGCGGCGGCTCGGACGTCGCGAGCGCCGGGCCGGGTGCGGCCAGCGTGACCGTGCCGGGCGCCGCGATGAGGATGACCGCGCCGGCCGCCGCGGCGAGGATCCGGGGGACGACGGGGCGTCCCGTCGCGCGTCGAACGCTCCGTGGCATCGGAGCACCCACTTTCTCGGCAGGGGCCGGGAGCGCCCGTCAACAAGGTTCCTCATGTTATTCCTGGCCGCTGTCGTGTTTCAAGCATCGGTCTGGCCGAATATTTCGGCCTTCCGTCGACCCACCGGGCCGCCGCCTGTCGGTGCCACCGTTCAGTTCTTGCAAGAATCTGACGTACGATTGCCGCCGTGACGAAACGGTTGACCGAGGTGGCTCGCAAGGCGGGCGTCAGCGAGGCGACCGTGAGCCGGGTGCTCAACGGCCGCGGCGGGGTGTCCGAGGCGACCCGCACGGCCGTGCTGACCGCCCTGGACGTGCTGGGCTACGAGCGCCCGACGAAGCTGCGCGGGGAACGGGCCCGGCTGGTCGGACTGGTCCTGCCGGAGTTGCAGAACCCGATCTTCCCGGCGCTGGCCGAGGTGGTCACCGGCTCGCTCGCGCAACGGGGCTTCACCCCGGCGCTCTGCGCCCGCACCATCGGCGGCGTGCCCGAGTCCGGCTACGTGGAGATGCTGCTGGACCACCAGGTCAGCGGCGTCATCTTCGCCGGCGGCTCGTACGCGCTGGCCGACGCCTCGCACGAGCACTACCGGCGGCTGACCGACCGGGGGCTGCCGGTGGTGCTGGTCAACGCCGGCGTCGAGGAGCTGGGCTTCCCGCGCGTGTCCACCGACGACGCGGTCGCCGTCGAGCAGGCGTACGGGCACCTGCGGTCGCTCGGGCACGAGCGGATCGGCATGGTGCTCGGCCCGGTGGACCACGTGCCCTCGCGGCGCAAGCTGGACGCGATGGTCCGGGTCGCCGGCTGGGGCGAGGATCGCGGCCTCGTCGAGCGCTCCAGCTTCTCCATGGAGGGCGCCCGGGTGGCCGCGACCAAGCTGGTGGAGCGCGGCGCGACCGGCATCGTGTGCGCCAGCGACGTGCTGGCCCTGGGCACCATCCGGGCGGCCCGCCGGCTCGGCCGCGCGGTGCCGGCCGACGTGTCGGTGGTCGGCTTCGACGACTCCGCGTTCATGACCTGCACCGACCCGCCGCTGACCACCGTGCGGCAGCCGATCGAGACCATGGGTCAGGCCGCGGTGGACCTGCTGGTCACCCAGATCGAGGGCGCCGGCGTGCTGCACGACGAGTTGCTCTTCGAACCCGAGCTGGTGGTCCGCGGCTCCACCGCGCCCGCGCCGCGCCCCTGATCCCTCGCGCCACCCCGCACCGCCTCGGCGCCACCTCGCGCCATCCGGCCGTCGACCGCGTCCACCTGCGGCCGGCGACCGCTTCGCGTCTCCGAAGCCTGCTGTCTCATCCAGCCGTCGCGAAGTCGCATTCTTTCGTCATTAGGTCGAGACCTTGCTGTAAAGAGTCTGTGTCGCTACATTGACTCCACTTCCACCGGACCCCGGGGCGCCGGCAGCCGCGCGGTCACCGCAGATCAGTGAAGTCAATCGATACATCCGTTCCCGAAGGGATGGACAGATGTCCGTACCGCAGCACCGGAGGGTCGCGGCGCTGGCGCTCGCGGCCGGCCTCGGGCTCAGCCTGGCGGCGTGCTCCACCAAGAGCGGCGACGCCGGCGAGGCCGGCGGCAAGGTCACCATCACGGTCGACTGCCAGCCGGTCGGCGCGCAGAAGGAACTGTTGAAGAACTGGAACGACGACGTCACCGAGTTCCAGCGGCAGAACCCCAACATCGTCGTCAAGAGCGTCAGCGTCGGCGAGCAGTGCAACAACCCGCCCGACTTCACCGCCCGGCTCGCCGGCGGCACCGTCACCGACGTCTTCTACGGCTACATGACCGACCTTCAGCAGGTGCTGGACTCCGGCCAGGCGATGGACATCACCCCGTACGTCAACAAGGACACGATCCCCACCTGGGACAGCGTGGACCCGGCGCTCAAGCAGGTCTTCACCGACGACGGCAAGCTCTACGGCGTACCGGTGAAGAACTACTCGATGGGCCTGATCTACAACAAGGCGCTGTTCCAGCGCGCCGGACTCGACGTGAGCAACCCACCGAAGACGTGGCCCGAGGTGCGCGTCGCGGCCAAGAAGATCGCCGCCCTCGGCGGCGGCGTCGCCGGGTACTCCGAGTACAGCGCCGGCAACACCGGCGGGTGGCACTTCACCTCGCTGCTGTACGCCCAGGGCGGTCAGGTGCTGACCGCCGACGGCAAGAAGGCCGACTTCAACAACGCGATGGGCCGGCAGGTCCTGCAGAACCTCAAGGACATGCGCTACGGCGACAACAGCATGGGAAGCCGGCAGCTGCTCCAGTGGGGCGACCTGCTGACCAACGCCGGCGCCGGCAAGGTCGGCATGTTCATCGGCGCGCCCGACGCCACCCAGGCCATCGTCAGCCAGTTCCAGGGCAAGTACCAGGACTGGGCCATGGGTCCGCTGCCCGGCCAGGACGGCCTGGCCAAGGCAACCCTCGGCGGTGGCGAGGGCTACTTCTTCAAGAAGGGTCTCTCCGCCGACCAGGTCAAGGCCGGTCTGAAGTGGATCGCCTACCAGAAGCTCACGCCGGGCAAGGGACAGTTCGACTACGCCCGGGCCAAGCCCCAGAACTACCCGGTCGGCCTGCCCCAGCCACTGCTGTTCACGAACGGCAGCGACGCGCAGAAGCAGGAACTCGACCTGCGCAAGGCCAACGCCAACGTGGACACCGCCAACTTCGCGCTCTTCGAGGCCAACCCGGTGCCGATCAAGGGCGAGCCCCGCGACGCCCAGGCCATCTACGCGGTGCTCGACGCCGCGATGTCCGGCGTGCTGACCAACCCGAACGCGAACATCGACGCGCTGCTCAAGACCGCCGAGGGCAAGGTCAACCAGCTGCTGGCCGCCAAGAGCTGACCCGGCCGGCGTGGGGGCCGGCCGGCCACGCCACCCCGGCCCCCACGCCACCCCGGCGCTACCGGCACGCACGTCACGCCCCCACTACCGCAGGAGTCGCCTTGGCGCTCACCACCGCCCCGGTCGCCACCGGCAGAGCCGGCCGGGCCGCCCCGCCGCCGCGGCGTGCCGCCGCCCGCCGCGCCGCAGTCGGCCGGCGGGTACGGGACAACCTCACCGGACACGCGTTTCTGCTCGGCGCTGTCGCCTGCTTCGCCGTCTTCTCCTGGTACCCGATGGTCCGCGGCGTGGTGATGAGCTTCCAGCGCACCCGGCGCGGTCACACGACCTGGGTGGGCTGGGACAACTACGCGCGGATCATCGCCGACCCGAGCTTCTGGACCGCCTGGCGCAACACGTTCGTCTTCACCGGCCTGGCGCTGGTGCTCGGCTACGCCGTGCCGTTCTTCGTGGCGATCCTGCTCAACGAGCTGCGCCACGCCAAGGGCTACCTGCGGGCGCTGGTCTACCTGCCGGTGATGCTCCCGCCGGCCTCCGCGCTGTTCCTGTTCAAGTTCTACGCGTACGACCCGAGCGAGGCGGGGCTGTTCAACGCGATCCTGCACGCGCTGCGCCTGCCCACGTCCGAGTGGATGCAGTCGCCGACGATGACCATGCCGGCCATGGTCCTCGCATCCACCTGGATGAACATGGGCGGCGCCGTGCTGATCTACCTGGCGGCGTTGCAGAACATCCCCGGTGAGCTGTACGAGGCCGCCGAGATCGACGGCGCGGGCGTGTGGCGGCGCATCGTCGACGTCACGATCCCGCAGACCCGGCTGATCCTCGCCCTGCTGGCGATGCTGCAGATCGTCGCCACCATGCAGCTGTTCATCGAGCCGCTGATCCTCGCCAACGGTGCCGGCACCCAGGACTCGGCCACCTCGGTGGCGTACCTGATCTACCAGCACGGGTTCTTCCAGAACGATCTCAACGGCGCCGCCGCGCTCGGCGTGATCATGCTGGTGGTGCTGGCCGGGTTCTCCGCCGGCTACCTGCGACTGACCGCGAGACAGGACTAGGACATGGCAGCCGACGACCCCACCACCCGGACCCTCATCTCGGCGGCCCAACTGCGGCGCGGTCGCGGCCGGGTCCTCTACTGGATCGTGCTCGCCGTCGTCGTGACGGCGTTCACCCTGGTCTTCCTCGGCCCGCTCTACTGGATGGTCACCGGCGCGTTGAAGTCGGGCCAGGAGGTCGCGCAGACCCCGCCGTCGCTGTTTCCCCGGGATCCGCGGCCACAGAACTACGCCGACGCCTGGGCCAACCTCGACCTGGCCAAGCTGCTGTTCAACACGTTCTACTACGCCACCGGCGCGGTGCTGTTCCAGCTCGTCTTCGACACCGCCGCCGCGTACGCGCTGTCCAAGCTGCGCCCGGTGCTCGGCGGGCTGATCCTCGGCATGATGCTGGCGACGCTGATGATCCCGGCGATGGTGCTGATCGTCCCGCAGTACGTGACCGTGATCGACCTGCCCATCCTGCACCTCAACCTGCTCGACTCACCGTTCGCGATCTGGCTCCCGTTGGTCGCCAACGCGTTCAACATCTTCCTGCTCAAGCGGTTCTTCGACTCGATACCGGAGGACCTGATGGCCGCCGCCGTGATGGACGGCGCCACGCCGCTGCGTACGCTCTGGTCGATCGTCCTGCCGATGTCGCGCCCCATCCTCGGCGTGGTCGCGATCTTCGCCGTCACGGCGGTCTGGAAGGACTTCCTCTGGCCGAAGCTGGTCATGCCGTCCCCGGAGACCCGGACCGTCAGCGTCGGCATCTACGCCTTCGCCGGCGGCACCCCGATGAACGTGGTGATCGCCGCATCTGTCATCGCCGCGATCCCCACGGTCGTGCTGTTCCTGCTCTTCCAACGCAACATCATGTCCGGCCTGACCACCGGCGGCCTCAAGGGCTGACCCGCCGCCGTGCGGCCACCGCCGTCCGCCCCGCCCCCGCCCGACCGCCGAGGCGCCGCAACCCGCCGACGTACCGACCCGCAGAAAGCAGGTGACCGTGCCCATGGTCGACAGCAGCCCGTGGTGGCGCTCAGCGGTGATCTACCAGATCTACCCGCGCAGCTTCGCCGACGGCAACGGCGACGGGATCGGCGACGTCGCCGGCATCCGATCCCGTTTGGACCATCTCGCCGCGCTCGGCGTCGACGCGATCTGGTTCAGCCCCTGGTACCCCTCACCGATGGCCGACGCCGGCTACGACGTGTCCGACTACCGCGACATCGACCCGGTCTTCGGCACCCTCGGCGAGGTGGAGACGCTGATCGCCGAGGCGCACGCGCTGGGCATCCGGACCGTCGTCGACGTGGTGCCCAACCACTGCTCCGACGCGCACCCGTGGTTCCGCGCCGCGCTGGCCGGCGGGCCCGGCGCGCCCGAGCGGGAGCTGTTCTGGTTCCGCCCCGGCCGGGGGCCGGGCGGGGACCTGCCGCCCACCGACTGGACCGGCGAGTTCGGCGGCCCGACCTGGACCCGCACCACCGACCCGGACGGCGCCCCCGGCGACTGGTACCTGCACCTGTTCTCCCCGCAGCAACCGGACTTCAACTGGGACCATCCCCGGGTGCGCGCCGAGTTCGAGGACATCCTGCGCTTCTGGTTCGACCGTGGCGTGGACGGGATCCGCATCGACTCGGCCGGCCTGCTGGTCAAGGACGGCACGCTGCCGGAGGTCCACCCGGACCGGCCGCACCCGTTCCGGGACCTGGACGGCGTACACGAGGTCTACCGTGCCTGGCGGCGGATCGCCGACGGCTACCCGGGTCAGCGGGCGCTGGTCGGTGAGGTGTGGCTGCCGGACCGGCAGCGGTTCGCCAACTACCTGCGCCCGGACGAGCTGCACACCGCGTTCAACTTCGACTTCCTCGGCTGCGCCTGGGACGCCGGCGCGCTGCGGGAAAGCATCGACGGGACGCTGAACGCGCATTCGCCGGTCGGCGCGCCGGCCACCTGGGTGCTGTCCAACCACGACGTCACCCGGCACGTCACCCGCTACGGCCGGGCCGACACCACGTTCAGCTTCGCCGCCAAGCGCGAAGGCATCCCCACCGACCTGGAACTGGGCACCCGCCGCGCCCGGGCCGCCGCGCTGCTCTGCCTCGCGCTGCCCGGCGCGGCCTACGTCTACCAGGGCGAGGAGTTGGGGCTGTGGGAGGTCGAGGACATCCCGTACGAGCTGCGGCAGGACCCGATGTGGGAGCGTTCCGGGCGGGTCGACCCGGGCCGCGACGGCTGCCGGGTGCCGCTGCCCTGGCAGGGCGACACCCCGCCGTTCGGGTTCAGCCCCGACGGCGCGACGGCCGCGCCGTGGCTGCCCCAGCCGGCCGACTGGAAGGACCGCACGGTCCGCGTCCAGACCGGCGATCCGCACTCGATGCTCGAGCTCTACCGGGCAGCCCTGGCGCTGCGCCGGGCGGAGCCCGCGCTCGGTGACGGCGGGCTGACCTGGCTGCCCGCGCCGGACGGGGTGCTCGTGTTCGCCCGCGAACCCGGCTTCACCTGCGTGGTCAACCTCGGCGATCGGGCCGTGGCGCTGCCCCGGCACGACCGGCTGCTGCTGGCCAGCGGGCCGCTGGATGACGACCGGCTGCCGCCGGACACGGCCGTCTGGCTGCGTACCCGATCGACCTGACCGCGGCGGCGCCGGCGGCACCCCCGCAGCACCGGCGCCACCGCGGACCGCCCGGCGGACAGCCCCGCCGCCGGGGCCACCACCGCGACCAGCGGCCCGTCCCGGCCGCCGCCGCGCCACACCTGGGAGGAGGGAGCGAGACCGCCGCACCGCCGCACGGGGGAACCTGGCCACCGACCCAAGGGAGCACACCCCGCATGGCCGAGCACACCACCGCGCACCGCCACCGCAGGACCGGGCTGGCGGCCCTGGCCGCCGCCGCGCTCGCCGCCTCGACGCTGACCGTCGTGGCGTTGACCGCCACCGCCACCCCGGCGCAGGCCGCCGGGCTGTCCCCGTTCGACATCGCCGGCCGCGGCGCCACCGTCCCGTTCCGCGAGCAGGAGGCGGAACGGGCCGCCTACACCGGCACCAAGATCGGCCCCGACCGGCACTACGGCACCCTGCCGTCCGAGGCGTCCGGCCGGGAGGCGGTCACCCTCGACACCGTCGGCCAGTACGTCGAGTTCACCCTCGCCGCCCCGGCCAACGCGGTCACCTTCCGCTACAGCCTGCCGGACAACGCGGCCGGCACCGGCCGGGACGCCACCGTCGACCTGCGCGCGAACGGCACGCTGGTCAAGGCCGTCCCGGTCACCTCCCGGTACGGCTGGTACTACGGCGGCTACCCGTTCAACAACAACCCGGGCGACACCAACCCGCACCACTTCTACGACGAGACCCGGACCATGTTCGGCGCCACCTACCCGGCCGGCACGAAGATCCGCCTCCAGGTCTCCTCGACCGCGCAGTCGCCCAGCTTCACCATCGATCTGGCCGACTTCGAGCTGGTCGGGGCGCCGATCGACAAACCGGCCGGCGTGCTGGACGTGGTCACCGACTTCGGCGCCGACCCGACCGGCGCCACCGACTCGACGGCGAAGTTCCAGGCCGCCGTGGACGCCGGCAAGGCGCAGGGCAGGGCGGTGTGGATCCCGACCGGCACGTTCACGCTCTGGGACCACGTGGTGGTCGACGGCGTGACGCTGCGCGGCGCCGGGCCGTGGTACTCGGTGCTCGGCGGCCGGCACCCCACCGACCGCAAGCGGGCCGCCGGCATCTACGGCAAGTACGTCTCCGGCGGCGGCTACTCGGGGGAGATCCGCCCGTACGAGGCCGGCGGCCCCAGCCGCAACGTCACGCTGCGGGACTTCGCCATCATCGGCGACATCCGGGAACGGGTCGACGAGGACCAGGTCAACGCGCTCGGCGGTGCGCTGACCGACTCGGTGGTGGACAACGTCTGGCTGCAGCACACCAAGGTCGGCGCCTGGATGGACGGCCCGATGAACAACCTCACCATCCGCAACAGCCGGATCCTCGACCAGACCGCCGACGGGGTGAACTTCCACTGGGGCGTCACCAACTCCACGGTGACCAACACGTTCGTCCGCAATACCGGTGACGACGGGCTGGCCATGTGGGCGCAGAACGTGCCGAACGTCGGCAACTCCTTCACGCACAACACGGTCGGCGTCACGGTCCTGGCCAACCACCTGGTCACCTACGGCGGGCGCGACATCACCATCGCCGACAACGTGACCGCCGACTCGGTGACCAACGGCGGCGGCATCCACGTGGCCAACCGCTATCCCGGGGTCAACGGGCCGACCGCGGTGGCCGGCACCATCACGATCGCCCGCAACACGCTGATCCGCAACGGCAACTCCGACTACAACTGGCAGTTCGGGGTGGGCGCGATCTGGTTCTCCGCGCTCAACGAGCCGATCCAGGGCGCCGCCATCAACGTCACCGACACCGACATCCTGGACAGCTCGTACGCGGCGCTGCACTGGATCGAGGGACAGACCAGCGGCATCTCCCTCAACAACGTCCGCATCGACGGCGCGGGCACGTTCGCGCTCCAGGCGCAGGCGCCCAGCCAGGTCAGCTTCACCAACGTACGGGCCACCAACATCGCCCAGGCCAACCCGATGTACAACTGCGTCGGCAGTGGCTTCCAGATCACCCAGGGCGCCGGCAACTCCGGCTGGTACACGGCCACCCCGTACTGCGGGCCGTGGCCGGAGCCGCAGTGGGGCAACGGGCCGTCCAGTCCGCCACCCACCAGCCCGCCGCCGACCACCGCCCCGCCCACCACGCCGCCGCCGAGCACGCCGCCCCCGACCACGCCGCCGCCGACCGGCGGGAACCTGGCCCTCGGCCGACCGGCGACCGCCACCAGCACCACCCAGACGTACCTCGCCGGTAACGCGGTCGACGGCAACGCGGCCAGCTACTGGGAGAGCGCGAACAACAGCTTCCCGCAGTCGCTCACCGTCGACCTCGGCGCCGCCCGCGCCGTCGACCGGGTGGTGCTCAAACTCCCGGCCGGCTGGGAACGCCGCACCGAGACGCTGTCCGTGCTCGGCTCCACCGACGGGTCGTCGTACGGCACGCTCGCCGCGCCGGCCGACCGCGTGTTCGACCCGGCGTCCGGCAACAGCATGTCGATCGCGGTGCCGCCCGGCGACCGCCGGTTCGTCCGGGTCACCGTCACCGGCAACACCGGCTGGCCGGCAGGTCAGGTGTCGGAACTGGAGGTGTACGGCGACGGCACGACCACCCCGCCGCCGACCACCCCGCCCGCCTCGACTCCGCCGCCGACCACCGCGCCGCCGACCGGCAACCTGGCCGCCGGCCGACCCGTCGCCGAGACCAGCCACACCGACGTCTACGGCGCCGGCAACTGCGTCGACGGAAACCCGAACACCTACTGGGAGAGCGCCAACAACGCCTTCCCGCAGTCGGTGACCGTCGACCTGGGCAGCGCCCGGCCGGTCGCCCGGGTCGTGCTCAAGCTGCCACCGTCGGCGGCCTGGCAGACCCGCACCCAGACGGTGGCGGTGCTCGGCTCCACCGACGGCTCGTCGTTCACCACGCTCAAGCCGGCGGCCGGCTGGACGTTCGACCCGGCGTCCGGCAACACCGTGACGATCCCGCTGACCACCGGTGATCGCCGCTATGTGCGGCTGACGTTTACCGGCAACACCGGCTGGCCGGCCGGCCAACTCTCCGAGTTCGAGGTCTACGCCTCCTGACCCGGCACGGCGGGGGTCCCGGCCGGACCCCCGCCGCACCACCGCGCCACCCGCACGCCCGCGCACCTGCCCCCCGGGAAGAAGGTGTCCCTCCACCATGTCCAGACTCCGTACCGGAATCGTCGCGGTGCTCGCCGCGATCGGCCTGGCCGTCACCGCGGCCCCGGCCCCGCCCGCCCTCGCCGCCGGCGGCCCGAACCTCGCCGCCGGCCGGCCCGCCGCCGCCAGCAGCGTCAACGGCCCCTACGTCACCGCCAACCTGACCGACGGCAACCAGGGCAGCTACTGGGAGAGCGGCGGCGCGCTGCCCCAGTGGGCCCAGGTCGACCTCGGCGCCGGCCGCGCCGTCGACCAGGTGGTGCTCAAGCTGCCGGCCGCCTGGGAGGCCCGCGACCAGACGCTGTCCGTGCAGGCGAGCGCCGACGGCAGCGGATTCGGCACGGTCGTCGCCGCGGCCGCCCGGTCGTTCAGCCCGGCCGCCGGCAACGCCGTGACGCTCGGCTTTCCCGCCACCAACGCCCGCTACCTGCGCGTCGTCATCACCGCGAACACCGGCTGGCCCGCCGCCCAGCTCGCCGAGCTGGAGGTCTACGGCACCGCGTCCTCGTCCACCAACCTGGCGCTGGGCGCGACGATGACCGAGAGCGGCCACGCCGACGTCTACGGGGCGGGCAACGCCAACGACGGCAACGCGGCCAGCTACTGGGAGAGCCCGAACAACGCGTTCCCGCAGTGGATCCAGGCCGACCTGGGCGCCGCGGTCAGCGTCAACCGGCTGGTGCTGCGGCTACCCGCCGGCTGGGGCGCGCGCACGCAGACCCTGACCGTGCAGGGCAGCGCCACCGGCACGTCGTTCGCCACGCTTGTCGGCGCCGCGTCGTACGCGTTCGACCCGGCCGGCGGCAACACGGTGACCGTCACCGTGCCCACCGCCTCCACCCGCTACCTGCGGCTGCTGTTCACCGCCAACAGCGCCTGGCCCGCCGGGCAACTCTCCGAGCTGGAGATCTACGGACCCGCGACCGGCGACACCCAGCCGCCCACCACGCCGGGCAACCTCGCGTTCACCGAGCCGGCCAGCGGGCAGATCCGGCTGACCTGGACCGCGTCCACCGACAACGTCGGCGTCACCGGCTACGACGTGTACGCCAACGGCGTGCTGCGCACCAGCGTCGACGGCGCGACGCTGACCTACACCGACACCCAGCCGGCGGGAACCACCGTGGCCTACTACGTGCGGGCCCGGGACGCGGCCGGCAACGTGTCGGCCAACAGCAACACCGTGACCCGGACCGGCGCCACCACCGGCGGCACCAACCTGGCGGTCGGCAGGCCGGCCACCGCGTCCTCGACGGTGCACGTGTTCACCGCGGCCAACGCCGTCGACAACGACGTCACCACCTACTGGGAGGGCGCGCCCGGCGCGTACCCGAGCACGCTGACCGTCGCGCTGGGCGCCAACGCCAGCATCAGCGCCATCGTGGTGAAGCTCAACCCGGACCCGGCGTGGGGCGCGCGTACCCAGACGTTCCAGGTGCTCGGCCGGGAGCAGTCCGCCACGGGTTTCGCCACCCTGGTCGGGTCGGCGACGTACGCGTTCAACCCCGCCAGCAGCAACACCGTGACCATCCCGGTCACGGCGACCGCCGCGGACGTCCGGTTGCAGTTCACCGCGAACTCCGGCTCATCCAACGGCCAGGTCGCCGAGCTCCAGGTGATCGGCGTACCGGCCGCCAACCCGGACCTCACCGTCACCGGCGTTACCGCCGCACCCGCCGCGCCGGTGGAGACCGACGCGATCACCCTGTCGGCCACCGTGCGCAACGCCGGCACCGCGGCGTCCGCCGCCACCGACGTCAACTTCTACCTGGGTACGACGAAGGTCGGCACCGCGGCCGTCGGCGCGCTCGCGGCCGGCGCGTCGAGCACGGTCTCGGCGGGCATCGGCACCCGCGACGCGGGCAGCTACCAGCTCACCGCGAAGGTCGACGAGTCGAACGCGGTGATCGAGCAGAACGAGGCGAACAACAGCTACACCAACCCCAACGCGTTGACGGTCACCCCGGTGGCCAGTTCCGACCTGGTGGCCTCCGCGGTGACCTGGTCGCCCGGCACGCCGAGCGCCGGCGCCACCGTCAGCTTCGCGGTGACGCTGCGCAACCAGGGCACGATCGCCTCGGCGAGCGGCGCCCACGGCATCACGCTGACCGTGCTCAACGACGCGGGCGCGGTGGTCAGCACGCTCACCGGCTCCTACAGCGGCGCCATCGCCGCCGGGGCCACCACCGGCCCGGTGTCGCTGGGCGCCTGGACCGCCGCCAACGGCCGCTACACGGTGCGGGTGGTGCTGGCCGACGACGCCAACGAGCTGCCGGTGAAGCGGCAGAACAACACCAGCGACCGGGCGCTGTTCGTCGGCCGCGGGGCGAACCTGCCCTACGACATGTACGAGGCCGAGGACGGCTCGGTCGGCGGCGGCGCCCAGGTGATCGGGCCGAACCGCACCATCGGCGACCTCGCCGGGGAGGCGTCCGGCCGGCGGGCGGTCACCCTCAACACCACCGGCGCGTACGTCGAGTGGACCAGCCGATCGGCGGCGAACGCCCTGGTCACCCGCTTCTCCATCCCGGACGCCCCCGGCGGCGGCGGGATCGACTCGACGCTGAACATCTACGTCAACGGCGTGCTGCACAAGCCGATCAGCCTCACCTCCAAGCACATCTGGCTCTACGGCGCGGAGGCCGCCCCGAGCGACTCGCCCGGCGCGGGCCCGGCCCGGCACCTCTACGACGAGGCGAACGTGCTGCTCGACTCCACCGTCCCGGCGGGCAGCCGGATCCGGCTGCAGAAGGACCCGGCCAACACCACCACGTACGCGATCGACTTCATCAACACCGAGCTGGTGGCGCCGCGGGCCAACCCGGACCCGGCCCACTACAAGGTGCCGGCCGGGTTCAGCCAGCAGGACGTGCAGAACGCGCTGGACGCGGTGCGGATGGACACCACCGGCACCCTGGTCGGCGTCTACCTGCCGGCCGGCACCTACGAGACCGCGCAGAAGTTCCAGGTGTACGGCAAGGCCGTCAAGGTTGTCGGCGCCGGCATGTGGTACACCCGCTTCCAGACGCCGACGAACCAGCAGAACACCGACGCCGGCTTCGCCGTGCAGTCCTCGGCCAGCGGATCGACCTTCGCCCAGCTGGCCTTCTTCGGCAACTACACCAACCGGATCGACGGTCCGGGCAAGGTGTGGGGAGAGCTGAAGGACGTCGACAACCTCACCCTGGACAGCGTCTGGGTGGAGCACACCGTCTGCGCCTACTGGGGAGTGAGCGTCGACGGGCTCACCATCCGGGACAGCCGCATCCGCGACACCTTCGCCGACGGGGTGAACATGACCAACGGCAGCACCAACGCGTTGGTCACCAACTCCGAGGGCCGCTCCAACGGCGACGACGCGTTCGCGCTGTTCTCCGCCACCGACCAGGGCGGTGCGACCGGCAACCACGGAAACGTGTTCGAGAACCTGACCGCCACGCTGACCTGGCGGGCCGCCGGCATCGCCGTGTACGGCGGCTACGACAACACCTTCCGCAACCTGCTGGTCGCCGACCAGTTGACGTACGCGGGCATCACCATCAGCTCGCTGGACTTCGGCTACCCGTTCGTCGGGTTCGGCGCCAGCCCGCCCACCCGGTTCGAGAACATCTCCCTGATCCGCTCGGGCGGGCACTTCTGGGGCGCGCAGACGTTCCCCGCGATGTGGCTGTTCTCCGCGTCCAAGGAGTTCCGCGGCATCCGGGTGACCGACGTGGACATCGTCGACCCGACGTACTCGGGGATCATGTTCCAGACCAAGTACACCGGCGGCCAACCGGAGAACCCGATCACCGACACCGTGCTCACCAACGTGTCCATCTCGGGGGCGCGGCGCAGCGGCGACGCGTACGACGCCAAGTCCGGCTTCGGCATCTGGGTCAACGAGATGCCCGAGGCGGGCCAGGGCCCGGCGGTCGGCTCGGCCACGTTCACCAACCTGCGGCTGAGCGACAACTATCAGGACATCAGGAACACGACCAGCACGTTCACCATCACCCGCAACTGATCACCCTTCCACGGGCCGCCGGGGGAGGGGTTCTCCCGGCGGCCCGTGGACGCCGTTCCGTCGCTGAGGAGGGGACCACCTCGAGGGTCGTTCGATCCCGCTAGGCTCGGCCCTCATGGGATCGCCGACGCCGTTCATCCATCACCTTGGCGTGTTTGCCTCGGACTTCGACAGAAGTGAGCGGTTCTACACGGCCACGCTGGAGTCACTCGGAATCGCCGCTGGCTACCGAGCCGACGGTGTGGCCGAGTATTGGCACCCGGGCCAGGACACGCCGTCGGTGTCCTTGGAACGTGCGGACCAGGCGGCAACCGTGACCAAGGGAATGCACCTGGCGTTCGCGGCCGGCAGCCGGGCGGCGGTAGACGCCTTCCACGCTGCTGCACTGACGGCCGGGGGCGTCATCAGGCACGCTCCGCGGTTCTGGAGTGAGTATCGCGCCTACTGCGCGTTCGTCAGCGATCCGGATGGCAACAACGTCGAGGCCGTTCACAAGGAGATCCCATGACGGCGAGCAGTCGCAGTCCGGCACCTGTTCTCTGACATCCGGGAGTTGCCGATGCCGCACGTAACGCTCTACGCGCTCGAAGAAGAGCTCACCGGACGTGAACCGGCCCTCATCGGGGAACTGACCAGCGCCGTCGTCTCCGTCTATGGCGAGTGGGCCCGAAGCTCGGTGGATGTCAGGCTCATCGGCATCCCTGCCGGACGCTGGGCTCGCGGCGGAGTCACGGTCGCCACGGCCGCCCCCTCCGTCACCTTTGGCATGCGCGAGGAGGTGTTCGCGCGAGCGGACGCGGCCAGCGTCATCACACAGCTCGTAGCCGCGCTTACCGACGCTGTTGCTGCCATATTCGGCAACGAATGCCGCGAAGAGATTCTCGTCGACCTTGTCGGCCAACCCACGTCTCGGTCCGGGCTCGGCGGGAAGGTCATCAGCGACGCCCGCGCCAGCGACTAGTCCTATGGAAGCAGCAGCCATCACCGGGCAGCTGCGTCCGGGCGGTCGAGCCGGGGTCGGCGCCGGCGCGCCAGCCGGGTCCCCACGAGGCTGCCGACAAGGCCGACCACCGATGCGACGAGCAGCCCGCCCAGCAGGTGGGTGAAGCCGTTGTCGAACGAGTTGGCCAGCACGAACGCCCTGAGATCGGTCCAGCCGCTGCGCAGGTAGTCCGGATCGTTGGCCAGGTCCTGCGCGAGCCTGCCCGGAGCCGCCAGGGCCAGGGCGAACCCGTACGTCACCCCGATCATCATGGTGACCATGGCGCACCAGACCGCCGCCAGCAGCCCCAGCCGCAGCGATCCGGTGGCCCGGGCGGCCCAACCGGCGACGACCGACCAGATCAGGAACGGTCCCAGGATCAGTGGCGCGGTGGTGGCCAGGTTCGTCGCGCCCGAGAGCCCGGCGAAGGTCTCCACCGAGATGTTGACCATCTCCAGCACGCCCAGGGCAACGCCGACCAGCGCCGCCACCCGGAGCACCCGGGCTCGGTCGGCGGATAGGGACCTCGTGGCGGCGAACACCACGACGGCGTAGACAGCCAGCAGCGCGATCGGCTCGACCAGGTACGCCACGCTGCCACGCTGGTCGAGAAAGGCGGGATAGCCGACCAGGCCGGCGGTCACGAGCGCCGCGTCGACGCCGAGCACGGCCAGCAAGGCGTTCCGCACCGTACCCATGCGGGCAAGATACGTCACATGACGGCAGCGCCGGGCGCGGGCGGCCACCCGCTCGACCAGCACCGCGACCCGTCCGCCTCAGCCCTCGTCCGAGCCCTGGCCGCCGACGTGGCAGCCCACTACGGCGGCGACCTCACGCGGATGCGGCGAGCGAACGGGTACTCGAACGCGACCTGGGTCGGTGACGGCATCGCCGTGCGGATCGCGCATACACCTGTCAGCATGGCTCGCGAGGCCGCGCTCGTGCGTGCTCTACCACGAGAGGTCGGGCACCCGGAGATCCTCGGAGAAGGCGCGGCCGAAGGCCACGGCTGGATCGTGACCAAGGAGGTTCGCGGCCAGAACCTGCACGAGGCATGGCCGACCCTGACACCTGCCGCGCAGCGCCAGGCGATTCATCAACTGTGGTTCCGAGCCCGTGCCGCGCACGATGCGAGCCCGTTTCTCAGGACGCATGTCGCATCGCACGGGGGCTTCATCCCGGCCACGGTCGGCGCTGCCACCGCGGCGGCTGGACGCGCCGACGGTGCGCTGGGACTGTCCAGCGCCCAGCGGTCGCGGCTCCACGACATCATCGAGGGCTACTTCCGGACTGCGCCCCTCGTCGCGCAGTCCGTCAACCACGGCGACCTCGCCCTGATGAACGCCCTCTGGGATGGCGAGGTCATCGCCCTGCTGGACTTCGAGTTCGCGGTGCTCGGTCCGATCGAGATCGACCTGTGCCGACTCGTCTGCGAGGCCCGCGTGTCCGGGGAAGGCCAGCGCGTTGACTCGGAAGCGGGCGAAGCCGCGCTGGAGATCGCCGCTCGTCACCTGGATCCGGTGCATGGTTCCGCGCTCATCCACGGGGCCGCGGTGCTCGACCAACTCCGCGACCTGGACATCTGGCTCGGCCACGACAGCGCCGACGAACGGGTCGAGGACTGGCGCCCGAGCCGCCTGCTCACGGACCTGCTCGACGCCGAGGGCGGTTACCTCACGCCCCTGCTCCGGTAACCAGCTGGCCGTACATCGCGATGGCGCGCGGACCGGCCCGGGTGTTCGGCACCCTCACCACCTATCACCTGGCGGCGGCGCTGGACGTGCCGGCCGGACAGCTCGCCCCGGTCAAGGGCGGGGAGGTGCTGGACTTCGGCGACTACACGGTCGAGGTGATCGCCGCGCCGCACAACCGCAACCGGGCCTACTCGATGGGCTAGCCGGGGGTGCGGCTGAGCCCGCCGCCGCGCCCACAGACGATCTCGACCTGCCCGAGGGCCACACCCTGGCGTACGCGAACGGCGACTCGAAGCGGTTCGCCGCCTTCGTCGAGTCGATCCGCCGCGTCTCGCCGAAGACCCGGGTGATGGTGCCGGAATATCACACCACGTACGAGTTCTGAGGCCAGGCGAGGCCTGGGCCGGCCGTCCGCGACGGCTGTGATCCCGGGTGCCGGGATGAGCAGTAGCGATCGGCGGGCCGCCGAGACGGCTGCGAGCTACGACGCGGCGTCCGCCCGCCCGGCCCGGCCTTCGGCCTGCCGTCAGTCGGTATCGACGGTCCAGGCGCGGCCGGCCGGCCGGCGATTCCCGGGACGGGCGAAGCCCTGGGCTCGGATCATCTCGTCGAGCTGGTAGAAGGCGCTGCTGATGCCATGCCGCGGGAAGGTGATCGTGTACGGGTCCGCGGACGCGGGCACGAAGTCGCAGCCTTCTTCCGCGAGCACCAGCACCCGGTCGAAGCCATGCCGGCCCTGAAACAGGCCGACCTCGTGGATGACGTTCTGGCGGGCCAGGAGGCGACCGTCGCCGGCGAAGTCCTCGGCGGTCAGCACGCACACGGCGAAGCTGCATCGCTCCAGATAGTCGGCGAGCGCCTCGGTCACCTGCCGGCCGGAATCCGATAACAAGGGGCCCTTCCTTCAGGTCAGGGCAGGGTCCATTGCTGGTTGGGGTTGGCGTAGCAGGTCCACAGATGTACGGGGGTGGAGTCGGCCGGGTTGTTGCCCTCGACGTCGAGGCACTTGCCGGACTGGGGGTTGCGGACGGTCTTGTCCGGTTGGGCCGACCAGTTCTGCGCGCCGGTGCCGTTGCAGGTCCAGAGTTGGATCTTCGTGCCGTCTGCGGTCCCGCCGCCGGAGACGTCCAGGCATTTGCCCAGCGCCTTCAACATGCCGTCGGATCCGACGGTCCACTGTTGGGCGCCGGTGCCGTTGCAGGAGTACAGCTGGACCTGGGTGCCGTCGGCGGTGGCGGCGTTTCGGACGTCGAGGCACTTGCCGGCCAGTCCGACCACCGGACCGGTCCGCCCACCGCCACCGGTGCCGCGGCGCAGTGTCACGTCGTCGACGTCGAAGAGCCCGTTGCCGGTGCCGGCGAAGGTCAGGTAGAGCGTGTGGGCGCCGGTCGGCACGCCGGACAGCCCGGTGGAGACGTCGGCGAAGCTGGTCCAGCCGCCGGTGTTGGGCACCGCCACCGAGCCGAGCACCGGGCCGGTGGGCGAGTCGGCCCGTACCTCGATGGTGCCGCCCGGCCCGCCGGAGACCACCCGGGCGACCAGGGCGGTGACCCCGGTCAGGTCCAGACCGTCGTATCCGGCCCAGTCGCCCGGATCGATGTAGCCGAGGGTACGGCCGCCGTGCGCGCCCGGCTTGTCGAACGGGGTCACCCCGCTGGCACTGCTGTACGCCTCCGCCTCGACGGTGGTGTCGCCGCCGCCGGCGCCGCCCAGGTCCCTGATCCGGATGTTGCGGAACGACACGTCGTCCCCCGTACCGTGGTTCTGGATGCCGACGTGGCCGGCCAACGACCGGGCGGGGTCGGTGTTGGTGAAGTCGTTGATCTTCACGCCGTTGAGGAAGACCTGCAGGCGCTGGCCCTGCACCAGCAGCTCATAGGTGTTCCACTCGCCCGGCGGGTTGAGCGCGGCGTCGCGGGCGGCGAGGTCGGCGGACTGGAAGCCGTAGACGGCGCCGGTGGTGCGATCGGGGGTGTCGGTCGCGTCGATCTGGATCTCGTAGCCCTTGTTCACCGCGGACCAGGGATCGTCGGAGGCGGGGAAGCCGACGAAGACTCCCGAGTTGTCGTCCCCGGCCATCCTCCAGTCCAGCTTGAGCGAGTAGTCGGCGTACTCGCGCTGGGTGTACCAGTACAGGCCGAGCCCGTCGTAGGAGGTGAGGGTGGCGTCGGTGTTGGTGAAGCCGCCCGGGCCGGCCTGCGACCAGCCGGCGGTGGCACCGTCGTACAGGGTGGTGTAGCCGGTCTCCGGCCGGCAGTCGGCGTGGGTGCGACCGGCCGCGTACCGGATGCCGCCGAGCAGGTGGGCCCGGAACGCCGGGTCGGCGTACGACTCGATGGTGTGGCCGCCGCCGGTGTAGAAGGACCGGCCGCCGTCGAGAGTCTTGCACCAGGAGTGCGGATGGTCGCCGCCCATCGAGCCGCCGGAGTACGACGACTCGTCCAGCGAGGCGAGCACGTGCGCGGTCGAGCGCGCGTTGGTCTGGTAGTTGTACCACTCGTCGGTGCGGGTCCAGGCCTGTGGCAGGTGGGCGGTGGCGGCGTGCGCCCGGTCCTCGACGCGCACGGTGGCCTGCTGGATGGCGGGGTGCGAGGCGAACCAGGCGCCGACGAGCTGGCCGTAGAAGGGCCAGTCGTACTCGGTGTCGGCGGCCGAGTGGACGCCGACGAAGCCACCGCCGCCGCGGATGTAGGACTCGAATGCGGCCTGCTGACCGCCGTCCAGGACGTCGCCGGTGGTGTTGAGGAAGACCACTGCCGCGTACCGGCCGAGGTTGCCGGTGGTGAAGGCGGCGGCGTCCTCGGTGGCGGTGACGGAGAAGTTGTTCGCGGCCCCGAGGTCACGGATGGCCTGGATGCCGGCGGGGATGGAGTCGTGCCGGAACCCGGCGGTCTTGGAGAAGACGAGGACGTCGTAGCCCGCGTCGGCGGCGGCGACCGGCCGCGCCGGGGTGGCGCAGGCGAGGACGGCGAGGCCCGCGGTGACGCCGCCGAGGACGGTACGGAGCAGTGTGCGCATCATTCGCTCTCCCGATCGGAGGTTGGGAGGGACCCCGTGGTGAGGGGTCCCTCCTTCAACGTCAGGGCAGGGTCCACTGTTGGTTGGGGTTGGCGTAGCAGGTCCACAGGTGTACGGGGGTGGAGTCGGCCGGGTTGTTGCCCTCGACGTCGAGGCACTTGCCGGACTGGGGGTTGCGGACGGTCTTGTCCGGTTGGGCCGACCAGTTCTGCGCGCCGGTGCCGTTGCAGGTCCAGAGTTGGATCTTCGTCCCGTCTGCGGTGGCCCCGCCGGAGACGTCGAGGCACTTGCCGAGGGCGCGCAGGGTGCCGTCGGATCCGACGGTCCACTGTTGGGCGCCGGTGCCGTTGCAGGAGTACAGCTGCACCTGGGTGCCGTCGGCGGTGGCGGCGCCGCGGACGTCCAGGCACTTGCCGGCCAGCCCGACCACCGGACCGGCGCCACCACCGCCACCACCACCGGTCGTGAAGGTGAACGAGTCGACGTCGAAGAGCGCCCCCGGCCCGCCGGCGAAGGTCAGGTACAGCGTGGTGGTGCCGCTCGGCGCGCCGGAGACCGCGCCGGTGACGTCGGTGAAGGTCTCCCAGGAGCCGGTCACCGGGACGGCGGCCGAGCCCAGCACCGTGCCGGTCGGCGAGCCGGCCCGCACCTGGAGCGTGCCGCCGACGCCGCCCGAGGAGACCCGGGCGCTGAACGAGGTGACGTCGCCCAGCCGGTACGGCTCGAACCCGATCCAGTCCCCGTTGTCGATGCTGCCGACGGTCTTGCCACCCTCGGCCTCGGTCTTGGCGTACGTGGCGATCCCCGACGAGGTCTTGTAGTGCTCGGCCTGCCGGTGCCGTGGCTGCAGGATGTGCTGGGTGTGCGTGGTCAGCCCGCCGTCGTCGGTGTATTCGGCGTCGAAGATGGCGAAGATGTTCGCCGCCGCGTCGTGCTCACCGTCCACGGGAATGGTGAGCTGGCCCGAGCAGCCGTTGACGGAGCTGATCTGGTGGCCGTGCTGGTCGTGGCCGAGCACGTAGGTCATCTTCACCCGGGAGCAGTCGATGGCGCCGTCCTCGGGGTCGGTGACGGTGATCCGGAACGGCACCGTGTCGCCGAAGGAGAAGAGCTGCCCGTTGCCCGGGGTGTCGATCGTGACCGTCGGCGCGGTGTTGCCCACGGTGATCGGCACGCTGGACGAGCCGGTCGCCCCCTGCGGGTCGGTGACCGTCAGGGTGGCGCTGTAGGCGCCGTTCGTGGTGTAGGTGTGGGTCGGGTTGGCGTCGGTCGAGCCGGCCCCGTCGCCGAAGTCCCACCGGTACGACAGCGCCCCGCCCTCCGGGTCCGACGAACCGGCCGAGGAGAAGGCGACGGTCAGCGGCGCCGTGCCGGAGGTCCGGTCGGCCTTTGCCGCGGCGGTGGGCGCCCGGTTGCCGCCGCCGACGTACTCGAAGCGGTAGAGCGCCGAGTTGGCGTCCCCGTTGAAGTAGCCGGTGCCGTAGTCGAGCACGTAGTACGCGCCGTCCGGCCCGAACGCCGAGTCCATCACCTGCTTGCCGGTCCAGGGGAAGTTGTCGATCGTCCCGGGGGAGCCGTCCGCGTTGACATGAATCGGCTTGATCCAGCCCCGACCGAACTCGGTGGCGAAGAACTGCCCGTCGAACGACTCCGGGAACTTCACCGGCGAGTTCAGGTTCGGGTCGTAGCGGTAGACCGGGCCGGCCATCGGCGACTCCGAGCCGCCGCCGAACTCGGGCGGGCTGCCGGCGTCACCGCCGTACCGGATCCAGGCCGGCTGGGCCGGCGGCAGCCTGGTCAGGCCGGTGTTGCGGAACGAGTTGTTGGTGGGGCCGCCGGCGCAGTCGAACTTGGGCCCGCTGGCGCCGGTGGCGAAGTCCCACTCGTTGTAGGTCTCGGCCGGGGTGTTCGTCCCGGTGCAGTACGGCCAGCCGAAGTTGCCCGGGCCGGTGATCCGGTCGAACTCGACCTGTCCACCGGGTCCGCGGTTGGGGTCGCTGGCGCCGGCGTCCGGGCCGTAGTCGCCGACGTAGACGATGCCGGTGGCCTTGTCCACGCTGAGCCGGAAGGGATTGCGCAGGCCCATGGCGTAGATTTCCGGCTTGGTCTTCGCGGTGCCCGGCGGGAACAGGTTGCCGCTCGGGATCGAGTAGGAACCGTCCCCGTTGACCTTGATCCGCAAGATCTTGCCGCGCAGGTCGTTGGTGTTCGCGGCGCTGCGCTGCGCGTCGTAGGCCGGGTTGCGGTCCGGGCGTTCGTCGATCGGGGAGTAGCTGTCGGAGGCGAACGGGTTCGTGTCGTCGCCGGTGGACAGGTAGAGGTTGCCCGCGGCGTCGAAGTCGATGTCCCCGCCGACGTGACAGCAGATGCCCCGGTCGGCCGGCACGTCAATGACCGGCTTCTCGCTTCCGGTGTTGAGCGTCCAGTCCGCGTTCAGGGTGAACCGGGACAGCCGGTTGACGCCCTGCCAGGCCGACCAGTCGGACCCGTTGGCCGGGGCGTCACCGGCCGGTGTGGACAGTGGTGGGGCGTAGTAGAGGTAGATGGCCCGATTGCTGGCGAAGCCGGGATCGACGCCGACGCCCTGCAGGCCCTCCTCGTCGTGGTTGTAGACGGCGAGCCGGCCGACCACCGCGGTGTTGCCCGCCGCGTCGGTGCGGCGGAGCGTCCCGTCGCGAGCGGTGTGCAGGACCGACCGGTCCGGCAGCACGGCCAGGGACATCGGCTCGCCGACCTCGGCGACGCCGCGGGCCAGCTCGACCTGGTTGAAGTCGCTGGCGTTGATGGGGTGGGCCCGCGCGGGGCTGGCGGAAAGCGTCGCGGTGGCGGTGCTGGCCAGAAGCACCAGCGCCGAGCCGGCCGCCCGCCAGCGTCGCTGGCGGCCGATCCGGTTGTGCCGTGTGGACATGAGCCGTGTCCCCTTCCTGACGAGGACGTCAGGCAGGGCGCGCGCCGCCGCGCCGGCTGCCGTGGGGGTGTTGGGGAGGTGCCGACCGCGCCGCCGGTCGATGAAGCTGAGGAGCATTCGCGTGAGGACAGACAGTAATGTCTTTCAGTCGCGCTGTCCATATCTCTTGATGTTCCAGAGCGGACTTTCGTCGATCGAGCGAAAAGTTGCGGACGGCGCGTTCGATCGGCCCGTGAGGTGCCGGTCGGTTGCTGGGGGAGGGTGGGACGGAGCGCTCCGCCCGCCCGGTCGGGCGGTTGACCCGGCGCGCCGCCGGAGTCGGCGGCAGCGACGACGCCCCGGAGGCCGCCGTACGGACGGGCGGAGCCGGCAGGCAGGGAGGGTCGGCGTGGCCGCCCTGCCTCCCCCGCGCCCGGGTGGGCCCGGCCAGCCGGTCACCCGGGCCCGGTCCGGGCACCCGCTCCAGTCACACCGGCAAGTGCGTCGATGTCTGGTGCCCGCCACGGTAGGCGCGTTCCGTCGGCAGTGTCCAGAGGTTCGCGCTGATGGTTTAGAAGTTTTGCATCTTCGTACGAAAGCGGGCTGCTGTTGAAAGATCGGGCCGCCTCGCCCACCCCGGTGAATCCGTTCGGACCCGAGGCCAGCCGGTCGGCGTGAGCGGCAGGTACGGCTGCTCAGCGAAGCCTCGGTGGGCATTGACACAAGCGGCTGACCGCGGTACGGGGATACCCGTCAACCACGCCGGCGCGTTCGCGCACGTGGCCGGCCGTGTTCGGCCAGCGTCGCCACCGCCGGGAGGTCGACCTGCCCAGCGGCAGCGCCACCCTCAACCGTCGATGACCCGGCCGGCCGTCCGACGCGTAACGGGCACGCCTATCCTTCCCTGACGTGCGCGTCATGAGGCGAGGTCGATGATGGCGTTGACGGGGTGGCCGTTCATCCTGCTCGTGGCGCTCTGCGCCGTCGGCGGTGTCGCCGGCACCGTGCTGCTGTGGAACAGGTTCGGCCGCGTGCGTTACCTCCTGCGGCCGGCCGGCGTGCTGCTGGCCGAGGTGCTGATGCTGTCGACCGTCGGGCTGGTGGTGAATCGGTCCGAGGAGTTCTATCCCACCTGGGCCGCGCTGCTGGGCACGAGGACCGGGCCGGCAACGGTCCTCAGAGACTCGAACGACGCGACGTACCGGGACGGGCCCGGCGGTCTGGACCGGCGGCTCGCCGCGCAGGCCGGCGGGCACCGTGACGCCGCGCTGACCTTCGCCTGGCAGCCCGCCGGATGGCGCGGCTGGGGACTGTCGGCCGCGCCGATCGTCAGCACACCGCCCGGCTACCTGCGGCACCCCACCTGGTCCTACTCGGCAGTGGTCGTCGTCGGCGACGGCAGCGACGGCTGGCCGGCCGCCGCCGAGCGGGCCGCCGCTCGACGGGTCACCGCCAACGGCGTCTCGGCGGTCGTGGTCTTCGCCGCCACCACGCCCGCCACCACCGCGCGGACGCTCGACGAGACGCTGCCCGACCAGCTCGGTCGCGACCTGCGCGTCACGACGCACCATTGGGCGATCGTCGCCTCCGGCCCCGACGCCGCCCTGGCGCAGTCCGCCGCCGCTGCCGCCGCGACCCGCTACCCCTCCGTCGCGGTCGCCGCCGGCACTCACGGCGGCCTGGCCTCGGCCTCGGTCACCCGGCCCGCGGTGCTACCGGCGGGGGTGACCTGGGCCGCCGTCGAGGCCAGCCTTGTCGGCCGGCACGACGACGGCGTGGTGCCGCTGCCGAGCACGGACGCCGACGCCCTGTACACGGCGCTGTCCTGGGCGATCGGGCGGACACCTCCGCCGCTCGCGGCGCCGGCCGCCCGGCTTGCCGCGGCGCAGCGCGGCCCCGGAAGGCCGATGTCCGCGCCCCTCGGCGGCCACGCCGGAAGCCCGTCGCCCGCCCCGGCCACGAGATGACGATGTCGCCGGACAGCCAGGCGGTGGAGCTGATCGCGATCGTCGTCGCGGTGCTCGCGCCCGTGGTCCTCGGCCTCGGCTGGTCCCGGGTCACCCGGCGGTGGTGGCGGGTGCCGGCCCGCGCCGGCGGCGCGGTCCTGTGCCTCCTGACGGCGGTCGCCGCCGGCGGGTTCGCGGTCAACCGCCAGGTCGAGGCCTACACGACCTGGTCGCGCGTGTTCGGATCGAATGCCGAGGGTGGCGCTGCCTCGCCCACCGGGCAGCAGCCCGACGACGGCGCCCCGCTGCCGGTGACGAAGACCTTCTCCGGCGGCGGTCGCGTGGTCACCGTCTCCGTCACGGGCGTGGCGAGCGGGATCACCATGCCGATGTACGTCTACCTGCCACCCGGCTATGACGCCCACCCGGCCCTGCGCTATCCGGTCATCGAGGCGTTCCACGGGGCGCCCGGCGGGCCGCTGTTCTGGTTGACGAAACTCGGCGCCCCCACGGTTCTCGACCAGGAGATCGATGCCGGCCGGATGGCGCCGACCGTCGTGCTGTTCCCCTACCAGACACCGAACCCGGCGCTGGACACCGAATGCACGAACATGCTCGGCGGGCCCCAGGCCGAGACGTACCTGACCCACGACGTACCCGCCTTCGCCGCGTCGCACCTGCACGTGCGCGGCGACCCGGACAGCTGGGGACTGATCGGCTTCTCGGCCGGCGCCTACTGCGCCTCGGACCTGCTGTTGCGGCACCCGGCCCAGTATGCGGCCGGCGCGAGCCTGTCCGGATATCCCAACCCCGGCATCCGCGTCGGTGACGGCTCCGAGCACACCGGCTACAACGAGCTGTGGCGGCTCACCCACCTGCCGCAGCCGGCGGTCGCCCTCTACCTGGCCTGCGCCGAGGGCGACAAGTACGCGTTGCGCGGCACCCAGACGATCGCCCAGCTCGCGCACGCGCCACTGTCCCTGTCGACGGCGTACGTCCACGGCGGCGGCCACAACACCCGCACGTGGCACGCCATGGAGGCGCCGGCCTTCGACTGGCTGTCGACCTGGCTCGGCCAGCCGTACCCGGTCGCTGCGACCGCGTCGACACCGGCTGGGCGCCGCTGACCCGCGCGGCGTCTTCGTGTGCCCGGTTGCGGACCGCCGTGCGCCCCGGCCTGCCCCGACATGACATCCTGGCCCGGTGGTGCCGCATTCCGAGATCCTGCCTGTGCCACCATGGGCGCGCCGTGACCGGTTCACACATCCCCAGCGAACCCGCAGCCGCGGCCCCGGCGGGTTGCCGTTGTCCCCGGCGGTGCTGAAGGTACCCGCGGGCGACGTCCGGGCCCGGCTCGCCGGTCAGGTGTGGTTGGTGCCGGTTCTTCTCACGGCCGTGGTGGTCGGCTGGCACGTCTCGCGACCGCAGCTGTGGCGCGACGAGTACGCGACCTGGTGGGCGGCCACCCGGTCGCCGGCCGCCCTGGACCGGCTGACCGAACACATCGACGGCGTCCTGGAGCCGTACTACCGCCTCCTGCACCTGTGGATCGCCCTGTTCGGTGATTCGGTGGTCTCCCTGCGGGTGCCGTCCGTCCTGGCCGCGGTGGCGACGGCCGGGCTCGTCGCCGTGCTGGGCACGCTGCTGGCCGGCCGGTGGGCGGGCCTGCTGGCCGGTCTGGTCTACGCGGTCCTGCCGTCGACGATCCGCTACGGGCAGGAGGCCCGGCCGTACGCCCTGGGGGAGTTCGCCGCGCTGGCGGCGACCCTGCTGCTGTTCCTCGCGCTGCGCCGGCCTCGCCGGCGCCTGTGGTTCGCCTACGCCGTGGCGCTGGCCGTGCTCGGCCTGCTCCACCTGGCGATGCTGCTGCTGTTCGCCGGCCATCTGGTCGCCGTGCTCCATCACGCCCGGACCACGCGCTCCTGGCGGTCGCTGCTCGGGCCGGGCGTCGCCGTGCTGGCCGCCGTCAGCATGCTGGTGCCGCTGATGCTGCGGGGATACACCCAGACCGGGACCCAGCTGGGCACCTTCCACCGTACGACGCTCTACCTGGTCGCCGAGTTGCCGGCCGGCGTCTGCTGCGGCGCCGTCGCGGCGGGCGCTCTGCTGGTGCTGGCCGCCGCGGGCGCGCTCCTGGGCGGCGGGCCAGGGCGGGTGTTCGGCCTGCTGACGCTGGCCCCGATCGCCGGTCTGGCCGTACTCGGCCTCTTCGTTCCGGTCTTCAACCACCGCTACGTGCTGTTCGTCGCGCCCCTGGCCTGCGTGCTCGCCGGCCTGGCGCTGGCGCGGCTACGGCTGCCGCTCGGGCTGGCTGTGGTGGTCCTGCTCGCCCTGATCACCCTGCCCGAGCAGGCCGAGGTCCGCCGCTCACACGAGCAGACCTCGGCCCAGCTGATCGACTATCGCGGCGCCGCCCGGGTGATCGCGCACGACGAGCTGCCCGGCGACGCGATCGTCTACCAGCGCGCCGGCTGGCAGTTCGTCGACATCGCGATGGAGTACAACCTGCGCCACAACACCCCCCGGGACATCCTGGCGGCGACCTCCCGCACCGCGGTCGGCAGCTTCTGGACCCCGCAGGTGACCTCGCCGGCCGCGGCCCTGGCCGGAGTGGCGCGCGTCTGGGAGGTCGTGCCGGACGCGCTGTCCAGCCACCGGCCGGAGGTGCAGCTGCCTCCGGTAAGGGACGCCTTGGCCCGGGCCTACCGCCAGACGGGCCGGTGGCGGGTCAGCGGCATCACCGTGCTGCTGTTCCGGCGAGGCTCGGGGAGCAGGTAGCGCACCGCGAGCGCAGGTGGCGCACCAGGGGGAGCGAGAAATCCGGTGGTCATGAGGCCGGGTGCGGTCTAGCGTGGGCCGCCGTGCTCTCAAACGAACAGATCATCGGACAGGCACTGGATCGGATCGAGGCAGGGTACGTCTTTCCGGCGAAGGTGGTGGACATCGACGCCGCGATCCGGCGCCGTCTGGCGGCAGGCGAGTACGAGCACCTGGACGGGCCGGCGCTCTGCGAGACGGTGACCGCTCACCTTCAGCAGGCGTGCCCGGACAGGCATCTGCGGCTGCTGTGGGCGGACCAGCCGCAGTCGCTGGATCCAGCGGACGAAGACGGAGGGCGGGCTGCGTTCCTCGCGCTGCTCAGGGCGGAGAATCAGGGGATCCGCCGTGTCGAGCGCTTGGACGGGAATGTCGGGCTCATCGACGTGCGACGCATCCCGTACGCCGACGAAGGCGCCGAGACGATCGGCGCGGCCATGCGGTTGGTCGCCCTCAGCTCCGCGCTCATCCTCGACGTGCGCGCGTGTGCCGGCGGAGTGCCGGAGGGAGCCGCGATGTGGTGCAGCTACTTCTTCCGCGACGATCAGGTGCACCTCAACGACTTCTACGAGCAGTCCACCGGCGCCACACGCCAGTTCTGGACGACCGCGCACCTGCCCGCGCCGCGCTATGTGGATCGTCCGGTCTATGTGCTCACCAGCCCGGATACGTTCTCCGGGGGTGAGGACGTGGCGTACACCCTTCAGTCGCACGGCCGGGCCGTCGTGGTCGGTGAGACGACACGTGGCGGCGCGCATCCGACGGCCCGTTACGCGATCACTGAACACATCCTCGTGACCGTGCCGACTGCCCGGACCATCAACAGCGTCACGGGCACCAACTGGGAAGGGGTGGGAGTGACTCCCGATGTACCCGTCCCGGCGGACCAGGCACTCGACACGGCGCTCAAGGCCATCTGGGGCGACTCGGACGGATAGACGCGGCCGCGCGGGGCGGCCGTTCCTTCCAATCGGCGCTCCTACCGGAAGCGGGACGGGTCGCCAGCGCCCTCGCGCAGGATCTCGGGCTCGCCGTCCGAGAGGTCGACCACCGTGCTGGGCTCGGTGCCGCACTCGCCGGAGTCGATCACCGCGTCGATGGCGTGGTCGAGCCGCTCCTTGATCTCCCAGCCCTGGGTCATCGGCTCCTCCTCACCCGGCAGCAGCAGGGTGCTGGACACCAGTGGCTCACCCAGTTCGGCCAGCAGCGCCTGGGCGACCGCGTGCTGGGGGATCCGGACACCGACCGTCTTCTTCCGCGGGTGCAGCAACCGGCGCGGCACTTCCTTCGTGGCAGTCAGGATGAAGGTGTACGGGCCCGGGGTCGCCGAACGAATCATCCGAAAGGACGCGTTGTTGATCTGAACGAGCTGCCCGAGCTGCGCGAAGTCCCGGCAGACCAGGGTGAAGTGGTGCCGGTCGTCGAGGTGCCGGATGGCCCGGATCCGGTCGATTCCCTCCTGGTTGCCCAGAGCGCAGCCGAGCGCGAAGCACGAGTCGGTGGGGTAGGCGATCAGCCCACCGTCGCGGATCAGGTCGACCACCTGCCCGATGGTCCGGGGCTGCGGGTTGCCCGGATGCACGTCGAAGTACCTGGCCACGCTCGAGAGCCTAGAACTCGCCGCCGGCTGCCTGCGAACTGGTGGTCGCCGTCCGGCATTGCCGTTTCGGCGGAGGCAACCAGGCGCGGCAGCTGCCGCGCTGGCCGAACCTGGGTGGGCCGCCGCTCGGGCCGGACGGGGCAGCGCCGACGTGCAAGATCTCGACTAAGAGCCTATTGGTTGGTATTTGTACCTTTCGGAGAGGTCCGCCCGTAGCCGACGCTGCGATATCTTGAAGGTCGGCGGCCGACAGGCGTTCAGGGGGTGTATGTGACTGCGGCGATGGTCGCGACGACCTGGATGCATGAGCAGGTGACGGCCGAGCAGTACGCGACGTGGACAGAAGAGCAGTGCGCGGGTATTGAGATCGTGGATGGGATGGTCCTGGTCAGTCCGAGTGCCTCCAAGCGGCACAACCGCCTGGCCAGGCTTCTGGCGAATGCCCTCGATACGGCCGCGGGACCGGACTGGAACGCTGATGTCGACTTCGATGTCCGGCTGCAGGATGTGCCGCTCAATAACCTCCGCCCTGACGTGACGGTCTATAGGGCGGAGAGTATCGACGTCGCTCCGACCCGGCCCGGGCATGTGCTCCTGGTGGTCGAGGTGGTCTCTCCCGGGTCGGAAACGACCGACCGGATCGTCAAGGCCGACCAGTACGCGAGGGCTGGAATTCAGTTTTATTGGCGGGTTGAGCAGATCGCCACGGGTGCTCCTGTCCTCTACACATACGTCCTCGACCCGGCGACCCGCCGTTATCGGGAGGGTGGGGTCTTCACCGACGTCGTGAAGCTGGCCACGCCCTTCCCGTTCGAGGTGGATCTCGGACAGCTCTGATCGCTGCGGTGGTCGGCGACCCGCCCGAGGATCTGCCCGGAGGGGCAGGAGAGCTATCCGCTGGTAGGGCTCGGTGAGCTGATCTCAGTGGCCCGGACGGCCCGTCTCGGCCCGGGCCGTGGTGGATGAGGCGTCCGGTTCGTCGCCGACCGGCCAGACGCGCTGTGGCCCACCGCCATCACCCGGCAGCGCACCCCGGGCGGCCTGGCCGGGGAGTCTGGGGCGAGTCCCGATGCGGTGGCCGGCGTCGGCGCGGCGAAGCTGGAGGACGGCCGCCGAGCACAACACCAGGGCGCCGCCGGCGAGCTGCACCGGGCTCAGCGACTCGCCGAGGACGAGAGCGGCCAGCGCCGCGGTGACGACGGGCTCGAAGGTGGACAGGATGGCTGCCGTCGATGGACCGGTGCGCTCCAGGCCGGCGAAGAAGGTCAGCATCGCCGCGACGGTGCAGACCACGGCGATGCAGGCGAGCCAGAACCATCCCCACGCCCCGAAGCCGAGGTCAAGGTCACGCCGCCGCCGAGCAGGACCAGCAGCGTGCCGGTCGAGGCGGTGGCCAGCGGCGGTTCCGCGGCGACCCCGGCCGGCGGCGGTCGCCGGCCGGGACGGTCACCCGCCGTGGCCCTGATCGCTAAAAAGGAAGCGGAGGATGCGGCGCCTACCGCCGGTGCGGTGCGCCGTGGCGGGCGAGTCGCAGGTCGTCCTGCAGGTCGGTGTAGACGGGCTTGGGGTTGAGGTGCACGTCGTAGAGGAGGGCGTAGCCCTCGCCGGGGAACACGTCCGGGATCCACGACTCGGCATCGGTGAAGCCCCACGCGGTGAACGAGAGGCACTCGGGCACGGCCAGGCACGCCTTGAGCATGTTGGAAAACTCGTAGGGCTGGGCGAACTCCGCGAGGTGGTCGGTGGGCACCTGTTCGGTCGCGTTGTTCACGAAGGTGCGTACGTCCGCCTCGGTGATGGCCACCTTGGCTCCGGTGCTCGCGTACCGGCGCAGGTCGTCGGTCAGCTGCCTCGGGTAGCCGTACTGGGTGTCCACGTGGCCCTGGCTGCCCACCCCGTCGATCGGCACCCCCTCGGCGCGCATCCTCTTGATCCAGGCATACACCGCGTCGGCCTTGGCGTTCGTGCCGTCCTCGCCGCCGATGTTGAAGTCGTTGTAGAACAGCAGCGCGTGCGGGTCGGCCTCGTGTGCCCAGCGGAACGCGTCGGTGA
The DNA here is from genome assembly GCF_042434095.1 of Plantactinospora siamensis. Classification (NCBI taxonomy): domain Bacteria; kingdom Bacillati; phylum Actinomycetota; class Actinomycetes; order Micromonosporales; family Micromonosporaceae; genus Plantactinospora; species Plantactinospora siamensis. The sequence continues at coordinate 145,579 of NZ_JBHLUE010000026.1, forward strand.
GGATGCCCTCGCCAAGGTGTGACACCCAGAAGTCGTCGCCGTTGATGCCATCGGCGAGCGGGTGCGGGTCCCAGGAGTTGGCGAAGAACTCGTTGGCCACGTCCCACTGCCAGATCTTTCCCCTGAAGTGGGTGACCTCGTCGGTGATGTGCTTGTGCAGCAGGGCGCGTAGCTGGTCGTTGCTGATGCTGCCGTCGGACACCCCGGTGGTCAGCCAGTCCGGCAGCTGGTTGTGCCACATCAGGGTGTGCCCGCGTACCAGCTGGTCGTGCGCCTGCGCGAAGGTGACCACGCGGTCCCCGCCGGACCAGTCGTACGTGCCGCGGGTGGGCTCGACCAGCTGCCATTTCATCTCGTTGCCCGGGGTCAGCACGGAGAACTGCTCGCCGACGACCTTGGCGTAGGCGGGGTTGTCGAAGTCGGACGGGACGACGGCGGTGCCGAAGCGCAGGCCGGTCGGTGCGGCCAGCGCACGCAGCGAGTCGGCCGGCGGCCTGAAGTGACCCGGGCCGGCGGGGGCCGCGGCCGCGGCCGTGGTGCTTCCGGCCAGCGCCATGGCCAGCAGCGCGACCCCCAACCGCAGTCCCCGTCTCATGCCGACCCTCCGCAGTCGAAACTTTCGATGATATTTCGAGCCATTTCGGGGAGGGTATCGATGTACTGCGATGCCGTCAACCGGCTCGGCCGTCTCCGGCATGACCACCGCCGCCGCTGGGCACGGGCCGGACCCACGGCCCGACCTGACGTACTCTCATCCGGTGCCCGATCCCGTGACGAGCCGCGGCAGCGCGGCCGCCAAACGCGCGACCGCCGTTCCGCCCCGCCGGAACGCCGCCGCGCCGCCACCCAAGACCAAGGCCGAGAAGCGGGCCGAGGCCAAGGCCGCCAAGGCGCGCGCCCGGGCGAGACAGAAACGCCAGCAGGCGTTGGCCGTCGGAGGCGCCGCGGTGGCCGTGCTGGCCCTGGTCGTCGGGTTGATCGTGTGGATCTCCCACTCCTCGTCGCAGCCGACGACCAGCGCGGCCGCGGCCGCCAGTTCCACGCCCAGCCCCGACGCGGTCTCGGCGAGCGCGGCGTTTCCGCCCCTACCGGCCGGCGCCGACCCCGCCCTGGGCAAGAAGCCGGCCGTGACCGCGGGCACCGGGCCCCTCACCGCGCTCAAGACGACGACCCTCATCCCGGGCACGGGCGCGGCGGTCGAGTCGGGTCAGACGGTGAACGTGAACTACGTCGGCGTGACCTACGCCGACGGCAAGGAGTTCGATTCGTCCTGGAGCCGCTCGCAGGCGTTCAGCTTCCCGGTCGGGGCCGGCCGGGTGATCAAGGGCTGGGACCAGGGGTTGATCGGGGCCAAGATCGGCAGCCGGGTGCAGCTCGACATCCCGGCCAAGCTGGCGTACGGCGACAAACCCACCGGCGGACAGCCTGCTGGCGCGCTGCGCTTCGTCGTCGACGTCCTGTCGGCATCCTGACCGGCAGCCCCGCCTCGCTGCGTCGCTGCCTATCGGATTTCCGTCGGATGGCCGGGGCCCCGGGGCGCGTGATCCGGAGCGCGCCGGCGTTGTCGTCGGCGTACCAGGTGGGCTCCGCAGCAAATTCATGGTGATCCTGCCCTCGTTCACCAGCGGATCGATGGTGCTTGCTGCAACGATGTATGACGTGGGAACTGTGGAGACTGCCAAGCCTGTCATCTCGCCCCTCGCCGGCGAGCCGATCGAACGCGCCGACGCCGAACGGCTCGCGGGTGTCCTGAAGGCGTTCGCCGACCCGGCCCGGCTGCGACTGCTCAGCCTGATCCAGTCGGCGCCGGAGGGGGAGGCGTCGGTCAGCGACCTCACCGAGCCGCTCGGGCTCTCCCAGCCGACCGTCAGCCACCACCTGCGGATCCTCACCGAGGCCGGTCTGATCGAGCGTGACAAGCGCGGCGTCTGGGCGTATTACCGCCTGGTGCCGTCCGCCATCGCCACGGTCGCCGACCTGTTGACGCCGCCCCGCAAGCGAGCGACGAAGAAGGCCCGCTGACCGCCTGCGAGCCGCGCACGCAACGGCCCGGTCGTCAGCCCTTGGCCGATCCCAGGGTGAGGCCCCGGACGAAGTGCCGCTGCAGCAGGAAGAAGATCACCAGGGTGGGCACCGCGACGAGCACCGAGCCGGCGGAGACCAGGTTGTTGTCGGTGAAGAACTCGCCCCGCAGGTTGTTCAGCGAGCTGGTGACCGGGAACTTGTTGCCGGAGCGCATCAGCACGGTCGCCCAGAAGAACTCGTTGTAGATCCAGGTCACCTCCAGGGTGGCCAGCGCCGCCAGCGCCGGCCGGCACAGCGGCATGGTGATCTGCCAGTACTGCCGCCACACGCTGGCCCCGTCGACCATCGCCGCCTCGTACAGCTCGTGCGGCAGGGCCTTCATGTAGTTGCTGAGCACGAAGACGCAGAAGCCGCACTGGAAGGCCACGTTCACCAGGATCAGACCCCAGTAGCTGTCGTAGAGCAGCTCCGAGTCGCTCATCCAGGCCGGCAGCGGCACCTGGGTGAACAGCCGGAACAGCGGAATCAGTAGCGCCTGCTGCGGCAGCAGGTTCGCCGCGGTGAACAGGCCGAGCAGGGCGATGTTGAGCTTCCAGGGGAAGCGGGCGATCACGAACGCCACGCAGGAGGCGAGCAGCAGCGTGAGCAGCACCGCCGGCACCGTGATGTAGACGGAGTTGAGGAAGTGCGTGCCGAAGTCGGCGGTGCGCCAGGCGGTGAAGTAGTTGTTCAGCGTCCAACCGCCCAGCGACACGTAGCCGTGCCGGGCCGTGTAGTCGTAGGACCGGAGCGAGGTCAGCACCGCCCAGAGGATGGGGAAGAGCCAGCCGATGGCCACGGTGGCCAGGAAGAGGTGCAGGACCACCCGGGCGGGCCGCACGGGCCGGCGCCGGTCGGCCGGTACGGTCGTCATCGCTCGTCCTCCCTCATCACGGTGAACAGGTAGACGCTGATGAACAGCAGCGAGACCAGGAGCATGACCGTCGCCAGCGCCGAGCCGAAGCCGATCCGGCTCGCCTCGCCCACCACGTTCTGGGTGACCAGGGCGGAGAGCAGCTCCAGCCCGTTGCGGCCCTTGTTGACCACCCAGACCAGATCGAACGCGCGCAGCGCCTCGATCACCGTCACCACCAGCACGATCACGTTGACCGGCCGCAGGACCGGGAAGATCACCCGGAAGAACGTGCTGACCTCGGAGGAGCCGTCCACCGCGGCGGCCTCCCGCAGCGTCGGGTCGACGCTTTTCAACCCGGCCAGGTAGAGCAGCATGATGTAGCCGACGTGTCGCCAGCTGGCGGCGACCAGCACCGCCCAGATGTTGACCTTCGGATCGCCGTACCAGTCGGTGTTTCCGCCGAGCACCGCGTTGAGCAGGCCCTGGTCGCGGCTGTAGATGAGCTGCCAGATGAAGCCGATGAGCGCGAGCGAGAGCACCACCGGCAGGTAGAGCGCCGTCTGGTAGAACCGGCCCCCGCGCAGTTCCTTGTCCAACAGCACGGCGAGGAACATCCCGAACGGGCTGGCCACCACGAACAGCGCGGCCAGCCACAGCACGTTGTGCCGTACCGCGGGGGCGAAGGGCGGGTAGATGCTCACCACGTCGTGGTAGTTGCGCAGTCCCACCCAGTCGATCCCGCCGAGTGGGCCGATGCCGTCCCAGTCGGTCCCGGACAGCAGCACGGTGGCCGCCGCCGGAAGCCACACCAGGCCGACCACCAGCACCAGGGGCACCAGCACCATCAGGGTGATCACGACGCGGTCGGCGCGCGACAGCAAACGCAGCCGCCGGCGGCGACCGCTCGGGCGGGTGTCCGGCGCCGGTGGCGGCACGGCGCGGTCCGCCTGGACCAGGGGCAGGTCGGACATGGTGGCGCCTTCCCTTCCGCCGTCAGCTTGTGAAGATCGACTTCTTCTGGTTCTCGACGCTGGTCAGCAGCCCCCCGATGTCCTTGGGGTTCTTGATGAACTGCTGCAGCGCCGGGATCATCACGGTGGAGGCGAAGTCGGGACGGGTGTCCCGGTCGAGGAACTGGGCGATCTCGGTGGCCGAGCCCACCAGCTCCGCGGCCTTGCGCTGCAGCGCCGTGTAGCCACTGGTGTCGGCGCCGGTGTTGGCGACCAGGGTGCTCGGGTCGTTCTTGACCACGACCTGAGCCGCGTCCTTGGAGCCCAGGTACCGCAGAAGCTTCTTGGCGTTGGTCTCGGACTTCGGCTTGCGGGCCATCATGTAGCCGTCGATCGGGGCGTCGAGCGCCTTGGTGCCGATGGCCGGGTCGATCTCGGGGAAGGTGAAGAAGTCGAGGTCATCCTGTTCGTCGTTGCTGAACTGCTGGCCGACGAAGAGGCCGAGCAGGTACATCCCGCTCTTCTTCTGCTGCAGGGACTGGGCGGCCTCCTGCCAGGTGCGGCCGAGGGCGTCCGGTTGGTGCAGTGGAAGCAGCCCGGCCCAGGTGTCGAAGACCTTCTTCACCTTGTCGGAGGTCCACGCCTCCTTGCCGGCCATCAGGTCGACGTGGAACTGGTAGCCGTTGATCCGCAGGTTGAGGATGTCGAAGGTGCCCATGGCCGGCCAGCCGTCCTTGTCGGCGAAGGCGATCGGGATCAGGCCGTCCTTCTTCATCCGCGCGCCGAGGGCGCTCAGCTCGTCGAGCGTCTTCGGCACCTGGTAGCCGCGGGGCTGCCACACCGACTTGCGGTAGAACACCGCCCACGGGTAGTACGAGGCCGGCACGAAGTACTGCTTGCCGTCGTCCCCGGTGGACGCCTTCTTGAACGCGTCGGAGAAGCCGGAGAGGTCGCCCCACACGTCGCTGAGGTCGCCGGCCAGGCCCTTCGCCGCGAAGAACCGCATCCGGTAGCCGGCGAACCAGGTGAACACGTCGTCCGGCTTGCCCTGCAGGTAGTTGTTGATGTTCTCCTGGAACGTGTTGTGGTCGACGGTGTTGATGTTCACGGAGACCCCCGAGGAGGTCTTGAACCCGTCGGCCACCTTGGCGATGACGTCCTTGGGCTTGGGGTCGGACTGGTTGGAGCCGAGTGACACGGTCGTGGAGCCGCCGCCGCCACCCGAGTCGGATCCGCAGCCGGCGAGCAGGCCGGTGCCGAGCAGGCCCGTGCCGAGCAGGGCGCCGGTGCTGGCGGCGCCGGTGAGCAGCGAGCGGCGGCGGAGACCGGCGACGGACGGGGGTACGAGGCGGCTGAGGTATTCGGCTTGCGAACGAGGACGGGACATCGTGCCTCCTGCGGGAAGAGGGCCCTGCGCTCAAGGGTCGGGACGGGCGGCCGGGCCGGCGGTCGGATTGGCGGCGGCAGATCACCGAAACTCCACATGACCAAACACAAACAGCCGGTGGCGGTTGAAGCTACTCGGTGGATCGACGCTGTCAAGGGGGTCGATGGATGATCGCAGGCCAGTTATGGCAAGAGATGCCCCGGTAGACGGGCTAATGTCGGTCGATGTTTGATCATGTTGACTTGATTGGCCCGAACGGGCACGCTCTGTTTTCATGCGGAACTGGCACGGTGCGGGCATCTGGTACGGCGCCGACTACAACCCCGAGCAGTGGCCGGAAGAGACCTGGGCCGAGGACATCGCGTTGATGCGCCGGGCGCAGGTCACCCTGGTCTCCGTCGGGATCTTCTCCTGGGCGCTGCTCGAACCCGAACCGGGCCGCTTCGACTTCGGGTGGCTCGACCGGGTCCTCGACCTGCTGCACGAGGGCGGGATCGGCGTCGACCTGGCCACCGCCACCGCCAGCCCGCCGCCCTGGCTGGCCCACCGTCACCCGGAGACGCTGCCCCGCCGCGCCGACGGGACCGTGCTGTGGCCGGGCGGGCGACAGGCGTACTGTCCCAGCTCGCCGACGTACCGGGATCGCTCGCTCGCGCTGGTCGAGGCCGTCGCCGGCCGGTACGCCGGCCACCCGGCGGTGGTGCTGTGGCACGTCTCGAACGAACTGGGCTGCCACAACGCGCACTGCTACTGCGACGTCAGCGCCGAGGCGTTCCGGCGCTGGCTGCGCGACCGGTACGGCGACCTGGCCACCCTCAACGCCGCCTGGGGCACCGCGTTCTGGAGCCAGCGCTACCACGACTGGGCCGAGATCAACCCGCCGCGTACGGCGCCGACGTTCGCCAACCCGACCCAACAGCTGGACTTCCTGCGCTTCTCCTCCGACGAGCAGCGCGCCCAGCTGCGAGCCGAGCGGGAGCTGCTCACCCGGATCGCCCCGCAACCGGTCACCACCAACTTCATGATCGGCGGCTTCAAGCACCTGGACTACCACTCCTGGGCCCCGGACGTGGACGTGGTGGCCAACGACCACTACCTCACCGCCGCCGACCCGGCGCCGCAGCTCGGCCTGGCCCTCGCCGCCGACCACAGCCGGGGGGTCGCCGGCGGCGACCCGTGGCTGCTGATGGAGCACTCCACCAGCGCGGTCAACTGGCAGCCCCGCAACCTGGCCAAGGCGCCCGGCCAGCTGCGCCGCAACAGCCTCGCCCACGTCGCACGCGGCGCCGACGGCGTGCTCTTCTTCCAGTGGCGGGCCTCCCGGGCCGGGGCCGAGAAGTTCCACTCCGCGCTGGTCCCGCACGCCGGACCGGAGACCAAGGTGTTCCGCGAGGTGTGCCGGCTCGGCGCGGACCTGCGCGCCATCGCCGAGGTGCGCGGCAGCCGGGTCGAGTCCGACGTCGCGATCCTGTTCGACTACGAGGCATGGTGGGGCGCCGAACTCGACTCGCACCCCACCGTCGACGTCACGTACACCGACCGGCTCGCCGCCCTGCACGGCGCGCTCTGGCGGGCCGGTGTCACCGCCGACGTGGTGCACCCGGCCGCGGACCTCTCCGGCTACCGGCTGGTCCTGGCGCCCACCCTCTACCTGGTCCGCGACGCCCACGCCGCGGCCCTGCGCCGCTTCGTCGAGGCCGGCGGCACGGCGCTGGTGACCTACTTCAGCGGCATCGTCGACGAGAACGACCACATCCGGCTCGGCGGCTACCCCGGCGCGTTCCGCGACCTGCTCGGGGTACGGACCGAGGAGTTCTTCCCGCTGCGAGCCGGCGAGCGGGTCCACCTCGACGACGGCGCCACCGCGGACGTGTGGACCGAGTGGCTGCACGCCGAGCAGGCCGAGGTGCTCGCGTCGTACGCCGACGGGCCGCTGCCCGGGGTGCCGGCGCTCACCCGCCGCCCCGCCGGCGCGGGCGCCGCCTGGTACCTCGCCACCCGGCTCGACGAGGCCGGAACCGACCGGCTGGTGGCGCGGTTGCTCGCCGAGGCGGGCGTACGGCCGCCGGTGGCGGCCCCAACCGGCGTGGAGGTGGTCCGCCGCCGCGACGGCGACCGGAGCTGGCTGTTCGCCATCAACCACACCGACCGGGACGCCCGGCTGCCCGTACGCGGCACAGAGCTGCTCGGCGGCGGCCGGTGCGACGGCGAGCTGGTGGTACCGGCCGGCGAGGTGGCGGTGGTCCGCGAGGAAGCGGCCCGGACGGGCCCCTCCACGTACCGGGACGGGCCGTCCGCGGCCGACTGAGCCCGCGTACCGTGCCGCGTGCGACCGGAGGAGGCCACATGCTCGCTCAGCAACGGCAGAGCGCCATCCTGGAGCTGATCCGCCAGCGCGGGGGCGTCCGGGTGGGCCAGCTGGTGAGCCGCTTCGGCGTCTCCGACATGACAATCCGGCGGGACCTGGAGGCGCTCGCCGAGCGCGGCCTGGTGGACAAGGTTCACGGCGGCGCCACCCTGGCCGGTCCCGGCTCGGCCGACGAGCCGGGCTTCGCCGCGAAGTCGGTCCGGCAGCAGGCCGAGAAGCGGGCCATCGCGGAACGCGCCGTCCGGCTCGTCGAGCCCGGCATGGCCATCGCCCTCTCCGCCGGCACCACCACGGCGGCCCTCGCCGCCCGGCTCGCCGACGTGCCCGGGCTCACCGTCGTCACCAACTCCATCCCGGTCGCCGACGTGCTGTACCAGAACCCGCGGCCGGACCAGACGGTGGTGCTCACCGGCGGCATCCGTACGCCGTCGGACGCGTTGACCGGGCCGGTCGCCGAGGCGACCATCGCCACCCTCAACATCGACCTGCTCTTCCTCGGCGTGCACGGGATGAGCCCGCGCGCCGGCTTCACCACCCCCAACCTGTTGGAGGCGGCGGTCAACAAGCGGCTGATCGGCGCGGCCCGGCGGTTGGTCGTCCTCGCCGACCACACCAAGTGGGAGACGACCGGCATCGCCACCATGGCCCCGCTGGAGCGGGCCGACGTCCTGGTCACCGACGCCGGGCTGCCGCCGGATCCGCGCCGCCAGATCGGTGAACAGGTCGGCGAACTCATCGTGGTCCAGACGTGACCGCGGTCGTGTCGGTAACCGCTGCGCCGCTGCGGACCGCACCTGAGCGAACGGGTGGCGGTGGCTTGTGCCACCGCCGCCGGTCCCGGTGGCGCGTTCACCGATGAGGGATCGGGGGACTACTTGGTGAAGAAGACGAGCGAATTGCCGTCCGGGTCGAGGAGGACAAACTCCTTGCGGCCCGAGCGGTCCTTGCGGGGCTCACTCGCCGGCGACAGCCCGTTGGCCAGCAGCGCATTGTACGAGTCGTCGATGTCGTCCACCTTTAGGTACAGCGCGGGTCCCAAGTCAGGCGCCGCCGCGGCGCCGGCGGGGTCGACACTGAAGATCACCCAGAACCAGTTGATGTAACAGGTGACCTCCGATTCGTCCCGCTTGCCGATCCGGAATCCGAGCAGCTGGTAGAACTCGGCTGTCCGGTCCAGGTCCTTCACCAGGTAACGCAGGCCGGAAATGCTGTTGATCTTCATGTCGTCCTCCGCATCGACGGTGTCATTGAGGGCTGGTGGGGGTCCATCATTTCGGCACGGCGGCGGTCAGGCGTCCGCCGCGCGCGGGCTGGCTGGCTGGCACGCAACAACTCGGCTGATCCGCCGGCCGCCCCGAATGGACCCACTGCGGACTTGGTCGAGCCGCATCAACTCATTTCCCCGGCCGGTGGTGCTGGCCGGTACGCCGTACCCGGTTGGCGACCCACGGGCTCAGCGCCGCACCCACGGCGGCGAGGATCAGCGGCAGGTACCGGATGCCAACCGCGCGGTGGAACACCAGCACGCCGACTATCCCGATCACTTCCGAGAGCACCAGGCCGGCGACGATGCCGACGAAGGCGCCGAGCAGGATCCAGGGCAGGTTCTTCATCTCGTCCTCCTTGGCGGGGATCACCGGTGTTCCAGGGCCACCCGGGGCAGCCGCCGGGCCACGGCCGCCGGCAGCCACCAGGCGCGCCGCCCGAACAGCTGCATGAGCGCCGGTACGAGCAGGCAGCGGATCACCAGCGCGTCCACCAGCACCGCCACCGCGAGCCCGAGCCCGAACTGCTTGAGCATCCGCCCGGGGTCGAGGAGGAAGGAGGCGAAGACGACCACCATGATCGCCGCCGCGGCCGTGACGATGCGCCCGGTGGTGGCCATGCCCTCCCGTACCGCGGCCGGCGCGTCGCGGTGCCGCTGCCAGTGCTCGTGCATCCGGGACAGCAGGAAGATCTCGTAGTCCATGGACAGCCCGAAGGCGATGGCGAAGATCATGACCGGGACGAACGCCTCGATCGGCCCGGTCTGCACCCCGAGCGGGCCACCCAGCACGCCACGCTGGAACACCAGGACGATCGCGCCCAGCGAGGCGCCGACGCTGAGCAGGTTCAGCGCCGCAGCCTTCACCGGGATGAGCAGCGAGCGGAAGACCAGCAACAGCAGCACCGCGGACAACCCCACCACCACCGCGATGAACAGGGGCAGCCGGGCGGCGATGGACGCGGCGAAGTCCACCGTGGCCGCCGTGGCGCCACCGACCAGGAACCGCGCCCCGGTGTCCCGGTGCAGCGGCGGCAACACGTCGCTGCGCAGCCGGTCGACCAGTTCCTGGGTACGGGCATCCTGCGGCTTCGCGTCCGGATAGGCGATGATCGTCTTGACTGTGCCGTCCGGCCCGCCGAACGGCGGCGTGACCGCCCGGACGCCCGGCGTGCCGGCAAGGGTGCGCCGCGCCATCTCGGCGGCTCCGGCGTCACCACCGTCGACCACCACGATCAGCGGGCCGTTGAATCCCGGCCCGAAGCCCCGGGCCATCAGGTCGTACGCCTGCCGGCTGGTCCGCGACGTGGCGTTGTTGCCGGCGTCGGCGATGCCCAGCCGCATGCCGAGCAGGGGAGCGGACAGCGCGAGCAGGGCCGCGGTGGCCAGCAACACGGCGGGCCAGGGATGGCGCTGCACCAGGCCCGACCACCGGGCCCAGCCCGAGCCGTCATGCCGGGAGCGCGCCGCGCGGCGGCGGACGGTGCGCTCGATACGCCGCCCCAGCACGCCGAGCAGGGCCGGAAGGAGGGTGATCGCCGCCGCCATGGTGGCCAGCACGGTCAACGCCACGGCGACCGCCACGCCCTGCAGGGATCCCTGGCCCAGCGCGACCAGGCCGAGCAGCGCCACGATCACCGTGCAGCCGGCGAACAGCACCGTACGGCCGGCCGCGTCCAGAGCACGGTCCACCGCCTCCTGGCGGGTGGCCCCGTCCAGCAGCTCGGCGCGGAAGCGGGAGAACAGCAGCAGCGCGTAGTCGATGCCGACGCCGAGGCCGACCAGCACCATCAACGAGACCGTGTAGTCGGCGATCGTGGCCAGATGGGAGGCGAGCATGGCCAGCCCCATCGCGGTACCGACCGCGAAGATCGCGATGACGATCGGCAGGCTGGCCGCGAGGATCGACCCGAACAGCAGCACCAGGATGACCAGCGCGGCGAGCAGGCCGGCGCCCTCGGCCGGGCCGCCACCGGACTTCTCGGCGCCGACGATGCTGTCCCCGCCCAGCTCGACCCGAAGCCCGGCGCCCCGCGCCGCCTGCGCCGTGTCGATCAGGCGGCGGATGTCCGCGGCCGGCACGTCGGTCGACTGGCGGTCCAGGGTGACGGTCGAGTACCCGATGGTGCCGTCGCGGGACAGCGCCTCGGGCGTGGTGTACGGGTCGCGCACGTCCGCGACGTGCGGCAACGTCCGCACGTTCGCCAGCATGTCCTCGACGCGCGTGCGGGTGCCCGGGCTGCTCAGCCCGGCAGGATCGGCGACCACGACCTGCACGGAGGCGCCTGCCTCGGCCGGCGCGTGCGCCCGCAGCACGTCCACCGCCCGCTGCGAGTCCGTGCCGGGCAGCGAGTAGTCGTTGCGGTAGTCGGCCCCGACCGCCGAGGCGCCCGCCCCGATGCCGACCAGCAGCACCAGCCAGCCCAGCAGCGCCCACCAGCGGTGTCGGTACGACCAGCCGCCCAGGCGGCACAGGAATCCCGGACGGGACGCCGCGGTGCCCGGCGTGTGGGACGCCTGAGGTGAATAGATCATGGCGCGGGGACCTCCTGCCCGTCGGATCGGTGTTCCAGACGCTACGAACGCCGGACGCCGGTCCGGAACCCCCGACGGAAGGCATCCCGCGTACCCCCAGGGAGGTATCGGAGCTGCCCCGCCGGGGCGAGGCGCATCGGCCCGCTCCGCGATTACGCTGCGCGGTGTGACCCGTCGCAGTCTCGCCGCCGACCTGGGCGTCGCGCTGTTGGTCCTCGCCCTGTCGCTGGCCGTGCTGGCGGCCGGCGGGCTCGGCACCGCGTCGCCGGAGGCCGTCCCGCTGGACGGAAAGGGGGTGGCCCTCGCGCTGGCCGCCTCGCTGCCGCTCGCGGGCCGCCGTCGCGCGCCGCTGACCGCCTACCTGGTCGTCGCCGTCGGCACCGGACTGCTGCTCTGGCAGCACTATCCGCTGGACTTTCCGTTCGGCTGCGTCCTGGCCGTTTACACCGTGGCCGCCGCGTACGGCGGTGACCCGCGCCGGGCCCTCCGCTGGGGCACGCGGGTCGTCGTGGGTGCGTTCGTCCCGGTCGCCGCCACCACCTACGCGGCGGCCGGCTACTGGGCCGACGGCATGCTCGCCGGCATCCTGTTCTGGGCGTTGACCTTCGCCGGGGCCTGGTTGGCCGGCGACCTGAGCCGCGTCCGGCGGGAACGGCTGCTGGAGCTTCAGGAGCGGGCCGAACGCAACGATCGGGAGACGGAACGGGAGCGACGGCTGGCCGCCGCCGAGGAACGCACCCGCATCGCCCGGGAACTGCACGACTCGGCGGGGCACGCCATCAACGTCATCCTCGTCCAGGCCGGAGCGGCCCGACTGCTGCACGAGCGAGCGCCGGACCGGTCCCTGGACGCGATTCGCATCATCGAGCGGGTGGCCCGCGGCACCATCGAAGAGATCGACCGGCTGGTGCACGCGTTGCGCGCGGGGGACGCCGACGGGACCCCGGAGGTCCCGGCCGATCCCGCCGCCCTGGAGGAGCTGCTCGACGCGCACCGGGCGGACGGCCTGCGCATCGCCACCGACCTGCGCGGGACCCGAGTGGCGTTGCCGCGCAGTGTGGCCTGGGCGGCGTACCGCATCCTGCAGGAGTCGTTGACCAACGCGGCGCGGCACGGCGAAGGCAGCGCCGCGGTGACGGTCGCGTTCAGCCCGGCCGAGGTGGAGATCAGTGTCAGCAACCCGGTCCGGGCCGTCCGCGCCCCGGCCGAGAACCCGGCCGGCCGGAGCGGACACGGCATCGTCGGCATGCGCGAGCGGGCCACCCTGCTGGGCGGGAGCCTGGACGTCCGCGTCACCGACGGCACCTTCCGGCTGCGTGCGTCGCTACCGTACGAGGAGCCCGTCCGATGACCGCCGTACGGGTCCTCATCGTCGACGACGACGAGCTGATGCGCGCCGGATTGCGCGCCATCCTCGGCACGGACGACACGATCAACGTGATCGCGGAGGCCGGGGACGGCCGCGACGCGGTCCAGGCCGTCCGGCTGCATGCCCCGGACGTCGTGCTGATGGATGTCCGGATGCCCGCCATGGACGGCGTCGCGGCCACCCGTGCCGTGCTCGAAGAGGCCGGCCAGGCGCGGGTCCTGATCCTCACCACGTTCGAGGACGACGAGTACGTGTTCGGCGCGCTGGCCGCCGGCGCCTCCGGGTTCGTACTCAAGCGCATCCGGCCGGAGGACCTGATGGCCGCCATCCACGCCGTGGCGGCGGGGGATTCGCTGCTGTCCCCCTCGGTGACGCGCAAGGTCATCGAGCGGGCCGCCCGGGAGGGCGCTCCACCGGACCCGGCGCTGGTCCGCCGGTTGCAGCTGCTCACCCCGCGGGAACGCGACGTCCTGGCGCTCATCGGGCACGGCCTGTCCAACGGTGAGATCGCCGCAAAGCTGGTGGTGGAGGAATCCACCGTCAAGACGCATGTGAAACGCATCCTGGCCAAGCTGCACCTGCGAGATCGGGTCCAGGCCGTCGTCCTGGCGTACGAGACGGGCCTGGTGCATCCGGGCGGCCGCGACCGACCGTCCCGGCCGCCGGCGAAGAACGCCCCGTAGCGCAGGACGGCGAGCGGCGGGAACACTCGCCCGTCCGGCGGCAAGAAATCCTCGCCGGGACCGATGAGCTTTGCCGCCCCGACCGGTCATTGCTGGCAGACGCGCCGGACCGTCCCGCGCGATCACCTGGAGAATCCGATGACCGCCACCATGACCGAGTCCCTCGAGCGTCGCCCGGTCCCGGGCACCGACCCGCTGGCCGACGCCGACGGCCGCCGAGGCTCGCCGTACGCCGTGCTGCGCTGGCTGACCCTCGCGACCTTCGTCGTCATCCTCAACGAGACCCTGATGGTCAACGCGATCCCGCGGCTGATGGCGCAGTTCGCCGTCACCGCCGGCGCGGCCCAGTGGCTGTCGACCGCGTTCATGCTGACCATGGCCGTGGTGATCCCGGTGACCGGCTGGTTCCTGCAGCGCGCGACCACCCGCCAGGCGTTCACGGTCGCAATGGTCGCCTTCTGCGGCGGCACCCTGCTGGCCGCGGCCGCTCCGGCGTTCTGGGTGCTGGTGGTGGCCAGGATCGTCCAGGCCGCCGGGACCGCGGTCATGTTGCCGCTGCTGATGACCACCGTCATGACGGTGGTGCCGGAGCGCGACCGGGGACGGGTGATGGGCAACGTCACCCTCGCCATCTCGGTCGCGCCCGCGCTCGGCCCGACGGTGGCCGGGCTGGTCCTGCAGGTGACCGGCTGGCGGTGGCTCTTCCTCGTCGTGCTGCCCACCGCGGCCCTGGTCACCATCGCGGCTTTGCGCCGGTTGGACAACGTCGGCCAGCCGCGGCCCGGCTCGGTCGACGTGCTCAGCGTCGTGCTCGCCGCCGTAGGCTTCGGCGCGCTGGTCTGGGGGCTCAACGGCCTCGGCGCAAGCTCCGACGCGCCGGTCCCGCCGTGGGCGTCGGTCGTCGCCGGGATGGCGGCGGTGGGGTTGTTCGCCGTCCGCCAGCAGAGGCTTCAGCGCCGGCCGCGGGGACCGCTGCTGGACCTGCGCGCCCTCACCCACCGCACGTTCCGGATGGCGCTGGGTCTGCAGGCGGTGGCCTTCCTGACCATGATGGGCGCGATGATCCTGCTGCCGCTCTACCTGCAGGGACTGCGCGGCCTCACCCCGCTGCAGACGGGGCTGCTGGTCGCGCCGGGCGGGCTGGCCATGGGGCTGGCCGGGCCCCGCATCGGGCGTGCCTACGACCGGTGGGGCGCCCGGCCGCTGATCATCCCCGGAAGCGTCGCGGTCGCGGCCGGCCTGATCGGGCTGGGCCTGCTGGGCCGCTCGACGCCCCTGGCCGGCCTGGTCGGCTGGCACCTGCTGATCATGTGCGGTCTGGCCATGGTGATGCCACCGGCGTTCACGCTCAGCCTGGGCTCCCTGCCGGCCCGCCTGTACGCCCACGGCAGTTCGCTGCTGGGCACCGTTCAACAGGTCGCCGCCGCCGTCGGCACCGCGCTGTCGGTGGCCGTGCTGACCGCCCGATCGACGGCCCTCGTGGCCGCCGGCGCGGACCCCGCCGCCGCGGCGGTCAGCGGCTTCCGCTGGGCCTTCGCGGTCGCCGCCGTCCTGGCCCTGGGCACCGTCGGCATAGCGCTTCGCCTGCCCGGCCGCCCGACCCCACCGCAGGAGAACGCCGCGGCCGAGCGGGCTGACCTGGAACCGTCCACCACCGCATTCGAATAGACCGCCACTCGACCCGCCCCGGTCCGGGCTCCGACCGCCGCGGCGCGGAAAACCGGTCGACGATCCCGCCCCTGCTCGCGGCAGGCCCGTACACCTCATCGGTACGTGCCTGCCGCGAGCAGGACCACGGCGGTCAGCGGGACGCGGTCTTCACGTGGCGCCGGCGCCGGGGTTCACCCTGCTGCCGTCACCTGGTTCGTTCGAGCACACCGCCGAGGCCGACGCCGTTGCCCGAATAGGCGCCGCTACCCCAGAAGGATGTGGTGCCGGGAACATTGGCCAGGGCGTCGAGGCTTGGGTCGCTGCCGGCGACCTTCGGCCCGTACGCGACGCTCCACCGGCCGCCGGTGTAGCGCAGCAGCAGCGTGCCCGGGTACTCGATGTATGGCGGGATCGGGTTCGTGCCGCTGATCCACACATTGCCGTTGGCGTCACCGGCGATGGCGTACGTCCAGCCGGCCGCTGCCGGTCCGGCCACCCGTTGCCACGTGCTGCCGTTCCAGTGCAGGATGACCGGCTTGGCGTCGGAGTCGTAGTCCTGCGTGCCGACCGCCCAGGCGTCGGTCGACGAGCGGGCCCACACACCGGTCAGCCGGGCGCTCGAGATCGACGGCAGCGTCGCCACCCGCCACGCGCCGCCGACGCGCTGCACGATCATCGGTACCGGGTAGGGGGCGTCGGCCAGATACTCCTCCCCGGCGGCGAACACGCTGCCGTCCTTGGCGTTCGATACCCCTCGCAGAACGCCGCTGCGTCCCGCCGCGCCCGGCACCGCCACCCGATTGAACGCCCGGGCGTCGCCCTCGACGACGAGCGGCCCGGAGTTGTCGCCGCCGACGAGCACCGCCCGTCCGCCACCGGTGGCGGCCACGTCCAGCAGAGCCGGATACCCCGCCGAGGAGCCCAAGGGCGTGTGTGCCGTCCAGGTCTGGCCATCGAAGTGGCCGGCGTACGGCTCGCCGCCCTTCCTGATCCCCACCGTCCAGACGTCCGCAGCGCTCGCCGCGGACACCTTGGACAGTACGAACGCCTCGTGCGGCAGCCGACGCTCGGTCCACGTCCGCCCGTTCCACTGCAGCAACGCGTACGGCTGGTCGGTCGAGTATCCGGTGTAGGTCGACGCCTGGTAGCCGACCGCCCAGGCGTTGTTCGGGCCGGTGGCGGCAACGCCGGTCAACCGGCTGTCCGGGATCAGCGACGGCACCGTCGCCTCCCACGCCGACGTGGTGGCGGCTTGGCCCGACGTCGCCGGCAGGAGCATCGCGCCGGCCGCGACCGCGGCGAGCGTCGCGGCCGACAACCCGCGCCGTGTCAAAGATTCCATGATGGCCCTTCCCCGTTTTGGTAGCTGACCATCAGCATCGGGCTCGTCGACCCTCGGCGCGCACCCCGCTCGACGTCCGTAAGGGAGCCGTAAGGATGCCGTTCGATGCCCGTCGGGCGTTGCAAACCCATTGCGGAGGCGGCCGAGCGTTGCCACCGCCCAGGTCACACCCGGGCTTCGGCGGGCATCGGGGCGGCGTCGAGGGGCAGATCGCGCAGTCGGCGGATCGGGGTCGAGAGGTAGATGGCGGGGGACAGCACGGTCAGCGCCCCGAAGATCAGCAGGGTGGTGCGGGCGCCGAGCGGTCCGGCCAGGGCACCGGCCAGCAGCCCGCCGAGCGGGATGGCGCCCCAGGAGACGAATTTGACCGTGGCGATCACCCGCGACAGCAGGTCCGGCGGGCTGGCGAGCATCCGGTAGGTCCGGGTCGTGACGCTCAGCACCACCGAGGAGACGGCGAGCACGACGTTGCCGATGGCGAAGGCGAGGTAACCGGCCACGCCGGTGCCCAGCGGGATGATGAGCGCGCCGGCCACGCTGACGAAGGCGCCGACGATCAGGCCGCGGGCCGTGCCGACCCGGTCGGTGAACCGGGTCGTCACCGCGGCGCCGACGAGAGCGCCGAGGCCGTCGGTGGCCAGCAGCAGGCCGACCAGGTACGGCGGCGCGTGCAGGTCGCGGAAGAGGTAGTACGGCGACAGGGCCAGCAGCGCGCCGGCGACGAAGTTCGTCACGGTGGCGTCCCACATCGCCGGGCCGATGATCGGGTGCCGCAGCACGAAGTGCCAGCCCTCGCGGATCATGGTGGCCATCGGCGGCCGGTCGTCGGGCCGGCGCACCCGTCGGGCCGGCAGGGTACGCAGCAGCACGGCGGAGATCAGGTAGCTGACGGTGTCCACGAGCAGCGTCGGCACCGCCCCGAGCAGCTGCACGGCGAGGCCGCCCAGCGAGGGCCCGCCGAGCTGGGTGGCGGCGTGGGTGCCGGAGGTGAGGCTGTTGCGGGCCTGCAACTGCGTAGCCGGCACGATCTCCGGCAGGAAGGTCTGGTTGGCCACGTCGAACAGCACGTTGGCGAAGCTCACCACCAGAGCCACCGCGATCAGCTGGGCCACCGTCAGGACGTCGAACCACCACGCCAGCGGGATGGACGCGACGGTGAGGGCCCGGATCAGATCCAGCGCCACCTGCGTGCCACGCAGCGGCGTTCGCTGCACGATCACGCCGGCCGGCAGGCTGATCAACAGGTACGCGAGATAGCCGGCCGCCGTGATCAGGCCCATGTCGAAGGCGGACGCGTCCAGCACGGTCAGCGCGGTCAGCGGCAGCGCCACCCCGCCGACCGCGGAGCCGAGCTGGCTGGCGGTGCCGGCCGTCCACCAGCGCCAGAATGTAGTGAGTTTCATAAGGGAACTGACTCTAGCGGGCGGGGGGCGACGAGTCGACCTTCGTCCGGCGGGCCGGTCGGTGTACCAGCCGAGGCTCGCGATCCAGGCTCGGTCTGGCGCAGAATGGCGTGTGATCGATCGCGTTGGGGCTGACGACAGCGGGCTTTTCGAACGAGCCGTACGCACGTTCAACGGTTCGGTCGGCGGCGGCCTGGCGTATCTGCGAAGTCCGGGCGCGGTCGCGTTCGTCGCCTCCGACGGTGCCGAGGTCGTCGGCTGGTGCTGGGGATATCACCTGATCCGGCCGGATCGCTCTTCGATGCTCTACCTCCACCATCTCGAGGTGCGGCAGAGTCACCGGAAACGCGGCGTTGGCCGGGCCCTTCTGGAGGCTTTCATGCGGGCTGGCAAGTGTGCCGGCGCGACCAAGATGTTTCTGACCACGGGCCAGGCAAACGGGCCCGCGCGAGCGCTGTACGAGTCGATGGGCGGTGGCCTGGCCGAGCAGGGTCCCACGGTCAACTACTGGTTCCGGTTGCATCCGTGAATGACCCCGAGCCCGTCATGCACGAGCGTCCCTGGGCGCCGATCGAGCGTGCCCTCCTGCTTACCGGGGTTGCGGGGGTGGGCAAATCGACGGTGGCGGCGGCGGCCGGCGGGGTCCTCGCCGCAGCGGGCCACGTGACGGCCGTCGTTGACACCGA
Organism: Plantactinospora siamensis; assembly: GCF_042434095.1. Lineage (NCBI taxonomy): Bacteria > Bacillati > Actinomycetota > Actinomycetes > Micromonosporales > Micromonosporaceae > Plantactinospora > Plantactinospora siamensis. The sequence continues at coordinate 164,136 of NZ_JBHLUE010000026.1, forward strand.
CATGCTGGCCCAGTTCGGGCCGGCACCCGCGGCACACGGTCGGAGCGGCCAATTTTACGACGAGCTCAAGTGCGCCAACCTGGCGGCTGTGTGGGCCAACTTCAGCGCCGCCGGCGCCCGGTTCATCGTTGTGGCCGCGGTCATCGAGAGCGTGGCGCTGCGCGAGTGGTATGCCGAGAGCCTGGCCGGCTGCGACGTCCGCCTGGTCCGGCTCACCGCGGACGACGAAACCGTACGCAGCCGCCTGCGGCGACGCGACACGGGCCCGAAGCTTGACCGGCACCTCGGGGCGCTGGACCAGTACGACCGCGCGCCGGCCGCACCTCCAGTCGAGGACTTCGCTATCGTCAATGACCGTTCCGCCGTCGACGTGGCCAAAGATGTCCTGGTCCGTGCGGGCTGGATGACCAGCTGAGCAACGCCAGGGTGGTTCCAGGGTGCCGCGTGGCTGCCGCGAGCGGGCGGTCAGGCGGGCGGTGCGGCGGTGGTCGGCCGATGGCCCCCGTGCGAGGCGACCAGCGCGTCGGCGACGGTGTTGGCGTCCGCCTCGGCCACCTCCGCGGGATACTCCGGCAGCAGGTCGTCCCAGACGACCAGCCAGGAGCCGAAGAGCTGCGCCTGACCCTCGGGCCGCGCGAAGAACCAGACATGCAGGTGGGCGGCGCCGTCGCCGAAGCGGTACACGTGGGCCCGCGAGATGTGCGGCAGGGCCTGCACGTGCCGCGCGATCCGCGTGGTCAGCAGCCCCAACTCGGCGGCGAGGTCGTCGGGCAGGTCCGCCAGGTCATGGTGGTCGCGCGGATACAGCATCAGCACCAGCGGTACGCCCACCCCCGGGACGCGGGTCAGCCGCCAGTGATCGTTGATCCAGATGCCCTCGTCGCGCTTCGGGCAGATCTGGCAGTCCGCCGGATCCTCGCCGTGCCGGGCGGGCTCGGGCAGCACCGGTGGGCGTAGCGGCGCGACGCGCAGCCCATCCTGTTCGAACGGGCTGATCTCCCAGCCGGTCATGCGGGCCAGCGGAAGCCGCCGCTCGCTGTCGGCGACATTCACCGCGTGGTCATAGAACTCGTCCGGGCGCAACGCCATGGCGCGAGCCTAGTACGAAAGATCAGCAGCCTTAGTCCGGCTAACTTTGCGTGCCCCGCATATTTGCGTGCTACGCAGGTTCTGCTAGCGTGGTGGCATGACGGGGTTGCGGGAGCGCAAGAAGGCCGAGACGCGGGCGGCGCTCGGCTGGGCCGCAATCCACCTCACCGCCGAGCGCGGATACGAGAACGTCCGCGTCGAGGACATCGCCGAGGCGGCCGGCGTCTCCCCGCGTACCTTCAACAACTACTTCTCCAGCAAGGCGGAGGCGATCGCCTACCGGCACCTCGACCGCAGCCTGCGCACCGCAGCCGCGCTGCGCGAACGCCCCGTCGACGAGCCGCTCTGGGCGGCGCTCACCGCGTCAGCGCTGGCCCAGTTCGCCCCCGGTCCGGAGGTGGCGGCGATGCCCACGCCCGCACATGCCCAATGGGCCGCCGGCATCCGAGCCATGATCGCCGAGCCCGCGCTGCAGGGCGAGTGGCTGCGGGCCGCCGCGATCGCCGAGGCCGACTTGGCCGCCGCGGTGGCCGAGCGCACCGGGACCGACCTCGCCCACGACATCTATCCGAGACTCGTCGCGGCTGCCGTCAGCGCGGCCGTCACCGTCGCCATGCAGCACTATCTGGACAGCGCCGACCCGCCCACCCCGATCGAGCCCATCGTCACCGACGCCTTCGCCCAGTTGGCCGCCGGCCTCCCCGCGCCGCCGCGCTGACGCCCTCCGCGCCGAGACTCCAGGCACAGCCCGCACCCGCACCTCCAGCCGCGTCGCATCCCGCGCCGGGCCGGCCCACGCCGCGCCGGTCGTGGCGATGACGCACGCCTCGAAGGGAGTAGGACCATGATCGACGTCGTCATCGTCGGAGCCGGCCCCAACGGCCTCATGCTCGCCTGCGAACTGGCCCTCGCCGGCGTACACCCGGTCGTCCTCGAACGCCACCCGGCGCCCACCGGCGAGCCGCGCGCCAACGGCATCGTCGGCCAAGCCGTCCGGCTGCTCGACCGGCGGGGCCTCTATACCCGGCTCAGCGGCGAGAGCACCCCGCCGTCGCCCCTGCCACGGTACGTCTTCGCCGCCTTCCCGCTGGATCTCACGATGCTCGCGGAGAACCCGCAGTATGCCCTCGGCGTGCCGCAGGCCCAGCTCGAGGCCACCCTCGCCGCCCGGGCCGCGGAACTGAAGGTCGACCTGCGCCGCGGCCACGAGGTCGTCGACCTCCACCAACGGCCCGACGCGGTCGAGGTCAGCCTTTCCGACGGTACGACCCTCACCTGTCGCTTCCTCGTGGGCGCCGACGGCGGCCGCAGCGCGGTACGCCGACTCGCCGGCATCGAGTTCCCCGGCGTCACCGACGACCGGTCGGTCTCCCGTACCGGCACCGTGACCGTCCCGGCGTCCTTCCTCGACCCCGGGACCGGCGGCCTGCGCGTCCCCGGATTCGGCGTCGTTCCGCCGTTCCAGCACACCCGCACCGCCCGAGGCATGATCGCCTGGGCGCCGTTCCCCGGCCGCCCGGCGATCCTGAGCGCGACGGAGTGGCCGGACGCGCCCGTCGCCGACGAGGCTCCGATGGAGCTGGCGGAACTGCGGGCCAGTGTCGCCCGGGTGCTCGGCGCCGACATCCCCATCGGCGCGCCCGCCGGTCCCGGCATGCTGCGGCGGCTGACCGGCGGAAACACCCGCATCGCGGCCCGGTACCGCGCCGGTCGGGTGCTGCTGCTCGGGGATGCCGCACACGTACACCCCGCGATCGGCGGTCCCGGCCTCAACCTGGGCCTGCAGGACGCCGCCAACCTGGGTTGGAAGCTGGCCGCCACGGTGCGCGGCTGGGCGCCGCAGGACCTGCTCGACACGTACGAAACCGAACGCCGGCCCGTCGCCGAACGGGTCGTCATGTCCACCCAGGCACAGTCGGCGCTCATCGGCCCCGGCGACGAGATCACCGGTCTGCGCGAGTTGTTCGCCGAGCTGCTGCGCAAACCCGAGGTCACCGGGCACATCGCGGCCCTGATGTCCGGCGCGGACACCCGCTATCCGGCCGATCCCGGCGACCCGTTGGCCGGCCGCTGCGCCCCGGACGTGGTGGTGCACGCCGATCGCGGCCCGACCCGGCTGGCCGAACTGACCCGTACCGCCCGGCCGCTCCTGCTGGACGCCACGGGCGGCTACGTCGACGTCGTCGGGCCGTGGCGAGACCGGGTCGAGGTGGTCACCGGACCGCTGCACGGCACGACCGCCACCGCGTTGCTCGTCCGCCCCGACTGCTTCATCGCCTGGTCCGCCGGGGACGCCGGCACGCTGCGCGCTTCACTCACCCGGCACTTCGGCCTCCCGCGATGACCGGGAACACCGTCGGCCGGACCGGCTGGGCAGCGGTCCGGTCGGGCGGCGGTCAGGTCACCCGAGCATCGTCTCGAGCTCCGCAAGCCGGCCGAACATGTCGGGCAGGCCGCGCACGCCGTTGCGTACGGACTCGTGCGACAGCGCGAGGTCGGGTCCGGTGCTCGCCTCGACCCCGGCGAGGCAGCGCAGGACGTTCCACCTGGTGAATCCGAGCCAGCCGCCGATCAGGTAGACGAACCAGCTCGGACCCCACGGCGGCAGCGTGCCGCCCGCCGCGGCGTACCCGTCGAGGACCGCGCGGAAGACGGCGGGCCGGACATCGTCGAAGCCCGGCCCCTTCGAGAGGCTCAGCGCCGTCGAGCCGAGCTCGCCGGACAGGTCGAGCATCCCCGACAGCTCCCAGTCGAGCAGCACCGGACGGCCCTCGCGGGCGAGCAGGTTCCACGGCTGGATGTCCCGGTGGGTCAGCACCATGGGACCCGGCCGTTCGCAGCCGGCCACGAACTGGGCGATCGCGAGAAGCGTCTCGACGGCGGCGGCCAGTTCGTCGGCCCACGGCTGCCCGGTCGCCACCGCCCGCTCTGCCAGCTCGGGCCAGTCCCGCGGCGTCGGATCCACCGCGAGCGGACCCGGGGTCCAGGGGACGTCGAGCGCGTGCAGGCGCGCGAGGATCTCACCGATCTCGAACGCGTACGCCCGCGACACCGGCGCCTCGGGGACCTTCTCGCCGTCGACCCACCGGTGGACGACCATGCGGTGGTCGGCCGAGATCGGCTCCGGCATCGGGACCCCGGCGGCGAAGGCGGCCCGCTCGAACCGGAACACCTCCTCGACCTCGTACGTCGGGCGGCCGTCGACGAGTTTCAACTCCTTCACCGCGAACGACCCCCGGTCGGTGTCGAGCCGGTACGTCCGGTTGGCGAACCCGCCGTGGACGCGGAGCAGCGGCCCGGTCGGCGTGCCGAGATGGGAAAGATCCACGCTGTCCGACCCTAGGGCTCGCCGCCCACCGGCGCACCGCCATTGCCCTGCGACACCGGCGTCCGGCCGCGCCGCGCACCGCGGGCGCCGCGCGGGCCGGTCAGCCGCGCCGGACCGGGGCACCGGCGCGGACCGCCCGGGGGATCTCGGCCACCTCGTCGACCCGATCGAGCAGCCGGCGAAGGTCCTCGGCAGCCGCGGGGGAGTCGAGGTCGACGCGGTAGGTGATGCCGGTGGAGGCCCAGGTGTCCGGGTCGAAGCCGCCCGAGGCCGCCACCCGCACCCCGTGGATGGGGATGCCCAGGCTGCCGGCTTCCCGGTAGATGTCGTTGAGGACGCAGCCGGCCGTGGCCAGGTGCAGCAGGTGGGCGCCGGTGAAGTCCGCTTCCACCGTCACGCCCTCGGTGGTCCATCGATGCGGGAACTGCGCCGCTTCGGCCCTGTTCGACCGGTACGAGCCGGCGCCGACCACCACCGCGAACTGGTCCACCGACCCCGCCCCCTCTCCGAGACCATCCGGCACCGCGCTCATTGTGGCCCGAGCCGACCGCGCTGGCCAGGCCGGTGATGTCCGCGCCGCCAGACTGCCGACAGCCCGACTCAGGCCCGCGGCGGACCGACGGCCCGGTCCAGCGTCACCGACCGGACGGCGAAGCCGTGCCGGGCGTAGAAGGCCAACGCCCGCTCGTTGGCCGCGTAGGCGGTGACGGTGGCCCGGTCGGCGCCGTGCTCGGCGGCCCAGGCCAGGAACGCCTCAACCAGGCGGGATCCCGTTCCGGCGGCTCGACTGCCCGGTTCGACGTAGAGGCTCTCCAGCTCGGCCACGCGGACCGGATGCACGCTGCCCGGACCGGACAGCCGCCCGACCAGGTGCCCGACGACCCGGTCGTCCTCACGGGCCAGCAACACGACGTTGTCACCGCTGAGCGCCCCGGCCGCGTACGCCTGGCCGGTGCGCTCGCTCCAGGTGACGTCGGTGGCGTCGGGGTCGTAGCGGGCGGCGTCGGTGGCCACCAGGGCGACCGCCGAGGCCAGGAACGCACCGGTGTCGGCCGGGGTCGCCACGTCGATGTGGATCACTGACTGATGCTATCGCCGCCGGACGCCGATGGCCCCTTCAAGGTGCGGCTCCTGGCCCGCCGCGCTCGCGCCGGCCGGGCCGACTCGGTGCTTGCTGTGTGCCGCGTCACCGGAAAATCGGACGACAACCATGTCCGGAAGCCGAAGAATCGCTGTGGTGTTAGCCGCCCTCCTGCGCCAGGTCCGTCCGCCGTCGCCGTTGGCCGGGCGGCTCGCCGGCCAGTCCCTGCTGTTCGCCCTCGGCGAGGGCACCTTCCTCACCGGGTCGGCGGTGTTCTTCACCCAGATCGTCGGGCTGTCCGCCGCCCAGGTCGGCCTCGGCCTGACCTGCGCCGGCATCGCCGCCTTCCTGGCGGCGCTGCCGATGGGCAAGTTGGTCGACCGGTACGGGCCGAAGAAGATGTGGGCCGTCAGCGCCGTCGGCCAGGCGGCCATGTTCGCGCTGTGGCCCCTGATCACCGACTTCCGCGGCTACCTCGTCATGGCCATCGGCATGGAGGTCATCGGCGCGCTCGGCAACGCCGCGCACGGGGCGTACACGATCGATGTCCTGCCCCCCGACCAGCGGGTGAGGTCGCGGGCCTACATGTACTCGGCGCTCAACGTCGGCTTCACCCTCGGCTCCCTGGCCGGCGGCATCGCGCTGGCCTTCCACTCCAACGACGTCCTGCACGCCCTGCCCTGGTTCACCGCCGCGGCGTTCCTGGTCAACGCCGCCGCGATCACCCGGCTGCCGCGCGCCTCCCACGACGAGCGCACCGCCGAGGACCGCAAGGCGAAGGTCGCCGGGCCCGGTCCGCTGCGCAACCCCGGCTGGCTGCTCACCAACTTCTTCGGCGGGGTCTTCTGGACCAACCAGGTGCTGCTCAACGTCGTGATCCCGCTCTGGCTGGTGGAGAAGACCGACGCGCCGCGGGTGCTGCTGGCCTTCCTGTTCGGCACCAACACCGTGATGTGCATCTTCCTGCCGATGGTGACTTCCCGCGGCGTCAAGGACGTGCCGACCGCGCTGCGGGCGGTCCGGATCTCGTCGGTGTTCTTCGTGGTGTCCTGCCTGATCACCCTGGCCACCCACGACACCATCGGCTGGGTCACCATTGCCCTGGTCTGGCTGGGGCACGTGACCGTGACCGGGGCGGAGCTGTACCTGTCGGCCGCCAACTGGTCGTTCGAGGCCGAGCTGATGGACCCGCGGCGGCGGGGCGCCTACCAGGGGGCCGCCGAGCTGAGCAGCACCCTGGGCAGGGTGTGGGCGCCGGCGGTGTACACCTTCCTGGCCATGAACTGGGGCGCGAGCGGGTGGCTGCTGATCGCCGGCATCATCGTGGTGGCCACCGTCGCGGTGCACCCGTCGACCCGGCTGGCCCGGCGGTTCCTCGAGCGGCACGTTCCCGCCGACGTGCTGGCCGACGCCCGCGCGTCCAGCGAGCCCGAGCCGGACGTCGCGGTCGGGCCACCCTCGCTGATCAGCCCCGAGGAGCCGGTCCTGGATCCCACTCCCGGGCCCGTCCGCTGACGCTGTTAATCGGCCGGCAGGTAGGCGCGCCCGACGCGGTCCAGGTCGTACCCGTCCGGGTGGGTGGCGGTGACGATGCCGTCGGCCAGCCACGGTCGACGCCGGGGCGGTAGCAGGCGGCCGAGGCGCTGGCGCACCGTCAGCGCCGCCGACACCGCGGCACCCACCGTCCGGGGCGGGGCGCCGACGCCGGTCGCGGACCGCAGCTGTGGGTCGAGCAACGCGTCGGCCACCCGCGCGGCGGCCGGGGTGAGCCAGGCCGGCAGGTCGGCCAGCAGCTGCTTGGTGGCGGCCATCAACTCCGCCCCGGCCGGGCTGTAGCGCAGGTTCCGCCGCTCGTACGCCCGCAGCCGCCGCTCGGTGTCGGCATAGCTGTCGGGGATGTCGCGGATGTTCAGCCGGCGCCCCAGCTCGCGGTAGAAGGCGTGCGTCGCCGCGCGTTCGTGGCAGCAGACGGGCCGCCATCCGTACCGGTCGAGCCAGCGGGTCGGGATGACGATCAGCGTGGCCAGCACGTACAGGTGGTCCTCGTTGCCGACCGGCAGGCCGCGGTGGATGCGGTTGAGGCGGCGGGTGGCCCGCCGCCCGCGCGGATCGTCGAGGCCGTGCAGGACCAGCTCGTACATGAGGATGCCGGTGTCGTCGGCCCGGCGCCGGGTGTGGCCGGTCATCGTCCCGGTGGCCAGCAGGATCCCGGCCAGGCGGGGGATCGTGAAGGTACGCCAGAAGGCCAGCAGCAGGCCCATCCGCAGGTCCGCGGGAAAGTCCCACAGGGCCATGTTGCGGTAGATCGTCTCGTAGTCGCGGGCGGGATCCAGCCGGCGGGCCTGACGGACCCGGTCCAGACGGCCGGGATAGGCGAACATCTGTTGATTCTAGTCGGCGCCGGCACGGCCTCCGGGCACCCGCCGGTCGGGTCCGAACCGGGCCGGCGCCCTTGGCCCGCAAAACCGGATGCGTCCTCGCCGTCCGTGGGGTTGGCTGGCTGACCATGAAGAACTACCCGCTCCTGGACGTGCGCGTCAGCACGCCGACCCTGGAGCTGCGGGGCGCCACGGACGAGCTGCTGGACCAGCTCGCCGAGGTGGTGCGCGCCGGCAAGACCCACGCGGAACCGGCCCCGTACGACGATCCGATGTCGTTCTACGAGACCGACCCCGACCTGCGGGTGGCCAAATGGCTGCGGGCCATCTGGCGGCGCCGGGGCGCCGTCGAGCCGGACGCCTGGCGGCTCTACTTCGTGGTCATGGTCGACGGCCGTCCGGTGGGGGAGCAGACCCTGAGCGGGATGCACTTCGCCACCCTCGGCACGGTCGCGACCTTCTCCTGGCTGTCGGTCGACCTGCGTGCGAGGGGAGTCGGGCGGGAGATGCGGGAGGCGATCCTGCACCTCGCGTTCGACGGCCTGGGGGCCAGGGAGGCCAGCAGCGACGCGTTCGTGGACAACCCGGGCTCCAACGCGATCTCCCGACGCCTGGGCTACGAGCCCAACGGGTACGACTGGGGCACCCGTCGCGGGGAGCCCGGCCTGCTCAACCGGTGGCGCCTCACCCGGGACGCGTGGGAAACGCGACGCAGGGACGACATCCGGCTGCACAACATCGAAGCCTGCCACGCCCTCCTGCCGCTGTCCTGATCCGGTCAGGTGGCCCGCGACGCGGTCAGGAGCGGCCGCGGTCCAGCCGCGCGAGCGTCCCCAGACCCATCTGTTGCGCCAGCATCCGGTACGGGTACAGCTCCGGCGGCGACGTGTGGGCGGCCAGCCGGGCGTGCTCGGCCGCCGTCAGCGCGACGTCCGCCGCCGTGAGCAGGCCGTCGAGCTGGGCGAGGGTGCGGGGGCCGACGATCGGCGCGACCACGCCCTCGACCCCGAGCAGCCAGGCGAGCGCGATCTGCGCGATCGTCGCGCCCCTGTGGCGGGCGATCGCTGCCGCCTCGTTGACCGCGCGGAAGTTGCGCTCGACAGCGCGGCGGTGGCGCGCCTCCTCGAGGATGTCCGCTGCGCCGGCCATCCGCGAGCCCGCCGGTGGTTCGGCGTCGCGTGAGTACCTGCCGGTCAGGAAGCCGGCCCCGAGCGGTCCCCACGGGATCAGGCCGATGCCGGCGGCGCGGCAGAACGGCAGGACCTCCACCTCGATCGAGCGCTCCACGAGCGAGTACTGCGGCTGCAACGCGACGAACGGGGCCCAGCCGTTGCGGTCCTGCAGCCCGACCGCCCAGGCCAGCAGCCACGCCGGGAAGTTCGAGGCGCCGAGCGCCCGTACCTTGCCCGCCCGTACCAGGCCGTCCAGCGCCTCCAGCGTGTCCGCGAGCGGCGTGTCGGGGTCCGGCAGGTGGACCTGGTAGAGGTCGATCACGTCGACGCCCAGCCGCCGCAGGCTCGCGTCGCAGGCCGCGCGCACGCGGTCGGGCGCGAGGCCCCTTCCGGGTAGGTCGGAGACCGGCCGGCCGACCTTCGTGGCCACCACGACCTCGTCCCGGTGCGCGGCCAGCCACGGCGCGAGCGTGCGCTCGGACTCCCCGTCGCCGTACACGTCCGCCGTGTCCAGGAAGTTGCCGCCGGCCTCCAGGTAGCGGTCGAGCATCCGGTACGACTCGTCGCGTGGGGTCCGACCGCCCATGAACATCGTCCCGAGACCGAGCCGGGTCACCCGCAGCGGGCCGAGGTTCCGGGTGTCCAACAAGGACGCTTGGTGCTCCGTTGTCATGCCGGAAAGGCTAGAAGCCCGCCTATTGATGCGTCCAATGCGCAATTCGTTGTTGTCTCATACCGTCTTACGCATGATGTCGATCGCACAACGGCAGCTTCGCGCACTGCTCATGGTGGCGGACGAGCTGCACGTGGGTCGGGCGGCCGAGCGGCTCGGCGTCACCCAACCCGCGCTCAGCCGGCAGATCGCCGCCATCGAGAAGGACCTCGGGATGCCGCTCTTCTCCCGGGTACGACGGCGGTTCGCCCTCACCCCGGCCGGTGAGATCGTGGTGGCCGGAGCCCGCGAATTGCTTCGCCGAGGCGACGAAGTGATCCGCGAGGCCAGTCGCGCCCATGCCGGGGAGGTCGGCTCCCTTCGGCTGGGGTTCGTCCAGTCGGCGACCTACGAGGTGATCCCGCGACTGGTCAGCGCCTTCCGCGCCGCCCACCCGGACGTCGTCGTCAACGCGCGCGCCATGACGACCCTCGAACAGACCGAGGCGCTGCGCACCGGTCACCTCGACGCCGGCCTTCTCCGGCCGGTCGCGGCGCTGCCCGGGCTGACCACGAGGGTGATCTCCCGCGACCCGCTGGTGGTGGCCCTTCCGGCGACCCACCGGCTCGCGGGGCAAGAACAGGTTCCGCTCGCCGCCCTGGCCGACGAGCCGTTCCTGCTCTACTTCCGGGATTCGGGGCCGATCGTCCACGACACGATCATCGGGTGCTGCCTGGCCGCGGGCTTCAGCCCACGGATCGTGCAGGAGGCCCAGCTGCAGACCATTCCCGCGCTCGTCGCCGCCGGCCTGGGCATCTCCCTGCTCATCTCGCCAACGCCGCCGCACGATCCGAGCCAGGTCGTCTACCGCCCGATCCGGGACGACCTTCCGCTCTGGGACATGGCGCTGGCCTGGTCGGCGGGCAACCCGTCGCCGACCCTGGCCAGGTTCCTGGCCGTCGCGCAGGAGTTGAGCGCCCCGGGCGACGACGCGTCGTGACCCGACCCGACCTCACACGCGGCCTCACACGGCGACGCGCGACGGTGGTGTTCCGTTGGTGCGATCGTAGGGAGAGCAGCGATGCCGTTGGTCAACGTCCGCGTGATCGAGGGTGTGTTCACGCCGGAACAGAAGCAGGAAATGGTCAGGGCGATCACCGACACGATGGTGGCCATCGAGGGCGAGAGCCTGCGGCCGGTCACCTGGGTGCTCGTCGAGGAGGTGCGCAGTGGCGACTGGGGCATCGGGGGCAAGGGGCTCACCACCGAGGATGTGCACGCCCTGCAACGCCAGTCCGCCCCGGTCGCCGGCTGAGGTTCGGCCGTGCTGACGCCCCGGGTCCGGCTGCTGGGGCCGCCCCGCATCCTTCGCGGACCGGCGGGCTCGGCTGGCTCGGCGGGCTCGGCGGGCTCGGCGGGCTCGGCTGGCCCGGCGGGCTCGGCTGGCTCGGCGGGCCCGGCGGGAGGGGCGGCCGAGCCCGGCCCGGGCGCCGAGGGGCGGCCCCGGGGGCAGAAGTCGTGGGCGGTGCTGGCCCGCGTCGCGCTGTCGGAACGCCCGGTGGGCCGGGTGGAGTTGTCCGAGGAGCTGTTCGACGCTGCTGACGACCCGCTGGGCGCCGTGCGCTGGTGCCTGGCCGATCTCCGCCGCTGCCTCGACCGGCCGGAGCTGTTCCGCGGCGACCCGCTGGTGGTGCCGCGCGAGGCGATTTGGCTGGACGTGTGGGCGTTGTGGGATGGCGTACTGCCGGTGCCCGAGATCGGGGGCGTGCTGCTGGCCGGCGTCGAACCGCGGAACTGCCCGAGGTTCGACGCCTGGTTGATCGTGGCGCGGGGGGAGTGCGCCGCACGCGGCGCGGCCGAGCTGCGCCAGGCGGCGCTGCGACTGCTGGCGGCCGGGGACGCCAGGGCCGCGGCGGAGCCCGCCGGGCGGGCGGCCGGGTTGGATCCGCTGGACGAGGACGCGCAGGAACTCTTCCTGCACGTCCTCGTCGCCGCGGGCGAGCTGAGCACGGCCGCCGCGCGGCTCGCGTTGTGCGAGGCCACCCTGGTACGGGAGGGCATCCGGCCCTCGCCGGCGTTGCGCGCCGCGGTGACGCTCCCCGCGCCGTTGCCGCGGATCGGTGTCCGGGCCGGCCGGGTCGCCGCCGCGCTGCTCCGGGCCGGTCGGGCGGCGCTGGACGCCGGATCGGTCGACGCTGGCGTCGAGACGCTGCGCCGCGCCGCCGAGGAGGCCGAACGGTCCGGCGATCTCGAACTGCAGGCGGACGTGCTGCGTACCCTGGGCAGCGCGCTGGTGCACGCGGTCCGGGGGTTCGACGGCGAGGGCGCGGTCGTGTTGCACCGCGCGATGGCCGCGGCCCGCCGGGCCGGGTTGCCGGCTCTCGTCGGTGACGTTCTCCGGGAGCTGGCGTTCGTCGATCTGCAGGCCGGTCGGCACGCGCTGGCCGAACGGGCGCTGACGGAAGCGGCGGGGCTGGCCGAGCAGGCGGCCGACCGGGCGCTGAGCGCCGGCATCCTGGGCGCGCGTGGGATGAACCGGGCCGATCAGGGCCGGCACGCGGACGCCGCCGGCCTGTTGGCCGCCTCGGCGGAGCTGGCGGGCGCGGTCGGCAGCACCCGGCAGGCGGCCTGGTCGCACGGGGTGCTCGGCCGGTCGCTCCTGCTGGCCGGGCGGACCGGCGAGGCCCGGGCCGCGGTCGAACGCAGCATCGCCGCCTGCGACCGCGAGCGTTGGAACGCCTTCCGGCCATGGCCGCAGGCGCTGCGCGCCGAGTGCCTCGCCGGCGAGGGGAACATCGATGCGGCGCAGCAGGACGCGGAGGAGGCATTCGCGCTCGCCTGCGAGCTCGGCGACCCCTGCTGGGAGGGGATGGCCGCCCGGACGCTGGCGCTCAGCGCGCTGCGCGACGGCGACACCGACGCCGCGCAGGCGTGGATCCTGGACGCCCGGCGGCGCTGCGACCGGGTGCCGGACCGGTACGTGTGGGTCTCCTCCTACGTGGGCCTGGCCCAGCTGGAGATCGCTGCCCGGTGCCGCCCGGACCTTGTCGGCACCCTGGCGACCCGGCTTCGCGCCGACGCGATCCGCTACGACCTGCCGGAGTTCCTCGCCTGGGCGCTGGTCTACCAGGCGCAGGCCGGCGACAGCTCCGGCGTCGGCGTCGCGCGCTCACTGGCGTGGAACGTGACCAATCCCGCCCTGCACGACCGCCTGGCCGCCATCGCCGTCTGACGGGTGCGGCGGCCGTCGACCGGCCGCCGCACCAACCGGCGCACGTCGTGCGCCAGCCGCCGTCCAGGCCGTCGCCGTCAGCGCCACGACGGTGCGCGGTTACGGCCGCGTCAGACCGTTCCAGCGGTCCGCCGCTCCCGGCGTCCGGCGCCGAGCAGCACGGTCTGCTGGAGTTTCAGGCGGGCGAAGGACGCCTCGGCATAGCGGTGGAGTTCGGCGGCCGGATAGGCGATCACCGAGCCGTTGCGGGTGTGGTCGCCCTGCCGCCACTGTTCGACCGCGATCTCGTATCCGGACACGTGAGCGCACAGGTCCAGCAGGACGGGAGGCATGCTGGCCTCGATCAGCAGATCGGCCTTGCCGACCACCACATCCCGTACGGCGCGGATGTTCGGCATGAAGACGGCGGTGAACCAGAGCCGCCACTCGGCGCTCTCCTCGGCCGTGAGCTCCGCCTCGCCCCGGAACGGAGACCGTCCGTCGGGTCGCTGGTGGCGCCGGGAGAACTCCTCGAAGATGCGCCGGTTGGACTGGGTGAGCGCCAGGAGCGGCCCATAGAACTCGGCCAGCTGGCGGTTGACCCGGGACAGTCGCTCCTGCCGTTGGGCCAGGCGGAGGCCGTTCAGGTAGGTGGCGAGGTATCCGACGAACGCCAACGACACGGCAAGGACCGCGGCAGCCATGACCACACCCTAACGACCGCAGTCACCTGCCAAGATCACGGCCCGCGAGCCGGGTGGTCCCTCGCGGCGCACGGCGCCGGTCAGCCGCGGGCGCCGCCGAGGCCGAGCAGGACGGCGAGCCCGAGCGCGCTGCGCGGGGCGTACGGGACGCGCCACAGGCCACCGTGTGCCGCCGCGTACGCCTCGTCCTGCCACGGATGGTCCATCGCCGGCCGGTCGGCTCGCAGGTCGTGGACCAGCAGCGCGGCCATCAGGGTGTTGCTGGTGGCCGGCTCGAACACCTCGATGCCGAACCGGTGCGCCCCGGCGTAGGCGGCGGCCAGGGCCCGGTTGCGCAGCACCGATCGGGTACGGGTGGGCGGCGCCACGGTGAACGACACCCGTGCCCCGTCGGCCCGGTCGACCGCCGCGCGCCACCGCTGCAGCCGCTTGGCCAGCGCGTAGTTGGGGCCCTGCTGCGGCACGAGGCTGTCGTTGATGCCGGGGTCGGCGCCGGGCGGGTAGTTGCGGTGCAGCAGCCGCCCGCCGGACAGCGTGCGCAGGGTCCGGCGGCCCCACCCGCGGGCCGCGTAACCGCGTTCGGCGTGCCGCACCGCCGCTGCGGGTACGGCGAACACGTCGGTCGGGGTGGCCAGGAAGGCCAGCGCCACGTCCTCGCGGCGCTCCCGCAGTTGTCGGGTGAGCGCGTCCACCGCGGTGGCGACCCGCACGTTGGTGGCGCCGTCGGCGTAGACGTAGTTGCCCAGCACCAGCCGGCCGTCCATGCCGAGCAGCCAGTCCGCCACCTGCGGCAGCCCGTGCAGCAGGTCCGCGCCGGCCCGGCCGGCGAGCTGGGGATCGTCGGCCCGGGTGCCCGGTGGCACGGGCAGGCTTAGCCGGCCGGCGTACCGCTCGGTGGTGCGGATCAGGCGGCGCCAGAGGTCCGGACGGGGCAGGTCCACCGCGGTCACCTCGCCGCCCCAGCGCAGGATCGACGGCAGCGGACCCATCTCGGCGCCGGCGCCGAGCACCACGATCCGCTGGTCGCGCAGGTCCAGCCAGTCCGGGTTCGCCTGCACCGCCCGTACCGCCTCGGCGCAGGACGGCTCGATCACCCCGGCGTCGACCCACGCGTCCAGCCGGCGGCTCAGCTCGGCGCCGCGCAGCCGCTGCCCGCGGTACGGCAGCGACAGCTCGCGCTCGGGCACCCCGCCGCCGTCCAGGGTCGCGGTGGCCAGCGGCTCGCCGGCGGGGTCCCCGGCGAAGGCCTCGGCCAGGCCGACCTCGGCGCCGTCGGCCCGGACCACCCGCATCCGCGAGTGCAGCGCGGCCAGCCCGTCCCGGGCGATCGTCAGGGCCGACTCCCGGGACGGCAGTCCGGCCTCCACCAACCGCCGGAAGTGCGGCAGGTAGCCGTGCCGCCAGTTCGTCTCGTGCTCGGCCGACCGCGCGCCGACCGGATCCGCCGACCGCAGGGCGTCGGCCAACACCGCGCGGCCCAGCGCCGACGTGCTCCGCCCGCCCTCGGTCAGCGGAAAGACCACCCCGCTCGGCTCCGCCACGGCCACCCCTCTCGTCCCACGCCCGGTCGTGCCGCCACTCTGCCCGATCGGCGGCCGGCCCGCAGCGCGACCACCGGACCGGCCCGGATCAGCCAGGTTCCCCCACCAGCGCCGCGATGAGCGCGGATGGCGCGACGCTGTTGGGGCGATCGCTGACCTGCCCGTCCCCGACCTCCACGACCCGCCACGCGCCGTCGGCGCGCAGCGCCAGGTCCACCGTCACGAACGGCAGGTTCAGCGCGCCGACCAGCGGGGTGAGCCAGTCCAGGTCGAGTCGCTGCGGCGGCCGGTCGTGTGGGGTGTCCGGGTGTGGCCCCACCAGGGCGCACCGGCCAGCCACCCACCAGGTCCGCACCTCGGCCGAGGTGAAATCCTCGAATTCGCGCAGCACGAATCCGCCCACGAAGTCATCCTCGCGCAACTGCCGGAAGCGGTTGGCGACCTTCCAGGCGGCGTCCGCGTCGCCCAGGTCCGGGATGAACGCCGCCTCGTCCCAATGGTGCTTCATCGACTTGACGTGGTCGCGCAGGACCGCCGGGCCCGCGTCCAGGGCGCGCCGGGCCCGGTCGAAGTCCGTCCGGTCCGTGCCCGTGGTCCATGCCGAGCGCGGGGTGACGGCGGTCAGCGCGGGATACCAGCCGGGGAACTCGTGCGCCCGCTGATAGTTCCCGACAGTCGTACGGAGCGTTACGCCGCGCCGGGCGAGCGCGTCGACGAAACCGCCGTACTGTTCACTGCGCAGCATCCACCCGCGGTAGACGGCCGTGTCGCCGGCGGGTACGGCCGCCACCGCCCGGTCCGCGCCGTCGGACCGAGCCAGCGCGTCGTGATCGACCACGGCGACGGTGAGGCCGGCCTCTCGGGCCGCCGACGCCTCCGGCGCGAAGTGCTCGTCTGGACGGCGTGGCCGCAGCGGGTCGCCGGGAATGAGGAGCATCATCCGCCCGATGCTGCCCGACCCCTGGGACGACCTCCACCTGTTATCCGAATGCTGAAGGTCGCGCCTCCCGCGTTCGGGTCAGCCGCCGACGTGGACGCCGGGCCGGCGCCGTGTTGACCGCGAAGCCGACGAAGGGTAGGAACTGGACGACAACGACCTGCGCGAGGTCGGGCATCGCTGTGAGGGAGGCAATGCCAGTGCACACACCGGCGCCGAACCTGCCGTCGGCGGAACCCACCGACGACCGACCGCTGCCGCCAGGAGTCACCGTCGACCTCGCGCGACGGGCACTGGCGGAACAGCCGTTCAGCGTGCTGCTGGGCGCGCGTCTGGTCAGCTTCGGTAGCGGACAGGCCGTCCTGGAGGTGCCGATCCGTGACGATCTCAGGCAGCAGAACGGACACGTTCACGGCGGTGTGCTGGCGTACGCCGCCGACAATGCGCTGACCTTCGCCGGGGCCTCGGCCCTCGGCGCCGCCGTTCTCACCGGTGGCTTCACCATCACGTACATGCGCCCGGCCGACGGCCGGCTCTTGCGGGCGCATGCGACCGTGCTGCAGGCCGGTCCCCGGCAGGCGGTCTGCCGGTGCGATCTCACCGTCGTGGGCGATGGGGGCGAGGTGCTGTGCGCGGCGGCGCAGGGAACCATCGTCCTGCCCTCCGCCGCGGCGAGGCGCCCGACGAGCCCGTGAACCGCTGATGGGGCTGCTGGATTGGCGGTCCGGGTCGCCGGAGCGTCCCGACGCGATCAGGATCGACGATCGGGCCGTGTCCCGGGCGGAACTGCGCGCGCTCGCGGCCGCGGCGGCCGAGGACGTGCGCGGGCTGGACCGGGTCGCGGTGGAGGCGACGCCCAGCCTGGAGACCGTCGTCGCGGTGGTGGGCGCGCTGCTGGCCGGGACCGCGGTCGTACCGGTGCCGCCGGACGCCGGAACGGCCGAGCGTACGCACATCCTGCGCGACTCGGCGGCGGGCGCGGTGCTGGCGCCCTCCGCGTTGGCGCGCGGCGCCACCCCGGCCGGGCTGCCCGTCATTCCGGTCGACCTGACGCGACGCTCCGACGCCAACCCTCCGGAGCCCGACCCGGACGGCACGGCCCTGATCCTCTACACCAGCGGCACCACCGGCGCGCCGAAGGGAGCGGTGCTGTCCCGCCGGGCCGTCGCGGCCTGCCTGGACGGGCTCGCCGAGGCGTGGGAGTGGACACCGGACGACCTGGTCGTGCACGGCCTGCCGCTGTTTCACGTACACGGTCTGGTGCTCGGTGTGCTCGGGCCGCTGCGGGTGGGCAGCCGCCTGCACCACGTGGGTCGGCCGCTCCCGCGGCGGTACGCCGCTGCCGGCGGCTCGCTGTATTTCGGCGTACCCACGATCTGGTCGCGGATCGCGGCCGATCCCGCCGCGGCCCGGCCGCTGCGGGCGGCGCGGCTGCTGGTCTCGGGCAGCGCGGCGCTGCCGGCGACGGTCTTCGCCGACCTGGAAGGGCTCACCGGGCACCGGATCATCGAGCGGTACGGGATGACCGAAACGTTGATCACGGTGAGCGCCCGGGCGGCCGGACCTCGCCGGCCCGGTTCGGTCGGGCTGCCGTTGCCGGGGGTGCGGACCCGGCTGGTCGACGAGCGCGGGCAGCCGGCGCCCGCGGACGGGACGACGATCGGCGGGCTGGAGGTGTCCGGTCCGACCCTGTTCGACGGGTACCTGAACCGGCCCGACGCCGACGCTGCGACGCGGACCGCGGACGGCTGGTTCCGCACCGGGGACGCGGCCACGATCGGCCCGGACGGCTGGCATCGCATCGTCGGCCGGACGGCCGTGGACATCATCAAGAGCGGCGGCTACCGGATCGGCGCGGGGGAGGTGGAGGACGCGTTGCTGGCCCATCCCGGCGTCCGCGAGGCGGCGGTGGTCGGCACCGCGCACCCCGACCTCGGCCAGCAGGTGACGGCGTACGTGGTGGGCGACGGGGTCGACGAGGCGGAGCTGATCGACTTCGTGGCCCGGCACCTGTCGGCGCACAAGCGTCCCCGGCGGGTGCGGCTGGTCGACTCACTGCCCCGCAACGCGCTGGGCAAGGTGCAGAAGAGCCAGCTCGCGGCCGACTGATCCGGCCCTGTCGAAACGCTTGCCGAGCGCGCCTACCCTGCGGGCAGGGTTATCTCAAGGAGCTCGTGATGGACATGTCACAAGCGATCAACCTGTTGGCTCTGCTGGTTGCTCTGGCCGCCGTTGTCACCTCATCCCTGCTGACGTGGCGAGCGCTGCGCCTGAATGACAACGCCAACCATCTGCCCATCGTGCTCGACGCGTTGAAGGCTCAGCGGACCGCGGAGTTCACGCGCATGGAGGCGGAACTCTGGGCGGAGCTGCCCAGGCAGGACGTTCCACTGGGCTTCGCGAAGCTGCCCGAGCCCCTTCGCGGGCACGCCTTCGAGGTGGGTTGCTACTACCAGCATCTGGCCTGTCTCGCGGAGTACGGAGTTGCCGACTGGGACTTCATCGCGGTGCAGGTCACGTACCGGATGCTGCGGACCTGGGATTGCATCAGGCCGTACGTCAACGCGGAGCGGAAGAACCGCGGATCGGACAGCTCCTTCCTCAATTCCTACGAAAGGTTCGCCGAGAAGGCGCGGAGGACCGACGTCGATGCCGCTACCGAACGCCTGTACCGGCGGGGTGGGCGCGGCGGCCCTGCCCTGCGCGCCGCACCGATGCTCCGGCGCCGCCGTCAGCCCGTCACCGCGACCGAGTGAGCGGTGAGCGTGGCGATCCAGATCTTCGCCCGCCGCGGGCGCACCGACGATCAGACGGCGGCGGTCCGGGGATCCCCGGCACCGGCATGGACCAGGTCGGCCGTGATGGGCGAGGGCCGGAAGCCCTTGACGATCAGGTAGAGCCCCAGCGACAGTTCCCAGCCGGCGATGGGCACGGCCGCGAGCGCCGCCACGGGGGACAGGCGGTCCCAGAGCCCGAACGCGATCCCGGCGACGGAGACGACCAGGAGCGGCGCGCCGATCAGCCCCAGCACCGGAAGGAACCGCGGCACGAGCCGTGACTGGTACAGCAGGCTGCCCAGCAACAGGGCATTCACGGCGGGCAGGAGGCTCTGGCTGAGCAGGAAGACGGAATCGTAGAAGCCGACCAGTGCCCGGCCGATGTCGGTCCCCTCGGCGCCGACCGCGGACCGCCGTAGCGTCACCAGCGTCAGCAGGCTCGCCACGCCGACGAGAATTCCGGCGGCCTCCAGCACCCGGGAGGCGACGAAGCCCAGGGCGCGGCTCTCGCCCTGCCGTCTGACCACCGGATAGAGCACAACGGCGGTGCCGATGCACGCCAGAGCCACGATCATCTCGAGGACGCCGCCCAGCACGACCGGCCGGTCGCTGCCGGTGCTGGTGAGGTAGTCCGCGTCATGCACCGGGCCGTACAGGGTCAGGGTCGGGATGGAGACGAAGGTGAGCACGTAGAGGGCGCCCGCCGTCAGGGCGGTCCGGCGCAGCGGGCTCGACGGGGCCCGGTCCGGGGGTGTCGTTCGGTCGGTCGGCGTCATGACGTTCTCCTCAGCAGGACGTGGCGCGGGATGCGGCCGCGACATCCAGTGTCACGGCGTCCGCCAACCGGGGCGGGGGGCTACGATCCGAGGGAAAATCGTATCGATGCCTGTCGTTGGAGGACAGCTATGGTCATCACTGTGCGGCATGCCGCCATCGGGATCGGTGTGCTGGCGTCGGCCCTGGCGGCGACAGCCGCCGCCGTGCCGGCGGCCGCCGCCGGCACGGCGCCGGTGAGCGCGCCGGTCGTCGCCGGGCTCGCCATCACGCCGTCGATCACCACGGTCGGCACGACCGTCCGGATCGTCGGTACGGCGACCAACACGACGGCGAACCCCGTCCAGGCATCCCTGGGCATCGACAACTACGCGAGCCTGCACATCACCTCGGTCGCCGGCAGCCCCGGTTGCACTCCGCGCAACCTGACCCACCTGGTCTACTGCGGAGTCCAGTCGTTGGCGCCCGGATCGAGCGCCACCATCACCCTGACCATCACGCCGGCAACCACCGGCGCGTTCGACTTCCGGTCGTACGCGCGGATCACGTACACGACCGGCGACTCATTCGCGTACGGGACCCTCAGCGTGTCCTGATCCGGAGGGGGTGGAACTCGGTACGGTCGTCCCGGCCGGGCTCGGCGCCGAACTCGGCGGTCAGCGCGGCGACGGCGACCGGGATCAGCTCCCACCAGGAGCGCAGGCGCAGTTGGCGGGGGCGCCAGCCAGGGTGGAACTTGCTGGTGAACAGATACAGCGACCGCAGCTCGATCCACCGGTCCAGAGCGCGCAGGGGCAGTTGGAGGAGCCGCGCCCCACGAAGCTCCCCGCTGTAGACCCGGCGCATTCCGGCGAAGTTCAGCGTCACCTCGACCGCGCCGGCTTCCCGCGCGTGCTCGACCACCGCGATCACCATGCGCTCGACCACCCCGTTCGGGGCGTCGTGCCGGCGGGGCGCCACGTCGAGGCTGAGGATCCGGCCGCCCGCGGCGACCGGGAAGCGGGCGAACGCCACCGGCCGGCCCGCCGCGTCCCGGGCCACCGCATAGACCGTGTCGGCGCGTGGCGTGAGCATCGCGTCGAGGTTCATCGCGAACCCGCGCTCGCGCCGGCCGTGCAGCCAGTCCCGCAGCACCTCCCGCAGCGCGGGCACCAGCGCCGGATCCAGGGCGCCGACCTCGACGCGTACGCCGGCGTTGTCGGCCCGCCGGGCGGCTTGGCGCACGTTGCGCATCCGCCGGCTGGCCAGCGAAAAGGTGGACAGGTCCAGGACCGCCTCGTCCCCGATGTCGACGGCCCGGCGCACGCCCGCCCGGCGCCAGAGCTCCCCGATGGCCGCCGTGTCGGCGCCGAGCACGGCGGGTCGCCAGCCGTACCGCTCACAGAGCCGGACGAACGCGGCGATCGCCTCGGCCGGCGCGGGGCCGACCGGGTCGCCGCCGGCCAGGGCGACGCCGAAGCGGACCCGGTAGCCGATCGCGGTGTCGCCCCGGGGGTTGAACACGTAGGTGCGGTCCGCGCGGGTGACGAACGGGGCGAGGCTCCCGGCGACCGGGTTCTGGACCAGGTCGCGGACCCGGGCCCGGTCGGCCTCGTCGGACGGCGGTGGCGCCGGGGCCGCCGCCAGCGATAGCGCGAGCGCGGCCAGCAGCGCGACGAGGGCCAGCGGGACCAGCACCCGTCCCGGCCCTTCCGCACCCACCGGCGGGATGGGAAGGGCCGCCGAGGCGGCCCGGCCCAGCGACTCGCCGCGCCGCACCGAGGCCCAGACGCCGGCGAGGAGCACGACCACGTACGCGAGAACGGCGATTGTGGACGCGGCGCGTAACCGCCGTGTCTGCGCCCGCACGACGTAGCTGTCGCGGTCGGCCATCAGGATCACCGCGGCGGCGACCGGCAGCACCAGCCGCTGCCAGTGCACCGGGGGGAGCAGCGCCGCGACGGCGGCGAGGCCGAGGGTCGTCCGCAACGCGAGCCGCCGGCGTCCGACCAGCCCGTGCGCGAGCAGCAACAGCATGGCGACCAGCGGGATCCGGTCCAGCGCCGGCAACCCGCCGCCGGGGATCCACGCGTCGTCGGCGTGCCCGAGCGCCAGCGCGGTGAGCGTGAGGATGAGCGCCGCCGCCCATCCGCTCGCCCGTCTCACCTTTCCATCATCGTCCCGGCGGGCCGACATCTCGATATGCGATCGACCGCATTTGCGATCACCATCGGTGGCGGCGGTCACACCAGGCGGGCCCGACAGCGAGCCTACGGCCGGAGTACAACGGGCCTATGGAGCAGAGCCAGCCGACCCGGTCCGCCATCGAACCGACACCGATCCACGTACCCGACGAGGTGCTGGCCGATCTGCGTCGCCGGCTGCTGGCCACGAAATGGCCGCTGGACGCCGGCAATCAGGACGGCTACTACGGCGTGCGGCGCAGCTATCTGGAGGAGCTTGTCGCGTACTGGGCGGACGGCTTCGACTGGCGCGCCGCGGAGCGGGCGATCAACGGCTACCAGAACTACCGGGTCGACGTCGCCGGGGTGCCGGTGCATTTCCTGCGCCGGCCGGGCGTCGGCCCGAACCCGGTGCCGTTGATCCTCAGCCACGGCTGGCCGTGGACGTTCTGGCACTGGTCCAAGGTCATCGACCGGCTGGCCGATCCGGCCGCCTTCGGTGGCGACCCCGCGGACGCGTTCGAGGTGATCGTGCCGTCCCTGCCCGGGTTCGGATTCTCCACGCCACTGACCGCGCACCCCGACATGAACTTCTGGAAGATGGCCGACGTCTGGCACGAGCTGATGACCGGCGTGCTCGGCCACCGCCGGTATGCCGCCGCCGGCTGTGACGTGGGGGCGTTGGTCACCGGGCAGCTCGGGCACAAGTACGCCGACGAGCTGTACGCCATCCACATCGGGTCGGCCCTGAAGCTCACCCTCTTCAACGGCGACCTGGGCTGGAACATCTCCGGCGGCCAGTCCCTCCCGGGCGACCTGCCAAAAGAGATCCGCGCCCGGGCGATCGCCCTGCAGAAGCGGTTCGCCGTCCATCTGGCCGCGCAGATGCTGGAGCCCAGCACGCTGGCCTACGGGCTGGCCGACTCACCGGTGGGCATGCTCGCCTGGCTGCTCGGGCGCTGGGACAGCTGGTCGGACAACCACGGCGACGTCGAGTCGGTGTTCAGCAGGGACGACCTGCTCACGCACGCCACGATCTACTGGGCCGGCAACGCCATCGACACCTCGGTCCGCACCTACGCCAACAACAACCGCTACCCCTGGACCCCCGTACACGAGCGCTGGCCGGTGGTCGAGGCGCCGACCGGCATCACGTTCGTGGGCTACGAGAACCCGGCCGGGGTGACGACCACCGAGCAGCGGCTCCGCAGCTTCCTCGACGGCGACCGGGCCGCCTGGTACCACCACGTCAACGTCACGGCCCACGACCACGGCGGGCACTTCATCCCGTGGGAGATCCCCGCGGAGTGGACCGACGATCTGCGCCGCACCCTGCGTCCGTACCGCCCGGCGTAGCTGCTCCGCGGCGTCTTGTCAGGACATGAACCAACGTCGGTACGTCAGGTGCCCGGCGAAGGTTAGCGTCACTCGGACCGCGCCGGCTTCCCGTGCCTGCTCGACCACCGCGATTGCAGGCCACCCGGAGGTCACTGGGCAGCTGACCGACGCCGGATCGGGACGGCCGACGAGGGCCGGGGTCGGCGCCCGGCCCTCGGATCCGCTAGGTTCCGGCGGCGAGATCGTCCTGGACAGCGAGGGGTGCACAGGGTTGGGCGAGACATCGATGGACGCCCGGCGGCCACAGCACGGGTTCGACCTGGTCGTCACTCCCGATGCCCGGTTCATGCGGCTGCTGCGCCATGATGCGCGGCGGCTCGGTCGGATGTTCATCTTCACCGGTCTGTTGCTGTCGATCACCAGTCTCGGCACCTTTCTGGGGGAGGGCGCCTGGTTTGTCGCCGGGCTGTTCGGGCTCCCGCTCGGGGTGGTGTGGTGCCTGGTGGGCCTGGTGAACGGCCCGCTGCATCTGCGCCGCAACCGCGAGGTACGGGCACCCGTGCGGTACGTCTTCGCCGCGGACGCCATCGAGTGGCACACCGCCTACGCCTCGCTGCGGCTGCCGTGGACGACGATCAGACACGTCAGCCGTTCGCCCTCCGCGTTCCGCCTCGACTGTGTCGACCGGCGCGAACCGCGGTACCTGTGCCGGTCGACGCTTACCCCGGAGCAGGACGCCCAGGTGACCGCGTACCTCGACGAGCGGATGACGGCACGGCTGGCCGCCAAGACTCCGGTACGGCCGCAGCCACCGCTCGGCGACGGCGGCTAGGCTCGGCCGCCGGGCCTTCTTCGTCCCGCCGCGGCGGGACCACCGTCCGGCCCGCGGACACTGCCGCCGGAGTCTTCCTGCGAACTGTCTCCGGGCCTTGTTGGCGCATGCATCGATGTCTATACTTTAGGCACTTCGAATCCGCCCGGGCCGGGCGTGCGACGGACTATCGAAGCGCTGCGACACTTATAGCTGACGATCGACCAATCGGTCGACCGTTCCGTTCGCATGGGCGCAGCCCGGCTGCCACCGCAGGTCGGTTCACCCGAAGGCTGGCGCCCGTACCGGCCGGTTCGACGGCGGGGACCCGCTGCGGCAACGCCGTGAGACTCGAAGAGAGGAAGAACCCGTGGGTTCAAGAGCAGGAAGGTTGGGGTCGGCAGTTCTCGCTGTCGTGCTGGCGTCCGCCGGAGTCGTTGCCGGCGTCATGCACACGGCCTCGGCCGACGCCACGGTCCAACTGAACGCCTCGCAGCTGGTCACCGACATGGGGGCGGGCTGGAACCTGGGCAACCAGCTGGAGGCCAACTCCAACGGCGTCCCCAGCGAGACGGCCTGGGGAAACCCGGTCATCACGCAGGCCCTCATCAACAAGGTGAAGGCGGCGGGATTCAAGACCATCCGCATCCCGGTGTCCTACCTGGGAAAGATCGGGCCCGGCCCGAGCTACACGGTCGACGCCGCCTGGCTCAACCGGATCTCCGAGGTGGTCAACTACGCCTACAACCAGGGCATGTACGTGCTGATCAACATGCACGGTGACGGATACAAGACCGTATCCGGCTCCTGGCTGATCTGCGACTCGTCCGACCAGACCACCATCAGGAACAAGTACCAGAAGGTCTGGCAGCAGGTGGCCAGCAAGTTCTCCAGCTACAACGACCACCTGATCCTCGAGTCCATGAACGAGGAGTTCGACGGGCAGTACGGCACCCCGACGCAGCCGTGCTACCAGAACATCAACGCCTACAACCAGCTCTTCGTGAACACCGTGCGCCAGACCGGTGGGAACAACGCCTCGCGCTGGCTGCTCATCCCCGGCTGGAACACGAACATCGACTACACCGTCGGCAACTACGGCTTCGTGCTCCCGACCGACCAGTACCGGTCCTCCGCCATCCCCAGCAACGAACAACGGCTGATGATCTCCGTCCACTACTACGACCCGTGGGACTTCGCGGGCGATGAGAGCGGCACCATCACCCAGTGGGGGCCCAAGGCGACCAACCCGGCCAGGAAATCCACCTGGGGCCAGGAGGACTACATGGACGGGCAGCTGAAGAAGGTGCGCGACACCTTCGTGGCGCGCGGATACCCGGCGATCGTCGGCGAGTACGGATCGGTCGACAAGACCTCGGCCGACCCGACGAACAACACGTACCGCGCCGACTTCGCGCGCACCCTGGTGACCGACGCCAAGAAGTACGGAATCGCCACCGCCTACTGGGACAACGGCTACAACGGGGCGTACGGGCTCGGGCTGTTCGACCGCAGCTCCCTCACGGTCACCCAGCAGGGCATCATCGACGCCATCATGGCCGCCATCGGCGGCGGCGCGCCGCCCACGGCCACCGCGTCCCCGACCACCACCCCGCCGAGCAGCACGCCGCCGACCACCGGGCCGTCCACCACCCCGCCGACGACCACCCCGCCGCCGGGCGGCCGGGGCTGCACAGCGGCGTACACCGTGACCAACCAGTGGCAGGGCGGCTTCCAGGCCGAGGTACGGGTGACAGCCGGCAGCGCCGCGATCACCGGCTGGACGGTGAGCTGGACGTACGCCAACGGCCAGCAGGTGACGCAGGCGTGGAACGCCACGGTCACCTCCAGCGGCTCGGCCGTGACCGCCCGCAACGTCAGCTACAACGGGACGATCGCCGCCGGCGGCAGCACGACCTTCGGCTTCCTGGCATCGTCGACCGGCACCAACGGCACGCCGTCGGTGTCCTGCGCGGCCAGCTGAGCCGCGCCCGGCCGCACCGGCCGGGCTAGCGGGGCCGGGCGCCACGGGCGCCCGGCCCCGCTGCTTTCGCGCCCGCGCGCCGCGCGTCGCGGCTAACCCTCCGGCGCGATGAGCCGGTCGTCGGCCGAGTCCCGCACGGTGATGGCCTCCACCGGACACGACTCGGCGGCGTCGATGACCGGCTCGGTCGGGTCGACGACCTCGGCCAGCGGCGTGGAGAGCCCGTCGACCAGCCGGAAATGCTCCGGCGCGGTGCCGGCGCAGATGCCCGAACCGATGCAGCGGTGCGGGTCGACGCTGACCCGCCAGGCCGCGCTCACCAGGCCACCGGCATGGCGAGCAGGCCGCGTACCAGCATTCCCCGCTTCCACTCCAGCTCCGGTTCCGGTACGGCGAGCCGCAGCCCGGGCAGCCGGGTGACCAGGGTGCCGACGGCGACCTGCAACTCCATCCGGGCCAGCTGCGCGCCCACGCAGTGGTGCACGCCGTGCCCGAACCCCAGGTGCGGCTTCTGCTCCCGGCGCAGGTCGACGCGGTCCGGGTCGGGGAAGACCGTGCCGTCCCGGTTGGCCGAGGAGAGCGAGCCGACGACCGGCTCACCGGCCCGGACGAGCACCCCGCCGACCTCGACGTCCTCCTTGGCGTACCGGGCGAAGGACGAGCCGACGCCGAGCGGCACGTACCGCAGCAGCTCCTCCACGGCGGCCGGCACCAGCGCCGGGTCGGCCCGCAGCGCGGCCAGCTGGTCCGGGTTCTGCAGCAGCACGTACACGAAGTTGGGGATCTGGGTCACCGTGGTCTCGTGCCCGGCCGCGAGCAGGCCGGCGGCCAGCTCCACCAGCTCGGTCTCGCTGAGCCGGTCCTGGTTGTCGTCCCGGGCCTGGACCAGCGCGCCGAGCAGGTCGTCGATCCGCGGTTCCCGGCGGCGCTCGGCGACCAGCGCGCCGATGTAGCCCCACAGGCTGTTCAGGTACTCCTGGATCGTCTCCGGCGGCAGCGAGGTGGTCGAGACGATCGCCTCCGACCAGACGTGGAACCGGTCGCGGTCGGCGAACGGGACGCCGAGCAGCTCGCAGATGACCTGGATCGGCAGCGGGGTGGCGAAGTGCTCCACCAGGTCGGCCGGCGGCCCGAGCCTGACCATGTCGTCGACCAGCCCGTCGGCGATCTCCTGGGCGCGGGGCCGCAGGTCCTCCACCCGGCGGGCCGTGAACGCCTTCGCCACCAGCCGGCGCAGCCGGGTGTGGTCGGGCGGGTCCATGATCAGCATGCCGCTGTCCTGCTGACGCGGGGTCAGCCGCGGCTCGTCGCGGTGCACCGCCGGGGCGCGGCCGAATCGCGCGTCGCCGAGGACGGTACGCACGTCCTCGTACCGGGTGGCGAGCCAGGCCTCCTCGCCGTACGGGAGCTGCACCCGGGTCATCGGCTCCTTCTCGCGCAGCTCGGCGTACGTGGGATCGACATTGAGCCGATCCGCTGTGCTGAACGGGTACGACCGGGCGGGTGGGACGGTTCGACCCTGGGTGACCTGTGCGCTTCCCGTCATTACGGATTCCCTCCGTCGGAACAGCATGATCCTGCGCTCGTGGCACGGCGCGATCCGGCCGGACCGACCGGGAATCGACCACCGGTCATGCCACGACTGCGGATGGTAGTCAAAAATATCGACAAGCACCACCGCCTGGGAGGGGCCGCTCGCCCGATCTCCGTATGGCGTCGACGAGGGGCCGACCGTGCCGGAGAACTCAGCCGGCGAGGGCCCGCGAGATGGTCGAGGTCAGGCTGTCGAACCAGGCGACGACGAGCGCGGTTTCCGCCGGGCCGCTGTGCGGCTGGCGCAGGCAGGAGCAGAGTTCGGCCTGGATCGCGGGGACGCCGTGGTCGAGCAGCACGTTGGTCAGGCGTTCCGGTCCGCGTGCCCCGAAGCGCCGGTTCCGGGTCACCGGGAGGCCGAGGCGGTCGCCGCACTCGATCGCGGCGTCGGCGATGAGACGGGACGCCGCCGAGGGCTCCCGCCCGGTGCCGATGTCGACGGCCGAGACGCCGTCGCACGACATGCCGTGCAGGTCGATGCTGGGCCGGCCATCGGCGATCGCTCTGGCCACCATCGCCGAGTGTCGCTGGCGCTGGTGCTCCGGGCCGCGCAGCCGTCCGGTGCTGATGATCCCCAGAATGTCGGCGCGAGGCGCCACCAGCTCAACCAGGGCGCCGGTGCCCCGGTCGGCCAGCTTCTCCCGGCCGTACGCGTCGAAGTGGTTGATCGCGTGCTGGGCCAGGACGGTGATCCGGGCGGTCCGCGTCGGCTGCGCGATCAGGATCTCGTCCGGGTTGGCCGATCGCTGCGCGTACTCATGGACGCGGTACTCGTCCTCGATGCGCAGCAGGTTCGCATCGATGTCCGCGGTCGCCGCCCGGCCCGCGGTTGCGCCGAAGACGTGAGCGGGATTCCCGGGCGGCATGGGACGGCGTCGACCTCCAAAGGCGAGTTCACCGAACCTATCCCACCGGGTCGGATCGCCCCGCCATCAGCGGATCATTGTACGGCGGGGCTTGCGCCACGGGTCCGAGGGACCGACGCCAGGCGCGGACCCGGGCATCGTCCACGCCATAGGCCGCCTCGCCGATGCGGACGGCCTCCTCGAAGTGCCTTCGCGCGCCCGCCTGGTCGCCGAGATCCCGCAGCACGCCGCCCAGACCGCTGTGCCGGGCGGCGAGCCGCGGGTGGTCCGGACCGAGGGCCTTCGCGCTGATCCGCAGCGCCTCCTCGAACTGCGCCCGCGCCCCGGCCAGATCGCCCATCTCGTGCAACACCGCCCCGAGACCACTACGCCGGACTCCGAGGGAGGGGTGGTCCGGCCCGAGCGCGACTTCGCTGATCCGCAAACCCTGCTCGATCTGCTCCTTCGCCCCGGCAAGGTCCCCCAACATCCGCAGCACCCGGGCCAGCGTGCCGCGCCGGACGCCGATGGTGGGATCGTCCGGCCCGAGCGCCCGCTCGCTGATCCGCAGTGCCAGTTCCAGCTGGGTGCGCGCCCCGGTCAGGTCGCCGCTGTCCCGCAGCACCCGGCCGAGGTTGCTGCGCCAGATGCCGACGTCGGGATGGCCCGGCCCAAGCGTCGACTCGCTGATCGACAGCGCCTGCTCGAACTGTCGCCGTGCCGCGTCCGAGTCTCCCAGCGCGTGCAGCGCCAGACCAAGGTTGTTGTGGCACCAGGCGGTATCGGAACTCGCCGCGCCGGCTTCCGTCGACGTGACGGTGAGCGCCCGTTGTGCGATCGGGATGGCCGCCCGGTACTGCCCGCGCTTCCGCAGGTAGGTCGAGGCGCGATCCAGGAGCCAGCCGGTGGTCGCGGCGCAGACGCCGAGCCGTTCGGCGTGCGCGGTGACCGTGAGCAGGTGTGGGAGCAGCCGCTCGCATTCTGGCCAGCTCCGCACCTCCCAGCTCTCCTCCGGGAATGCCGCCCGGACGAATTCGACGGCCGCCGCGGCCCACCACCGCTCGTCCGCCGGCGGTAGCCGGGCCTGAACGACCGCCTGCACCAGCCGGTGCATCGCCACCGCGTCCGTCGTCAGCGTGACCAGCGAGTACCGGCCGATCACCCCGAGCAGGCGGACGTACTCAACGCGGTCCTCGACCACCGACCTGAGCGCTGGTGGAAGCGCGTCGGTCCGCTCGCCCAACAGGCCGCGTGGCACCTCCGGCGCCAGGAACGCCAGCATGGTCAGCAGCGGGACGGCGGCCGGCGCGTGGCTGCGTACCCGCTGCAGCGACAGCGTCCAGACCGTGGCCACGCTGCGCCGGTCCGGCACGGTGTCGGTGTCGGTTTCGGCGTCGGCCAGGTGGAACAGTCGCCTGCCGTGCTCGCGGACCAGCCGCAGGTAGTCGTTCAGGTCCTCGCTGGTCTCCTGCAGAAACGCGCCGGCCTCGTCGAGCGCCAGCGGAAGATCACCGAGCAACTCCGCGAGCTCACCGAGCGAGGTGGCATCGGTATGACCGGTCCGTCGGATCAGGAACCGCACCGACTCCGTCCGAGACCAGGCGGCCATCGCCAGCGTGCTCACCCGCCCCGCGCCGGCCGCCTGTCGCGAGGTCAGGAGTAGGTGCCCGGCTCCGCCGGCGGGCAGCAGTTTGCGCAACTGGTCGAGATCCTCGACGTTGTCGTAGATCAACAGCCAGCGGTCGCGGTCTCGCAGGTGGTCCAGCAGCGGGTCGACGATCCCGTCGTCGGTGCGGGCGATGCCCAGCCGGCCGGCGAGCTTCTCGAGTTGGCTCGCCACCGCCGCCGGCTGGTCGGCGGTGATCCACCAAATCACATCGTAGTTCTGGGCGAACCGGTGCGCGTACTCCACGGCGACCGCCGTTTTGCCTACTCCGCCAAGGCCGTGCACCATGACGGTGGACAAGCCGGCCACGCTGTGCAGCGCATCGTGAATCCGTCGTACGACGTCGTCTCGGCCGGTGAAGATGCGGTCCCGCGCCGGCAGGTTGGTCACGGTGTGACCGGCGCCGGGGAACCAGGCCGACGACCTGCCCGGGAAGATCGAGGTTGTGGGACGGACCGGATCGGGCCCAGCTGCGGCCAGCAAGCGCGCTCGCGCCTCGGTCTCGTCCACATCGGTCAGATCCACGTACACCAACGACGCGAGCATTCCCGGCGGCGCGCACTCCCGGACCCGCACGGGCAACAGCAGCCGGCGCTCGCCGGTGGGATCCTTGACGAACGCCGCCCGCCACTCGGCCTCGGCGAATCCGGAGGCGAAGTACGCCGGCGACAGGACGGCGACCGTGCGGCGGGCGTTCATCGACGCGCGCTGCATCTCATGTACGAAGTCCGTGCCGGGGCGGATGTCCCACGCCTGAATCACCGTCGTGTAGCCGGCCCGTTCCAGCTCCACCGCGATCCACTCGGCCCACTCCCGGTCCGACTGCGTGTAGCTGATGAAGAAGTCCGGCCGGGTCGGCTCCTCCGTCATCCGGACCTCCCAGCGCTGTCGGGATCGACACCACGGTATGACACCGGCACCAATGCGATAAGCAGGCGAGGGTGGCAGCGAGGGGGTCAAGGTGGCTGACCGTCCGCACGGGCCGCCACCGCCGGGAGCCGGGCACTACGCTGTGCCGCCGGAGGCCGCGGTACCGCCCGGCACGCAGCACCGGCAGGAAGGTGGTTACCCCGGTGATTCTGGAGATCCGCACGTACCGGCTGAAGCCCGGCACCCGCGACGAGTTCGTCCGGGTCATGCGGGAGGAGTCCCTGCCGCTGCTGGCTGCGGCCGGAATCCGGGTGGTGGACTGCGGCGCCTCGCTGGTCGCCGAGGACGGGAACGAGGAGGCCTACCTGATCCGCGCGTTCCCGTCCCTCGCGGCGCACCGGGAGCAGGAGGACAGGTTCTACGGCAGCGACGCCTGGCGGGACGGCCCCCGATCGGCGATCCTGTCGCGGATCGAGAGCTATCACACGGTCGTCATCGAGGTCTCGGAACAGGCCGTGCAGGCGCTCCAGCACGGCTGACGACCCGGCCCACCGCGCCGGGTGTGCGGAGGGTCGATCAGATGCCGGCCGGCGAGGGCGCGCCGTCGGCCACCGTGGACAGCAGATCCGCCAGGTCGGCCGGGCGGGAGAGCATCGGCCAGTGGCCCGTCGGCAGGTGGTGCACCGGCGCCCCGGCCATCAGGGCGAACACCGGGTGGCCGCCGTCGGCCAGCTGCCGCACCACGTCGGGCCGGAACGTGCACGCGACCACCGAGACCGGCACCTCGGGCAGGTCCGCGGGCCGGCGTACCGGTTGGGTGGCGGTGCCGAACGGCTGCGGGGTTCCCCGCTCGCGCAACAGGGCGCGCTGCGCCTCGCTCAGACCGGCCAGGTTGGGGTCGTCCGGGTCGTCGAAGGGCGGCACCGGGATGCGCCAACCGTCCCCGTCCGCCCGGACCAGCCGCTCGACCTCGTCGCGGGCGCCCGGATCGAAGTCGATCTGGGCCATGCCGTCCGGCATTGGGCCGCCCTCGACGTAGACCACCCGGGCCAGCCGGTCCGGGATCCGGTCGGTGGCCATGGTGACCGGCACGTTGGCGCCGCTGTGCGCGACGAGCACCACGTTCCGCAGCGCGTTGTCCTCGATCACCCGGATGACATCCCCGACGTGCGTGTCCACGTCGACCTCGGGCGTCGCCTCGCCGGCCCGCTCCGCGAGGCCGGTGAGGGTCACCGGAAACACCCGGTGGCCGGCCGCGCGCAGCCGGCCGGCCACCTCCGCCCAGGCCCACGCGCCGAGCCAGAATCCCGGGACCAGCACCAGATCCGCCATGACAATTCCCCTCGTCGTCCTCCGGCCGGCGGAGCGCCGGCCGACGCTGCTACCGTACGGGTAATACCGGACCGAACCCGCCCTGATTCGACGCCGGATCCGACCGGCCCCGGCCCCGCCCGCCGGTCCGGCCGGCCGGCCGGGCGGGCGCGATTCGGTACGGCTCGCCGGGCACGGCGGCGAGCGGGCAGGCACGGGCACGGCGGCGAGCGGACGAGGTGGGAACGTGACGCACCCGACCACGAGGGTCCTGGCCATGCTGGAGCTGCTCCAGGCCAACCAGCGGCTCGGCGGGGCCGCGCTCGCCCAACACCTGGGCGTGGACATCCGCACGGTCCGCCGCTACGCGACCCGGCTGGCCGACCTGGGCATCCCGGTCGTCGCCGAACGCGGCCGCTACGGCGCGTACCGGCTGATGCCCGGATACAAGCTGCCGCCGCTGATGTTCACCGACGACGAGGCGGTCGCCGTGCTGCTGGGGCTGCAGGTCGGGCACCGCCTGGGCGTACCGGCCAGCGCGGCCGAGAGCGCGCTGGCCAAGGTGCGCCGCGTCCTGCCGGCGGCGCTGCGGGACCGGGTGGAGGCCCTGCAGGAGACGCTGGAGTTCACCGCGTCGGCGCGGCACGGCGCCGCACCGGCCGCCGACGTCGTGCTCACCCTCGCCGCGGCGGCCCGCGACCGCCGCCGGGTACGGCTGGCGTACCGCTCGTGGCGCGGCGCCGACACCGAACGGGAACTCGACCCGTACGGGCTGGTGTTGCATGCCGGCCGCTGGTACCTGACCGGGCTCGACCACCGCAGCGGTCAGGTGCGCACCTTCCGCGTCGACCGGGTCTTGGAGGTGACCGCCGCGGTGGACACCTTCGAGCCGCCGGAGGGGCACGAACCGGCCCGGCATGTCGTCCGGGCGCTGGCCTCGGTGCCGTACGCGCATCCGGTGGCGGTCGAGCTACACTGCTCCCTCGACGAGGCGCGCGGGCGCATCCCGGCCAGTGTGGCCACGCTGACCGGCACGGCCGATGGCGTGCTGATGAGCACCAGCGCTGAGCGGCTGGACGGCATGGCCCGGATGCTGGCCGGTCTGGGTGTGCCGTTCACCATCCGCCACCCGGCCGCGCTGCGGGACGCCGTCCGCGATCTGGCCGCCAGCCTGGCCCGCTACGCGGAGAACGCGCCCGGGTAGCACGCGGGGCTGTCCGTCCCCGATCGCCCGTCGCCGACCCTCGCGCACGGTCGGTGGCGCGGTCCATTCCATGGACGCCCTGTCGGATACGGCGGGGTTGGCGGCGCAGCGGGTCGGATCATGTCGGTCCTCATTGCGATGATGAACCAGAACGTCGACGCGTGCCGGAGACAGGGAGCAAACGGATGACTGCCAACGAACAGGCCCACCCCCGCGCCCTGGGCAGCCTGCGCTCAGCGGACGGCATGGGCATCGTGCGGATCGAACACCGCTTCGGCACGACCGTCGACGATCTCTGGTCGGCGCTCACCGACCCGGAGCGGCTGGCCCGCTGGCTGGGCGAGTTCGACGGCGACCTCCGCCTCGGCGGGACCTACCAGTCGCGCTTCTTTTCCAGTGGGGCAGCGGCGACCGGGCGGGTGGAAGCATGCGAGGCGCCCCGCCATCTCAGGGTGCGGACCAAGGGCGAGCATGCGGCCAACGAGCAGACACTCGAGGTCACCCTGACCGCCGATGGCGCCGGGACGGTCCTCGTGGTCGAGCAGCGCGGCCTTCGCCTGGACTGGCTCGCGGCCTTCGCCGCGGGCCTCCAGATCCATGTCGAGGACCTCGCCGCCCACATCGACGGCGGTGAGCGCTGCGACTCCGACGCCCGGATGGAGGAGCTGATGCCGGCCTACGCGGGCGTCGCGGTCGACGGATAGCGCCGCGATGACAACAGCGCCGTGATGACGGCCGATCGCCACCGCGCGGGTTGCCGGCGGGTCGTGCCGGCGCCGGATTCCGTCGTCCGCAACGGGTTGGCACCCCCGGTGGTCAAACCAGCCGGGGCTTGACGGCGAGCCACCGCCGCAACCGCTCGGCCAGCTCCTGATCGTGCACGTGGTCCAGGTGCGATTCGGCGCCGGTGACGAGGTTCCTGGCCTGCCGGGACTGCAGGAGCTGCTCTCGGCCGAGCCGGCGCAGGTCACGCTGGTCGTCCAGCAGCGCCACCCGGTCGGGGCCGACTGGGATGGCGGCCAGGCAGTCCGCCACCACCTCGTCGGCCGAGGGCAACAGCCCGACCAGGTACGGCGCCGTGGTCCGGATGCCGGCCACGAGGTAGGCGATCCGCAGCGCACTCTCCGAGCGGGTGAAGGCCCCGCGGGCGTACGCCTGGCGCAGCAGCCACAGCTTCAGCGTCACCCACTCCGGCCGCTCGCCGGGACGGTCGCCGAGCCTGCCGTCGACGACCAGCAGCAGGAACAGCCACCAGTTCGGGTCACGGGTGTCGGGGCGTCGCCGGTCCAGCCAGGCGACCCGGTCAGCATCGCCGAGCCGCACCAGGTGGGCCAGCCCGTCCGTGACCGCCCGCCGTCGCCCGCTCAACTGGCCGGCCGCCACCTGCTCCGGCGGCCAGGGCGCCTCGATCGACCACACGTCGCCGGCGGCCAGGCGACCCTCCCAGCCCGAGGTCGCGACGGTTACCGCCGTCTGCGAGTCGGCCAACCAGAACCGGCGGTGGTCGCCACCGTCGGCCGCCGTGGTGATGTCCCGCAGCCGGTAGCCGTACCGGGACAGCCGCTCCCGCAACCGGTCGAACGGCAACCGGTCACCGAACTGGCCGTACCGGTCGAGCAGGGGACCGGCGATGCCCACCCATGGCAGGCGGTGCGCCGCCACGGTGAACCCGGCGGCCCGCCACTCCGGCGTCCCTTTTGGACGGGACCAGAAGAACTCGACCAGCCCATAGTCGCGCCGCAGCCGCGTACCGGCGGCGTCGTCCACGAAGTCCTCCCCGAGGACCCGGGTGACCTGCTCCGGTGAGTCGGCCAAGCCGACGCCGAGCACCGCGCCGGTCACCACCACATCGACGAAGAACTCCAGCCCGGCCACGCCGGCAACCCTATGGGGGACCGCAGCGGGCTGCTGGACATCGGCGCCGGCCAGCAGGGTGTGGTGGGAGGAGTGCGGCAACCCCGACGGCACACCGGTGCTGGTGGTGCGCGGCGGACCTGGGGCGGCTTCGTGCCGGACCACCGTCGTGCCTACGACCCGCCCGCGTACCGGGTCGTCCTGTTCGACCAGCGCGGCTGCGGGCGCAGTGACCCGGTATTCAGCGCAGCTGGTCGCGGCGGCGGATCAGGTAGGCGGTCTCGGCCGTGTTGCCGGCCAGCTCGATCGCCCGGTCGTAGGCCGCGCGGGCCTCATGGCCCCGACCGAGCCGGCGCAACAGGTCGGCCCGGGTGGCGTGGTAGGCGTGGTAGCCGGCCAGCCGGGGCTCGAGCCGGTCGACGGTTGCGAGCGCCACCTGCGGTCCGTCCAGCTCGGCCACCGCGATGGCCCGGTTGAGGGCGACGATCGGGGAGGGGTCGAGGCGGATGAACTGGTCGTAGAGGGCGAGGATCTGCGACCAGTCGGTGTACCGGATGTCGGGGGCGGAGGTGTGCACGGCGTTGATGGCCGCGAGGATCTGGTATCGGCCCGGGGCCACCCCGGCGGCCAGCCGCTCGCGTACCAGCCGGTGGCCCTCGGCGATCAGCCCCGTGTCCCAGGCCCCCCGGTCCTGCTCGTCGAGGGCCACCAGTTCGCCGCCGGCCGACACCCGGGCGGCCCGGCGGGCCTCGATGAGCAGCATCAGCGCCAGCAGCCCGGCCACCTCGCCGTCCGCCGGCAGCAGCGCACGGACCAGGCGGGTGAGCCGGATCGCCTCGGCGGTCAGCTCGTGGCGCACCGGATCGGTGCCGGGCCCGGTGGCCAGGTAGCCCTCGTTGAACACCAGGTAGAGCACGGCGAGCACGCCGGGGAGGCGTACCGGAAGGTCCTCGGCCGACGGCACCCGGTAGGGGATGCGAGCCGCCCTGATCTTGGCCTTTGCGCGGGTGATCCGCTGCTCCATGGCGCCCTCGGCCACCAGGAAGGCGCGGGCGATCTCGGGCACGGTCAGGCCGCCGACCATGCGCAGCGTCAGCGCCACCCGGGTCTGCGGCGCGAGCGCCGGGTGGCAGCAGGTGAAGATCAGCCGGAGCCGGTCGTCGTCCACGGCGCCGGCCGGCGCCGGCGGGCTGCTGTCGTGCAACATCTGCGCCTCCCGGTGCCGGTCGTCCCGCTTGTTCTCCCGCCGGATCCGGTCGATGGCCTTGCGGCTGGCGGTGGTGGTGAGCCAGGCGCCGGGGTTCGGCGGCACGCCGTCGGCCCGCCACCGCTGCACCGCGGTGGCGAACGCCTCGGCGGCCGCCTCCTCGGCGATGTCGAGGTCGCCGAACCGCCTGGTCAGCGCGGCCACCACCCGGGCCCACTCCGCCCGGTGGGCCCGGATGATCTCCTGCTCGACGTCGATCAGTGGAACGGCCGTACCTCGATCTTCCGGTCACAGACCTTCGACGCCTCGGTGGCGAGCCGGAGCGCCACGTCCAGGTCGGGCGCCTCCCAGATCCAGAGGCCGGCGAGGTATTCCTTGGACTCCACGAACGGCCCATCGGTGAGCACCGCCTGCTCACCCCGGTTGTCCACGACCGTGGCCGTGTCGGTGTCCGCGAGCCCACCGGCGAATACCCAGTGGCCCTCGGCGATCAGCCGTTCGTTGAACGCGCTGATGACCGGCTGCCGGTCGGTGCTGCCGGGATTGGCCTTGTCGTCGATCACGGAAACCAGATACCGCATAGGAAGATCATCTCCTCGGTGTCAAGCCGGCATGGCGGCCGGACCATCGGGTCGGTCCCACCACGGGTGTCTCGTGGCCGGCCTCATCCCTGCCACGAACACCATCGCCCCGATCCGACACCGCGGCGCGGATTTTTTCTCCTCAGCGCCGGGCGATCTCGTCGATCAGACCCGCCAGCAGCGCGACCCGGGGCACGACCGAGTCCAGATCGAGCCACTCGCCCGGGCTATGGTCGTCGCCGCCGATCGGGCCGAGCCCGTCGAGCACCGTCGCGCCGGCCTGCGCCAGCAGGTTCGCGTCCGCGCAGCCGCCGGTGGCGGTGTGCGAGACGGTGAGGCCGAGCTCCGCGCCGACCTTGGTGGCCAGCTCGGCCAGCCAGCGCTGCTCCGGGCCGGGCTCCCACGGCGGGGTGGGGGAGTGCACGGTCAGCTCGGCGCGTACCCCGGAGACGGCCGGCGCCGCGACCAGCCGGCGGATCGCGGCGAGCGCCGCGTCGTACTCGGCGGGCCGCCAGGCCCGCAGATCGACCAGCATCCGGGCGCGGTCGGCCACCACGTTGGGTCGGGCGCCGGATTCCAGCACCCCGACGTTGACCGTGACCCCGGGCCACCGGCCGTTCAGCGCGTCCAGCGCGACGGTCAGCCGGGCCGCCGCCAGCAGCGCGTTGGCGCCCCGCTCCGGCTCGATGCCGGCGTGCGCGGCGCGGCCCCGCAGCAGGATCTCCAGGTCGGCGACGCCCTTGCGGGCCGACACCAGGTCACCGTTGTCGCGGGCACACTCCAGGCAGAGGGCCACGTCGGTGGCCCCTGCGAGGGTACGCAGCACCGGGCGGCTGCCCGGCGAACCGATCTCCTCGTCCGGGGTGCAGACCAGCACCAGCTCGCCGTACTCCTCCCGGCCCAGCGCCGCCAGCGTCTCGACGGCCGCGAGCCCGGCGAGCAGGCCGCCCTTGTCGTCGCTGACGCCCGGGCCGTAGGCGCGCCCGTCCGCGACCTGAAACGGGCGGGTGGCCGCCGTGCCGGCCGGGAACACCGTGTCGAGGTGGCCCGCCAGCAGAATGCGGCCCCGCCCCCGCCCCCGGCGACGGGCGATCAGCACGTCGCCGAGCGGTACGCCAGCCGGGCCGCGCACCGGCTCCCGCTCGACCGCCAACCCGGCCGCGCCGCACCATTCGTGCACCAGGTCGGCGGCCCGGCGCAGCCCGTCCAGCTGGCCCGAGCCGGAATCGACCGCCACCAGCCGGGCGAGCCGGTCGTGGTAGGCCGAGAGGCGGTCCCCGGCCGCCGTGAGCAGCGGATCCATCAGAGCACCTTGTCCAGGAAGGCGCGGGTGCGCTCGTGCCGCGGCGCGCCGAGCACCTCGGCCGGGGGTCCGGACTCCACCACCACGCCGTCGTCGAGGAACGCGACGCTGTCGGCGACCTCGCGGGCGAAGCCCATCTCGTGCGTCACCACCACCATCGTCATGCCGTCCGCGGCCAGCCCCTTCATCACCGCCAGCACGTCCCCGACCAGCTCCGGGTCCAGCGCCGAGGTGGGCTCGTCGAAGAGCATCAGCTTGGGCCGCATGGCCAGCGCCCGGGCGATCGCCACCCGCTGCTGCTGCCCACCGGAGAGCTGACCCGGATAGCTGCGGGCCTTGTCGGCCAGCCCGACCCGCTCCAGCAGGCGCGCGGCCTCGGCCCGGGCCTGCTCGCGGGAGGTGCCGAGCACCCGCACCGGGGCCTCGATGATGTTGCCGAGCGCGGTGAGGTGCGGGAAGAGGTTGAACCGCTGGAACACCATGCCGATGTCCCGGCGCCGGCGGGCCACCTCGGCGGCCCTGAGCTCGTGCAGCCGCCGGGCCTGCCGGCGGTAGCCGACCAGGTCGCCGTCCACCCAGAGCTGGCCGCCGTCGATCCGTTCCAGGTGGTTGATGCAGCGCAGGAAGGTGGACTTGCCGGAGCCGGAGGGGCCGAGCAGGCAGCTCACCTCGCCGGGCGCCACGGTCAGGTCGATGCCCTTGAGCACCTCGACCGGGCCGAACCGCTTGCGCACGTCGGCGGCCCGCACCATCGGCCGGGTCTCCGTCGCCGTCGTGTCGTCGGTCAGGATCATCGGACGCCTCCCCGGGAGAAGCCGCGGCCGAACCGCCGCTCGATCAGCCACTGGCCGGCCGACAGCACGCTGACCAGGGCGAGATACCAGATCGCGGCGACCAGCAGCAGCGGGATCACCTTGTAGTTGTTCTGGTAGACCGTCTGCACGGCGGTCATCAGGTCGCGCCCGGCGATCACCGACACCAGGGCCGTCGACTTGAGCATGGTGATGGTCTCGTTGCCCATCGGCGGGATGATCACGCGCATCGCCTGCGGCAGCACCACCCGGCGCAGGGTGAGCGCGGGACCCATCCCGACGGCGGCGGCGGCCTCGGTCTGCCCGGGGTCGACGGCGAGGATGCCGCCCCGGATCACCTCGGCCGCGTACGCCATCTCGTTCAGCGACAGCGCCAGCACGGCCGCCACGGTGCCGGTCACCACCACGCTGGTCGGCCGGTCGAACAGTACGGTGCCGGTGAACGGCACGGTCAGCGAGATCCGCGGGAAGAGCGCGCCGAGGAAGCCGAAGAAGATGATCTGCACCAGCAGCGGCGTGCCGCGGAACACCCAGACGAACGCCCAGGACACGCCGCGCAGCACCGGATTCTCCGACAGCCGCATCACGGCCAGCAGGATGCCGCCGACGGTGCCGAGCACCATCGCCAGCAGCGTGAGCCACAGGGTGGTGACCACGCCGCGCAGCACGTAGTCCTTGAACAGGTAGCCGCCGACGGTGTGCGGCTCGAGGTTGGGGCTGGCGAACAGCGCCCGGAGGAAGAGGACCGCCAGGCCGAGCACGATCAGCGCGGTCAGCCAGCGTCCGTAGTGGCGGACCGGAACCACCCGTACGGTCTCGGTGTCGCTCGTCATGATGGGACCTCCTGCGGCGGTCGCCGGGCGTCGTGCGGACCCGCCCTCACGGAATCGACAGGGCGCCCGGCGACCGCGGTCTAGGGGAGTGGTGTTCCGCGGCTCAGTCGATGGCCTGGTCGATCGTGGCCTGCTTGACCGCGATGGGGTTCTGCTTCCAGTGCGCGAGGATCTTGCCGTAGGTCCCGTCGTCGATCAGGGACTGCACGGCCTTCTGGTACGCCTGCGCCAGCTCCGTGTTGGCCTTGAGGAAGCCGAAGCCGTTGGGGCTGGCGAGCCAGCCGTTCGGGGCGGCGGGGTCGTCCACCAGCTGGGCCTTGCCGGCGAGCGAGCCGGCGGTGTCGACCAGGTTCACCCGGGTGGCGGCCACGACCTCGACGTTGCCGGCGAGCATGGCCTGCACCGCCTGCGGGTTCTCCGGGTACTCCTTGACCTCGATGGCCCGGCCGGCGCAGTGGTCCGTGGAGTAGGCGGCCAGGTTCTTGGCCTGGTTGCTGGCCTTCTGGACGGCCACCTTGTGCCCGCAGAGGTCGGCGACGGTCTTGACGCCCAGCGGATTGCCGGTGCGGACCAGGAATCCGGTGCCGGAGGCGGAGTAGTCGACGAAGGTGGCGACCTGCTGGCGTTCCTTCTTGTCGGTGATGCCGCCGGCGATGGCCTCGTACTTGCCGGCCTGCAGACCCGGTACGAGGCCGTCGAAGGGCTGCTGGGTGAAGCGGGCCTTGAGCCCGAGCCGGGCGGAGGCGGCCTGGAACAGGTCGTAGTCCAGGCCCTTGAACTCGTCGTTGTGGCCCTCGGTCTTGAAGTCGATGAACGGCTGGTAGGGGGCGTTGGTGGCGACGGTCAGCGTGCCGCGGCCGCGCACGTCGGCCGGGACCTTGCCGGCCAGCGCGGCGTCGGTGTTGACCGCCCCGGCCCCGTCGACGGTGACCGTGACCTGCGGAGCCTCGTTGCCGGCGCCGCCTGCCGCGGTGCTGCCGCCGCAGGCGGCGCTCGCGGCGAGCAGGGCGGTGGCCGCGCCGACCAGGGCGAGGTGGGAGATGCGCATGGGGGTGTCCTTCCGGTGGCCAGAACGAACCAGCCCCCGGACTGTAACGCACGTTACTATTCCAGCGGTATTACAAATTTCTGTAACGTGAACTCAGGTGCCCCCGAAGGTCTGCTGAGCCGCCTCCATGGCCTTCAGCCGAGCGCCGGCGGCGGGTCCGAGGCGGTCGATCAGCGCGGCCACCACCGTCTCCACCAGGGCCAGCGCCGGCACGAAGCTGTCGTACGCCGAGGGCGACTCGACCCGGCTGGGCAGCACCACCTCGGCCAGCCCCGCGACCGGGGAGAGCCAGCGGTCGGTGAACAGCACCACCCGGGCCCCGCGGGAGGTCACCTCCCGGGCCAGGGCCAGGGTCGGCTCCTCGTACCGGCGGAAGTCGAACAGCGCGAACAGGTCGCGCCGGCCGACGTCGACCAGCATGTCGGTGCGCTCCACCGGGGTGGGCGGCAGCAGCCGGCTGCCGCCGCGGACCTGCATCAGGTGCAGCACCAGATAGTGCGCGAGCAGGTCGGAGAACCGGCCGCCGGCCGCGGTGACCCGCAGCTGCTGATCGGCCAGGAGCCGTACGGCCGCGTCCAGCTCGCCCTGCGGCAGTTCGGCCAGGGTCCCGGCGACCGCCTCCGGCAGCGTCGCCGCGGCCCGGGGGAGGGCGCCGGCCAGCGCCGACCCGGTGCGCTCGGCCGCCCGGTACGCCGACAGGGGCGAGGTCTCCCGCTCCGCCAACTCGTCCCGCAGGGCCTGCTGGAACTCCGGATAACCGCCGAAGCCCAGCCGGGCCAGGAACCGCAACACGGTGGGCCCGCTCACCTCGGCCCGCTCCGCGAGCGCGGCGACCGTGGCCAGCCCGGCGGCCGGGTACGCGGCGAGCAGTGCCCGGGCCACCCGCCGCTCGGCCGGGCTGCACTCGCCGAGCCGCCGCCGGATCAGCGCGGCGACGCCCACCGCGTGCGGTTCCTCCACCTCGGATGTCGACACGTGCCGAGCGTAGAGGCAGGCCCGTCGGCACACCCGCTGGCCGGGCGCGAAACGCGATCCCGCGCGCCGCGCCCGGCTTCCCGGCGAACGTCAGGACCTGGCGACCAGGCAGCTGTAGTCGTCGGCGCCGCTACCCGCGTACGCCTCCAGGTCCAGGTAGTAGGTGGCCGATCCGGCCGCGGTGCGGGTGATCGTGACCGACTCGTCGGCGCCGGCGCCGTCGTTGACCGAACGGGTGAGCGTGCTGCCGGTCGAGCTGAGCAGGTAGAGGTCGGCGTCGTACGCGGCCGGCACGGCGCAGTTCGCGGTCAGCGTCTGCCCGCTGCCGAGGGTGAGCGCGAAGTAGTCCCGGTCGGTCGTGCTGCGCAGGTCACCGGTGATGGTGAGCGGGTACGTCGCGGCGGAGAGGTCGTTGGCCGTGCCGCGCGAGTCGTTGGGCTCGGCCTCGGCGTGGCTCGACCCGCCGGTCGGTGGCGGCGGGGCGGGGCAGTCGGTCGCCGGGGCGCCGCTGTAGGGGTCGGCGCTGACGACGCCGGCGGTCACGCTGCGCAGGTAGTAGCCGCAGCCGGGCCGGTTGGCGAAGTCGTAGGTCTGCCCGTCGGTGAGCTTCCAGACCTTGAAGTTCGAGTAGCTCAGCGGCTGCCCCGGGGCCGCCACCTCGGGCTGGTGGTCCCCGAGCACGACGTACGCGCTGGGTCCGCTCAGGGTGGCCAGCCCGGACCGGTCGAGGTACAGCGAGGCGCCCTCCTCGATCCCGACGCCGTACGCCTTGCCGCCGGCGACCAGGCCGTCCTTGAGCGCCCGCGCGACGAAGGCGAAGGTGCGGCCCATCCGGTCCCGGGTGACGAAGTGGGAGTCGTTGATGGTGTTGGCGTAGTTCGGCCAGCGGAACATCCCGGTGGTGAAGGTCAGTGACCGGTCGTACGGGTTGCTCAGCGCGGTCGCGGAGGTGGCGCTGGCGGTGCAGGCGTCGTACACGATGTCGCTGTTGACGTGCAGCCCGGCGCTGCCGCCGCCGACGCCGCCGCCCTTGGCCACCACCGACTCGACGGACGCCTCCAGCGCGGTGCCCTTCCACGCCACGTACCGGCACTGGTCGCCGCCGGCGAAATAGACGAACTCGGCGTTGCGGATGTCGGCGTTGACCTGGCTGTCGTTGCCGTCGGCGGCGGCGGTCAGGGTCAGCGTGGTGCAGGAGTTCACGCCGGCCAGCGCGACGATCGCGTCGCACTCCGGAGTGCCGGCGGCGGAACCAGCGAGGACCACCACGT
The DNA here is from genome assembly GCF_042434095.1 of Plantactinospora siamensis. Lineage (NCBI taxonomy): Bacteria > Bacillati > Actinomycetota > Actinomycetes > Micromonosporales > Micromonosporaceae > Plantactinospora > Plantactinospora siamensis. The sequence goes on from NZ_JBHLUE010000026.1 coordinate 207,448, forward strand.
CGATGCTGCCGGCGCCGCCGCGGATCGCGTCGATGGCCCTGGTCATGGTCGCGGCGACGATCCCGCCCGAGCCGTTCATCGTGTACGCCGGTCCGGACCAGGTGGTCCGGCTGACGTCGGTGCTGCTGCCCTGCCGGACCCGGGTGACCTGGGCGTGCGCCGCGGTCACCCCGATCGGGGCGATGGTGCTGAGGGCCGCCACGGCCGCCACCAGGAACGGTCGGCCGGTCTTCCGGAACGGATGCATGGTGCGCCTCCTGTCTCCGAGCCGCGAGAATCGCTGAAACAGAAGTTACATCCGACATCGCCATCGTTCAATACGTAACTTCTGTTACATCGATGGCGGTCGGGCACCCCGACCCGGCCCGGCCGCTCCGGACCGCGCCCGGGCGGGACCGCCGCGCCCGGGCCGGAGCGGCCGGTCCGGGCGCGGAACGGTCTGCCTCTCAGGCCGGCCGGATGGCCAGCACCGCCTCGACGAACGAGGTCGAGTCGCCCGAGCGGAAGCCGGCGAACCCGTGCCCCCGGGTCAGCTCGGCGGCGAACCGCGGCTCCTTCTCGTACGACGTGCCCGTCACGGCCGCGCACCCCGCCTGCTCGACCAGGCCCTCGGCGAGGGTGACCAGCGCGTAGTTGTAGAACACGTCGTCCGACGGCGGCACCGTGCACGGGCCGGCGACCGGAACGACCCGCCGCTTCCCACCCGCGATCACCGGCTGCCAGCGCTGCGGACGGTAACTGTCGCCCGCGGTGAGTCGGCTCCACCGCACGCCCTCGATACCCCACACCCCGCCGGTGCTGGTGACCCGCGCCCGGCGCAGGTCGAGCACGCTCACCCCACGCTGCCCGAGCACCCGCAGCTGCCGGTGCCCGGCGCCCACGCCGGTGACCTCCAGCGCGGTGTTCTCGTCCAGCCCGAAGACCCGGTCGTGCCCGGTGTCCGCGGCCAGCCGGATGGACCGCGCCTCCCGGCCCCGCCGGGAGAAGTGGGTGTCGAGCAGGCCGTCGGTGAAGAAGCCGAAGCCGCCCCTGGGCAGGTAGCCCAGCACGTCCGGGTCGTCGAAGTAGCCCGGCTTCGCCCCGTCCCGCAGCCCCGGCTCGGTCGAGCCACCGGTGATCATGTCCCGGCCGGCCATGATCTGGGCGCCGGCGCTGGTGCCGGCCACCACCGCCCCGCCGCGCAGCCGGCGCCGGACGGCGGCCAGCGCGGCCGAGTCCCGCTGCGCCGGTCCCCGGGTCATGGTCTGGACGTACCGGTACTGGTCGCCGCCGCCGAAGAAGAAGCCGGTCATCGAGTTGATCTGCCGGACCACGGCCGGGTCGTCGGCGGCCGACGGGCGGTCCAGGTCGATCGGGATCCACTCGGCGGCGGCCACGCCGTACGACCGGAACAGCTTCGTGTAGAACGCGCCGTTGCACACGCTGTTGTTGCAGTTCGGGTTGTCCGCGTCCGGGTCTTCGGCCGGGACCGGGGCGCCGGCCGTGAAGATCCCGATCCGGGCCGCCCCCCGACCACCGGCGAGCCGGACGATGTCGTCGTAGACGGCCGCGTTGTCGTCGGCCAGCGCGCCGCCGACCAGCACCAGGCTGCCGCCGGGGCGCCGATGGTCGGATGCGGATGCGGATGCGGATGCGGGGAGGGTTGGCGCGGCGAGCGCGATGGCGACCCCCGCGCTGACCGCCAGGGTCACCAGGCGGTTCAAGGGCATGACTGCTCCTCACTGCAGACCGTGAGGGCGGGCCGCCAGGAAGCGTACGGCAGCGCGACCCGCGCGACAACGGTCGTGCCGTACGGTCCCGATCGACGTCAGTCCGTGGCCGGCTCGCCGAACCGGGTCAGCCCGAACGCGCCGAGCAGGGCGACCGCGAAGCCGGCGACGGCCAGCGGGGCCAGTCCGGCGCGGGTGTGGTCGCCGAGCACGAGGACCCCGACCGCGGATGGGATCAGCGTCTCGCCGATCACCAGGCCGGCCGTCACCACGGTGACGGCGCCGCGGTGCAGTCCGTTGGCGTAGAACACGAACGCCAACACCCCGCCGGCCAGCAGCGCGTACCCGGCCGGGTCGCGGACCAGATGGCCGGGGGACAGGTCGGTGAGCACCCGCGCGGCCAGGGCCACCACCCCGAAACCCAGGCCGCCGCAGAGACCGAGCAGCGCCGAGCCGGCCGATCCGGGCAACCGGCCGGCGGCCATCCCGAGGGCGCCGAGCACGGCCACCGCGGCGAGCAGCACCCACCGGAAGGCGGTGCCGGCGGCGACCGCGCCCTCCGGGCCGGCCGACAGACCGAGCGCGGCCAGGCCGGCGGTCACGGCCGCGATCGCGGCCCACTCCCGGCCGCGCAGCCGCAACCCGAGCAGTGGTACGGCGACCAGCGCGGTGACCGCGAGGCTGGCCGCCAGGGCGGCCTGGACCAGGAACACGGGCGCGATCCGCAGCGCGGCGAACTGGGCCGCGAAGCCGCCGCCGTCCAGCAGCAGACCGCCGAGGAACCACGGCCGGCGCATCAGCCGGAACAGCAGGCCGGCGTCCACGCCGGTGGACGCGGACTCGGCGCCGGCCGCCCGGGCCTGCAGCACCGACGCGACGCCGTAGCAGACCGCGGAGAGCAGCGCGAACAGCAGACCCGGGGCCATGACCGATCAACCTACCGGCTGGGCCGGCGGATCCGGTCAGGCGCGGCGGAACAGGTCCGCCTACCGCGGCTAGCCGGCGCGCTGGGCGGGGTTCCGGGTTGGACCGTCGTCCGGTGACATAGACACTGTCTACGAAGTCCGGTAGACAGTGTCTATGTCACGTCGCCGGCCGGCGCTTCGTCCCAGCGCCGGCGGCATCCGGCGGCATCCGGCGCTCCGGCGCTCGGCCGGCCGCCTCGGAAGGAGCGAGATGACGCGAGAACCCGGTGTGCTGCCCCGCCCGGGCGCCCAGGGCACGAGCTTCGACGACGCCACCGCGGTCGCGCCGCGGCGTACCGAGGAATCGGTCTTCGACGCCGTCCTGGACGGCGGGTGGGCGGTCGGCGCGGGCATCAACGGCGGCCTGGTCGCCGCGGTGGTGGCCCGGGCGCTGTCCGCCGAGCTCGGCCGGTCGGGCCACCGCGACCCGCTCGCGCTGAGCGCCTACTTCCTGTCCCCCTGCCGGCCCGGCCCCGCGACCGTACGCACCGAAACGGTGCGCGCCGGCCGCGGCCTGTCCACCGGCGCGGCGGTGCTCAGCCAACCGGGCGAGGACGGCGCGGCGGTGGAGCGGCTGCGGGTGCTGGCCAGCTACGGGGACCTGGGCGCGCTGACCGACGAGGTCCGGACCACCGCCACCCCGCCGCCGATGCCCGGCCCGGACGAATGCGTGCCGGCGGACCAGGCGCCGGCCACGTTCCTCGACCGCGCCCCCGTCATCCGGCGGCTGGACCTGCGGCTGGACCCGGCCACCGTGGGCTGGGCCGTCGGGCAGCCGTCGGGGGTCGGCACGATCCGCGGGTGGTTCCGGCTGCCCGACCGCCGCGAGCCCGATCCGCTGCTGCTGGTCTTCGCCGCCGACGCCCTGCCGCCGACCCCCTTCGACCTGGGCATCTTCGGCTGGGTCCCGACGGTCGAGCTGACCGTGCACGTGCGGGCGCGACCGGTGGCCGGCTGGCTGCGGGTCAGCCACACCACCCGCAACCTCGCCGGCGGGTTCCTGGAGGAGGACGCCGAGATCTGGGACGAGGCGGGCCGCCTCGTCGCCCAGTCCCGGCAACTGGCCCGCGCGCCCGGGGCGGCCCACACGTACACCCCGCCGGCGTGACCGCCGGGGCGGCCCCGTCCGTTCCTCGATAGATTGGCCGCCGATGGACGAGGTCACGATCGACCGGGAGCTGGTGCGGTCGCTGCTGGCCGATCAGCATCCCGACCTCGCCGGGCTGGAGCTGCGCCCGGTGGACGGCGGCTGGGGCAACGTGATGTGGCGCCTCGGCGACGAGCTCGCGGTGCGGCTGCCCCGACAGGCGGACTCCGGGGACGGGCTGCGGGCCGAGCAGCGCTGGCTGCCCGCCCTGGCGAAGCGGCTGCCGCTGCCGGTGCCCACCCCGGTACGGGTCGGCGAGCCGTCCCCGCTGTTCGCGCGGACCTGGACGGTGACCAGGTGGGTGGCCGGCGTACCGGCCGATCTGGAGCCGATCGGCCGGCCGGCCGCCGCGGAGGTCTTCGCGGAGTTCCTGCGGGCCCTGCACGGCCCGGCGCCGGACGAGGCCCCGACCAACCCAACTCACGGCGGCGCCCTGAAGACACACGCGGACGGCATCGAGCACTGGCTGTCCGTGCTCGCCGCCGACGGCCGCGCCGCCGCGGCGCGGCGGGTGTGGGCGGACGCCGTTTCGGCGCCGGAATGGGATCGGACGCCGACGTGGATTCACGGCGACCTTCATCCGGCCAACGTCCTCGGCACGGACGGGATGCTCACCGGGGTGATCGACTTCGGCGAGCTGTGCGCGGGGGATCCGGCCGCGGACCTGGCGGCGGCCTGGGTGCTGCTGCCGGCCGATACGGCCGTACGGTTCCTCGACGCCTACGGCCGGGCGGACGACGCGATGGTCCGCCGCGCCCGCGGCTGGGCCATGCTGCGCGCCCTGGTCCTGATCAAGATCGGGCAGCAGTGGGAGCAGGGGGCGCCCGGCGGCAAGCGGACCTGGGGGCCGGCCGGTCAGGCCGCCCTCGACCGGCTGCTGGCGACCTGACCGCGGTGCCGAGTCCGAGTTTCAGAACCGCGCCTCGCCGGACCGGCGTCCTGGCCCGCCGCGGTCCGGCGAGTCCTTGTGACGCACCGCCTACGGCGCACCGGGAAGCCGGACCGTCACCAGCAGACCTCCGGCGGCGCCGGGCGCCAGCTCCAGGCTTCCGTCGTGGGCCCGCACGATGCTCTGCACGATGGCCAGACCGAGGCCGACCCCGGCGTGCCCGTCGACGCGTACCCGGTCGGTCCCGCGCCGGAACGGCTCGGTGAGGGTCGGCACCAGGTCCGGCGGAAGCCGGCGGCCCGTGTTGGCCACCCGCAGCACGCCGGCGCCGCCGCGCGCCTCGGTGTGGATCGTCACCGTGCCGTCGGCGGGCAGGTTGTGCACCACCGCGTTCTGCACGAGGTTGGTCACCATCCGCAGCAGCAGCTCGGCGGAGCCGCTGGTCCGGGCCGGTCCGCCGGTGACCTCCAGGGTGATCCGGCGGTGTTCGGCGACCGGGAGCAGCGTCTCGGCGGCCTCCTCGGCCAGCAGCGACAGGTCGACGATCTCCCGCGTGAAGCCGCCGCGCTCGCCGCGGCTGAGCAGCAGCAGGGCCTCGGTGAGCTCGATCGCCCGGGTGTTGGCGTCATGCAGGCGTTCGACCAGCTCGGCCCGATCCAGCCCGGGATCCTGCCTAGCGACGTCGAGCAGCGCCCGCGAGATCGCCAGCGGGGTACGCAGCTCGTGCGAGGCGTTCGCGGCGAACCGCCGCTGCTCGGCCACGTGCGACTCGAGCCGGTCGAGCATCGAGTCGAACGCGTCGGCCAGTTCCCGGAACTCGTCGCGGCGGCCCCGCAGCCGGATCCGGTGCGCCAGCGACCCGGTCCCGGCCAACCGGGCCGCGTCGGTGATCCTGGCCAGCGGCGCGAGCATCCGGCCGGCGAGGATCCAGCCGCCGCCGAGTCCGAACGCCAGCAGGAACACCAGCACCGCGCCGGCCCGCGGGGCGAAGACCTGGAGCAGGGCCGACCGGACCGGGAAGACCCCGGGGGTGGGCAGGGGCGTGTCGCCGGCCGCGGGGATCAGCAGCGCCCGGTCGGGGACGTACCGCAGCAGGAACACCCACACCGTCGCGAGCAGCAGAATGCCGGCGACCATGAGGAAGCCGGCGTAGCTGAGGGTGAGCCTGACCCGAACGCTCAACCCCGGCGCCCTATCCACGCCCGCCCGCCCCGGCGCCGGCCTCGCCGCCGGTCTCGCCGTCAGCCTCCGGCGGCGCCTCGATGCGGTAGCCGACCCCCGGCACGGTGGCGATCAGCCACGGTTCGCCGAGCCGCTTGCGCAGCGCCGAGACGGTGATCCGGACGGCGTTGGTGAGCGGGTCGGCGTTGCCGTCCCAGGCGCGTTCCAGCAGGTCCTCCGCGCTCACCACGCCGCCCTCGGCCGCCACCAGGACCTCCAGCACCGCGAACTGCTTGCGGGTGAGCGCCACGTAGCGCCCGTCCCGGAAGACCTCCCGGCGGAACGGGTCGAGCCGCAGCCCGGCCAACTCGCGGACCGGCGGCCGGGCGTGCCCGCGGCGGCGATCCAGCGCGCGCAGCCGCAGCACGAGTTCCCGCAGCTCGAACGGCTTGGTGAGGTAGTCGTCGGCGCCCAGCTCGAACCCGGAGGCCTTGTCGTCGATCCGGTCGGCGGCGGTGAGCATGAGGATCGGGATGCCGCTGCCGGCGGCGACGATGCGCCGGGCCACCTCGTCACCGGACGGACCCGGGATGTCGCGGTCCAGGACGGCGAGGTCGTAGGAGTTGACGTCGAGCAGTTCCAGCGCAGCGTCGCCGTCGCCGGCGATGTCGGCGGCGATCGCCGCCAGCCGCAGACCGTCCCGGACGGCCTCGGCCAGGTGCGGCTCGTCCTCCACGATCAGCACACGCATGGCACTCAGTCTGCCGCCGCCGGCGCCGGTCCCGCCCCCGGCCCCGACGCCGAGCCCGGTCTCGCCGCCGGGCCCGCCGCGGGCGCCGCTGTCGCCGCCGGTCCGGCCGGCTCCGCCGCCGGTCCGGCCGGCTCCGCCGCCGGCGCCGGCACGGATCGGGCCCGGTCCGTCGGCCTCGGCGCCCGTGCCGGGGTACGCCACCAGCGGCGCGACGCCAGCCCGAACAGCGCGGCGCCGGCCGCGTTGACCAGCACGTCATCCACCGACGACACCCGGTCCAGCCGGCAGACGTACTGGGCCGTCTCGACCAGGACGGAGCAGCCCGCCCCGAGGGCCAGGACGCGCGGCAGGGACGCCAGGGCCGCGAACCGCAGCGGGGCGAAGAACCCCAGCGCCGCGAAGATCAGCAGGTTGCCGCCGATCCCGAGCGGCCCCATGGCCATCAGATCGCGCAGCGGGACCAGGCTGACCCGGCCCGGCACCACGCCGGCCCCGGGTCCGGGCATCAGGGTCATCCACAGGAACGGCGCCGTCCCGTACACCATGCCCACCTCGGCCAGCGACCGCCGCCACGCGCCGGCGCCACCGGTGGCCCGGCGGCACAGCGCCAGGGCGGCCACCACCAGTGCGGCCACCGGCAGCCACACCAGCATCATGAGCAGCAGGCCGTTCTCCGTGTCGTAGCAGCCGTGCCACCGGCCGGCCCGGCATGCCGGAGCGGCCATCAGCAGCGGTCGCCGTACCACGAAGGCCGCGCCCGCCAGGCCCAGGATCACCAGGCCGACGAGCACGGTCCTGCGGGTACGCGCAAGCGGCGCGGACATCAGCCCCCCGACCCGTCGTCGGGCGCGACTCCCGTGACGGCCTGAATCTCCTGCCCGATCACGTCGACCAGCGACACGCCGTCGCTGTTGCCGAGGATCACGCCGACCCAGCCGGTGTCCGGGTAGATGCTCCAGTTGGCGCCCACCCCGGGATTGCCGCCGGCGCGCTCGAACATCCACTGTCCGCCGATGATCTGCGCCGACGGCCCGTACGTGGAGAACGAGCCGGGACTGTGCGGGAACTTGGCCGCGGTGAACACCTGGGCCCAGTGCCGGTCCAGCAGCGTGCCGTCGCCCAGCGCGCGGGCGAACCGGACCAGGTCCGCGGCGGTGGCGAAGCCGCCGTCCCCGGGGGCGTCGATGAAGGCGCGGCCCGGGTTCCGGTCCAGGACGTACGGGTACGGGCTGCCCTTGTCCAGGTTGCGCAGGGCGTCGACCTGACTGCCGTCGGCCAGCGTCATGTAGGGGTGCGCGATGCGCGGGTCGGCGAGCCACCGGGGTCGGGTGTAGAACCCCGAGCCGGTCATCCCAGCGCGCCGGAAGATGTTCTCCTCGACGTACTCCCAGTAGGTCCGGCCGCTCACGGCCTCCACGATCATCGCGAGGATCGGGACGATGGGGCCCACGTGGTCGGTGTCGGGAATCCCCGGGGTGCCCGCCAGCGTCGCCTGCCGGGCCCACCGCCCGTAGTAGTCGCGCACCTCCTCCCGGCTGGTGAAGACGCGTCGCACGTCCTCGTCCGGGCTGTTCAGCCCGGAGGCGCCGGAGAGCAGGTGGTGAATGGTCACCCGCTCGGCGACGTCCGGGGCGAAGCCCGTCAGGTGGCGGCCCACCGGGTCGTTCAGCCAGAGCCGGCCCTGCTGGGCCAGTTGCAGGATGGCGATGGCGTGGAACGGCTTGCCCGCCGAGCTGAGGGTGAAGGCGGTGCTTTCGTGGTTGCGGATCCCCCGCTCCCGGTCGGCCATGCCGTAGCTGCGGGACAGCACCGTCCGGCCGCGGTGCGCCAGCAGCACCACGCCGGAGAACGTGCCGGCGGCGGCCAGCCCCGCCACGTACCGGTCGTACGCCCCGCCGGGCCGGGTGTCCGGCGGGATCCGGTCCGTTCTGGCCGGATCGGCGTTGCCGGTCCCGGCGGTCAGCAGCGACGTGCCGGCCCCGACCACCCCCGCGGTGGCCAGCCCGGCCCCCTTGATCAGCCGACGCCGGCCGATGCCGCGCCCCGAATCCGCATCCATGATCTCGTCCTTCCCCGCTCGACGGCCCGGCGCGCACGGGTGCGGCGCCGCGGTTGTCCCCACTGAACACGCCGGGCTGTTGCGACGGCGTACGCGTTTTCCGATACGCCGCCGATACACCGCGCCGCACGAATCAGTAATCGGTGGACAGGGCCAGCTCACGCCACTGGTCGAGTTCCTTGGCGACCGAGGTCAGTTTGTCCTCGACGAGGCGGACACAATCGCTGCCCAGCTGCAGACGTACCGGCGGTTCGGCGGTGGCCACGACGTCCCTGATCGCGATGGCCGCCCGGGTTGGGTCGCCGGGCTGTTTCCCATCGCCGGCCTCAACCGCCTGCTGCAGCGCACCGACCGTGTCGCCGTACGCGGGAATCCTGGCCGCGGGCCGGCGTCGGCTGCCTGCAGCGAGGAACCCGGTGCGGAACGAGCCCGGTTCGACGACGGTCACCCGAATGCCGAGCGGGGCGAGTTCGCTGCGCAGCGCCTCGCTGATCGCCTCGACGGCGAACTTCGACGCGCTGTACAGGCCGCGTCCGGCGCTAGACGCGAATCCTGCGCTGGACGAAATGTTGACGATCCGGCTGCGACCCTGGGCGCGAAGCGCTGGAAGGGCCGCGCGAAGCACATTGAGCAGCCCGAACACGTTGGTGTCGAACAGTTCGCGCGCCTCGACGTCGGTGATCTCCTCGATCGCGCCGAACAGCCCGTAACCTGCGTTGTTTACCAGCACGTCTATGCGGTCGAATCGGTCCAGGCCAGCCGCGACGGCCGCGGCGGCCTGCTCCGCGGCCGTGACGTCCAGCCGCACCGCCAGCAGGGCGTCACCGGCGTCGGGAAAAGCGTCCATGACGTGTTGCGGATTGCGGGCCGTCGCGATCACCTGATCGCCGGCGGCCAGCGCCGACGCGACCAGCTCACGACCAAAGCCGCGCGCCGCGCCGGTGATGAACCAGACAGACATGTCGCCTCCAGGATCCGTGGCGGAATTTCCGGATCCGACGCTAGCGACCGTCGCATCGGACTGGGTGGCCGTGCCACACCCACCCAACCGCTTCCTACGGTCGGGCGCGGAGCCGGTCGATCGCCCGATCCTCCGGGCTGCCCCGCTCGGCGTGGTAGACGACAAGGTGCTGGCCCGGAGCGTCGGCGACGGTGAGGTTCTCGAACCGCATCGACAGCCGGCCGACCTCCGCGTGCTCGAGGTGCTTCACCGTTGCCCGCTTCGCGCGGACCTCCTGACGTGCCCACAACCGAGCAAAGTCGGGACTCCGCGGTGCGAGTGTCTCCACGAGCTCGACCAGCCGCGGGTCGCCGGGGTCCGGGTTCTCTGCGCGTAGCGCCGCCACACATCCTTCGGCGATCACCGCCCACTCTCGATAGAACACCCGCGCCTCCGGCCTGAGGAAGATCGCGCGGAGCAGGTTGGTCTCCGCTCCGATCCAGGAGAACAGGGCCGCGCCGAGCGCGTTGGCGGCGAGCAGGTCCAAGCGCCTGCCGTACAGCAACGCGGGTGTGTCGGGCCACGCGTTCATGAGGCTGATCAGCCCATCGGCGGCCGTATCGGCGCCGTCACTCCGGCGCCGTCCTGACGCCCCGGCGGCCGCCAAGCCGTGCAGGTACGCGGTGGCCTCGTCCGCCAGCCGCAAGGTTCGGGCGAGCGCGTTCAGGACGTGATCAGACGGGTGTCGCTCGCGGCCCTGTTCCAGCCGGACGTAGTAGTCGATGCTGACGCCTGCCAGCATCGCCACCTCCTCCCGGCGCAGCCCCGGCGTCCGGCGAGTGCCGGTCGGGATGCCATGTGACTCCGGCCGCACGAGTGCGCGCCGAGCCCGGAGGAATTCGCCCAACCGGGCGGTGCTGCCAGACTCGCTCATGGCCATCCAATCCGTGCTCGACCGTCCAGGACCTCGACAGCTGATTACCCCGTGTCGGGCCCGACCCGTCCCCGTGGGCTCGACCGGCACCGGGCCGGGCAGGGTGCGCGGCGCTTCACATGTCGAGCAGGTCGGGGGTGAGGACGGGGCCCGGGTGGTGTCGTGGTCTCCGGTGGCGATACGCAGACCGAGGCCAATGCCGCCAGCCTCACCCGATGCGGGTCCCGGCGTCCAAGACCTGCTGCGACCGGCGCAGACCCGCGGGGTATCGTCCGGGCGTGGATCTGCCGTTGCTCCGCTCCTTCGTGGCCGTGGCGCAGGAGCGGCACGTCCGGTCGTTCCCGCGGGTGGCCGCCGAAGCGTTCCGACCGCCCGCGGGCGCCGCGGGTGCGTGCTGACCGGGCCCGGCGTGGTCGGCCACGCCGGATCCTGACCGCCCTGCTCGTGCTGGCGTCGGCCGCGTTCGTCGCGATCGGCGGGTACGTGGGCTACGTGTCGGTGCGGCACGCCCGGCCCGTCACGCTGCCCGCGCCGACCGGTCCGTACCCGGTCGGCAGGGTCCTCGAGGACTGGACCGACGACGCGCGCGTCGACCCGCTGGCCCCGCACCCCGGAACGCCACGCGAGCTGTCGGTGTGGCTGTGGTACCCGGCGGCGCACGCCGCCGACCGGCCGGCGGCGTACACGCCCGGGCCGTGGCGCGGCCTGCACCTGCCGGGCCTGCCCGGTCTGGCCGAGACCAGCTTCGACGCCGTACGCGACCACGCCTTCGACGGCGTGCCGGTCGCCGCCGGGCGGTTCCCGATCGCGGTGCTGGCGCCGGGGCTCGGGTTCGCGGCGCCGCAGTACACCGCGCTGGCGGAGGACCTCGCCAGCCACGGCTACCTGGTCGCCGGCCTCACCCCGACCTACAGCGCGAACCTGACGATCCTGCACGGACGGCGGGTGCCGGCCAGCCCGGCCGGCAATCCGGCATCGTTCGACGCGGCGGACCTGCACACGGGCGCCGCGCAACAGGACGGCGACCGGCTGGTGCGGGTCTGGGCCGCCGACGCCCGGTTCACCGCGGCCCGGGTGGCCGCCCTCGACCGGGCCGGCCCGTTCGCCGGGCACGTCGACCCCGATCGCCTCGGCTACCTGGGGCACTCGTTCGGTGGGGCCGCCGCCGTGCAGGCCTGCCACGACGACCCGCGCTGCGGCGCCGCCGCCAACCTCGACGGAACCCAGTACGGGCCGGTCGTGCGGACCGGACTGGACCGGCCGAGCCTCACCATCGCCAGCGGCGACTCGTGCGTCACCGGCACCTGCCGAGCCACCAGCGCGGCCGACCGGTCTGATCAGACCACCGCCCGCGCGTTGCTGGCCGCGGGCGCCGGTCCCGCCTGGTGCTACCGGATCACCGGCGCCCGGCACTTCAACTTCACCGACTACGCGACCTACTACCTCGCCGCGCCGCTGCGCAGCCAGCTCGCTCTCGGCAGCATCGACGGCGGGCGTGGACTGGCCCTGGTCGGCAGCTACCTGACGGCCTTCCTCGACCACACTCTGCACGGCCGGGACGAGCCGCAGCTGACCGACCCGGGCGCGGACCACCCGGAGATCCAGGTGCAGCATGTCGCGCGATGAGGTCGCGAGGGATGTCTACGAGGCCGTGCGGACGAGGCAGTCGATCCGGCGGTTCACCGATCGGCCCGTGCCGCGGACGGTCCTGCGCCGGGTGCTGGCGGCGGCCGCCAACGCGCCGTCGGGCAGCAACCTGCAACCGTGGCACGTCTATGTGCTGTCCGGAGCGCCGCTGGCCGACCTGAAGCGCCGGGTGGCCGAACGGATCGCCGTCGGCGATTCCGGCGACGATCGCGAGTTCCCCGTCTACCCGCCCGAGCTGCGCCCGCCGTACCCGGAACGGCTGGCCGCGCTGGGGGAGGCCCGGTACGGCTCGCTCGGCATCGCCCGCGACGATGTCCGGGCGCGGGCCCGGGTCCGGGCGGAGAACTGGAACTGCTTCGGGGCCGGCACGGCGTTGTTCTGCTATCTGGACCGGGACATGCCGGCGCCGCGCTGGTCCGACGCCGGCATGTACCTGCAGACCGTCATGCTCCTGCTGCGGGCCGAGGGTCTGCACAGCTGCGCCCAGGAGGCCTGGGCGGAGTACCACCGCAGCGTCGGCGAGGTCATCGCCCCACCCGCGCGGCGGATGCTGTTCTGCGGCATGTCGATCGGCTTCGCCGACCCGGCGGCGGCGCATCCGCGGGTGCCTCGCGCGCCGTTGGCGGAGACCGTGACGTTCCTGGACTGAGCCGGTCCGGCCGCCGAGTGGCACAGGTCTCATGGGTGGACGGGCCCGATGCGGGAATGGTCCTGCCGGCGAATAGTTGACCTCGAGGGCCAACCGCCCAGCGGAGGAGTGCGTGCATGGTGGCGACATCGGCGGCCGGCGGCGGTCCGGGCCCGGCGGGCACCGGGGACACCGGCCGGCGGGTCGGGTTCCGGTCCGACCGCGGCCCGGTGCTTGCGGCGGTCATGCTGAGCACGGGCCTGGTCGCGCTGGACTCCACGATCATCGCCACCGCCGTACCGTCGATCGTCGGTGACTTCGGCGGCTTCGCGCAGTTCCCCTGGCTGTTCTCGATCTACCTGCTCACCCAGGCCGTGACGGTGCCGATCTACGGGAAGCTGGCCGACTCGCTGGGCCGCAAGCCGCTGATGTTCCTCGGCATCGGGTTGTTCCTCGTCGGCTCGATCCTCTGCGGCGTCGCCTGGAGCATGCCGGCGCTGATCGTCGCGCGTGCCGTCCAGGGCATGGGGGCCGGGGCGGTGCAGCCGATGAGCATGACGATCGTCGGCGACCTCTACACGGTGCAGGAGCGGGCCCGGGTGCAGGGCTACCTGGCCAGCGTGTGGGGCATCTCCGCGGTCATCGGCCCCACGCTCGGCGGCGTCTTCTCCGAATACCTGTCCTGGCGGTGGATCTTCTACCTCAACCTGCCGCTCGGCGCGGTGGCAGCGTGGGCGCTCGCGCGGCACTTCACCGAACGGGTCACCCGTACCCGGCATCGGCTGGACTACGCCGGCGCTGCCCTGCTCACCACCGGGTTCGGGCTGCTCATCCTGGGGCTGCTGGAGGGCGGCGTGGCCTGGCGCTGGCTGTCCGCCCCCAGCGTGCTCATCCTGGCGGTCGGCGTCCTGGCGCTGGCCGCGTTCCTCCTGGTGGAGCGTCGCGCCGCCGAGCCGGTCATGCCGCTGTGGGTGTTCGGCCGCCGCGTTCTGATCGGGGGCAGCCTCACCGCGCTGTGCGTCGGCGCCCTCACCATCGGCCTCAGCTCCTACCTGCCCACGTACGCCGAGGGGGTGCTCGGCGCCAGCGCGCTGGTGGCCGGCTTCGCCCTCGCGGCCATGACGGTGGGCTGGCCGCTGGCGGCCAGCCTCGCCGGGCGCATCTACCTGCGGATCGGCTTCCGCAACACGGCCCTCATCGGCGGGGTGTTCGTGATCACCGGCGCGGTGCTGACCACGCTGCTCGGGCCGGACTCGACGGTGTGGGCGGCCGCCGGGGCGGCGTTCGTGCTGGGCGTGGGGCTCGGCCTGACCGCCAGCCCGACCCTGGTGGCCGTGCAGTCGGTGGTCGGCTGGGACCGTCGGGGCGTGGTGACCGGGGCCAACATGTTCAGCCGGTCGCTGGGCAGCGCGGTCGGCGCCGCCGTCTTCGGAGCGATCGCCAACGCCACCCTCGCCCACCGGTTCGCCCACCCGCCGGCCGGCGTCCGCGGGCAGCTGCCCCGGCACGCCGACGCCAGCAGCGCGGTGCTGGGCGGGCGCGGGGGGTCCACCGAGCCGGCGGTGGCGGAGTACGTCCGCCGGTCGCTGTACCTCGCCACCCACCACGTCTTCATCGCGCTGGCCGTGCTCGCGGTGCTCGGGCTGGGCGCGCTGGCGCTGATGCCGCGGCGCAGCGAGCAACTCACCTTCGACTAGCCGGCCGAACTCCGACGTCCTTGGCCAGGCTGAGAATTCCGTCCGGGCCGGCGGGGGAGACCGGCCGGTAACCCTGGCCACGGTACAGCTCGATGTTGCGCAGGCTCTTGGCGCCGGTGAACAGCACCATCCGGCGTACGTCCGGCCCGGCGGCCTCCTCGGCGACCCGCAGCAGCCGGCGGCCCAGTCCCCGGCCGCGCTGGTCGGGCACGACGGCGAGCCGGCCGATGTGCCAGTCGGCGCCGTCGGGGCGGGTGCGGACCATGCCCAGCAGCCGCCCGTCCAGCCAGAGGCCGGTGGCGTCCCAGCTGGCCAGCCAGTCGCGTACCTCCGGGACGGACTCGTGCAGCGGCGGTATCGCCATCGTGTCGTTGGCCACGGCCTCCTCCACCCAGCAGCAGCGTTGCAGCACCGTGACCTGTGCGGCGTCGTCCGGGGTCAGTCGCCGCAGGTAGGAGCCCGGCAGCGGGCCGGGCGGCGCGCCGGCGCTGTCCCGCATCGGGCGCAGGGCGTGGGCGAGCCGGACCAGCTCGTCCAGTAGGGCGGTGCCGGCGGCGTCCCGTACCGGGTCCGGCCGGAGCCGCCCGTCCCGGGCCGCGTCGCCGATCCGGATCGCCACCGTGGCGCCCAGGGGCACCAGGCGCAGCGTCGTGACCACCTGCTTGGCGTGCTGGACCGATCGGGTGCCGGCCGAGGTGTTGCCGTAGCTGACGAAGCCGATCGGTTTCCAGGCCCACTCCCGGCCGAGGTAGTCGAGCGCGTTCTTCAACGCGGCCGGCATCCCGTAGTTGTATTCCGGCGTGACCGCGACGAACCCGTCCGCGCCGCCGACGAGCTCGCTCCAGCGGCGGGTGTGTTCGTGCCGGTAGCGCCCGGATGAGGGATGGTCCTCCTCGTCGAGGAACGGCAGGTTCAGCTCCCCGAGACCCACCGGTACGAGGTCGACGTCCAGCTCCGCAGCGCGGTCGGTGACCGCGTCGAGCAGCCACCGCGCCACGGCGGGGCCGAGGGCCTTCGGTCGGGTGCTGCAGGTCAGGACGAGGACGCGGAGCCGTTTCGTTGACATGGAAACGAAGGTAGCTGGTAGGTTGTTTACATGTCAACGAAGACGCCCGTACGCTGGCTCAGCCCCGCGGAGGAACGCGCCTGGCGGGCCTTCCTGCGGATCATGGTCGCGGTCCGCGCCGGCACCGCACGGGACCTGGCCGACCTCGGCCTCTCCTGGGCCGACTACGAGGTGCTGAGCACCCTGTCGGAGCGCCCCGACCACACCAGCACGCTGGGCCGGCAGGCCGACAAGATGGGCTGGTCACGCAGCCGGCTGTCCCGGCACGCGACCCGGATGCAGGCGCGGGGCCTGCTGCGCCGCGCCCCGGATCCCACCGACGGCCGGGGCTGCCTGCTGGTGCTGACCGCGCAGGGCCTGCGGGCCCTGGAGGATGCCGCGCCGACCCACGTCGAGTCCGTGCGCCACCACCTGCTCGACCGGCTCACCCCGGCGGACCTCGCCGCCCTGGAACGGATCGCGCGGCGCCTGGAACAGCCTCCCGGACAGGAGTGACCGCACGCTCGGGCTCGGGCTGGGGCTCGGGTGAACCTTGACCTCGAGCGCACGCGAAGTCGTACGGTCGGCGGTATGACGACGCCTCAACACAAGATCGGATCCGGCTTCGACGAGCACAGCACGGCGGCCGAGGTGCTGCGCGGTGTCGACCTGGCCGGGAAGGTCGCGGTGGTCACCGGCGGCTACTCGGGAATCGGCCTGGAGACCACCCGCGCGCTGTCCGGCGCCGGGGCGCAGGTCGTGGTGCCGGCCCGGCGGCCGGAGGCGGCCCGCGAGGCGCTCGGCGACCTGCCCCGGGTCGAGGTGGACGAGCTCGACCTCGGCGACCTGGACAGCGTCCGCGGCTTCGCCGACCGGTTCCTTGCCGCGGACCGCGCGATCGACATCGTGATCAACAATGCCGGCATCATGGCCTGCCCGGAGACCCGGGTTGGGCCGGGCTGGGAGGCCCAGTTCGCCACCAACCACCTGGGGCACTACGCGCTGGTCAACCGGCTGTGGCCGGCGATCGCCCCGGGCGGGGCCCGGGTCGTCGCGCTCTCCTCCGCGGGACACCGGCGCAGCGGCATCCGCTGGGACGACGTGCAGTTCGAGCGCGGGTACGACAAGTGGGCCGCGTACGGGCAGTCCAAGACCGCGAACGCGCTCTTCGCCGTACGGCTCGACGAGCTCGGCCGGGACGTCGGGGTACGGGCGTTCGCGGTGAATCCGGGCGGCATCCTCACCCCGCTCCAGCGCCACCTGCCGCGGGAGGAGATGGTCGAGCTGGGCTGGATCGACGAGGACGGCAGGCCGTTGAACCCCGGCTTCAAGTCTCCGGAGCAGGGCGCCGCCACCCAGGTGTGGGCGGCCACCGCCGAGCGGCTGGCCGGCATGGGCGGGGTCTACTGCGAGGACTGCGACATCGCCGAGCCGGCCGGCACCGACCCCAACAGCATCCGCGGCGTCCGCGACTGGGCCGTCGATCCGGCGCAGGCCGAGCGGCTCTGGCGGCTGTCCGCCGACCTCACCGGGGTGGACGCCGTCGCCGCCCACCGCTAGCGGCACGCCGGTGTCAACGACGCGCTGGTGCGACCGAGCCGCCGATCGCGGCGGACCGGGTGATGAGGTCGGCCATCGCGTTGCGGAAATCATCCCGTTGTTGCTGGTCCCATCCCGCGGTCAACTCGGCGAAAATCCTCTCCTGCCATGCGTGAGCGTGCCGTAGCGCGGTGCGGCCGGCCGGTGTGACGGACACCTCGCGCCGGCGGCCGTCCGACGGCGCCGTCGTGATCGTCAGGTGGCCGGCGTCGACCGCGCTCCTGATCAGACGGGATGCGCCGCTCTGGTCGATGCCGATCTCGTCGGCGACGGCGTTCACCGTGGCGGGCTCGGCCCGGCCATTCAGGGCGGCGACCGCCTCGGTCACCAGCACCAGCCTGCCCTGCTCGGCCAGCGCGGCGTCCCCCACGCCCGCGCGACGGGACCAGTGCCGCACGAAGGCGAACAGGAGCTGCCCCGGCCCCGCCGCGCTCATTCGGTGGCGGCCATCTCGCGGCAGATGTAGGCCAACTCGAGGGCCGAGGTCAGATCGGGTAGCCGCAGCGCGGCCGTGACCCTCGCGCCCGCGACGCGGAACACCGTCGCCACCCGGGTGGGAGTATCGGCGCCGGGCCAGGTCGCGTCCTCCTCGACCACCATGAGCCGCTCACTGATCGGGTGCCAGGAGCGCGGCACGAGCCGGATTCCCGACCGATCCACCCAACCCGCGAACTGATCCGGTGTGATCGGACCCGCGCCCCTCGGGCCGAGGACGACGACCGGGTCACCGACCGCCGCGGCCGAGCGGGCGGGGTCACCGGCGTTGACGCTGGCATGCCATTCGTGGATGGCGTCTTCCAGTTCCGACTGCACGGGCAAAGTGTATGCGGATCGCATACACTTGGCCAGCACGTCGGTGGCGCGCGGAGTAAGCAGCACTCATCGGCGCCGACCGACGCCGACAGAGTCAGACTCTGTGCTGACGCCCGGGGGCACCGTGCCCTCCGCCGGGCTGCGCTCCGGGCGCCGTCGCGTCTCCCCGGTGGGTGGCGATCACCCGCGCCGCAGGTCGTTGACGAACCCCCGGGCATTGAGTACGGTCGATGTAGATCGATGTTTCAGATTTGAGTCCCGCGGCTCAGGGACGAACTCGCCGGTGCCGTCGGGCACGTCCGGGCCGCGGCTGGGGCGGTCGCATCGCCACCGCTTTTGATCCGGCCGCATCCGGTCCAGGCCACATTCATCCGGATCGCCGAAGCCGCCGCAGCGCACCATCACCGCATGGAGGGCCGCGTGAAGCGTGTCATCACCACCGTAGCTGTCCTCGCCACGGCCGTACTGCTGGCCTCGGGCTGCTCGCCGGGTTCGGGCGGCAATTCCGCCTCGTCGGACCCGAAGACGTTCGAGTTCTGGTCGTTCACCGCGATCAACCAGAAGGCCGACGTGGACGTCTACACGAAGGCCCACCCGGACGTGCACATCAAGCTCACCGAGGTGGGCAGCACGAGCGAGACGGCCCAGGCGCTCACCACCGCGCTGGCCGGCGGAAAGGTGCCCGACCTCGTGCTGATCCAGGGCGACGACCTGCCGAAGTTCATGCAGGCTCCGGACAACTTCGTCGACCTGAACACGCTGGGCGCCGACAAGATCAAGGGGGACTACCTCGACTGGGTGATCAAGCAGCCGACGACCGGGGACGGCAAGATCATCGGGATACCGACGGACGTCGGCGGCCTGGCGGTCGCGTACCGAACCGACCTGTTCAAGGCCGCCGGTCTGCCCACGGACCGGGAGGCGGTGTCCAGGCTGTGGCCGAACTGGGACGCGTTCATCGAGACCGGCAAGCGGTACGTCCAGGCCACCGGCAAGCCGTTCCTGGACAACACCCCGACGAGCGTCTTCTTCCAGGCGGTCAACCAGGGGACCGAGCGCTACTACGACGCCGACCACAAGCTGTCGTACGACAAGAACCCGCAGGTCAAGGCCGCGTTCGACCTGACGTTGAAGGCGTTCGCGGCGGGCATCTCCGCCAAGCAGTCCTCGTTCGCCGCCGGCTGGACGGCGGGTCTGGCCAAGGGTGACTTCGCGGTGGTGTCGTCGCCGTCCTGGATGCTCAACCAGATGAAGACCAACGCCCCCGGCACCGCCGGCAAGTGGGACATCGCCACCATCCCCGGCGGCTCGGGGAACTGGGGTGGCAGCTTCCTGGCCATCCCCAAGCGCGCGAAGAACCCGCAGGCGGCGTGGAACTACATCGCCGAGATGCAGTCGCCGGCAGGCGAGCTCGCGCACTTCCTGTCGCAGGGGTCGCTGCCGACGACGCCATCGGTCTACTCCGACCCGAAGCTCGTCGGCAGGACCGACCCGTTCTTCTCCAACGCGCCGATCGGCAAGATCTACACCCAGTCCGTGGTGGGCCTCAAGCCGTTCTACATCGGCCCGGAGGACGGCACCATCGGCACCGAGCTGCTCAACACGCTCACCAGCGTCGAGCAGGGCAAGGTCGCCCCGGCCAACGCGTGGAACACCGCGCTGACCAACGTCAAGAACGCCATCGGCGGCTGATCGGACGACGGGGCGCGTGGCGGTCGGTTCGACCCGACCGCCACGCGTCGGGAAGGTGACCGATGTGACCATCATGCTCAGCCCGGCGCCGGGCGCCGAGGCGACCGTCGCCCGGACCACCCGGCCGCGCCGCATCCAGCAGGGGGTGCGCGAGCGGCTGGCGCCCTACGCGTACGTGGCGCCGTTCTTCGTGCTCTTCGTCATCTTCGGACTCTTCCCGCTGCTGTTCACCTTCTATGTCGCCCTGTTCGACTGGAACCCGATCGGCGAGCACCGGTACGTGGGGCTGGCCAACTTCGCCCAGCTGCTCCACGATCCGCGGTTCTGGGGCGCGCTGCGCAACACGTTCAGCATCTGGCTGTTGTCGACCGTGCCACAACTGCTGCTGGCGCTCGGCCTCGCGCACCTGCTCAACCACCCGCGCCTACGGGCCGCCGGCTTCTTCCGGATGTCGGTGCTCGTCCCCTACATCACCTCGGTGGCGGCGACGACCATCGTCTTCGCGCAGCTGTTCGACCGTGACTACGGCATCCTCAACTGGCTCCTGCAGCTGCTGGGTTTCCAGCACATCGACTTCACCGCATCCGTGTGGAGCAGTCACCTCATGCTCGCCGCGATGGTCGCCTGGCGGTGGACCGGATACAACACCCTGCTCTATCTCGCCTCACTCCAGGCGGTGCCCCGCGAGCTGTTCGAGGCCGCCGCGGCGGATGGCGCGGGCGGTTGGCAGCAGTTCCGCCACATCACCATCCCCATGCTCCGGCCGATCATCGTGTTCACGG
Organism: Plantactinospora siamensis; assembly: GCF_042434095.1. Taxonomy (NCBI): domain Bacteria; kingdom Bacillati; phylum Actinomycetota; class Actinomycetes; order Micromonosporales; family Micromonosporaceae; genus Plantactinospora; species Plantactinospora siamensis. The sequence goes on from NZ_JBHLUE010000026.1 coordinate 227,906, forward strand.
TCGTCACCTCGACGATCGGGGGGCTGCAGATCTTCACCGAGCCGCTGTTGGTCAACCCGTCGGCCCCGCTCACCTGCGGGGCGGCCCGGCAGTGCCAGACCCTCACCCTCTTCCTCTACGAGCAGGGCTTCGGCCGGTTCCACTTCGGCTACGGCGCCGCCATCGGCGTGGCGCTCTTCGTCATGGTCGTCATCATCGCTGCCATCAACTACCTGCTGGTCACCCGGATCCGCTCGGAGCGCCCATGAGCCCCACGTCCGCCACCGCCACCCCCGCGCCGGCACGAAGGCGGAGCGCCAACCGGGTCCCGTTCCTGGCGTACGTGCTGCTCAGCCTCATGGTGCTGGTCAGCGTGTTCCCGCTCTACTGGATGTTCGTGGTGTCCACGTCCGACTCGGCCACCGCAACGACCCTGCCGCCGCACCTGGTGCCCGGCGGTAACTTCCCGCACCTGGCGGGCCTGGTCTTCGACACCGTGCCCTTCGTGCAGGCGCTGCTCAACAGCCTCGTCGTCGCCGGTACGGTCGGGTTGGGCCAGGCGCTGCTCTGCGCGCTGGCCGGGTTCGCCTTCGCCAAGCTGTCCTTCGCCGGCCGCAACACGCTGTTCCTCATCGTCGTGCTGACCATGACCGTGCCGGCCCAGCTGGCCGTCATCCCGCAGTACCTGATCATGTCCAAACTCGGCTGGGTGGACACCCTCCAGGCGGTGACCGTGCCGGGAGTGGTGAGCGCGTTCGGCATCTTCTGGATGCGCCAGCACATCGCCAACACCATCGGCGACGAGCTGATGCACGCCGCTCGGGTGGACGGCGCGACGACCTGGCAGATCTTCTGGCGCATCGCCTTCCCGCTGGTCCGCCCGGCGGCGTTCGTCCTGGGGCTGTTCGGCTTCGTCTACACCTGGAACGATTTCCTGTGGCCGTTCATCGTGTTGAAGTCCCCGGAGCGGTATACCGTCCAGATCGCCATCAAGGCCCTGCAGAGCAACCGGGCCATCGATCTCGGCCTGGCCATGTCCGGCTCCTTCCTGGCCACGCTGCCGCTGCTGGTGTTGTTCGTCTTCGTGGGCCGCCGGTTGGTGCAGGGGATCATGGAAGGCGCGTTCAAGGGGTGACGGCCGCCGATCCCGGCCCCCGGGCCCGCCTCATCCTGCCGCCGGTCCTCCGCTCGGGCACCCCCGTTCCGGATGGTTTCCCGCTCAGCATCGACCACCCCGACGTGGAGGTCGCCGCCGGCGTCCTCACCAGCCGCGTGACGACCCCGGTCGTGGCCCGCGTCGCGGCCCCGGCCGCGCCCGGGGCGTCGACCCGGCCCGCGGCGCCGGCGCCCGCGTTGTCGGCCCGGTCCGCGGCGCCGGCCGCGCCCGAGGTGACCGACACGTTCGAGGTCACGGTGCTGCCGGCGGGCGCGCCGGTGCTGCTGGCCGGCACCCGGCGCCCGGACCCCGATCCGGCCAGCTACGCGCCGCGCATCGCGTTCAGCCTGCACCTGGCGCTCGCGACCCCGGACGGCGCGGTGACCCGGCTCAACGACGACCGCGGGGTGCTGTTTCCCCGGGCCGTTCCCGCCGGGCGCCTCGATACCTACCGGGTGCGTACCCTCACCGACCCGTGGGTGTTCGCGGTCCCCGGCGGGTACGTCGTGGTCGCCTCGCCCGCCCTGTCGGACGGTTCGCCCGAGCCGCCGGCCGCATCGGCGGTGCTGCTGTTCACCTCGCCCGACCTCGTCACGTACCGGGAGATCGGGCTCGTCCGGGTGGCGGCCGGCGGCGGCGTGCGGCGCCCGCGCGGGGTGTACGACGGGGCCCGCGCCGCACTCGTGCTGTGGTGGACCGACGACGAGGGCCGGGCGTGGTCCTCCCGGGCGACCACGCCGGGCGGGCCGTGGGCGCCGGCGGCCGCCGGCGCGCCGATGGTGCCCGGAGCGCCCGTGCCGGACGGCGGCCCCGGGCACGTCCTGACCTGCGCCCTGCCGCTCGACGAGCCCGCCGCCCTCCGGCTGCGGCGCCGGTACGGGCGGGTCCGCAACGTCGCCGTCCGGGTGCCCCCGATCGAGGCCCCGGCCGGGGCGGCGCCCGGCGAGCTGCCATGGGCGCTGCTGACCTATGACGACGGCTCCACCGCGCGGCGGCCCGTCGACTGGGACCCCGCCAGCCTCGCCGGGGTCGGCTGGGACCGGCCGGGCGAGTACGTGCTGACCGGCACCGTACGGCAACGGGTCTACCCGTTTCCCTTCGTCGTCGATCGGGCCGATCCCACCGTGCTGGCCTACCGGGGCCGGTACTACTTCATCGCCACGGACGACACCGACGGCGACTGCGTGTCCCCGAAACAGCTGCTGATCCGGGTGGCCGACAGCATCGCAGGACTCGCCACCGCGCCGGACCACGCCATCCTTTCGGTCGGCCCGGGCAACGCCGCCACGACGGCGCCAGCCGGCACAGACATCGCCGGCTGCTTCTGGGCGCCCGAACTGCACGTGATCGGCGGTCGCCTGTGCTGCCTCTTCGCCCCCAGCGTCGGCGCCGCGGACTGGACCCGGGTGCGCTGCCACGTGCTGCGGTTGCGCGCCGGCGGCGACCCGGTGGTCGCCGCGGACTGGGAGGCGCCCCGCCTGGTGCTCCGGGCGGACGGCGCGCCGCTACAGCGTGACGCCGAGCACCCGGGGCTCAGCCTCGACATGACCTATCTGCGGGACGGTGGTCGCAGCTACGTCATCTGGTCCCAGCGGTACGTCACCGACCACATCGGCGACGCCGAGCTGTGGATCGCCACCATCGACCCCGCCGCCCCCTGGCGGCTGAGCTGCGACCCGGTCCGCATCGTCACCGCCGAGTACGGGTGGGACCACCCGGTCGCCGAGGGGCCGTTCGCGCTGCGGCACGGCGACCGCCTCGCGGTGACCTACTCCGGCTCGCAGGTCGGGCCGACCTACGCGGTCGGGATGATCGAGGCACGCAGCGGCGCCGACCTGCTCGACCCGGGCGTCTGGACCAAGGCGGCCGCGCCGGTCCTCGGCACCGGCAGCGCCTTCACCCACTGGGGGCCCGGGCACAACACGTTCAGCCGCGACGAGGACGGCCTCGAACTCGTCGTCTTCCATGCCCATCCGAGCATCACCGCCCGAGGGCGGTGCGCGGCCCTGCGGCGGATCCACTGGGCGGCCGACGGCCATCTGGTGCTCGATCAGCGGCCCGACGAGGAGGTGGCGCCGCACCTGCGCCGCGTCCGCGCGGCCGTCCGCGTCACCGGACCCGCCGCGAGACGCTGAAACCAAACCCTTCTGCCTATCCACGGCTGCCGCTATCCTGTCGTGTTCGGTATTTCCTGACCAAGGAGAGCCATGGATGAGCAATTGACACTGCTCGTGGAGTCTTCGGACAACTTCCGGTTCCTTGCCGAGCCCGCGTTCGTGCTGGCCGCGGACGCCGTGGCGGCGGAACTGTATGTGGACTCCGATCCGGACGCCGCCATGGCGAAATCGCGCAGGTTCGCCGAGACCTTGGCAAAGATGCTGGCGAGGAGGGCGGGACTGGACGGCAGAAGGATCAGGGATCAAAATGGCCGAATCGAGGAGCTGGCCAGGGCTGGCGTCATCCCGGAACATATCCGGAGCACTTTTCATGTCATTCGTCGGGCCGGTAACCAGGCGGTGCACGAGGGCTCCCGCGATCGGCAGAAGGCGGCTTCGATGGTCGCCGCGTGCTTCGTCCTGGGCGCCTGGTGGTACCGGGAGCAGACCGGCCGGGAGGTCGCTCATTCATTCACCCCCCGCCCACCGGCCGAGGCCGCCCCGCTGCGCGAGTCGATCACGAACATTGAGAACCGGCTGACCGAGCTTCAGGCCGCCTTCCAGGCGGAGGCAGGGCGCGCTCCGACGAGGTCACCGGTGCCGAAGCTGGTCGGCGGCGCGGTCGCGATCACCCTGATCGCCTCGCTGGCATACCTGGTGGGCCCGCGGCTGCCGTCGGCTCGGAATCCGCCGACCGGCGGATCGCCCTCTCCGGAGCGACCACCTGGGCCGCCGCTGGCGGCCGTCTCCTCGTTCCACGCGGTGAGCTGCCGATCGTCCGGATGGGTGGTCCCGAGCCGCGGCACGGCCGCCATCCCCTATTCTCCGGACCGCCCCGCAGCCGAAGCGGTCCTGGCCAGCGACGGCGAGGTGACCGTAACCGTCCAGGGGCTGCAGGATCGGTCGGTCGTGCTCCAGTCGATGAAGGCGCAGGTTGAGCGGCGGGGACCGGCGGTGGCCGGGACCTACCTTCCGATGGGCTGCCAGGGTGGAGTGACGCCGAGGAAGTTCCTGCTGGATCTCGACGCGGCCAATCCCAGGGTCGTGGCCGAGAAGGGCTCGATCTCGTTCCCGTACAAGGTTGCCGAGACCGAGCCCGAACAGTTCGTGATAACTCCGACCGTACGGGACCAGGACATCGAGTTCCGGCTGGTCATCAGGTGGACGTCCGGCGCCGACGAAGGGGAGCTGGTGCTTCCGGAGCGGGCTCAGCCACCCTTTCGGGTGACCGCTGCCACCGCGGCCCAGCAGTTCTGCCTGGATCTGGACAAGTCGCTGTGGAGGCCGTCGTGTTGATCCGGCTCGCAACGGTGCTGATGCTGCTCCTCGCATCGGGGTGCACGAACCACCCGCAGCGCGTCTCGGAGCCGGGAAGGACGAGCGCCGCGCGTTCGGAGCGGGCGTCCTTCCAGCCTCCTGGATGGACCTCCGCGCCACCCATCCCGTCGAAACAAATCGGAAACGATCCACAGGCCGTCGGATGGGACGGCGGCTTCCTGCTGGTCAACGGCGAGGGCGGCGCCGAGGGTCGCGACGAGGTGGTCTACGCCTCGAAGGACGGTCATACCTTCCGGGTGGCGACACCCGAAGCTGGTATCCAGCCGTCCAGCTGCTGCGACCGCATCGTGGCTGCCAACGGTGCGGCGGCCTATCTCCTCGGCTGGAACACTCGAAACGAGCTGGTGGTCTGGCGGACCGAGGACGGCAGTCGCTGGGAGGCGATTCCGCTGGAGCTGGCCGATCTGCGGCTGTCCAGACGCGATCTCGAGCTGACCATCGCGGCCGGTCCCCATGGGGTCATGATTGTTGGCCGGGACAGCGTCGCTCCTCCTCGGCATCATGGCGTCTACGTGTGGTCCTCACCCGACGGCCGCACCTTCACGGCCGTGACCAGGGTGCCCGGCCCGGTCGACACGGCGCCGGTGACCGCCACGTTGGCGGCGACCCCGCAGGGCTTCCTGCTGGCCATGGCCGCGGAGAAGGAGACCAGGCTGCTCTCCTCCGCGGACGGCGTCCACTGGCAGAACATCGGCGCGGGGTTCGTGGACGACGGTGCCGTGGACCACCTGGCCAGCAATGCCGACACCACGGTGATGTTCGCCCATCGGCCGGGACCCGAGGAGCCTGCGCCGTGGTACCGCCGGGGCGGCCAGTGGCGGCGAGCGTCGCTGGACCCGGGGCGCCTGCCCGACGCCGGCGTGGTTCCCGCCGAGCAACTACGGGTCGTCGCGGTGCACAACTGGGGCACCGGCTTCATCGCCGTCGGAAACACGTTCGGCAACGAGGGCCAGGAAAGATCCGGTCTGGTCTGGTACTCCGTCGACGGTTCTGCCTGGACCCGGATGCCCACCCGCGGCAACGGCTTCGACCGGGCGTGGAACCTCATCGACCTGCTGGTCTCCGGTCGATCCGCGATGTTGATCGGTTGCGGATCCGACGAATCGGCGTGGCTCTGCACCTGGAAGGCGGATGTTCCCTAGCTGCGCGCTGGAAGTTTCGAAAACCGGTACCCGTCCGTGGCCGGCGGCCGAGGGCGCGTACCCGGGATGGCTATCGACATTGACCGATCGGTGAGTCGTAGGTATCGTCCGATCTGGTTACCGATAAGTTTCTCAAACATTTCGAAGCCTGCGGGCCGCGCGCCGGACGGTCGCGCCCCGTCGGCTCCGGGTCGGGCGGGGCAGGCACGGCGGGGAGAGGGCCACCGACGTCGCGTACCGCCGCCCCCGTGGCATCCGCCGCCGGGCATGCGGATGCGCCCGCGACTCCCCCGTCACCGTCCGCATCCGCAGAGGAGTGTCATGAAACGTCCACGCAGACCCGGCCGCTACCGGTTGGTGATGGCGGCCGCCGCCAGTGCCCTGGCCGTGGCCGGTGCGGCGCTGGTGGTGCCCGGTACGGCCCAGGCGGCCAGCACCCTGGGCGCCGCGGCGGCGCAGTCCGGCCGGTATTTCGGTACGGCGATCGCGGCGGGTCGGTTGGGTGACTCGAACTACACCACGATCGCGGCGCGCGAGTTCAACATGGTGACGCCGGAGAACGAGATGAAGCCGGACGCCACGGAGCCGAACCAGAATCAGTTCAACTTCTCCGCCGGTGATCAGATCTACAACTGGGCCACCAGCCACGGGATGCGGGTACGGGGTCACACCCTGGCCTGGCATTCGCAGCAGCCGGGCTGGATGCAGCAGTTGAGCGGCAGCGCGCTGCGTAACGCGATGATCAATCACATCAACGGGGTGATGGCCCACTACAAGGGCAAGTTGGCCGCGTGGGATGTGGTGAACGAGGCGTTCAACGAGGACGGCAGCCGCCGGCAGTCCAACCTGCAGGCCACGGGCAACGACTGGATCGAGGTGGCCTTCCGCACGGCGCGGGCGGCCGACCCGGGCGTGAAGCTGTGCTACAACGACTACAACATCGAAAACTGGAGCTACGCCAAGACGCAGGGCGTCTACCGGATGATCCAGGACTTCAAGTCCCGGGGTGTGCCGATCGACTGTGTGGGTCTGCAGACGCACTTCACCGGCGGCAGCTCGCTGCCGAGCAACTTCCAGACCACGCTGTCCAGCTTCGCCGCGCTGGGCGTGGACGTGGCGCTGACCGAGGCGGACGTCACGAACGCCTCCACCACGCAGTACGCCGGGCTGACCCAGGCGTGCATGAACGTGCAGCGCTGCATCGGCATCACCGTGTGGGGGGTGCGCGACAGCGACTCCTGGCGCTCCAGTGAGAGCCCGCTGCTGTTCGACGGCGGTGGCAACAAGAAGCCGGCGTACACCTCGGTGCTCAACGCCCTCAACGCCGCCGGCCCCGGCCCGACCGGCTCACCCACGACCTCGCCGACCGGCGGGCCGACCGGTGGGCCGACCACGCCGCCGCCCAGTGGCGGCGCCGGCCAGATCAAGGGCGTCCAGTCGGGTCGGTGCATCGACGTGCCCAACGCAACCCAGACCAACGGCACCCGGGTCCAGCTGTACGACTGCAACGGCCAGTCCAACCAGCAGTGGACCTACACCTCCAGCAAGCAGTTCACGGTGTACGGCAACAAGTGCCTCGACGCCAACGGCGCGAACACCGCCAACGGCACCGCCGTCATCATCTGGGACTGCAACGGCGGCGCCAACCAGCAGTGGAACGTCAACTCCAACGGCACCATCACCGGCGTGCAGTCCGGCCGCTGCCTCGACGTCTGGGGCACCGGCAACGGCCAGCAGGTCCAGATCTACGACTGCAGCGGACAGGCCAACCAGCAGTTCCAGTTCACCGGGGGTGGCTCCACCACGCCGCCGTCGTCGCCGCCGCCGACCAGCCCGCCGCCCAGCGGCAACTGCTCGCTGCCGTCGTCGTACCGGTGGACCTCGACCGGGTCGCTGGCCAACCCGGCGAACGGGTGGGTGTCGGTGAAGGACTTCACCAACGTGGTCTACAACGGCAAGCACCTGGTGTACGCCTCGAACGTCAACTCGTCCGGCTCGTACGGGTCGATGGCGTTCAGCCCGTTCACCAACTGGTCGGACATGGCCTCGGCCGGGCAGACCGGCATGTCTCAGGGCACGGTGGCGCCGACGCTGTTCTACTTCGCCCCGAAGAACATCTGGGTGCTGGCCTACCAGTGGGGTCAGTACCCGTTCATGTACAAGACCTCCAGCGACCCGACCAACCCCAACGGCTGGTCGGCCGCGCAGCCGCTGTTCACCGGCAGCATCTCCGGCTCCGGGACCGGCCCGATCGACCAGACGCTGATCGGGGACGGACAGAACATGTACCTGTTCTTCGCCGGCGACAACGGCAACATCTACCGGGCCAGCATGCCGATCGGCAACTTCCCCGGCAGCTTCGGCTCGAACTACACCACGATCATGAGCGACTCGCAGTACAACCTGTTCGAGGCCGTGCAGGTCTACAAGGTGGCCAACCAGAACCAGTACCTCATGATCGTCGAGGCGATCGGCTCGAACGGCCGCTACTTCCGGTCGTACACGGCCTCCAGCCTGGGCGGTTCCTGGACGCCGAACGCGGCGAGCGAGAGCAACCCGTTCGCCGGCAAGGCCAACAGCGGCGCCACCTGGACCAACGACATCAGCCACGGTGACCTGGTCCGCAACAACCCCGACCAGACCATGACCATCGACCCGTGCAACCTGCAACTGCTCTACCAGGGCAAGGCGCCCAACGCCGGCGGCGACTACAACCTGCTGCCGTGGCGACCGGGTGTGCTCACCCTGCAACGCTAGAAGCATGATCCGGCCCGTCGCAGGGCCGGGAACGGGCGGGCTCGGCGGCAAGCCGGGCCCGCCCGGCACGCGTACCGAGGAATCACCCCGGTGTGGCTTGGGGCCGGCGGCTCAGGTCCGGCCGGCGCGGGGAGTGCGGATCAGCAGGCTCGCCTCGACGTCGTCCGGGCCGACCGTGGCGTACAGGTGCGGGGTGTCGGCCGGCCAGCAGACGTGGTCGCCGGGGCCGGCGGACCGGGGCGCGCCGACGGGACCGACCCGGGCCCGGCCGCGAAAGACGGTGAGGTGTTCGGTCACGCCGGCCGGGTGGGCGGGGGAGACCTGTTCGACACCGCCGACGATGCGCAGGGCGAACAGCTCGTACGTGGCGGCCGGCTCCTCGAAGACCTCCAGCAGCGTCGAGAGCACCGCATCGCCCCGTACCGGCGCGGCGGCCGAGGCCGGCGCCCCGCGGTCCAGCGTCAGCGCGCTCATCGGCACGTCGAGCGCGGCGGCGATGGCGTAGAGGGTCTCCAGTCGGGGATCGCGGGTGCCGTTTTCCAGCCCCGACAGCGTCGCCTTCCCGACGCCGGCCTGGCGGGCCAGCTCGGACAGGGTCAGGGCGCGCGCCTCCCGCAGCTCGCGCAGCCGCCGCCCGACCGTCGAACCATGGCCCGGCGGGCTTGTCCCGCGTCCCGTCATCTGCGTATGGTGCCACCCGACGGCCGTTCCGTATACGGAACGATGAGGGGCGCGCGTGCGCGAAGCGACGGGGGAGCGCCGATGGATCGGATCCGACCGGTCGTCGCCGGCCTGCTGAGCGCGGTGGTGGGCTATGCGAGCTCCTTCACGCTCGTGCTCGCCGGCCTGCGGGCCGTGGGCGCCAGCCCGGCCCAGGCCGCCTCGGGGCTGCTCGCCACCTGCCTCGGCATCGGGGTTGCGGGCGCGACGCTAAGCCTGCGCCACCGGATGCCCGTGGCCGTCGCCTGGTCCACGCCGGGCGCGGCCCTGCTGGTCGGCGCCGGCGCGGTGCCGGGCGGCTTCCCCGCAGCCGTCGGGGCCTTTCTGGTCTGCGCGGCGCTGACCGTGGTCGCCGGGGTGGTGCCGTGGCTGGCGCGGGCCATCGCGGCCATTCCGCGCTCGCTGGCCGGGGCGATGCTCGCGGGGATCCTCGTGCCGCTGTGCACGGCGCCGGTCCGGGCGCTGGTGGACATCCCGGCGCTGGCCGTGCCGGTGATCGCGACCTGGGTCGTGCTGTTGCGCCTCGCCCGCGGCTGGGCGGTGCCGGGCGCGCTGGTCGCGGCCGTGGCGGCGATCGCCCTGACCGGCCGGGGCTCGGACCTCGCCGGCGCCGCGCTGTGCCCGTCGGTGGCCTGGACCGCCCCGACCTTCGACCCCCGCGCCATCGTGGCCATCTCGCTTCCGCTGTTCCTGGTCACCATGGCCGGCCAGAACGTGCCGGGCGCCGCGGTCCTGTCCAGCTACGGGTACGCGCCGCCGCTGCGGCCCGCGCTGGTGACGACCGGCCTGGTCAGCGCCGCCGGCGCGCCGTTCGGCGGCCACCAGGTCAACCTCGCGGCCATCACCGCCGCGCTGACCGCCGGACCCGAGGCGCACCCCGACCCGCGGCGGCGCTGGATCGCCACGGTGGCCCTGGCGGGCGGGCAGGTGCTGCTCGGGCTCGGCGCGGGCGTGGCGACCGCGCTGGTGCTGCTCTCCCCGCCGGTGCTGGTGATCGCCGTGGCCGGCCTGGCCCTGCTGCCCGCCCTCGGCTCGGCGCTGGGCAACGCCGTCTCCGACCCGGCCACCCTGCTGCCCGCGGTGGTGACGTTCGTCGTGACCGCGTCGGGCGTGGCGGTGCTGGGCATCGGCGCCGCGTTCTGGGGCCTGCTCGCCGGCCTGGCCACGCTGCTGGCGCTGCGCCGCCGCTCCACGATGGACAAGGCCGCGCCACTCCCGGAAACCGACCCGGCCGCGAACCGCATCGCGAGGCCGGCCGTGAGCCGCCCTGCGAAGCCGGCCACCGAGCCGCCGGCCAACGGCAGCCCTGCCGGCCGGCGGCGCTCAGGTCCGGGTGGGCTCGGGGCGGGGCTGCCGGCCGTGCTGCGTTTCGGCCAGCCGCGCCCACTCGGGACGGAAGGCGGGCAGCAGGATGGCCGCCAGGTAGCAGCCCGCGGTGAGCCACAGCCCGCCGGTGATGCCGGCGAGCGCGACGACCGCCGCGCCGAGCGGTACCCCGCCGATCACGAAGCCGACCTGATTGACGAGTAGGGTGGCCGGCTGGCGGGACGAGAGGCGGACCAGCACATGACGGCGGTATCGGGCCAGCGGCCGGCGACCGCGGAGCCGGCGGTTGCCGGACCGGGGGCGGACGAGGATCTCCAGACCCTGTTCGGGGAGTCCGTGGTGGTTTTCGCGTCCCTGACCGGGCCGGCGCACCTGGTTGAGACGGCCAACCGGGCGTTCCGCACCGTCCTGGGCCAGGACCGGGCGTCCGTCGGGGTCGCCCTCGCCGAGGCGCTGCCCGCGCTGGTCGGTTCGGACCTGATCGACCACCTCGATCGGGCCTACCGCACGGGCGAGCCCGGGACCACCCGTGACGTCCGGATCACCCTCGGGACCGGGCCGCACGCGCGGGACGTGTTCTTCGACTTCAGCTACGACCCGCGCCGGGATGCCGGCGGGACGGTGGCCGGGATCCGGCTGATCGGCGTGGAGACCACCCAGGTCAAGCACGCCCAGCGACTGATGGCCGAGCACCGGGCCCTGCTGGAACAGATCGCCCGGCAGGCGCCGCTGACCGAGGTGCTCGACGGGATGGCCCGGTGGATCGAGCGGCTGGCACCGCAGGAGGTCCTCGTCTCCGTCCTGCTCGCCGATCCCGACGGTCGACACCTGCGGCACGGCGCCGCGCCCAGCCTGCCCGACTTCTACAACCGGGCCATCGACGGGATCGCCACCGGCGAGGGGGTCGGCTCCTGCGGCACGGCCGCCCACCGGCGGGAACCGGTCATCGTCACCGACATCGCCACCGACCCGTTCTGGGCCGACTTCCGCGACCTGGCCGGCCGGGCCGGGCTGGCCGCCTGCTGGTCGACGCCGATCCTGGCCCGCGACGGCAGCCTGCTGGGCACCTTCGCCATGTACCACCGCACGCCGCGCGTCCCGCAGGACAACGACCTCGCCCTCACCCGGGTCTTCACCGGCACCGCGGCCCTGGCCATCGAGCGGCACCACATCGAACAAGCGAAGGCGGCCGCCGAGGAGCGCGCCAGGGCGGCCCACGAGGAGCTGACCACGGCGATCCGCGCGGAGCAGCAGCTGCGCGCCGAAGCCGAGCAGCGCGCCGCCACGGCCGCGGAACTCGCCACCCGGATGCGCGCGGCCGCGGCCGCGGCCGCGCAGTCCGCCACCCCGCACCCGGAGCACTGCCAACTCGGTGGCGCCCAGGGGTGCGCCGAAGCCGCCGAAATCAAGATCGCCGACTCGTGGGGCGACGCGGCATGGGGGTGCCCCAGCCACGTCGAGGAGGCCATCATCAACGTGCGATCGGTGTTCATCGCCAACGAGGAACTCGGCGGCCTGGCGGCCTACCTCAACCGCTGACCGTCGCGGCGAGCACGGTCGACGCCCGGTCGGGCGGCACGTCCCATCGGGGCGCGGACGCCCGGGCCAGACCCGCCGCGCAGCCACTCCGGGCCGGACTTTGCGCGGGTGAAGCCGTCACCCAGCCGGAGATCCCGCTCGATCACCTCGACCCCTGCGGCCGCCGATGTCGATTCCGCCGCGCAGCGGCACCCTCACATATCGCCGCCGCAGCGCATTCGGTGCGGAAGGGTTTTGGCACCCACCCGGTGGGCATGAAAGGGGGCGAAGGCGCGGTTCCGCCTCGGCGGAATGGACTCAAGAATGGGGTCGACACCGCGCGCATCGTGAAGATGCCATTCCCGGTTCGTAAGCTCGTCTATGTTCTCGTCGAGTCTGTCCATAATCGACCGGCGGGTTTCCGGCTCGCGGGACGAACCGGGATGCGATTCATGCCCCAGGGAGGAAACATGACCACCGCTACCACGCCCTCGAACGATGGAATGACCGGTATGCGCCCGGCCGACACGCGCACGACGGGCCGGCGCGGGCTCTCGCGCGGCGAAGAGACCAAGCCGGCGTGGAAGACGACCGAACTGTACGTCTACCTCGCCGCCGTCGTGGCCGTGTTGATCGCGTCCAACGCCGTCGGCAGCAGCGGCGGCAGCGGCGGTGACGTGTTCACCGCCGATAAGGCGTGGTGGTTCATCACCCTGCTGACCATCGGTTACCTGGTCAGTCGTGGCCTGTCGAAGGTGGGCGTCCGGACGCCGGACGAGGACCCGCGGACGCACTGAGCCGGCGTTGCGGGATCTCGGGCCGGGCGGCCGTCATGGCGCCCGGCCCGTGCCCCGCACGGCATTCGACCGTGGCCAACCCCTCATTCCTCAAGGCGCGGGTGGTTTCGGTTGATCGTTGAGGGTATTGCAGGTGACGAGGAGGGACGCGTTTCCCCCCACGACGCGGAAAGCCTTGAGGAAGGACGTGTTTTGATGGCTCCCCGAAGCGACTCGGGACGCGGCAGCGGCTCGACGACGACAAAGAACAGGCCGGGCAACCAGACTCCCAACACGCCCGCCATTTCCGAGAGCAAGATCCGCGCGTTGAAGGTCGACCAGATCCGCGGCCGGCTTCGCCGCCGCGGGGTCACCGGCACCGCGGAGATGCGCAAGGACGATCTGGTGAAGGCTCTCGTGAAGGCCATGGGCGACGACCGGAAGGGCGCCGGCACCGGCAGCCGCAACCGGCGGGACAGCAGCGCTCCGGCGACGGGCCGGAGCGCCCGCTCCGGCGGCGCCACCTCCCGCTCCGGTACGGCCACGTCCCGCTCCCGGGGTGGTCGTTCCGCCGCCCGCACCGGTAACCAGACCCCGAACACGCCAGACATCCCCGAGACCGAGATCCGGGCCCTGAAGGTCGATCAGTTGCGCGACCGGCTGCGGCGTCGCGGTGTGAGCGGCACCACGGGGATGCGCAAGGGTGAGCTGGCGGAGGCCCTCATCGAGGCCCTGCGCGACGGCCGCAAGACGACCGGGAGCCGCACGACGACCGAGGGCCGGAAGGCGACCGGCGTTCGGAAGACGGGTGACACCGGCCGCACGACCGGTGCGGCCCGTGGTCGCTCCGGTACTGACTCGCGGCTTGGCCGGTCGGCAGCGGCCGGCGGGAATCAGACGCCGAACACGCCGGACATCCCCGAGACCGAGATCCGGGCTCTGAAGGTGGATCAGTTGCGGGACCGGCTGCGGCGTCGCGGTGTGACCGGCACCGCGGCGATGCGCAAGGGTGAGCTGGCGGAGGCCCTCATCAAGGCCCTGCGCGACGGCCGCAGGACGACCGGCAGCCGCACGACGGCCGCGGGCCGGAAGGCGACCGGCGGCCGCGCGAAGACCGAGGGCCGGAGGGCGACCGGCGGTCGGAAGGCGGGTGACACCGGTCGGTCGACCGGTGCGGCCCGGTCCGGCTCCGGGTCGCGGGGCGGTCGTTCCGCCGCCGCCCCGGCGAGCCGGGCCGGGAATCAGACGCCGAACACGCCGGACATTCCGGAGACGGAGATCCGGGCCCTGAAGGTGGATCAGTTGCGGGACCGTCTCCGGCGTCGGGGTGTGACCGACACGGCGGGCATGCGCAAGGGTGAGCTGGCCGAGGCCCTCATCAAGGCGATGCGCGACGGCCGCAGGACGACCGGGAGCGGGACCGCCGCCCGGAAGGCCACCGCCACCAAGGCCACCGCGGGCGGCCGAAACGCCGCGCCGGTCAAGGCCGCCGCCAAGCCGCGGACCGCGGCCAAGGCCGCCGCCAAGCCGCGGACCGCGGACAAGGCCGCCGCCAAGCCGCGGACCGCGGACAAGGCCGCCGCCAAGCCGCGGACCGCGACCAAGGCCACCGCGGCGAAGCGACCGCCGGCGAGCACCGCCGCCGCCAAGCCGCAGGCCGCAGGCCGCAGCAGCGGTACGCCGAGCCGGCGCACCGCCGGTGCCAGCGCCGGGCCGACCTCCCGGACCGCCAGCGGCGCCCGCAAGGCCAGCCCGACAACTCGGGACAGGGCGCCGGCCGTGGCCGCGCTGCCGCCGGCGCCGTCCGGCCGTCCGGACCGCGCACTTCCGCCGGCGCCCGAGCCCGCGATCAACGGCAGCGGCCGGACCAACGAAACCGCCACGATGAACGGCAGCGGCGCGACCAGCGGCACCACCGCGACCAACGGCAGCGGCCCGACCAACGGCAGCGGCCCGATCAACGGCAGCGGCGCCACCGCCGGCACCGCCGCCAGGAACGGGCGTTCCGCCACGGTTGACGTGGCGGAGGCGGCACTGGCCTCTTCGCTGCCGGCGTTGGAGGACTCGGTGGAGGAGATCGTGACGCCGGAGGGCACGCGGGTCACGGCCGGCGACGATCCGGCCGTCACCGCGGCGCGGCGCCCGACCGACGAGGAGCCGGACGGCAGCGCCGTGGACATCCGTACCGACGGAAGCCCCTCGGCGTTGCTGGCGGAGTCGCGGGAGGTCCGCACCCGGACGACCGCCTGACGATGTCCGCGCCGGCCGGGCGTTCGCCCGGCCGGCGCGGCCGCGTTGTGCGGCGACGCCGCGTCCCGGCGGATGGCCCCGCGACGGGGCGAAATTCGCTCGCGGTGGCTGGGATGATCTACCTGTGCTGCTGACCATCTCCACCACCCACCGGCCCGCCACCGACCTGGGCTATCTGCTGGTCAAGCACCCGGACCGGGTCCAGTCGTTCGACACCACCGGCGGGACGGCGCACGTGTGGTACCCGCGGGCCGATCCGGAGCGCTGCACCGCGGCGCTGCTGCTGGAGGTGGACCCGCTCGGGCTGGGTCGGCCGGCCAAGGGACAGCGTGCCCCGGATGGTATCACCCTCGGCCGGTACGTCAACGACCGGCCCTACGCGTCGTCGAGCCTCCTGACGGTTGCCCTGGGTCGGGTGTTCCGGTCGGCCCTGAAGGGCGCCAGCCGGGATCGCGCGGAGCTGGCCGGCATGCCGCTGCCGCTGGAGATCACCGTCTCGGCGCTGCCCTGCCGGGGCGGTCCGGCGGTGGCGGAGCGGCTGTTCGTCCCGCTGGGTTGGACGGTCGCCGCGACGCCGGTGCCGCTGGACCCCGCCTTCGCGGACTGGGGCGATTCCTGGTACGTCCAGCTGCGCCTGGCGGGCGAGCAGCGGCTGGCCGACGCGTTGAACCACCTGTACGTGCTGCTGCCCGTGCTCGACGACGCCAAGCACTACTGGGTCACCGAGGACGAGGTGGACAAGCTGCTGCTCGCCGGTTCGGGCTGGCTCGCCGGGCATCCGGACCGGACGATGATCGCCCGGCGGTACCTGGCCAACCAGCGCGGCCTGGCACACAGCGCCCTGGACCGGCTGCGCGCCGCGTCCGACGAACCGGACAGCGTGACGCTGGATCCCGAGCCGGCCGACCGCGAAGCCGTGCCGGTGGCCGGCGGCGACCCGTTCGCCACCGCCGACCCGCTCGGCACCGACGTCGCCTCCGGGCCACCGTCGGCATCGGCTTCCGGGCAGCAGGATCGGTCCGCGGACGGCGACCCGGCCGCCACCGTGCCGGCGTCAGCGCCCGCGGCGGCGGACCACGCGCGGCCCGGCGAGGAGGGCGGCGCGGCGGCCGGGGACTGGAGCGATGACGACGTGGTCGGCGCGCTCGAGCGGGCCGAGCGCCGCCGGCCGCTGGTGCGGCTGCGCATCGAGGCCGTGCTGGCCGCGCTGGGTGCCGCCGGGGCCACCCGGGTGCTCGACCTCGGTTGCGGACCCGGGTCGTTGCTGCGCGAGCTGCTGGCCGACCGTCGCTTCACCGAGATCGTCGGCGCGGACGTCTCGGCCGCCAGCCTGCGGGTCGCGGAGCGGCGGCTGCGGCTGGACCGGCTGCCGGACCGGCAGGTCGGCCGGATCACCCTGGTCCAGTCGGCCCTGACCTACCACGACGACCGGCTGCGCGGCTACGACGCCGCCGTGCTGATGGAGGTGATCGAACACCTCGACGAGGTGCGGCTGCCGGCCCTGGAACGGGCCGTGTTCGGCCACGCCAAGCCGGGCGCGGTGGTGGTGACCACCCCGAACGTCGAGTACAACGTCCGGTACGAGGGGCTGACCGGCGGCCGGCTGCGGCACCCCGACCACCGCTTCGAGTGGACCCGGGCGCAGTTCGCCGGGTGGGCCGAGCGCACGGCGGCCACGTACGGCTACACGGTCGAGTTCCGGCCGGTGGGCGAGCCGGACCCGCAGGTCGGCCCGCCGACCCAGCTGGCCCTGTTCCGGTCGGTCGCCGCCCCGGACGGCGCCGCCGCCGGCCCCGGCTCCGGGATCGCCGCCGCCGGCTCGCGCCCCGCAACCGCCGCCGGCTCGGGCCCCTCGATCGCCGCCGGCCGGGCGACCGGGCACGCCACCGCCACCGCGACCGGAAAGGACGTCGGATGAGGCTCGACATCCCCGACCTGTCGCTCGTCGCCCTGGTCGGAATCTCCGGTTCCGGCAAGTCGACGTTCGCCCGCCGGCACTTCACGCCGACCGAGGTGCTGTCCTCGGACGCGTTCCGGGCCATGGTCGCCGACGACGAGAACGACCAGTCCGCCTCCGCGGACGCGTTCGACGCGCTGCACCACGTGGCCGGGATCCGGTTGCGGGCCGGTCGCCGCGTGGTCGTGGACGCCACCAACGTGCGTAAGCACGCTCGGGAGGCGCTGGTGGCACTGGCCCGGGCGCACGACGTGCTGCCGGTGGCCATCGTGCTGGACACCCCGGAGTCGGTGGCGTGGCAGCGTACCGAGGCGCGGCCGGACCGGCAGTTCGGCCGGGCGGTGCTGCGCGGCCAGCAGCAGAACCTGCGCCGGGCGCTGCGCGAGCTGAGCCGGGAGGGTTTCCGGAAGGTGCACGTGGTCACCGAGCCGGACGACGTCACCATCGTCAACGAGCGGGCCTGGAACGATCGGCGGGAGCTGACCGGACCGTTCGACATCATCGGCGACGTGCACGGTTGCCGCGCCGAGCTGGAGACGCTGCTGACCGGCCTCGGCTGGGAACTGCGCCGGGACGCCAGTGGTCGACCCGTGGGCGCGCACCACCCGGCCGGGCGGCAGGCCGTCTTCGTCGGTGACCTGGTCGACCGCGGCCCGGACTCCCCGGGCGTGCTGCGGCTGGTGATGGGGATGACCGCCGACGGGACCGCGCTGTGCGTACCGGGCAACCACGAGCAGAAGCTGCTGCGCAGGCTGCGCGGCCGCAAGGTGACCGTGAGCCACGGGCTGGCCGAGACTCTCGACCAGCTCGCCGTCGAGCCGCCGGAGTTCGTGGCGGCCGCGGCCGACTGGATCGACGGCCTGGTCAGCCACCTGCGGTTGGACGGCGGCCGGCTGGTCGTGGCGCACGCCGGGCTCAAGGAGGAATACCACGGCCGCGCCTCCGGCCGGGTGCGCTCCTTCTGCCTGTACGGGGAGACCACCGGCGAGACCGACGAGTACGGCCTGCCGGTGCGCTACCCCTGGGCGGTCGACTACCGGGGCGCGGCCACGGTGGTCTACGGCCACGTGGCCAACTCCACCCCGGAGTGGATCAACAACACCATCTGCGTGGACACCGGCTGCGTGTTCGGCGGCAATTTGACCGCGCTGCGCTACCCGGAGCGGGCGCTGGTGTCGGTCCCGGCGGAACGCACCCACTACGAGCCGGTCCGGCCGCTGGGCCCGATCCTGCCCAGCCGGGACGGCAGCACGCTGAACCTGACCGACGTGACCGGCCGCCGGCACGTGGATACCGGCTACGGGCCGGTGACCGTGGAGGCGGAGAACGCCGCCGCCGCGCTGGAGGTGATGAGCCGGTTCGCGGTCGACCCGCGGCGCCTGCTGTGGCTGCCGCCGACCATGTCACCGTCGTCGACCAGCACCCGCGAGGGCTACCTGGAGTACCCGACGGAGGCGTTCGCCGACTACCGCAGGGCGGGTGTCGAGCGGGTGATCTGCCAGGAGAAGCACATGGGCTCCCGGGCCGTCGTCCTGGTCTGCCGGGACGCCGCCACCGCGGCCGCCCGGTTCGGGGTCTCCGACGGGTCGTCCGGCACGGTGTACACCCGTACCGGCCGGCCGTTCTTCGCCCGGCCGGACCTGACCGCGGCGCTGCTGTCCCGGGTACGCGCCGCCGCGGCGCCGCTGTTCGAGGAGCTGGCCACCGACTGGCTGCTGCTGGACGGTGAGCTGCTGCCCTGGTCGGCCAAGGCGGGCGCGCTGATCCGCGAGCAGTACGCCGGGGTCGGCGCGGCGGCCCGCGCCGCGCTGCCGGACGCACTCGATGCCCTGGACGCCGGGCTGGCCCGCGGCCTGGACCTGACCGCCCTGCGGGACCGGACCGCGGCCCGGGCCGACAACGCCGCGGCGTTCACCGCGGCGTACCGGCGGTACTGCTGGCCGGTGGACGGGCTTGCCGGGATCCGGTACGCGCCGTTCATGCTGCTGGCCTCGGAGGGCGCCAGCCACGCCGGCCGGGACCACGGCTGGCACCTCGGCCGGTGTGATCAGCTGGTCGCCGCCGACCCGGAGCTGTTCCGGAACACCCGGCGGATCGTGGTGGACACCGGCGACGAGGCGTCGGTGGCGGCCGCCACCGACTGGTGGCTGGAGCTGACCGGCGCCGGCGGGGAGGGCATGGTGGTCAAGCCGTACGCGGGGCCGCTGCACCGGCCGGCCGGCAAGCTGGTCCAGCCGGGCATCAAGTGCCGCGGCCGGGAGTACCTGCGGATCATCTACGGCCCCGACTACACCGAGCCGGCGCACCTGGAGCGACTGCGCGACCGCAAGCTCGGCCGCAAGCGCGGGCTGGCCCACCGGGAAAACATCCTCGGGCTGGCCGCGCTGGCCGCGGTGGCCGCCGGCGAACCGCTGTGGCGGGTGCACGAACTGGTCTTCGCCATCCTGGCCCTGGAGTCCGAACCGACCGATCCACGGCTGTGAGAGGGAGCCGGTTTGGCGGGTCGTGTCCGACCCGGCCCATATGCTCGGCGGCATGACGATTCAGCGCATGGACAACGTCGCCATCGTGGTCGACGACCTCGACGCCGCCGTGGCCTTCTTCACCGAGCTCGGCATGGAGCTGGAGGGTCGGATGTCGATCGAGGGCAGCTGGGCGGAGCGGGTCGTCGGGCTCACGGACATGCGCAGCGAGATCGCCATGATGCGGATCCCGGACGCCCCGGGAAAGCTCGAACTGACGACGTACCACAGCCCCGAGCTGATCAGGCCGGAGCCGAAGGTCGCCCCGCCCAACACGCTGGGACTGCACCGGGTCATGTTCGCCGTGGACGACATCGAGGACACCGTGGCCCGGCTCCGGCCGCACGGCGGCGAGGTCCTCGGCGAGGTGTCGCGCTTCGAGGACATCTTCCTGCTGTGCTACCTGCGCGGGCCGAGCGGGATCATCGTCGGGCTGGCCCAGCAGCTGAGGTGATCTGCCGGGCCTCGTCGGCCGGGGTCACTCGTAGTAGAACTTCTGCGGGCCGGGATAGACCCACGACAGCGCGTCGCGGAGCCGGTCCCGCCAGTTCTCCCAGTTGTGTCCGTCCCGGGCCTCGACGTACCGGACGGTCATGCCGGCGGCCTCGAACGTCGGCACCATCGAGCGGTTCTGGACGATCAGCGGCTCGTAGACTCCGCAGCTGACGAAGAGCCGGTCGGCCACGTGGGTCGGCCGGGCGCGGTACCGGTTCACGAACCGCACGACCGGGTCGAACACCTCACCGCCACCGTGGTCGGCGCCGATGTCGGTGAACACGAACGACCCCGACATCAGGATGAGCGAGCCGTAGGTGTCCGGTGACCTGACGGCCGCCGACAGCGACGCCACCGCCCCGAAGCTCGACCCGAGCAGGCAGCGGCCGGACGGCCTGCCGACCAGCGGCAGCTCGGTCTCCAGCCGCGGCAGCAGCTCGGCCGCGAGGAAGCGCGAGTGCGCGGTGGAGTCGGCGTACTCGTTGAGCCGGTCCTGCGGACGCAGGAAGGCCACGACGGTCTCCGCCACGTCGAGCCGGTGGATCAGGTTGTCGAGCACCGTCTTCGCCGCGGCGTACTGCAGGAAGTCCGGGCCGTCGTGCACGACCAGCAGCGGGTACGAGGCCGTGCGCCGGAACCGGGCGGGCAGGTAGAGGGTGACCGGGTAGTCCCGGCGCAGGGCCCGGCTGCGCACCGTCAGCTCGACCAGGTCGCCGGGCCGGGCGTCCGGATCCGGCTCGGTCCACTCCGGCGAGGAGTAGCCGTGGCCGAAGCAGACCGAGGAGGTGCCGACCGGGCTGTAGGACAGCTTCTCGTTCAGCGGGTCGTTGATCCGCTCGCTGTGCCCGCCTCGGCGCACCTCGAGCTGGTAGTTGACCCGCGAACCGGTGGGCAGCTCGAGGACCAGATACCACAGGTCGGTGCCCCACAGGCGGCGCAGCGGCAGCAGCTCGGGGAGGCCGACGATCCGCTGAGCCAGGAACACCTCGTCGGCCTCGCCGCGATAGAGGAACGTGCAACGCAGGCCCTCGACGATCGGCACCTCGTGCCGGGCGAGGAAGCGGTCGACCGCCGCGGCGTCGAGCGGCCTGCGGTCCTTGAGCCGGTTGATCGCCAGTTTGGCGGTCGGAGCGGCGAACTTCGGCATGGTCATGCGGTCTCCCCGGGGGTGACCTGGCCATCCGCGGTGACCACCCGGGCGCCGGTGGGGAGCGAGCCGTCGGCCTCCAGCCGGATCCGCACCCCGTCGTCCAGCACCAGGCACCGGGCCGGCGCGAAGCGCCGGGCCAGCGCCGACATCCGGATGGGGTCGTCGGTCCGCAGCCGGCGTCGGGCGTGCGGCAACGGCACCAGGCCGTGCACCACCCCGAGGCCGTCGCCGAGCACCTCGGTCTGCGCCACCCCGTGCGGGACGTGATCGTGGAAGAGCACCACCCGGTCGACCAGCGCCATGGCGCCGGCCGACCAGGCCAGCACCACCGACGGCAGGTACGGCTCGAGGTGGAACAGGTGCAGCACGGTGAGCAGGTCGCCGACGTGCCCGCCGGCGATGACCACCGCCTCGACGTCCGCCATCAGCCCTCGCACCTCGTCGCGGTGCCGGGCCACCGCCGGCCGTTCCTGCGGGCGCCACGCGGCGTAGAACGCGTCGTGGGCGGCGCGGACCCGGACCAGGTGTTGCCGGTCCACCAGCCGGACGGCCTCCAGCGCGTCGTCCAGGGCGGCGTCCCGGAACCGCGGCCGGCCCTCCTTACCGCGCGCCACCGCGTAGGCCGCCTGCAGGACATGGTCGAGCTGGGTGAGATAGAGCTGGCGCAGCTCCGCCATGGCGGCGTGGTGCTCCCGCTCGGCGTTGCCGTACTCCCGGTCCTGCTCGTGGACGTCGAGCCAGCGCGCGTGCAGGGTCAGGTTCACCCCGCGCCCGCCGAGCAGGTCCCGCAGCTCGGCGTCGTCGGACTCGCGCTCCTGCCAGCCCGCCGTCACAAAGGCGATCCGGGACTGCGGATCGAGGTCCCGGACGACGTGCTGGACGGTCGGTCGGCGCTGCGGGCCCAGGAGCCAGACGGTGCGGTTCACGCCGCGTGCACGTGGACGGTCCGCCCGACCTCGTCCAGCATCGAGCGGAGCACGTCGTAGTCCGGATGCTGCATCCGCACGTACGCGTTCGCCATGTAGCCGGCCTCGACCGGCTGCGTCGGCGTGCCCGGCTCGGGCAGGTGCGCGTCCAGCACCCACTGACCGTACTTTGCCTGCACCTGCTCGACGCCCGAATAGCCGGAGATGTGGCCGTCGCGCTCCGGCCGCAGCGCGATGATCCCGGCGGCCAACCGGCGCGACGGCCGGGCGTCCACCTGCCCGTTGACGATGGCGTTGGCCCATTCGCGGTAGAGGTCGAGGTCGTTGCCGGCCGCGTACAGGTCCCACGCGCCCACCCCGGGCGGCCGGCAGCCGATCTCGGAGAACCGCAGCCCCTTGGGCCCGAAGAACCACTCCATGTGCGTGGCGCTGGTGCCGATGCCGAGCGCCTCGACCACCCGCTGCCCGAGCTCGCGCAGCTGGCCGTAGTCGGCGACCTGATCCACCCGGTTGGTGGCGACGAACTGCGGCGAGATCCAGCGGGTCCGCATCGCCTCCAGGACGTTGGGGAAGTAGTGCGTGACGAAGTCCAGCGCCGGCTGCCCGTCGACCGAGAGGGTGTCGTAGAAGCCCTCGTGGCCCTCCACGAACTCCTCGACGGCGATGGACGTGACGCCCTTGCCGCCGAACGACCCCAGCGCCGTCTCCAGCTGCTGCCGGTCGTCGATCCGTACCGTGTCCAGGGCGCCGGCGCCGGCGCGCGGCTTGAGGATGAGTGGGTAGCCGACCTCGCCGGCGAACGCCCACACCTGGTCGGCGTCGTCCGCCGCCGTGGAGGCCGCGGTCGGCACCCCGGCGGCGCGCAGCGCCTCCTTCATCGACGGCTTGTCGCGGCACAGCCACGCCGTCCGCCGCGAGGTGCCCGGGATGGTGCACCGCTCCCGCACCTCGGCGGCCCCGAGGGTGTGCGACTCGATGGTGGCCTCCAGCCGGTCCACCCACATCCGGTCCTGTACCCAGCGCACGGCGTCGGTCAGCACGCCGACGTCGGTCACGTTGGGCACCTGGTGGTAGTGGACCAGCCAGCCGCGCAGCTCCTCGTCGAGGAACTCCGCAGGCGACTCGCCGATGCCGATGACCTCGGCACCGACCTGCGCCAGCCCCCGGACGAACTGGCGCTGGTTGCTTGGAAAGCTCGGCTCAATGAAGATCACCCGCATCGATTGCCATGCTACGGCCAGCCGGCGCCGGGGGCCACCGGAGCGGCCGCCCTCCCCGACGGGACGCCCGCGGCCCGCGACGAGATGTGCGAACCCGCCGTGCCGGGTACCGTCCGGCCATGGTCGCCGTCGCCTTCGTCGCCCCGTACCTGCTCGACGCCACGGCCCGTTTCGTCCGGTGCGTGGCCGCGCTGCCCGGCGTCCGGCTCGGCCTGGTGACCAGCGATCCGCTGGAGCGGATCGCCCCCGAGCTGCGCGACCTGCTGGCCGGGCACTGGCGGGTCGACGACGCCTTGGATCCGCGGCAGATCGCCGCCGGCGTGGCAGGGCTCGCCGGCCAGATCGGGCGGGTCGAGCGGCTCGTCGGCGCGCTCGAGCAGCTTCAGGTCCCGCTCGCCCAGGTGCGCGAGGGGATGGGCATCGCCGGGATGGACGTGGCCACGGCGATGAACGTCCGGGACAAGGCCCGGATGAAGGAGACGCTGCGGGCCGCCGGCGTTCCGTGCGCCCGGCACGCCCTCGTGCACGACCCGGCGCAGGCGCGGGCGTTCGCCCGCGAGGTCGGCTTCCCGCTCGTCGCCAAGCCGCCGGCCGGGGCCGGCTCCCAGGCCACCTACCGGCTGGACGACGGCGCGGCGCTGGACGCCTGGCTGGGCGCGGTGCCGCCGAGCGGGGACGCGCCGGCGCTGCTGGAGGAGTTCCTGGTGGGGCAGGAGCACACGTTCGACAGCGTGACGCTCGGCGGCGCCACGGTGTGGTCGTCGATCGCCGACTACTACCCGCCGCCGCTGGACGTGCTGCGCAACCCCTGGATCCAGTGGACGGTGGTGCTGCCCCGGGACATCGGCGGCCCCGAGTACGCCGGCATCCACGCGGTCGGGCCGGCCGCGCTGCGCGCGCTGGGGGTGACGGACGCGCTCACCCACATGGAGTGGTTCCGCCGGCCCGACGGGTCGGTGGCGGTGTCGGAGGTGGCCGCCCGGCCACCGGGCGCGCAGCTCACCTCGATGCACGGGTACGCGCACGACTTCGACCTGTTCGCCGCCTGGGCCCGGCTGGTGGTGCTGGGCGACTTCGACGTGCCCGAGCGCCGGTTCGCCGCCGGAACGGCGTACCTGCGCGGCGTGGGCCGCGGCCGGGTCGGGGCCGTGCACGGGGTGGCCGAGGTGAACCGGGACGTGGGCCACCTGGTGGTGGAGTCCCGGCTGCCCCGGCCCGGCCAGGACGCCGGGTCGGACTACACCGGCCAGGGGTACGTGATCGTGCGCGATCAGCGGACCGAGGCGGTACGCGAGGCGCTGCGCCGGATCATCACCGGGATCCGGGTCGAGCTGGTGGAGGCGTTGTGACGAACGTGGTCATGATTTCCCCGGGTTATCCGCAGGAGATGGCGTGGTTCACCCGGGGCCTGGCCGCCGTGGGCGCCACCGTGATCGGCGTGGGCGACCAGCCCCGCGAGGCGCTGCCGGCCCCGGCCCGGGAGGCGTTGGCGCACTACGAGCACGTGTCGTTGGCGGACGAGGACGCCGTCCTCGCGGCGCTGCGCGGCCTGTCCCGGCACGTACGGATCGACCAGGTCGAGTGCCTGTGGGAGCCGTACATGCTGCTGGCCGCGCGGGTGCGGGAGGCGTTCGGGCTGCCCGGGATGACCGTGGCGCAGACGCTGCCGTTCCGCGACAAGGAGCTGATGAAGCGGACGCTCGACGCGGCCGGCATCCGCACCCCGTGGCACGCCAGCGCCAGCACGGTGGCCGGGGTCTGGGAGGCGGCCGAGAAGGTCGGCTATCCGCTGATCGTGAAGCCCATCGCCGGCGCCGGCTCGGCCGACACCTACCGGGTGGAGACGGCCACCGAGTTGGCCGAGGTGCTGCCGCTGCTGCGGCACGTGCCCGAGGTCAGCGTGGAGGAGTTCATCGAGGCCGAGGAGTTCACCCATGACACGGTGTGCGCCGGCGGCCGGATCCTCTTCGAGCACGTGCTGTGGTACCGGCCCCGACCCCTGCAGATGCGCATGCACGAGTGGGTCAGCCCGGTGGCGATCTCGCTGCGCGACCTCGACGCCCCGCACCTGGCGGGCGGCCGGCGGATGGGCGAGCAGGTGCTGGCGGCGCTGGGCTTCGAGACCGGGTTCACCCACCTGGAGTGGTACCGCAAGGCCGACGGCGAGGTGGTGTTCGGCGAGATCGCCGCCCGCCCGCCGGGCGTGCGGGTGGTCGATCTGATGAACTTCAACACCGACGGCGACCTGTACGCGGGCTGGGCCGAGGCGGTGCTGCACGGGCGGATGCGCCAGCTGCGCCGCCAGCACAACGTGGGCAGCATCTGCAAGCGGGCCCACGGCGCCGGGCGGATCACCGCGGTGCGCGGCCTGGACGAGCTGCGGGCGGAGTTCGGGCCGGACATCGTCCTGGTCGACCTGCTTCCGATCGGGGCGCACCGCCGGGACTGGCGGGCCACCACCATCGGTGACGGCATCGTGATCGTCCGGCACCACGAGTTGCAGCGGGTGATCGAGATGACCGAGCGCTTCGCCGCGGACCTGAACCTGTACGCCGAATGACGGCCGCAGACGCCGGCCGGGCCGACGGCGCCCGGGCATACCCGCGCGGTTCCGCCTCCGGCGCTGCCGGTGACGGCGGCGCCGGCCCCGGCGAAGCCGACGCCGGCGGCGCGCCCGACCGAGACCTGCGGGCGGCCGTGCGGGCCGTCCTGCCCGCGGTGCGGGAGGGGCTCGAACGGCTGGTCCGGATCCCGTCCGTGTCGGCCGACCCGCAAGCGCGCGACGCCGTCGAGGCGTCGGCGGCCGAGGTCGCGCGCCAGCTCGGCGCGGCCGGCCTGCCGACGGTGGAGGTGGTACGGGCACCGGACGGCCTGCCCGCGGTACTTGGCCGTCGACCGGGTCCGCCGGGCGCCCCCACGGTGCTGCTCTACGCCCACCACGACGTGCAGCCGGCGGGCGACCGGGCCGCGTGGGGCGGCGACCCGTTCGAGCCACGGGAGCGCGACGGCCGGTTGTTCGGCCGGGGAGCGGCGGACGACAAGGCCGGCGTCGCGGTGCACTGCGCCGCGCTGCGGGCCCTCGGCGACGATCCGGGCGTCGGCGTGGCCGTGCTCATCGAGGGCGAGGAGGAGATCGGCTCGCCCACCCTCCCGGCCCTGCTGGCCGAACACCGCGACCGGCTGGCCGCCGATGTGCTGGTGCTGGCCGACTCCACCAACTGGCGGGTGGGCGTACCGGCGCTGACCACCTCGTTGCGCGGCGGCGTGAGCGTGGTGGTGGAGGTGGCCACGCTGCGGCAGGCCGTCCACAACGGGGTGTACGGCGGTCCGGTGCCGGACGCGCTCACCGCGCTGACCCGGCTGCTGGCCTCGCTGCACGACGAGCGCGGCGACGTGGCGGTGGCCGGGCTCTCCCGGCAGGTTGCCGACCCCCTCGACCTGACCGAGGACCGGCTGCGCGCCGACGCCGGGGTGCTGGACGGCGTACGGCTGATCGGCTCCGGGTCGCTCACCTCGCGGCTGTGGCGGGCGCCGGCCCTGTCGGTGATCGGCATCGACGCGCCGCCGGTGGACGCGGCCGGCATGGTGCTGGTGCCGACCGCCCGGGCCCGGCTGGCGCTGCGGATCGGACCGGGCGACGACGCCGGGGCCGCCCGCGACGCGCTGGTCCGGCACCTGGAGTCCCACGCGCCGTGGGGGGTGCGGTTACGGGTGACGCCCGGCCGCCCGGTGGCGCCGTTCGCGGCGCGTACCGACGGTCCCGGCTACGCCGCCGCGCGGGCGGCCTTCGGTCAGGCCTGGGACGTGCCGCCGGTCGAGATCGGGGTCGGCGGCTCGATCGCCTTCCTGGCCCCGTTCGTCCAGACGTTCCCCGCGGCCGAGGTGCTGATCACGGGGGTCGAGGACCCCGACACCCGGGCGCACGGGCCCAACGAGAGCCTGCACCTGGCCGACTTCGAACGTGCCTGTCTTGCCGAGGCGCTGCTGCTGCACCGCCTCGGCCAGGAGTGACGCTTGCAGGACAGCTCGTACTAGCCGCCCGCGCGGGTCGGTGGCGTGACCACGTTGGACGCGATCGACAGGTTGCCCGCCGCGTCCCTCGCGCGTACGTAGTAGGACCCGCCCCACGCCGGGGTGGACGGTGGCGTCACCGGGTAACTGGGCGTCGTGGTTGCGCCGGCCAGCCTGGAGAAGTACCCGCCGTTGTAGCGATAGACGTCATAGCCGACCACCCCGACATTGTCGGTGGACGAAGTCCAGGACAGTCGCCCGTTCCGGACGCTGAGGTTCCCCGGAGCGGTTGGCGGCACGGTGTCGCTGCCGTCCAGGATCGGGGTCATCACGGTGACCTGGTTCGACAGGTTTGAATAGTTGCCCGTCGAGTCCATGGCGGCCACGCTGAGGCGGTATTCGCTCGCCGGCGAGAGGCGGATGCTGGCCGATTCGCCGGATGTCCTCGTGTCCACGTCCACGTTGGTGAAGGGTTGGGTGTACTTGACGATGTAAGCCTGGATGTTGGGGGAGGTGGAGGCCGTCCAGGTCACGGTGACGGAGGTAGCGGTGACCCAGGTGACGGTGAGGTTCGTTGGCGGTCTCGGTGGCAGCGGCGACGCCGATGGGCTGTCGACGATGGGTGGCGTCGACGCGGGGTCGGCGCCGGCTGCGGGAGTGATGGTGAGGCCCACACCCAGGACCCCGAGCGGTAGCGTGACGACGGCCACGAGCGCCAGCCAGGTGCGACGGAACAACGGTGTCTGATTATCTTCCCCCATGCGTCGACGATGCCGCCACTAATAGACGTACGTCAACGTGCTGCTCGGCAGCTGAGACGCCCGGCGGTTGCCCTAGCACAGCTCCTCGAGATACTGCGGCAGCATCCGCCGCCAGGTCGGCCAGTCGTGCTCGACGTCCGGGCCCCACGAGTCCACCCGGTTCGGCACGCCCTTCGCGCCGAGCACGTCTGCGACCGCCCGGGACTCGCCGATGTTTTCCCAGGCGCCCTCCCCGGAGGCCAGGATGACCCGGCGCTGCCGCAGCAGGTCCAGCTGCGGGCCGTCGAGGCCGGCGACGAAGTGCACGGCCGAGGCGAAGTACAGGTCGTCGCCGAAGTGGTCCTCCAGCAGCGGCTGCAACCGGTACGTGCCGCTCATCCCCAGGGCCGCCGCGAACAGCTCCGGGTAGCGGCAGACCATCGACACGGCGTTGAACGCGCCGATCGAGGCCCCGGCTACCACGATCGGCTGCGGGCCGCCGAGGTCGGCGTGGATGGCCGGTACGACCTCGTGCGCGACCGCCTGCTGGTACCGGTTGAGCAGCCACATGCGGTGCTCCGGGGTGCCGTCCCTGGCGGCGAGGGCCCGGCCGGCGACGCTGTCGCAGGAGTAGATCTTGACCCGCCCGGCCGCCAGGAGGTGCCCGCAGGCGTCCACGAGGTGGTGCCGCTCGATCTCCTCGGCGTCACCGCCGGCCGTCGGGAAGACCAGCACCGGCGTGCCGTAGTGGCCCCACCGCGTCATGCTGAGCGGCTGCTGCATGTGCTCGGAGAACCACTGCTCGCTGGCCTTCACACCGACACCCTCCACCGTCATCGCCGCCAATCTTGATCATGCCGACTGCGGCATTGTCTCCTAGATTCATACCCGTGACGGATCATCTGATCGGGCTCCTCCTCGGCGCCGAGGAGGACTGGCCCCAGGCTTTCGAGGCGACCCTACGCATGGTGGGGCCGATCCACCACGGCGGTGAGGTCCATCGCCTGACCAGCGAGCGGCTGACCATCGAGCCGTTCCGGCTCACCGACCCGGTCCGGACACCGCTGGTGATCGACCGGCTCGCGTACTGGTACTACCACCCGCGGGAGTGGCTCAAGAAGGCCGCCCTGGTCAACGGGACGTACCTGCTGAACAGCCCGTTCACCTTCCAGTCGATGGAGAAGCACAGCGCCTACTGCGCGATGGTGCGGCTCGGGCTCAAGGTGCCGGAGACCACCCTCGTGCCGTACAAGAATCCCGTCGACAACGTCCGCTGGGCCTACACGGCCGAGCGCTACAACCAGCCGTTCGACCTGGACCGGCTCGCCGCCGACCTGGGCTACCCGCTGTACATGAAGCCGTTCGACGGCGGCGGCTGGCGCGGCGTCTCCCGGGTCAACGACCCGGCCGACCTGCACCGGGCGTACGACGAGTCCGGCGAGATGCTCATGCACCTGCAGGCGACCATCGACTACGAGCACTTCGCCCGGGCGCTGTCCATCGGCCCGGAGACCATGGTCATGGACTTCCGCCCGGACCAGCCGATGCACAACCGGTACGCCGTGTCGCACGACTTCCTGTCCGCCTCCGCCGGCTGGCAGGCCGTGGCGATCAGCCGGGTGGTGAACGCCTTCTTCTCCTGGGAGTTCAACTCGGCCGAGATGCTGGTCAGCGGCGACGAGGTCTATCCGATCGACTACGCCAACGCCTGCCCCGACGTGGCGATCACGTCGCTGCACTACTACTTCCCCTGGGCGATCACCGCGCTGGTCCGCTGGTCGACGTACTGTCTCGTCACCGGCCGCCGGCCCAACCTGGACCTGCGGACCAACCGGTACTTCGCCATCGCCGACAACCCCGACATGTCGTACGAGGACAAGCTGGCCGCCTATCTCGGGCTGGCCGACGAATACTTCGAGAGCGACCGCTACTGGGAGTGGTGCGGCACCCACCTCGGCCACCTCGAGGAGCAGGTGTACGAATGGGTCGGTTCGGACGCCTTCGACCGCATCCTCCGGGAGACGGTGGCCGCGACCTACCCGCCGCACGAGCACGACCAGTTCCTCGCGCACTTCCGCGGCCTCATCCAGCTCTGGCTGGACGACAACGGCTCGCGAGCCGGCCGTCCCGCCAGCTGACCGCTCGCCGGCGCCAGGTCTGGATCACCGGTCCGGCCGCCCTGCCGGGTCAGCCCCGATTTGGGGGCATCTTCCGTGTTGTAACTATCGTTTTTTTCGTTTTTACAGGTATGGTGGTAATAGAGCCAAGGAGCGCGGAGGATCTTGTGACTGTGGTGCCCGCAGGCGGGTCGACGCCCAACGGCGACGAGTTGAGGCGATTCGCCCGCCGGTCGCTCAGCGGGCGACGGCTGAAGCTGATCGTTGATGACGGAGAACCGGTCGACGTGCCGCCCGTAGTGGGCGAAGCCCTCGCGGAAGTCGTGTCGATCCTGGGGCGGGGGCGGCCCGTCCGGGTGATGGCCGAAAGCGTCGAGCTGTCGACCGGAGAGGCCGCCACGATCTTGGGGGTGACCCGACCGACGGTGGTCAAGTTGATGAATGACGGCGTGCTTCCCTACACCCGCCCCAACTCCAGCCGCCGGGTGGCGTTGCACGATGTGCTGGCCTACAAGGAACGCCGATCGAGGGCGCGCCGCGAGGCGTTGGATGAGTTGACGGCTGACGCAGTCGACATGGGCGTTTACGACGAAGCGATTCGCCGTGGCCGCCAGTCATCAGACGGTCAGCCCGCCGAGTGACCGCTCGCTGATGATCGTCGCCGTGTTGGACGCCTGCGTCCTGGTGCCAAGTGTGCTCGCGGACACGCTGCTGCGTTGCGCCGAGCAAGACCTCTACCGACCGATATGGACCGTTGCGATCCTCGAGGAGGTTCGCCGGAATCTGCCGCCGTCCGCCCTCGGAGCCAAGGCTGAGCGCAGGGTCGAGGTGATGCGGGACTTCTTCCCGGAAGCGATGGCTTCGGGTTACGAGCAGTTCATCCCCGGGCTGACCAACGATCCCAAAGATCGGCACGTACTCGCCGCCGCCGTCGCCGCCGACGCGGAGGTGATCGTCACGGCCAATCTCCGTGACTTCCCGGAGCGTGCGCTCGCGCCGTTCGCCATCGAAGCGGTGCATCCGGATGACTTTCTCTGCATGTTGTTGGCCGATGCCCCGGAGCGGGTTGCGAACATCATCGTGCAACAGGCAGAGGCCACCGGAAGGGGAGGACGGCCGAAGCTCGGTGTGGACGACGTCGTGAACGGCCTGGCCGGGTGCCGAGCGATCCGGTTCGCCCACCGGGTGTCCCTCATCCTGGCCGACGGGCGTTGAAGGCCGGTCCGTTCACCGAAGAGTGGTTCGCTGCCATGCACATCCCCGATGCGACCCCGTCCTGTCAGAGGTTCGCGGCCAGCCGGGTCAGGTGGGCGCTGAACCCGCCCGCCGCCCGGGCCGTCCCACGGGCGCTGGTGAGCGTCGGCGTGTCCACGCTGTACACCACCCGCAGGCCGGCCTCGGTGGCGATCCGTACCAGCTCCCGGTCCTCGGCCAGGGCGAGCGCCGGGAAGCCGCCGACCCGCCGGTAGGCGACCGCGGAGATGCCGAGGTTGGCGCCGTGCACGTGCCGGTCGCCGGCCGCGTACCCCGCCTCGTAGGCCAGCTTCAGCTCCGCCGGCCACGGCGCCCAGTCCGCCACCCGGACCGTCCCGGCCACCAGGTCCGCGCCGGCCGCGGCCAGCCGCGCCTGGTGGACGAGCCAGTCGGCCGGGACGCGGGAGTCGGCGTCGGTGGTGGCCAGCCACAGCCCGGCCGGGTCGTCGCCGATCGCCGCCGCCGCGCCGGCGGCCCGGGCCACCCCGACGTTGCGGGCCCGCAACGTGACCGCGCGGACCCCGGCGGCCGCGCAGATCGCGGCCGTGCCGTCGGTGCAGGCATCGAGCACCACCACGATCTCGACGGGTACGTCCGGCAGCGCGGCCGCCGCCACGGACAGCGCGGCGAGGCAGCCCGGCAGCAGCTCCTCCTCGTCGTGCGCGGGGACCACCACCGCCACCCGCGTCGGCCCGGTCAGCACAGGCCCTCGCGCTCGGCCACCGAGCGGGCCGGCGGAGGGGTCCGGGTGTGCACGTCGAGCCGGAAGTCCGCCTCCTCGTGCCGGACCAACCGGGCGAGCCCGGGCACCCGGTCGAGCCGCTCGTGCACCTCGTCACCGCGCTGCGGATAGTCGGCCACCGGGTGCCGCCAGTGCACGGCCACCAGGTCGCCGCCGGGCCGCAGCGACGCCACGGCCCGGTCCAGCAGCGTGTCCAGGTCGGCGTCGCCGAGGTAGTAGCCCACCTCGGAGAGCACGATGAGGTCGAAGTCCTCGTCGGGCCAGTCCTGCGGCATCCGGCCCGGCCGCACCCGCACGTGCGGGCACCCGGCCACCCGCTCCGCGGCCGTGGCCACGGCCTGCTCGGCTAGGTCGACGCTGAGCAGCCGGTCGCAGCGGGCGGCGAGCTGTTCGGTGAGCACCCCGATCGAGCAGCCGGGCTCGAACGCGGCCGCGTACCGGGGGCGGGGCAGGGCGGCCAGGGTGAGCGCGTACTTGCGCCGCTCGTACCAGCGGCTGGTGAAGCCCCACGGGTCCGGGCTGGCGGCGTACATGGCGTCGAAGTAGCCGACCGGCAGGGTCACGTGAGGAACACCTCGTACGGGCGCAGGAAGCGGGCCACCACGTGCGGCGGCAGGATCGGCGCGTCCGCCGGCGCGGGGCCGAGCGGCTCGGTCTGGCTGCGGAACTCGGCCACGGCCGCGGCCTTGCCCCGGCACACCGCCGCGGGCAGGTCCAGCCGGCGAGCCCGATGCCAGGGCACCCGCGGGTCGCCCGGGTCGGCCCAGTGCCACATCCAGATCGGGTATTCCGCCAGGATGGCGCCGGTGGCGGCGCAGGCGGCCGCCGCGGCCCGCCCGACCGTCTCGTGGTCGGGATGGCCGTCGCCGCGCCAGGTGGCCACGCACCACCGCCCCGGCGAGAGCAGCCCGGTCAACGTCGCGGTGAGGGCGGCCTCGTCGATGTCGCCATCCGGGTGCCCGAGGTGGCGTACCGGGGTGGCGGGCTGGCCGAGCACGGACAGCGCCGCGGCGGTCTCGGCCCGGCGCAACGCGACCAGCTCGTCCGGCGCGTACACCGTCGAGCCCGCATGGGACGCCTCGCCGTCGGTCACCGCCACCACCTCGCCGCCGCCGGCCAGGCACAGCAGCCCCCCGGCGCCGAGCACCTCGTCGTCCGGGTGCGGCGCCACGATCAGCGGCCGCGCCGGCGGGGCCAGCGTCGGCCAGCCCGCCGGACCGGCCCAGCCCGACCAGGCCTCCTCGCTGGTGCCGAGCCCGGCGATCTCGGTCACCACCGCGGGTCCTCCTCGGCCGCGACCTGCTCACCCAGCCCGGCCAGGTCGGCCTCGGCGTGGCTCTGCCGCAGGTAGACGGTGAGATCGGCGACCCGCCGCGCGTGCCGGCCGTCCCGGCAGAGCGGGCCCGCGCCCAACGCCCGGCCGACCCGGTCCAGCACCTCCGTGGCGGTGGCCTCGACAGTGGCCCGGACCTGCCCGGTGAGGCGCCGCAGGTCCGCCTTCGGGTCGGCGTCGACGGTGGCGGCCGCGGCCCGCAGCAGCGCCCCGGCGGCGGCCAGCCGGGCGTCCACCGCGCCGAGGTGGGCGAGCAGGTGCGGGTCGGGCGGGGCCACGCCGGCCGCCTCCGGCCGGTCGCCGCCGGTCGCCGCGCGGTGCTTCTCCCGCTGGGCCCGGGCGGCGGCCAGCAGCGGCCGGGCGACCCCCACGGCCCCGCCGTACCAGCAGGCGGCCACGCCGATGCCGCCGTGCCAGAAGCCCGGCCGCGCGGTGTAGTCGCCGGGGCCGCCCACCGGCACGGCCGGCACCCCGGTGAACCGCACGGTGCGGCTGTCGCTGGCCGCCATCCCGACGGCCGGCCAGGTGCCCTCGAGCGCGGTGCCCGGGTTGTCCACCGCGAACAGCCGGATCCCGTCCGGGGCGGCGGCGGTGACCAGGGCCCGGGTGCAGACGCCGGCGCCGGAGCACCACGGCCGGTCGCCGTCGATCAGCCAGATCGCGCCGTCGCGGCGGGCCGTCAGCGACCGCGGCACGGCCGCCCAGACGCCCCACCGGCCGTCCCCGGCGGGTGGCCCGTCGAGTTCGGCGAGGATCGCCAGCGCGTCGGCGTGGCCCTCGGCGAGCCGGGCGAGCACCGGGTCCGCCTCGCCGAGCCGGGCCAGCGCGGCAAACCGCTCGGCCGTGTTGCCGGCGCCGGGCAGCGGCAGGTCGAACGCCCCGGCGGCGACGCCGGACCGGAACCGCGCGTCCGGCGGTTGTCCGTCGGCGTCCCGCCGCTCCTGCCCGTACCGTTCCGTCGTCACGCGGTCACCCTAGTGCCCGCGCCTGAGCGTCCCCGGACCGCCGTCGTATCTCGATGGCCCTCGTGACCGGCTCGTGGGATGATCGTTCCGGGTCGTTAGCTCAACGGCAGAGCACCGGGCTAAAGTAGCGCCTCCGCCCTCCGCCTGTGCGGTCATGGAAATGCTTCCTTCTCCTCCTTTTGACGGACCCGGCGGTTCGGGGTTCGACTCCTCGGCGACCCACTGCGCATCCGATGGCAATCCGCGACCGTCACCGCCGGCTGGCGAGACGAGTCGCGGCCTGCCCTGCTGTCCAGACCACAACGAGCGGCGGGAGGGTCGCATGCTCGAGAAGCTGATCGTTCAGAAGACCCTGCGGGTCCCGGCCAGCACTGGCGAGGCCGGTGACGGCACGCTGGTGGCCCGGCAGTTGGACGCGGCGCTGCTCGACGTCGGGTTCTCGGCGTCGCGGGCGTTGCTGGAGCACGTCGGCGCCCTGGCCCCCGGGCCGGCGCTGGACCTCGCCGCCACGGTCGTGTCCGCGGTCCGCGAGCTGGTCGGCGACCACGTCCAGCACAACGCCTACTTCATCGGGTTCCCCGACAACGTGCCGGACACCGTCGAGTTCTGGGTGCAGCGGCTGCGGGCCGCCGTGCTCGCCGGTGGCGACACCGCCACCGACGCGCAGCTGCGGGACGCGCTCCTCGCGGGCGGGGTGAACCTGCTCGACCTGCCCGGCTACGGCAGCTACCAGCACACGTACGCCGAACTGCTGGCCGCGCACGACGCGCTGATCGCGGCGGCCGGCGACCGGCTGACCCTGCTCCGGCTGGGCGACCGGGTCGAGGTCGAGGCGGAGCGGCTCTACCTGACCATGGCGGGCAGCCCGACGCCGCACGGCGAGGCGGACCTGGCGATCCTCGGCGAGCTGGCCGTCGCCTGCCTGGATGGCGCGCAGCCGGACCGGATCCCGGTGCGGGAGAACCGCGCGGTGCTCAACGGCATCCGGCTCGTCCTCGGTCGCCCGCTGGTCGCCGTGGACACCACGACCGACGTGCTGCGGCTGGCGTGCCACGTCTCCGGCGGGGACGCCACGCTCGTGACGACCACCCGGTTGCGCGCCTTCCCGCGCCGGGAGCGGCGGATCCTGCTGGGCGCGTTGGACGAGGTCGTCGCGGCCAGCCCGAGCAAGCTCGGTGACGTCGCCCGGTACGCGGAGCGGTGGAAGCGGCTGGGCGAGCGGCTGCACCCGCACGAGTACGCCCAGTGGCCGCACGCCCGGGAGGTGTTCGCGGTGGCCCGGGGCGAGCGCCGCGTACCCGGTCTGGCCGGGCGGGCGGAGGCGGCGATCCGTGCCGGCGCCGTTGGTCGGGCCGCGTCCGTGCTGTCGGCCGCGCCGGGCCTGCTGGTGCGGTCCGCGGACCGGCTGCTGCGGCTGGCGCCGGCGGCGGACCGGGCCGCCGTGGTCGAGGCGGTCGGTGGCGCGCTGGATTCGGCGTCGGGCCGGGTGCTCTGCTCGCTGCGCGAGCACGTCGACAACCGGCGGACCCCGGCGCCCGCCCGCGTGTACGTGGGCCGTTCCGGGCGCGCGTGGATCGGGCGGGACGAGCGGCCCCCGCTGCCGGCCGAGCTGGTGGCCGAGCTGACCGCGCTGCTCGACGCGGAGATCGGCGCCCGGCTGCCGGAGCCGTCCCGGCCGCTGCTGGTGGACCCGGAGGTGCTCGACGTCGCGCTGCCGCTGTCCGGCAAGGCGGCCGGGGCCGGCTTCGCGGTGCTCCCGCGCGGGTCGCGGGCGTCGGCGCCGGGCGAGCTGCTGCGCTTCTTCATGTACTGGCGCCAGCGCGAGCGGCGCACCGACTACGACCTGTCGGTGCTGCTGCTCGACGAGCACTTCCACCCGGCTGGCCAGGTGTCCTACACCAACTACCGCCACGACGGCGTGGTGCACTCCGGCGACATCACCGACGCGCCGAACGGCGCCACGGAGTTCATCGACGTACCGCTGACGGTCCGGGCGCACTACGTGGTCCCGCAGGTGCACATCTATGCGGGGGAGTCGTTCGACGAGGTCGCCGAGTCCATGTTCGGATACCAGACCCGGACGCGGGAGCAGCGCGGCGCCCCGTTCGACGCTCGGACGGTCCGGGCGCGCTCGCAGCTGCGCGGCCGGGGCCGGGTCGCGCTGCCGATGGTGTTCGCCAGGGACGAGGGCGGGTGGCGGGCCCTGTGGCTGCATCTGCACCTGCGGGGGTGGCCGTCCTTCAACCGGGTGGAGGAGCACACCCCCACCATCGCCGACCAGGCACGGGCGTTGGCGCAGCGGCGATACCTGACCATGTCGTACCTCATCGACCGGTGGCGCGACCGGGCCGAGGTGCGGACCTGGACCGGCCGGCTGCCGGACGAGCCGGTCACGTTCATCGGCATCGAGGCGCCCGACGGGCTGCCCGAGGGGTCGGAGACGTACCCGTTGGATCGGCTCGGTGAGCTGATCCCCGAGTAGGCGGCCGCAAAACCGGTTGGACGGCACGACCACCCGCTGGTAGCGTCCTGCCCGCCGTGACACTGTCCGAGGAGGTGAGACCCGTGAACGTTGTATCGATGTGGGTGCTCCCCCCGTCGTCACGGACCGGCCGCTGACCTAGGTGTCGCCGGGAGCGCCCCCCAAGGCACTTCCGGAAGGACCAACCTATGAACCCTGTGGAATTCGGCCATGCCGTGCTGATTTCGCGCGTCGCGGCCGGTCAGTGGCACGCGCTGGAGGACGACCTCGTGGCCGGCCGCGCCGAGACGTCGCGTCGCCCCGACGGACGGACGTTCGTCAGCGTCGACGCCTGGCACGACGCGACCTTCGACCGGCTGGCCGAGGCCATGCTGGCGGCCCTGCCGAGGCCGCTGTACACGGTGGTCGACGAGGCCGACCTCGAACTCACCGCCCGCTGGCAACGGGCCGGCTTCGCGGTCCGGCGCCGCGAGTGGGAGTACGCCGTACCCACGGATCCCCGCGTCACCGGCCTCGACTCGGCGCCGCCGCCCGGCGTCATGATCCTGCCCGTCGGCGCCGCCGAGGAGGCGCCGCTGCGCGCCCTGGACCGCCAGATCCGCGCGGAGGTCGAGGCCGGCCCGGGCTGGGCGGACATGCCGGCCGAGGTCCTGGCGCGGCCGCAGCTGGACCCGGCGAAATACGCCGTGGCGGCGCTGTCCGGCCGGTACGTGGGGCTGCTGCGGGTGGCGATGGTGACCCGGCAACCCCGGATCGGGCTGGTCGCCGTCCGGGCCGAACACCAGCGCCGCGGCATCGGCCGAGCGCTGCTGGCGCACACGCTGGGCGCGCTGCACCGCATCGGCAAGGACACCGCCGCGGCCGAGGTGACCGAGTCGAACGTTGCAGCCACGGCGCTGTTCGACGGCATCGGTGCCCGGCGTGCCGGGAGCAACCTCGAACTGATCCTCCGCTGACCACCCACGAGAGAAGGCACTGATCATGGCAAGAACACCGAAGGGCATCGAGCTCGAGGGCACCGTCCTCGAGTGCCTGCGTAACGCCACTTTCCGGGTGGAACTGAACAACGGCCACAAGATGCTGGCGCACATCAGCGGAAAGGTGCGCAAGAACTACATCAAGATCCTCCCGTTCGACCGGGTGCTGGTCGAACTGAGCCCGTACGACCTGAACCGCGGTCGGATCATCTTCCGCTACCGGAACTGACCCGGCGGCGGGCAACCGGGCTTCGGGCCGGTTGCCCGCCGCAGCCGGATCCTCGTCGGCGCGCCGCAGGGGGACTACCACCTCTAGGTGGTAGTCCCCGGTGGTATGACGCAGGCGATCAAACGCACCCTGTCCATGCGCCCTGAGATAGATCGAATGCTCACCGCTCATGTCCGGCGCACGCCCGGGGCCACGACGTCCGGGACTGTCAATGCCGCGCTGGCCGAGTACCTGGAGGCTGCGGCACTGGAGGCGTACCGGCGATGGGACGCCGAAGCCGACGAGGGCGAGCGGCGCTGGCTGAGTTCGCCGCCCACCGTGACGAGTCCTAGCCCGACGCCGCCGTCAGCCCGCGCTGAGGCTGGTGCGGCGGACGATCCACCAGACGGTGGCCAGGGCCACCGCGGTGAGGGCGAGGTAGCCGCCCGCGACGATCAGGTGGAACTCGGGGATCCGGGTGCCCGGCTGGTACTGCAGGTGCTGCTGCAGGTGGTTGTCGACGAAGCAGGAAAGCGTGCCGTCGGGGTTGTTGGTCGGCGGGCAGAGCTGTTGCAGCTCGACGCCGCTGAGCTCGCGCCCCGAGGCGTCGAACGCGGCGGACGGCCCGTCGAAGCCGTACTGGATCATGCCGCCCTTGACGACCAGGGTGTTGTTGCCGAGCAGGCCGCCGTCCGGCCGGCCGACCTGCCGCCAGGCGGACAGCGGCGTCACGAGGGTGGGATAGCGCCACTGCACGAGGTAGGTCAGGCCGATGAAGCCGGCTATCACGCCGAACACGGCGGGCAGCGTGCGTCTGACGGCGGCGCCGAGCGCCACACCGATCGCGAACCAGCAGACGCTGATCACGGCCGGCAGCCCTGCGGTGGTGAGGAACGGCAGGTAGTCGAACAGATTTCCCGGGGCGGGCAGGTTCGCCGCGTGCTGCAGGTGGTCGCTGACGCCGGCGACGGCTCCGGTCACCGCGGCCACGAACAGGCCGAGGGCCCCGAGCCTGGTCCACAGCCAGCGGGTCGGGGAGACGTCCTGGCTCCAGGCCAGCAGCAGGGTCCGCTGCTCGTGTTCCCGGGCCAGCACCGGCACGCCGAGGAACACGCCGATCAGCAGCGGCATGTACTGCACCAGTCGGGACAGGACGCCGAAGGTGAGGACCAGCGGCGAGGTCCCGGCCAGTCGCGCGCTCTGCGGGGAGTCGTCGGGGCAGAAGGTCTCGTGGCACTGGTGCCACAGGTCGGTCAGCTCCATCGACAGGTACGCCATCCAGCCCACCAGCACCGCGGCCAGGACGAGCGTGCTGACCAGGGCCCAGCGGTGCTGGCGCCAGGTCACCCACAGCAGACCGCGGACGCCCCCGGAAGGCTCGGGACCGTCCTGGCGGTTGGTGGTGGCGGGCGCTTCGGTGACCGTGCTCATGCTGCTGTCTCCATGTCGCGGAAGGGCCTGGCCGCTGCCTTGAGGTAGGTGAGGATCAGCTCGTCCAGCGTGACGGGTTGAGCGGTCCAGCCGGGCGCGACGACGGCGTAAGTCGCCGGCGGGACCGGCTGCCGGAGGATGAATGTGGACTGCCGGTCGGTGTGCTGGGCCTGGACGATCGCGCCCGGGCCGGGGGGCTGGTCCGCGCGGGGGCCGGTGAGCCGGACATGGCTGTCGAGCAGGTCCTCGACGTCCCCGGTGAGGACCGGCCGGCCGGCGTCCAGCAGCAGCAGGTGGTCGCCTACGCCGCTGAGCTCGGCGATGATGTGGGTGGACAGCATGACGGTCATCTCGCCGTCGGCCGCCTCGGCCATGAGCTCGCCGGTCACCTCGGTCCGGGCCACCGGGTCCAGGTTCGCGAGGGGCTCGTCCAGCAGCAGCACCGCCGGGCGGGAGCCCAGGGCGACCGCGAGCGCGACCTGGGCCCGCTGCCCGCCGGACAGCTTGGCGCAGCGGCGGTCCAGCGGGATGTCGAAGCGCTGAAGCCAGGACAGCGCCCGCCGCTGGTCCCAGACCCGGTTCATGGACCGGCCGAACCGGAGCATGTCGGCCACGCTGAAGTCGCGGTACAGCGGCTTGTCCTGAGCCAGGATGGCGACCCGGCTCCCGGCCGAATCACCCCGGGCGGTGGATCCGCCCCCGGGCACCGGTCGGCCGCGGACCAGCAGCGCGCCGCTGGTGGCCGGGAGCATGCCGGCGATGATGCTCAGCAGCGTCGACTTGCCCGCGCCGTTCGCGCCGACCAGCGCGATGATGCGGTTGGCGGGCAGTTCGAAGCTGCAATTCCGCAGCGCCCACACGGCGCCGTACCGCCGGCTCAGATCGCGGGCCTCCACGGCGATGGATTGCTCGCTCATGCCGCACCGTCCTTCCGTCGCAGGGCGCCCGCCGCCGGTCCCGACCGCGGCCGCTCACCGTCCGACCGAGTCGTACGCGCCGAGCTGTCCACGATCACCGAGGCGAGCAGCGCCTGGACGTCCTCGTCCTCCAGGCCGGCCTCGCGGGCCTGCCCGAGCCACCGGGCCAGGCCGCCCCGCAGGCGCGCCATGACGTGCGGATCCGCGTGACCGAGCGTTCCGCTGACGAAGGTGCCGGCCCCCTGGCGCGCCTCCACCAACCCGGAGAGTTCCAGCTCGCGGTATGCCTTCAGCACCGTGGTCGGGTTGACCGTGCAGGAGGTCACCACGCTGCGCACGGTGGGGAGCTGGTCCCCGGGCCGCAACGTCCCGATCCGCAGCCCCTCGCGCACCTGCCGGACCAGTTGGGCGTACGCGGGAACGCTGCTGGACCGGTCGACATGAAAGTTGATCAATGAGACCTCGCCGTCCGTGGTGATTGTGTTGGTTAAGTAGAACACCAGTAGACCGGCATGACAAGAAGCCGGCGGATCGACAACCGCCTGCATCCGCCGGGGCGTCCGTCGGCGAAGTTCAGGTGGTGGCTGGTCAGCCACCACTTCGTACCGGAAAGGACGCCCGAAGATGAGGTTCACCCGCCTGGGTCAGCGAGCCGCCGCCGTGGCGACCGCCGCCCTCGTCGCCTCCGCCCTGACCGCCGTGCCCGCCACCGCGAGCGGCAAGAGCAACTCCCTGGGCACCAGGTCGCTCGCCGCGGTCCTCACCGCCGACAAGAGCGGCTTCGACCGCAACGGCAACGACTACGACATCCTGACCGCGGCCGTGCTGGCCGTGCTGAAGGCCAAGCCCGCCAGCCCCGTCGGTGTGCTCACCGACGGCACCACGGCGCTCACGGCCTTCCTGCCCAACGACCGCGCGTTCGAGACGCTGGTCGCCGACATCCAGCACACCAGGCGGC
This sequence comes from Plantactinospora siamensis, assembly GCF_042434095.1. Taxonomy (NCBI): domain Bacteria; kingdom Bacillati; phylum Actinomycetota; class Actinomycetes; order Micromonosporales; family Micromonosporaceae; genus Plantactinospora; species Plantactinospora siamensis. The sequence goes on from NZ_JBHLUE010000026.1 coordinate 269,429, forward strand.
TCCCGGGCGAGAGCCAGGCCTTCACCGCGGTGGCCGGCCTCGGCATCGACACCGTCGAGACGGTGCTGCTCTACCACGTGGTTCCGGGCGCCACCATCGACCGCAAGGCGGCGCTGCGGGCCGACGGCGCCAGCCTGACGACCGCCGCCGGATCGTCGATCACGGTCGACGTGTACGGCTGGTGGTGCTTCCGGGGCGTCCGGCTGATCGACGCCGACCGCAACGACCGCGACCCGCGGGTGATCAGGTTCGACATCAACAAGGGCAACCGGCAGATCGCCCACGGCATCGACCGCGTCCTGCGCCCGGTCGACCTGCCCTGACCGATCCCGGGCGGGCGTGCGACGGACCAGAAACGCCGCACCCCGCCCGGCCGCGGGCCGGTCGCCGTCCGCGACCGGCCCGCTCAGCCCAGGCGGGTACGCACGACCAGGTCGTGCAGGGCGTCCATGGCCGCCGGATCCGGCCGGTCGGGCAGCGCGGACGAGTCCCGCGAGTCTTCCAGCTCGGCCCGCAACCGCGGCACGTCGATGCCCAGTCGCTCGGCGGTACCGGCGGGCAGCGGGCCGTGCTCGGCCTCCCGCTTGGCGGCGATGAGATCCGGTACGTACGGCAGGTCCGCGCCGAGCACGCCGAGGTCGGTCTCCAGCCGACCCGTGCGCATCAGGTGGATTCCGGTGAGCAGCACCCGCAGCGTGTACAGCACGGGCTTGAGCTGCCCGGTCCGGGCGGCCAGCCGTTCCTGGGTGGCCGCGAAGCCGAGGTAGTGGTGTGCGTGGTGCCGGGTGATCAGCCGCGGGGCCAGCGCGATGAGATCGGCGTGCACCGGCGTGGTCACCACCACCAGCGGCGACAACAGCTGCTCCAGGACGTAGCCGTTGCGGCTGCTCAGCAGCCTGGCGAACTTCAACAGGTCATGGCTGACCACGTCCAGTTCGACGCCGTCCCGCACGCCCATGTGCTGCAACGTCTCCGGGCCGGTGCGCAGGCCCACCACCTCGACCGCCGGCAGCAGGTGCGCGGCCCGCAGGTCCAGGTCGGAGTCGACGGACGCGAACCCGTACAGGTGCGCGCCGCTGACGGTGGCGAACAGCAGCGGGTGGGGGAGAGCGCGGGCGGCCTCCGCGGCCCACTCCGGCACCTCGACGGTCACCGCAGATTCCTTTCCCGTACGGCGGTCAGCAGCCCGTCCACGGCGTCGCGATCGGGACGTTCCGGCAGTGCGGTGGTGGCGGCTGCCTCGTTCAGTTGGCCCAGCAGATCCGCGGCCCAGGCGGCGACCGCCTCCCAGGGCAGCTCGCCCTGCCGCACGGCGAGCAACCGGTCGCGCTGCCGGCCGACCTGCACCAGCACCTCGCCGGTGCGCAGCACATGCACCCCGGCGATGAGCAGCCGGATCATGTGCATGGCCTGCTTGTGGTTTGTCTCGCCGGTCCGGGCGCGGCGGGCGGCCACCCGGTCCAGCTGATCCCGGGCGTAGTTGCCGTACGTGCCGGCCACCCGCCGGGACAGGAACGCATGCCGCGCGGACAGCAGCAGCTCCCCGTCCGCGGTGATTGACTCGACCAGGGGCGACCAGAGCACCTCCAGGACCGTGGGGTTGCCCTGCAGGGCCAGCGCGCAGAACCGCTCGAACTCCCAGGAAAACTGCTCGGCGGCCGGACCGTCGAGGTGGGTGGGCGGCTTGTCCAGCCGCCAGAAGGCGCGCGTCGGCGCCACGTACACGCCGCGCCGGTCGTGGTCGGAAGCCGGGCCGTGCAGCCCGTACGCCCGCGAACCGACCACCACGGCCAGGGCGGTATGCCGCTGGACAAGCTCGATCACGGCCGGCACGCTACCGAACGGTCGCCCGACCGGCTCCGCCATTTTTCCCCGGTCCGGCCGACAGCACGCGTTCCGCCAGGTCGGGGCGACCGTGGCGGCGCTGCCGCGGCGTTGGTCGTGGCCAGTGTGCCGAGTGTCCAGTACGGTCGGCTGCATGGGCATCCCCGGGGCCGCCCGGCGGTCGGCGGCGCACCTGCCGATCGTCGCCGTGGCCAGCGGCAAGGGCGGGGTGGGCAAGACCAGCGTCGCCGTCGCGATCGGTCGCGAGCTGGCCCGGGCCGGTCGCCGGGTCGGATTGGTCGACGCCGACATCGCCGGTCCCGACGTACCGCGGATGCTTGGCCTGCGGCGCGACGCGCCGGCCAGGACGGTGACCCTGGCCCGGTGGGGGCGCGGCGGCCGGGGCGATTCCGGGCTGGAGGCGATGGACGTGGCCGGGCTCAAGGTCGCATCCGCGGGTTTCCTCCTGGCCGGCGCCCAGGGGCTCGCGCTCGGCTCGGATCTGGCCGATCTCATGCTCGGCCGGCTGATCAAGGATACGGACTGGGGCGACATCGAGGCCCTCGTCGTGGACCTTCCGCCGGGCGTCAACTTCACCCAGCAGGGGGTGCTGGCTGGCGCCGGAAGGGTGGGAACGATCCTGGTGGTGACCCCGGCCGAGGTCTCCCACCTGGACACCGGCCGCGCGCTCGGCACGCTGCGCGAGGTCCGGACGCCGGTGCTGGGCGGCGTGGAGAACATGGCGTACTTCCGCTGTCCCTGCTGCGGCGTCGAGACCGACCTCCACGCGCCCGCCCCCGCCGAGCGCACCATCTGGGCCGGCGGCGTGGAACGGCTCGCCCGGCTGCCGTTCCGGCCCGACGTGGCGATCGAGGCCGCCGACCTCGCCCCCGTGCTGGAGGTGGTGGCCGCGCACATCGCCGGCTGACCCGACACGGGCGCGACCGCGTGGCACGACATCGGTAGGGTGCTCCGCGTGGATCTGCACGACACCGCGGACCGGCTCGGGGTGGCCGTCGAGGAGGTCGACCGGGTGCGCCGGCTGGCCGGCGACGGGCCGTCGGCGCCGCTGCCCGCCCGGGCCGACGCGCCGGCGCTGCTCGACCTGCTCGCGGTGCGGGCGGACGACGCCGCCGAGATCATGGCCGGCTGGCCCGAGGCGGACTCCCCACTGTGGACCCCGGAGCTGCGCTGGCTGCTCGACCGCTCGATCGCGCTGGTCCGCGCCGACCTCGGCGGCCATGACTGGCTGCCGCCCGGTCCGGCGCTGCCGCGCGACCGGGGACCCGCCTGGCGGCATCTGTACGTCTACGCGTACCTGGCCATGGTCGACATCGTCCGGGGATACCACCGCGAGCACGGCGTCGCCGACGCCGACTCGTGGGTGACCCTCGCGGACCTGGGCCGCAACCTGGCGGTCGACCGGCGGATGGACGGCGAGGGCTGGCCGGTGATGCAGAGCTGGCTGACGCTGCACGCGCGCGGCGGCCTCTACGAGCTGGGTCGGCTGCAGCACCAGCGCGGTGACGGCGACATCGGGCTGCACATCCCCGAGTCGGGCCCGCTGACCCCGGCCGCGATCGACGCGTCGCTGGACCGGGCGCGCGCGTTCTTCCCGCGCCACTTCCCCGACGAGCGCTACTCGGCGTTCTCGTGCGGCTCGTGGCTGCTCGACCCGCAGCTGCGGGAGTATCTGCCCGAGGACTCCAACATCATCCGGTTCCAGCGCCGGTTCGAGCTGGAGCCCGACGAGGAGCCGGAGGGGATCGACGCCGACGTCGAGGTGCGACGGTTCGTGTTCCGGAGCCTGACCACGCCCCTGGACCGGCTGCCCCGCCGTACCGCGTTGCAGCGCGCGGTCGTCGACCACCTGGCGGCGGGTCGGCACTGGCGCTGGCACCGCGGCCGCTTCCCGATCTAGCCCAAGTCCGGCCCTGGCTGGCAACGCGCGGGTCGGCGGGCGGTGTCCGCCGCTGTCCGGGAGTGCGGGATGCTGGTGGGGTGAATGCGGATGCGGAGCGCCTCGGGCGCCTGGACCGGGTTCTCGGTGGGCTCTTGGGCGTTCACGCCGGCGACGCCCTCGGCGCGGCCGTGGAGTTCTCGCCGTGGGCGACCATCCGGCAGCGCTATCCGGAGGGGTTGACCGAGATCATCGGCGGCGGACCCTTCGACTGGCCGCCCGGGCACGCCACCGACGACACGGATCTGACCCGCGCCGTTCTGCTTGCCCACCTGCACCCCGGTGTCGACGTGGTGCGGTCGGCCGCCGACCACATGCTGGCCTGGATGCTGGGCGACTGGCCCGGCCGGACGCCCGGCACGCCGCCCCGGGACATGGGCGGCGCCACCGGCGCCGGGCTGCGCCGCTACCAGCAGACCGGCGATCCCCGCGGGTCCGGTGCCGGGCAGGGCCACGCCGGCAACGGATCGCTGATGCGTGCCCTACCCACCGCGCTGGCGGTCACCGACCCGCAGCGTCGCGCCGAGGAGTCGATGCGGATATCCGCGATCACCCACGACGACCCGCGCTGCACCGTCGCCTGTGCGGCGTACAACGAGATCGCCGCGGCGCTCCTGGCGGGCGAGCCTCCGGACCGGGCCGTCGACCGGGGACACCTCCTGGCCCGGCACCTGGACGGCGTCGATGTGGCCGGGGCCGTCGCGCACGGCCGGCGGTTGCGTCCCCGGGCGCTGGCGCTGACCGGGCCGGCGGGCCTGGCGGACGACGCGGCAGGGTACGTGCTGGACTCGCTGACCCTGGCCGTTGCCGCCGTGCTGGACCCGCGGCCATTGCCCGACGTCCTGGTCGACATCGTGCGAATCGGCAACGACACCGACACCAACGCGGCCATCGCCGGCGGCCTGCTGGGGGTCCGGGACGGCGCCAGCGCCATCCCGGAGCGGTGGCGATCTGTTCTCCAGTTCGCCGACGAGTTCGCCGGCGCCGCGGAATGCCTCGGCGCTGCGGGGGAGAGGGCTCAGGAGCGGACCGGCTGACGTTCGGGGTGCAGCAGCCGCCAGTGTCCCTCGGTGACGACCTCGACGTTGCCGTCGGTCACCTTGATGGCGGTGTCGTCATCGATCGCGTACGCCGGCGACGGCATGCCGGCCGCCCACCTCTCCGCCTCGGCCATGGTGTTCTCCGTCAGGTCCGGATGGTCCACGTGCGGGAAGATCGAGAAGTCGACCAGCCCCAGCGTCTCGTCGCCGCCGGTGGGCGGCTGCCAACTTGGCGACCAGCCGGTCGATGATCTCCCACGCCGGGTCGCCGCCGATCCATTCCACGACCCGGCCGGGGACGACGACCGGCGTGAACGGGTTGTCGGCGGGCGCGACCGACAGCGCCAGCCGAGGCTCGCGAGGCAGGTTGCGGGCCTCGCGCGCCAGCGCCGGCACCGGCGGACGCTCGACGTACGACTCCATCCCGGCCGTCCTGGCAGACCACGGCGCGCCCCGCCGCACCGGATCACATCAGCTGCGGGATGTCCCAGGTGGACAGGCAGAAGGGATGGCCGGCCGGATCGGCGTACACGAAGCAGTGGTCGGAGTTCGGCTGGTGGTCGAAGCGGGTCGCTCCGGCGGTGAGGACCCGCGCCTCGGTGGCCGCGAGGTCGTCGACGAAGAAGTCGAGGTGCATCTGCATCGGCACGGCGCCGGTCGGCCACGCCGGTGGGCGAAAGTCCGCCACCTGCTGAAAGCCGATGTCCCCGTTGGGCCCGGTGACGGTCGCCCACCGCGCGTCACCCTTCGGCGTGCCACCGGTGATTTGGGCGTAGAACCGGGCCAGGGCGATCGCGTCGGCCGCGTTGACTGTCACGCCGCTGAGCCTGATCGTGTCGGACATCAGGCGACCCCCCTCTCCTCGTACGCCGGGGTCAGCGCGGTCCAGCGCTCGCGCCAGCTCGGCTCCGGCGACTCCGCGGTCCAGGTCCCCGGACCGGCCGTGGCCCCGAGCGACCGCCCCAGGTCCTCGAGGTGGGCCTGCCAGCCGGCGCCGTAGAAGTGCAGGCTCTTCAGCGGCAGCCCGCGCTCCTCGACGACGAGGCGCGTCCCGGCGCCCTCCTCGGTCAGCCACGCCTCGAGCTGGGCCTCCTCGTCGGTGCCCGGCTGCGTGGTGAGCAACAGGTGGTGGGGCCGCTCGCACACGTCGACGCGCCCGGGACCCGACCAGGTGCTGGTGAAGACGGCATGGAATGTGCCACCGGGCCGCAGATCGCCGGACACCTTGGCGATCCAGCGGGCGAGCCGGTCGGGATTCGTGCAGGCGTCCCACAGGTCGTCGATGCCGGTGGCGTAGACGTCCTCGACCCGTACCGCGCCGCGGTCCTGGTCGAGCGACCGCATGGTTCCGATGATCTTCACTTGCGGGCCTTCTTTCCTCGGGCGATCTCCGTGTGCAGGGCATCGAGCCGGTTCCGCCAGAGCGCGCGGTACGGCGCCAGCCACTCGTCGACCTCGACGAGCGCCTCCGGCCGGAGGGAGTAGATGCGGCGCTGCGCGTCCTGGCGGACCTCCACCAGACCGACCTCCCGCAGCACGCGCAGGTGTCGGGACACCCCGGGACGGGCGATCGGAAGGGCCTCCGCCAGCTCGCCCGCCGTCGCCGGCCGGCCGCGAAGCATCTCGAGCATCGTGCGCCGGCTCGGGTCGGCCAGCGCCTGGAGTACCGCGTCCATGATGGCCAAGAGCGTAACCGATCGGGTACGTAACAACAAGGGTACGTAAGCCGTCCGCTCTCCCCGGCCGACGACGCCCGAGTGGGCGGGTGGCGGGTGCCGCCTCGGGGCCACCGCCACCTGCCCACTCGGCGGCCTCACCACCCCCGTGGCCCCGGCCCGGTCCGCGCCGCCGCCCTGCCGGTGGCGCCCCGCACCCGTCGACCTGGGTGAGGCCGCCCGCAGCGGATGCCTGTGGCAATCCGGCGCGGGCGCTGCTATGACCAGTCCACCGGGTCGGTCCGGCGGCGGCAACGAATTCGATGTCCGTCGAACGACGGCGTTGCTAGGGTTGATCCGTGATTGTCCTGCGGCCGGACGCGGGCACGCTGGGCCGGATGCGGCTGGCGCCGTCCCCGGCGTACGAGGTGGCGTGGTGGATCCGGCAGACGGCCCGCGGCGGTCGGCACCCCTTCTTCGGCGACCTCGGCGCCGCCGCACGATTCGCCCTGCGGGACCGGGACGTGGCCCTGGTCGCGCGCGCGATCGGCGGCGCCGGCTACATCCCGGACCTGCTGACTCCCGCGCCAACCGGGGCCGCCTGGACCCGGGCCTGGGCCGAGCAGCTCGAACAGGTCGGCCAGGCGGGCGCCGAGCTTGCCGCCTGGCACCTCGCCGGCCACCGGGCCGCCGGCACACCGATGCCGACCGACCTGCGCCGCACCGTCGACGAGGGGAGCTTCGGCCGCCGGGCGGCCGACGGGCTCCGCCGGTTCTACGACATGGTCATCTCGCCGCGGCACGAGTATCTCAGCGGGGTCACCGCGGCCGACCTCGCCTACCGTGGCCAGGTCTTCGCCGGCCACGGCCTCGAACACGTGCTGGGCACCCTGCACCCCGGCCTGCGTTGGACGGGCGCCGAGCTGCACCTCGCGCTGCCCTACGACGTGGACGCCGACCTCGCCGGCGCGGACCTGGTGCTGGTGCCGTCGATCCTGCATCGCGACATCGCGGTGCAACTCGACGACTCCGGACGGGTGTACATCGCCTACCCCGCCCGCGGCCTCAACGCCGCGCAGGATCGGCGGCCCGTCCGCGGGCTGCCCGATCTGGTCGGATCCACCCGGGCCGCGATCCTGCGCGACCTCGACGTGCCCCGGACCACCACCGAGCTCAGCCGGCGGCACACCGTGGCCAAGTCGACGGTTTCCCACCATCTCGGCATCCTGCGCAAGACCGGCCTGATCGCCCGGGCCCGCGACGGGGCGGTCGTGCGCTACGGGCGTACCGAACAGGGCGACCGCATCGCGGCGGCGAGCTGACGCCGGTCAGCCGTCCCGACCGGCTCGGCGCCGCTCGGGCGTTCGGCCATCACCGGCAGTGCCGCCGACGTCCATACTGTACGGGCGGAGCCGGGTACTCCGTCGACCACCGACTCGCGCACGACCACGACCACCCGGTGGACGCTCGAATGAGTCGGGAGGTGGGACCGTGATCAACCCGAGGGTCGAGATGCGGCTCCTGGCCGGGAAGGTGGCGCTGCTCCTCGCCGGCATCTACTGCCTGATGTTCGTGGCGCTGGCGGTCGCCGTCGGCACGCACGAGACCCTGCCATTGCTGGAGTGGGTGCTGGTGCCGCTGCCCAGCGTCGCGTTCGCACCCGCGGTTGTCGCCGCGATCCAGCTGCACCGGACGTCGGATCCGGCCCGTCAGAGTCGGCTCTGGCGTCGCAGTCTGCTCCTGGCAGGCGTCGGATTCGGGCTGTTCGTCGCGGTCGCCATGATCGCCGGTCAGCTGAACTGACCTCCCTCCAGGTCCCCGCCGACAGCCACTCCATGGTCATAACCCATCACCATCGTCACGGCCGCCCCGCACAGGCCGCCCCATGAAAGCCAGGATCCTAGGATGCCGTACGGCGAGTGGCGATGATCAGCGATCTCGCCGGCCGGGCTTGACCTTCACACGGTGCCAAGGTTTTGGCTGTGGCCATGGGAGCAGAGGATCCGACGACGACCGCGGTCCGCCGCGGGCTGGAGAGCGGCAATGCGTCTGTGCGGCTACGGGCGGCACTGGCGGTCGGCACGAGCCCGGACGCGGGGCTGGTGGACAGCCTCGTCGAGCGGTGCGCGGTGGAGCCCGACGGCTACGTACGCGACATGCTCACCTGGGCGCTCACCCGACTTCCCCCGGCGGTGACGGTCCCGCGGCTCGTCGAGCAGCTGCGCTCGACGCGGGCGCAGGCCCGCAGCCAGGCGTTGCACACGCTGTCGAAGATCGGGGATCGGCGGGCGTGGCCGGCGATCGGCCCGGCGCTGCTCACCGACGCCGACGACGAGGTGGCCCGCAGCGCGTGGCGAGCGGCCGTCGTCCTCGTACCCGAAGATCAGAAGCCGGAACTGGCCGCGGTGCTGGCGACGCAGCTCGGGCGCGGCGGCCGGGAGACGCAGTTGAGCCTGAGCCGGGCGTTGATCGCGCTCGACGAGGCGAGCACGCCGGTCCTGACGGCCGCCGGGTCGGCTCGCGACCTCGGGCGGCGTCAGCACGCCATCGCCACGGAACGGCTGCGGCGAGATCCGGACGCCGGCTTCGAGTACGCGATCGAGCAGGCGAAGCGCGCGGTGGCCCTGGGTACGATGACCGCGGAGGGGTGAACGTGCGGTGTTGATCGGCGAGGTGGCTCGGCGGTCCGGGGTCAGCGCCCGCATGCTCCGGCACTACGACTCGCTCGGCCTGGTCCGGCCGACGGGCCGCACCGTGGGCGGCTACCGGGAATACTCCGGCGAGGACATCCGGCGGATCTTTCACATCGAGAGCCTGCGCTCCCTGGGGCTGTCGTTGCGCGACGTCAAGCGGGCGCTGGACGATCCGGCCTTCACCCCGGCCGACCTCGTCGCGGACCTCATCGAGCAGACCCGAGCGCGCATCGCCCGGGAGACGGAGTTGCTCACGCAGCTGCGGCGCATCGACGCCGCCGAGCCCCTCGACTGGACGGACGTGCTGCAGGCCGTCGCGCTGCTGCAGGCGCTGGGGTCGGATAGCGCCGGGAAACGCCAGCGCGCGGCGCTGTCCGCGGTCCGGGCCGGTCCGGCGCCGGTGGAGGCGCTCGTCGAGGCCGCGTTGACCGAGACGGACCCGGTCGTGGCCGGAACCCTGCGGTGGGCCCTGGCGCAGGCGGGCGACGGGGGAGTGGCGCTGCTGGCCGAGGGGCTCCGCGCTCCGGCCGCCGAGGTGCGGAAACGTGCCGTCCAGGCCCTCGCCGAGATCAGGACCGCCGAGGCAACCGTACTGCTGCGCGGCGCCCTCACCGATCCCGACGAGGTGCTGCGCAGGTACGCGGCGCTGGCCCTCGCGCCGCGCGGCGTGGCCGAGGCCGTGCCGACGCTCATCGACATGATCGTCCGGGAGACGAGCGACGCCGACGCGGCCGACGCGCTGAGCGCGCTGGCGGACGACCCCCCGATGGCGGAGCTGATCGCCGCCGGCCTCGTCGACCAGCTGGCCCGCGACACCACCGGCCCGGCGGCGCGACAGCGGCTGACCCAGGCGCTCGCCGACATCCCGGGGGACACGGCGGCGCGCGCCCTCACCGAGTTGAGCCGGGACGACGACCGTGCCGTCGCGCTGACCGCGACGTACGTGCTCACGCTGCGCGCGCGGCAACGCTGAGGCGAACGGGCGTCCGGCGGATCGGCGCCCCCGCTTCGTCCCCTCCGGATCACCGGTGCCGAATGTGGCATCGAGGCGCAACAATCCATCGCGTGGATCGACGTCGCCGCCGCGGCACACCGCCGATGGATGCCACCGCGCTGGCCTCCGCGGCGGCGCTCGGCCTGTTGCTGGTCGGCGCGGCGATCGCCGGCCAGCCGGTCACCATCTTCAACGTCGAGGTCGCGCTGGCCGGGAACACCGCGCTGCGAGTGGTGGTGGGGGTGGCCGGCGCGCTGGTGTTGCTGGGCAGCGGCCTGCTGTGGTGGCGCCGGATGGTGTCGGCACGCGAGGGGCAGGTGTCCAACGTGCCGCTGCGCCATCCCGGGTTCGTCGGCCGGCGCGCCGAGCTGGCGCGGCTCCGCGCCCAGCTCACCGCGGCCGGCCGGCGGCGGGAGCCGACGCTGGTGGTGGTCCAGGGTCCGGGTGGCGCCGGCAAGACCCAGCTGGCTCTGGAGTACGCCCACACCTACCGCCGCCGCTACGACGTGCTGTGGTGGATACCGGCCGAGCGGCTGCCGGTGGTCGCGGACCGGATGAGCGCCCTCGCGGTTCGGCTTGGGGCCGTCGCCTCGGCCGCCGACCGGGGAGCGGTGGCCGCCGCCGCCGCGGCGCTGCGCGGCTTCGACCGCTGGCTGCTCATCTTCGATGATCCGCCCGACCCGGCCGTGCTGGGCGCCCTGCTGCCCGCCGGCGGCGCCGGGCACATCCTGGTCACCACCCGGGACCCGGCGTGGACGCAGCGGGCCAACGCGGTCAGCACGCTGGGCGGGCTGGCCCGGCCGGACGCGGTCGAGCTGGTCTGCGCCCGTACCGGTAGCCGGGACCGGCAGCTGGCGGCGGACCTCGCGGCGGAGGTGGGCGATCTGCCGCTGGCGCTGGAGCAGGGCACGGCCTACCTGCGCAGCAGCGGGTTGGCCCTGGACAGCTACCTGCGCCTGCTTCGGGACCGGCCGCGGGCCACGCTCGACCGGGGCAGCCCGGGCTTCTACCCGCGCAGCCTTGTCGCGGTGCACGACCTGGCCGTGGAGCGGATGGCCCGCGACCAGCCGGCCGCGCTGGACCTGCTGCGGATGTCCGCCTTTCTGGCCCCCGACGCCATCCCGCTGGACCTCACCGTGCCCACCGACATCTCCGGGCCGGCGGACCCCGCCGGTTCTTCGGAGCCCGCGTCGGTCGCCGCCGACCCGGCGGATCCGCCGGAGCTGCGGCACGGCGACGCGGTCGCCGTGCTGGCCCGAGCCGCGCTGGTGTCGGTCCGGCCGATCCCCGGCCAGCCGGACGGCTCAGAGCTGGCCGTGCACCGGCTCACCCAGGCGCTGGTCCGCGACGGGCTGACCGCAACGCAGCGGCGGCACTGGTGCGCCGTCGCGGTCGAGGCGCTGGACCGCGCCTTCCCGGCCTCACCGCACCGGTCCGCGGACTGGCCGCGCTGCCGGCAGCTGCTGCCGCACGTGCTGGAGGCCGTCGGGCACGCCGCGCGCGCCGGTACCCCGAGCGGTCCGCGCGCCCGGCTGGTGGAGCGGACCACCACGTACCTGCGGAACATGGCCCGGCTGCCCGAGGCCGCGGCGCTGCTGGATGAGGCCGGCGCGGCGCTCCCGGACGGCGCGGACGCCGCGGTGCTGCTGCGGGCTCGCGCGCGGGTGCGGGTCGACCTCGGCGATCTGGACCGGGCCGTCGCGGATCTGCGGGAGGCGTTGGTCATCGGCATCCGTGCGCACGGACCGCGGGACCCGCAGGTGGCCGCCAACCTGCACGAGCTGGCCACCGCGCTGGTCGAGCGCGGTGACCTGGCCGAGGCGGACGCGCGGTACCGGCAGGCGCTGCAGCTGCGGGTGGCGGCCTTCGGGGCGGCCGACTGGCGGGTGGCGTGGACCCGGCGGGAGCTCGGCCGCGTACTGCGGAAACAGGGCGCCCTCGACGCGGCTCGGGATGAGCTCACGACGGCGCTGGCCGCCGACGAGCGGAGCTTCGGCGCCGACCACTGGGGCCTCGCGGTGATCCATCACGAGCTGGGCCGGGTCGGGTTGGAGGCGCTCGACCTGGCGGCCGCCGAGCGGCACCTGCGGCGCGCGGCGGAGCTGCTCGACGGGGTGCACGACAACCGGTGGATCCGGGCCTGGCTGCGTGCCGAGCTGGCGCAGGTCGGCTTCGCCCAGGGGCGGCGGTGGGCGGCCCGGCGCGAGCTGAGGGCGGCGCTCGCCGAGTTGCGGGACACCCTCGGCGACCAGGACTGGCGGGTGGCGGACGTGCGGTGCGAGCTGGCCCGTGCGTACCGGCTCAGTGGCCGACCTCGACGCGGCCGCCGGTACGCGGAGGCGGCGCTGGCCACGCTGGAGGCCGGTGGCGGAACCGGCCGCGTGCAGTTCTCGGAGGTGCTGCGGGAACTGGCCGCCGGTGACCTCCGGTCCGGCCGCCCGGCGCGGGCCCGCAAACTGCTGGAGCGGGCGCGCGACCTCGACGAGCGGATGTTCGGGCCGGGTGACTGGCGGGTGACGCTCGACCGGCGCGGCTTGGCCGCGGCCGACCGGGCGCTGGGCCGTCCGACCGCCGGGTCGCCCGAGCTGGGCGCCTCGCCGAGCGAACGGTCCGGATTGGACGCTGTGGCAGCCGGCCCGCCCGGACCGGCGCCGGTCGGCCCGCCGGGACCGGACGCCCCGCCCGGGTGTCCACCGCCGCCACGGACCGCCCAGCTCAACTTCGGCCCGGTGGAGGTGCCCGCGAATGCCCGATGACCTGCTGATCGCCCCCGATGCGATGCAGCGCCTGCTGCACGAGCGGTGGGTGGCCCTGTACGCCGATCAACGCCCGCGCATCGACCTGTTCCACGGCGACGTGCTGGTGCCGCCGCCGCCCGCGGCGGCCGCGGCCCTCCGCGAGCTGGCCGACCGGGCGGCCGCGCCCGGCCGCGGCGGCCCCGACGACCTGGAGCTGCACCGCTACCGCTCGCCGCACCTGGTGGCGCCGGCGTTGGCCACCGCGACCGCCGGCTGGCTGCGCCGGGACGGGATACCGGTGGTCAACGAGACCCGGGAGGTGATCGTCGGGGTCGGGGTGACCCAGCTGACGGTGGCCCTGCTGCACGAGTTCGCGCGGGCCGGGCGGACCGTGCTGTTTCCGCTGCCCACCTACACCTACCCGCTGCTGGCGGCGCCGCAGGCGGGGCACCCGGTCCGGCTGCTGCGCCCCACCGGCGCCCACGCGGGGCACCGGTGGGATCTGGAACGGATCCGGCGGGCGGTCGAGACCTGGCCGGACATCGGGGCGATCTTCCTGGTGAACCCGGGCAACCCGAGCGGCGAGGTGCTCAGCGCCGAGTTCCTGCGCGGCCTCGCCCGGCTGGTGCTCGACCATCCGGATCTCGTGGTGATCGCGGACGAGATCTACCGCGAGATGATCCTGGACGGCTCCCCGTTCACGGCCGCCGCGGCGGTGTCGGACGCGGGCCGCGCCATGTACGCCCGGACGATCACCCTGCGCGGGCTGGCCAAGTGTTACGGGCTGGCGAAGCTGCGCATCGGTGTGGCCGCCGCCGCCGAGGAACTGCTGGACCGGTTCTCGCTGCGCAGCTTCGTCTGGTTCAACACGGCCGCTCCCAGCGAGATCGACCAGCTGGTCGCGGCCGCCGTGCTCGACCGAACGCCGGAGTCCTACCACCGGAGCACCGTGCGCGCGTATCGGCGGCTGTTCCGGCTGGTACGGGCCGAGGTGGACCGGATCAACCGGGCCGTCGGCGTCGAAGCCGTGCAGGTGGTCCCCTCGGCCGCCGGCTCCTTCGCGCTGCTCCGGTTGACCGGGTTCCGGGGCCGGACCGGGCCGGACGCCGCGACGGCCTACCACAGCGATGCCCAGATCGCGGCCGACCTGCACGATCGGGGGGTGGCGCTGGTGCCCGGATCCGCGTTCGGCTACCCCCAGGAGGAGTTGCTGCTCCGGCTGACCGTCACCTCGCCCGAGGCGGATCTTCGGGCCGGGCTGGCCCTGCTCGGGGAGCTCACCCGGGAGGTCGTCGCCGCTCCCCGCGTGCCGGCCGCCCCCTGAACCGGCCGACCGCTGGCCACCGTCGCCCGGGGCGAGCCGGCCGTCGGTCAACCGGCCGTGAGCTAATCTGCGCGGATGGCAGACCCGGGAACCGCAGCGTGGCCGCCGGCTCCGATCAGGACCGGGCGGCTGGTGCTGCGGGAGTCCGAGGCCCGGGATCGTCCGGCGTTCATCGAGCTGTACGCCTCGCCGGAGGTCGGCGCCTACGTCGGCGGTCCTCAGCCGCCCGCCGAGCTCGACCGCCTGCCGGAGGTTCCGGGGCGGCGTCCCGGGCTCTTCGTCGTCGAACTCGGCGGAGCGATGATCGGCACGGTCATGCTGGAGCGGCGCAACCTGGGGCCGCCGGGCTGGATCCGTCCGGCCGCCGGCGTGGTCGATCTGGGCTACCTCTTCCTGCCCAGTGCCTGGGGATCCGGGTACGCCGCCGAGGCGTGCGCGGCCGCGCTCGACTGGTTCGCCGGCGCGTTTCCCGGTGAGCCGGTGGTGCTCTGCACGCAGACCGCCAACGACCGTTCGATGCGCCTGGCGGCCAAGCTGGGATTCGTCGAGGTGGAGCGGTTCGAGAAGTGGGATGCCGAGCAGTGGTTCGGCATGTGGTCGCCGGCGTCCGCGCCCGGGTAGGAGGACGCCTCGCGGACCGGCTCGACCGCGCCGTGCCGACGCGTCGACCGGTTGAGGGTCAGCCGGAGCCCCGCCGCGGCGACGGCCAGGCCCAGCACGGTCGTGGCCGCGAGCGGCGCGCCGAGGATCGGCCAGGCGGCGATGGCGGTGACGGCGGGGACGACGAACAGCAGGCTGCTGGCCCGGGCGGCGCCGCGCTGCCGGATGAGGGCGAAGAAGAGCAGCGGGCCGACCACGCCGGGGATCAGGGCGATCCACAGCAGGGCTCCGACCGCGCGGACCGTCCCGGGAACCGCGAGGGAGCCGTCCAGGGGCGCCCACACGGCCATCACCACCGTGGCGGCGGCGATCTCGGTGGCGGCGAGGGCGGCCGGTCCCGCGCCGGTCCGCAGCCGGCCCTGCAGCAGGGTTCCGGCGGCGAGCCCGGCCAGTCCGAACAGCGTCCATCCGAGGGCCGCCAGCGTCGGGGGCCGGCCGAGCCGGTCGGCCAGGGTGATGACGACCCCGAGGACGCCCAGCGCCACGCCGAGCCAGTGCCGCCCCGACAGCCGGTCCCAGCCCAGCGCGGCGCCCGCGGCGGCGACGAGCAGCGGGGAGGAGCAGGCGATCAGCGCGGTGGTGGCGGCCGGCGTGCCGCTGGCCATGCCGATGTAGAGGCCGCCGAACTGCACGGTGAACAGCAGCACTCCGACCGCCGCGGCGGCGAGCAGGCCGCGCCCCCGCGGCCAGGCCTCGCGGCGGTGGACGGCGATCCCGGCCAGCAGGAGGCCGCCGATGACGAACCGCCAGAGGTTGGCGGCCAGGGGGGAGATCGATGACGTCGCGATCGATCCGCCGAGATAGCCGCTGCTCCACACCCCGATGAAGAGGATGCCGTCCCGATCCACATGTAACGACTTCATGCGTTACACCCTACTGTTCGCAGGTAACGCGTCAAGTCGTTACACTGGTCACATGAGTGAGTTCCGGACCGGGAACGGCGCGGACTGGCTGGACTTTCTGGCGACGCTGCTGGGCCGTTACCGGCCCGCGCAGGTCGAGATGCTGGCCGACCCGGCCGCGCTGCGCGGCTGGCTTGGCGAGCACGGGATGGCGCCGGTCTCGGCCGTGACGAGCGCCGACGTCGACGCGGCGCGGCTGTTGCGGGAGGCGCTGCACCGCGCGGCCGCCGCCACGGTGCACGGCCAGCCACCCGCCCGCGAGGACGTACGGGCGATCCAGGGCGCGCTGGCCGCGGACCGGCCGCCGGGGATCCGCCGCGCCGGCACGACGCTCCAGCTGACCCGGCCCGCCGACGCGTCCGTCGCGCTGGCCTGGCTGGCCCGCCAGGCCGCCGTCGACCTCGCGGGCCCGACCCGGGAGCGGCTGCACGCCTGCGGTGACGACACCTGCTCCGGGATCTTCGTCGACCACACGGGCCGCCGGCGCTGGTGCTCGGACGAACGCTGCGGCGTCCGCGCCCGGGTCCGCGCCCACCGGGCCCGGGCCCGCACGGCCGACTGATCCGGTACGCCGGGGACCGCCGGCGCCCGGGCCACCCCGGCAGAAATGCAGGTGGCCGTGACCTATCTCCTGGATAGGGTCGGGCGATGCCCGAGCTGACGCGGTTGAGCGCCGACCACGCCCCGGCGGTGCTGGCCTTCGAGCTGACGAACCGGGCCTACTTCGCGGCCTCGATCTCCGACCGCGGCGACGACTACTTCGCCCGGTTCGCCGACCGGCACGCCGCCCTGCTGGCCGAGCAGGAGACCGGCACGTGCGCCTTCTACCTGCTGTTGGCCGACGACGGCGCGGTGCTCGGCCGGTTCAACCTGGTCGACATCGCCGACCACGCCGCCGAACTCGGCTACCGAGTCGCGCAGCAGGCGGCCGGCCGCGGCGTGGCGACCGCGACCGTCCGCCGGCTGTGCCAGGTGGCGGCGAGCCGGCACGGGCTGCGAACCCTGCGGGCGGCGACGTCCCACCGCAACGTCGCCTCCCAGAAGGTGCTGACGAGGGCCGAATTCGTGCCGGTCGGCCCGGCCGACCCGGCACACCTCGGCGGCAAGCCGGGCACCTGGTACGAGCGGGACCTCCGGACCGTTCCGGGATACCGCTGAGCGCCCGTCGCAGGCCGGCCGGTCCCGATCCCACCCTGCTGCGGCACGCGCCGCCGTCGTACCGGCTGCTGGCCGTGATCGGTCTGGTGCCGGGCTGGAAGAACAGCTGCTGACTGTTGCGCCATCGGTTCTGACCGGCGGATGGATCAGTCCGTGCCCGCCGGCGTCCCGAGCAGCTCGCCGCCGATGGCCCAGTGCTCGCCGGGCACCTCGTCGATGACGACCCACACGCCCTCCCGGCGCTGTCCCGGGCTCCCGCAGGTCTCCAGGAACACGTCGGTGAGCCGCGACACCAGTTCGGCCTTCTGCGCGTGGGTCCGTCCCGGCATCATCTGCACAGTGATCATCGGCATGGCCACATCGTACGGCGAGTCCGCTCCCGCTCCGCGTCGTCGGTGCGCGGCCGCTCGGGGGCGGCAACTCGATGGGCGGACCGAGC
The DNA here is from genome assembly GCF_042434095.1 of Plantactinospora siamensis. NCBI lineage: Bacteria > Bacillati > Actinomycetota > Actinomycetes > Micromonosporales > Micromonosporaceae > Plantactinospora > Plantactinospora siamensis. Next base: position 286,816 of record NZ_JBHLUE010000026.1, read on the forward strand.
CGCCGGCCGTCGGGCGCTGGCCGCCGGCGCTGGCCGCCGGCGCTGGCCGCCGGCGCTGGCCGCCGGCCTACAACGCCGGAAGCGGCTCGCAGGCCTTGAGCCACTCGTCGGGTACGGCGTCCAGGCCGGTGCGGGCCGCGACGATGCCGCCGGCGATGGCGCAGGTGGTGTCCATGTCGCCGCCGGCGCTCACCGTCGCCCACAGCGCCTCGGTGAGATCGTCCAGGTGCCGGGCGGCGCACCAGACCGCGTACGGGACGGTGTCGGGGGCGGAGATCAGCGCCCCGGATCCGACCTCGCCGGCGATCCATCGCGGATCTCGGGCGAACGGCCGCTGGGTGAGCAGGCGCAGCCGGGCTGCCACCTCGCCGTCCGGCGTACGAGCGGCCACCTGCGGCAGCAGCTCCTCGGCGGGCGCACCCCGTACCGCCAGCGCGGCCGCCACCGCGACGGCGACGGCGCCGGCGGTCGCCTCGGGGTGGGCGTGCGTGACCACCGCGGACCGGGACGCCTCCGTGACGACCCGATCGAGGTCCGCGGCGAACCAGGCGCCAAGCGGGGCGACCCGCATGGCGGCGCCGTTTCCCCACGAACCCTGGCCGTCGAACTGGGCGGCGGTGACGGACTCCCACGGCTCGCCCTCGCCGATGGCCTTCAGGACGCCGTGCATCGACGGGCCGTAGTTGCGGTACGGGTCGGCGGTGTAGGCGGCGGCGAACCGGTCGGCCAGGTCGTCCTGGACCACCCGCCCGTGCTCGCGCAGCGCCCGGTAGAGCGAGACGGCCATGGCGGTGTCGTCGGTCCACTGCCACGGCCCCTGCGGCACCAGCCGCTCGTCGAGCTGCCACCGCAGCTGCTCGGCGGGCCGGAAGAACCAGGTCTCGCCGAATGCGTCGCCCAGGGCCACGCCCCGTAGGGACCGGGTTGCCGCTGCCACGTCACCGATCATGAGGGGAGCGTGTCAGACGGTGGCCGGGCCTGTCGATCCGGTTACCCCGCCGGTCCGCTTGCCGGCTCAGGGCCATCGGCTCAGGACCGTCGGCTCAGGGCCGCCGGGAGTCCAGCCGGGCGACCCGGCGAGGCCCGGCGGTACGCCGGTAGCTGGCGTCGAGCAGCTCGCGGACCTCGTCCCAGTCGGTGTCGCCGGTCAGGTCCACCCCGACCCACCCGGACGCCCCCAGGTAGGCCGGCACGTAGCAGCGCTGCTCCGCCAGCAGCGCCGCCCGCTCGTCGGGGTCGACCAGCACGAGCACCGAATGCTCGTGCTGCCGGTAGACGCCGTCGACCTTCACCGATCCGCCGTAGTAGGCGAAGACCTTGGTGGTGTAAAAGGCGGGATGACCGTGCGAGATCTTCTCCGCCGCGTCGGGGAAGGCCAGGGCGAGCGCCCGCACGCGGCCCAGGACCGGGTCCGCGTCGTCGAACCTGATGGGATGCGGCATGCCCGAGCATAGGCACACGGCACGTGGCAGCGCGGCCGCGCCCGGGTCACCGGTCCGGGATCCGGGCGACCGCTCCGTAGCCGGTGGCCTCGCCGGCGCCGGGGCGTGGCCCCGGCCCCGGCCGCCAGTCGGAGACCGAGACGATTCCCGGCTCCAGCAGGTCCAGGCCGGCGAAGAAGCGGGAGACCTCCGCCAGCGGGCGGGGCGTGAAGGTCGGCTTGATGCCCTCGTTGATCGCGTTCATCGCGGCGATGGTCTCGGCGTCCAGCGGGTCGAACGTGGCGTGCGACAGGACCAGGTAACTGCCGGCCGGCAGGGCCGCGACCAGCTGCCGCACGATCTCGTACGGGTCCTCCTGGTCCTCGACGAAGTGCAGCAGCGCCACCAGCAGCAGCGCCACCGGCCGGGAGAAGTCCAGGGTGGACCGTAGCACCGGGTCGGCGAGGATCGTCTGCGGGCGCCGGGCGTCGGCGTCGATGTAGGCGGTGGCGCCCTGCGGGGAACTGGTCAGCAAAGCTCGGGCGTGCGCGAGGACCAGCGGGTCGTTGTCCACGTACACGATCCGCGACTCGGGGGCGATCCGCTGCGCCACCTCGTGCACGTTGTCGGCGGTTGGCAGCCCGGTGCCGATGTCCAGGAACTGCCGGACACCCGCCTCGGCGGCGAGGTGCCGCACCGCCCGCTGCATGAACGCCCGGTTCTCCCGGGCGGCCGTCCGGATGTGCGGGAAGACCGCGGCGATCGCCTCGGCCGCCTCCCGGTCGGCCTGGAAGTTGTCCTTGCCGCCGAGCCAGTAGTCGTACCGGCGCGCCGAGTGCGGCCTGGTCGTGTCGATCCGCGCCGAGAGGTCCGAGCTGTCGGTACTCACCGCGACTCTCCTGTCGTCCGTGGCGTGCGGCGGCGGACCCCGTGCGGTCCGGCCCCGCGGGGCCCATCCGGTGCATGCTAGCTGCGGCCCGAAATCGTTGCCGGTCCGAGGCCAGGGGTCGGCCGATCGGCTGTGGACACCGGCTGTGGGACGTGATCATGTGGGGTGTGCCGCACATCGACCTGCCGCCGCTGCCCGGGATCGCCGGGCTGCTGGCCGGCTACCCCCTGACCGCCGGCCCGCTCAACAGCCTCGCCGAGGCCCTGCTGCGGGGGCCGTCCCCGCTCACCCCGGCCCAGCGGGAGAGCATCGCCGCGTACGTGTCCCGGCGCAACGAGTGCGCCTTCTGTGCCGAGACGCACGGAGCGGTGGCCCGGAAGCTGGGCCACGATGACCGGTCCACGGCCGGGCCGGCCGACGCGGACCGGCTGATGGGCGCCCTGCTGGCCATCGCCGAGAAGGTCCGGCTGGACGGCCGCTCGGTGACCACCGAGGACATCGACCGGGCGCGCGCGGCCGGCGCCGACGACCGCGCCATTCACGACACCGTGCTGATCGCCGCGGCGTTCAGCATGTTCAACCGTTACGTCGACGGGCTGAACACGCTCACGCCGCAGGATTCGGGCGACTACGAGCGGCACGCCGGCGCCCTCGCCGAGCACGGCTACCTCCAGCCGCCACGCTGATCCGGCCCATTCCCGGCCCCAGCCGAGACCGGGCCGCACTCAGCCGAGGCCGGGCCGCACCACGAAGGTCATGGCCGACCGGGTGGCGGGTGAGCCGTCGCAGGGGTCGAGGAAGACGCCGTCGTCGCGCAGCCGCAGGTAGCGGTCGGGAAAGTTGATCGACTGCAGGGAGGTGTGCGCACCGGCCAGCCCCGGCACGGGACAGAACGTCGCGTCCGCGTCGAACAACCACGAGCCCTCCCGGCGCTGCTGCAGGAACAGCCGGAAATACTGGTGCCGCAGGAAGAAGCCGGGAAGGTTGACCGCCTCGAAGGACACGCACCGGGAGTCGGCCAGGCCGGGCCGGGCGGTGAAGGTCGAGTCGGCCCGGTCGACAGCGCCGCTGGACGGGCCGATGGGATCGGCCCGGGCCACGAAGTCGCGCTGCCGCACCCGGTCGCCGAGCCGAGCCGCCGGTGACAGGCCGATCCGGGCGCCCGCGGTCAGCCGGGTTTCCACGGGCGGCGCGGGCCGGGCGGGCTCGCCCCGGCCGCCGGTCTCGCCCCGCGAGGACCGGGTGGGTTCGACGACGCCGGGCTGCCGCGGCTGGGGGCGCCCGGCCAGCCGGGCCGGGACGGTCGGGTCCGTGGACGGGGAGCTGCCGAGCCCGGCCCGGACGTCGCTCACCCCGACCGGCGCGGGTGGCTCGCCGGTGGCGGCCGGCGACGGCGCTCCGGCGAAGGGCGCGGCGCCCCGCCACTGGCCGATCGCCATCCCGATGATGACCATGAGCACCATGCCGAGCACGCTCGCGAGCACCTTGAACTGCCAGGGTTGCGGCTCGCTCGGCCACCGGCCCGGCGTCAGCTCCGACCACGCCGGCCCGGGCCGTGGGGGTACGTCATCGGCCGGTTCCCCGGCCACCCCGTCATCGGACACCTGCACACCTCCCGGTAGTCCCGCAACACCCGGTGTGTCGACGATCACAGATCCCGGATTGTGGCACTTCGATCAGGCCAACGCCAGTCCGGTCATCGGATGCCACATTGGAGCGTGCAGGTCGGACGGTCGGCCCGGAGGATCAGGCGGCTATTACTCGAACTTCTTCCACTGTCCCTCGGAGACCACCTCGACGGATCCGTCGACAACCGTGATCGCCGTCTGCTCGTCGATGGCGTAGGCCGGGCCGCCGATATCGGCGGCCCACCGCTGCGCGTGGGCCAGGGTGTTGTCGGGAAAGGCGTCCAGATGCGGGAAGATCGAGAAATCGACGAGGCCCAGAGTTCGGTCGTCCGGCGCGGACGGCCACTCGACGAAGTCGGTTCCGATCCGGGGCGTCATCACCATGCTCCCGGCGCTCACTCCCACCCAGACCGTGTCGGGCAGCGACGGCAGCAGCTCGGCCAGCCCCGACTCGCGCATCCAGTGGCCCAGGTACGTCGCGTCCCCGCCGTCGACCAGAAGCACGTCGGCCTGCCGGACCCAGGGGACCCATCGCTGCATGCCGATGGTGGGCAGGGCGGTGAGTTCGAGGACGCCGAGCGATGCCCAGCCCAGGCCGGACAGGTGCCGGAAGCGCGGCTCGGCGGCCACGAGGCCCCGTACCGATTCCGGACCGCACATCGGATGGCCCCACTGTGCCGTGGGGACGAGGAGGGCGTGGCACTCGGACACCGGCTTGCCGAGCAGCTGTACGAGCGCCGAGTAGATGCTCGGATTCGTGACGCCGCCGGATGTGAGCAAGAGTTTCACGATGCCTCCGGTCGCGGCTAATCGCCTTGTGCGCGGCCACACGGGCTGCTTGGCTGTGGTCCGTGACGGATCTTCGCACGCCCCGCCTGCGCCTGCACGCGATCGACCCGGCGGAGGGCGAGCGCATCGTGCGGCGGCGCGCCGGCGCCGGGGATGTCTGGGCCGAGGACTTTCCCTTCGACGGCGACGTCATCGGCGTCACGGCCTTTCTCGAAGCCACGGTCGCCCACGGTGACCAGCGACCCTTCGGGCACTACCGGATCACCCGGACCGCCGACGGGAGGGCCATCGGTGGGATCGGCTTCAAGGGTCGGCCGGACGGCGGGTGCGTGGAGGTCGGCTACGGCCTCTCCCCGTCGGCCCGCGGTCACGGCTATGCGGCCGAGGCCCTCGCGGCGCTGCTGACGCTCGCGGCCGCGCACGGGCTCGCCCGGGTCGTGGCCGACACCACCGCGGACAACGTCGCCTCCCGGCGCACCCTCGAACGTGCCGGGTTCCGGCGGGTGGCCGGCAACGGCGACAACCAGCGGTACGAGGTGCTTCTCGGCGCCGCCGCGCAACCGGTTCGATAATCCGGCCCGGTGGCGGGTGAGAGGCCCGTTCCCGGAAAACGACAAAGGCTCGTTCCCGGAAACAACTCGTCACCGGAAACACCAAGGGCAAGGAGGAGAACTCCTTGCCACTATTAACGTATACCGCACCCCAGGGCTTGCGGCAAGACCCCTCTCGTGGCGCAGAATCGTCGGCCGGGCGCAGGAATCGGCTAACGGTGGGGGATGTGCGTGTTCGATGTGATCATCGTCGGTGGCGGGCCGACCGGCATGATGCTGGCGATCGAATTGCGACTGCGTGGCGTCGGTGTGCTCGTGCTGGAAAGGGATACCGAGCCGCCGCCATTCGTACGGTCGCTCGGCCTGCACGTACGCAGCATCGAGGTGCTGGACCAACGAGGACTGTTGGAGCGGTTTCTCGAGAACGGCAAGGCGCACCCGATCGAGCCGGGCGCCGTGCGGGGATTCTTCGCGGGCATCGAAAAGCCCGCTCCCGCCGGGCTGGACACCGCGCACGGATATGTGCTCGGCATTCCGCAGACCCGCACCGACCGGCTGCTCGCCGAGCATGCGGCCGAGGTCGGCGCGGAAATCCGGCGCGGTTGTCCGGTGGTGGCGCTGGAACCGGACGACGAGGGCGTGACCGTCCGGCTCGGCGACGACACCGCGCCGCCGCGGGCGCGGTTCGTGGTCGGCTGCGACGGTGGCCGCAGCACGGTACGCAACCTGCTCGGGGTCGGCTTCCCCGGCGAGCCGTCGACCGTCGACACGCTGCTGGGGGAGATGGCGGTGACGGCACCCCCGGAGGTGATCACCGAGGCGATGACCGAGGTACGCCGGACCGAGAAGCGGTTCGGGATCGGGCCCTCGGGCCGGCCCGGCGTGTTCCGGGTGGTCGTGCCGGCCGAGGGCGTGGCCGAGGACCGCTCGACGCCGCCGACGCTCGAGGAGTTCGCCCGGCAGCTGCGCCGGTACGCCGGCACCGACTTCGGCGTGCACTCGCCGCGCTGGCTTTCGCGCTTCGGAGACGCGACCCGGCTGGCCGAGCGCTACCGGGTCGGGCGGGTGTTCCTGGCCGGGGACGCCGCGCACGTCCACCCGCCGATGGGCGGGCAGGGGCTCAACCTCGGCATCCAGGACTCGTTCAACCTGGGGTGGAAGCTGGCGGCGGCCGTCGGCGGCTGGGCGCCGGACCACCTGCTGGACAGCTACCAGGCCGAGCGGCGCCCGGTGGCCGCCGACGTGCTGACCAACACCCGGGCCCAGATGCTGCTGACCACCGACGAGCCCGGCCCGCGGGCGGTCCGGCGGTTGCTGTCGGAGCTGATGGACCTCGACGCCGTCAACCGGTTGCTGATCGAGAAGATCACCGCGATCGGCGTCCGGTACGACTTCGGCCCGGGCCACTCCCTGCTCGGGCGGCGGCTGCGCGACATCCGGCTCGGCCGGGGGCGCCTGTTCGAACGGATGCGCACCGGCGCCGGGCTGCTGCTCGATCGGACGGGCGGGCTGTCCGTCGCCGGCTGGGCCGGTCGGGTCGACCACGTCACCGACCCCGGCGACGAGCTGGACGTGCCCGCGGCGCTGCTGCGGCCGGACGGGCACGTCGCCTGGGTCGGCGCCGACCAGCAGATTCTCAACTCCGCCCTGACCCATTGGTTCGGACGCGGCGAAATCTCGCAGTGAATCCCATGATCGTCAACGGGACGGGACGGGACGGGACGGGACAGGGCGGGGCGGTCAGGGGAGCGGGTTCGCGGTCAGCGGGGGCGGAGCAGGCCGCGGTCGGTCATGAAGGAGCGGAGGGTCTCGGCGTCCTGAGGTGACATCAACCAGCGCGGGATCACGGTGGCCGGCATCTTGCCGACGTACACGATCCAGAAGTCCGGGGTGTCCTGCACCCGGGCGACTCCGTCCCAGGCGATGCCGCCGGACTCCGAGCCGCTGCGCATCATGATGTTGTCCTCGGTGATGTCGTAGCCGCCCTCCACCGCGTACCGGCCGGAGCGGCGGCGGGCGCGCCACCGCACCCAGGGCGGGTACAGCATCGACAGCACGCCGCCCACGACCATGGCCGTGAACAGCGGCGCGATCCGGTCGCCCCGGGCCAACCCCCGGGAAGCGGCCAGACCCGCCGCTCCGGCCGCCGCCAGCGCCGCGCCGATGTAGCCGAACCGGCGCAGCCGGACGCTGCTGAGCACCGCGGCCACCCGGCCCGGGTAGGCGGGATCGGCCGGGACCTCAAAACGGATGTGCACGCCAGAACGATAGTGGCCCGCCCGGGCTGGTCGCGTCCGGTCAGTCGAGGCAGAACTCGTTGCCCTCGACGTCCTGCATCGGCTGGCAGGACTCGTCGACGCCGTCGGCCCGCAGCAGTCGGCCGCGGACCGCGCCGAGCGCCTCCAGCCGGGCGCACTCGGCCTCCAGCGCGGCCAACCGCTCCGCACCCACCAGCCCGGTGCCGACCCGTACGTCGAGATGGACGCGATTCTTGACGACCTTGCCCTCCGGGACCCGCTGGAAGTACAGCCGCGGTCCCACGCCGGTCGGATCGACGCAGGCGAACGACGCGCCTTGGCGCTCGGCCGGCAGGGAGCGGTCGTGATCGGCCCAGGACGCGTACCCCTCCGGTGGCGGCGGTACGACGTAGCCCAGCACCTCACACCAGAACCGGGCGACGCGCTCGGGATCCGCGCAGTCGAAGGTGACCTGGACCTGCCTTACCGACGCCATCGGCACACCATAGCGGCCGCCGGCCGCCCGCCGTGGCGGCCCGCCCGCCGTGGCGGAGGCGGATCGCTCAGGCCAGCGTCACCTCCAGGTAGAGCAGCACGTCGAGCAGCTTGCCGTCGTCCACCGCGGACGGGTCGCCGGGCGGCTGCGGGCTGGGCGCCAGGTCGCCGGCGGCGCGTACCGTCAGGGTCCGCTCGCCGAGCAGGCCGGCGGCGAAGGCGGCCGTCACGTCGGCGGTGTAGAGGTCCGCCAGCGCAGGGTCCCGGGTGAAGCCACCGGCCACGGTGGCGTCGATCCCGACGCTCACGCCGGATACGGTCTGACCGGGCGGCGTCCGCAGCACCAGCTTCGCCGTCGTCACGGTCAACTCGCGGCCGCGCAGGAAGATCGGCAGGTGCCGGTCGGTCAGCGCGATCCGGACCGGGGTGTTGGCCGGGCTGTGCAGCAGCCGGTTGAACGCCGTGGAGAAGTCCTGGCGCAGGCCGTACACCCGGGCCAGGCCCTCGGTGGCGAGGTGGTTCATGATCGTGCCGTCCAGCGCCGCGTTGGCCTGCTCGACGGTCCCGCGCAGCACCCCGTCCTGTTCGGCCGTGTACGACAGGTGGATGATCACGTCGGTGATGGTCTCGTAGTCGAACGGCCGGAACGTCTTGGGCAGGGTGAGCCGCCAGGAGCTGACCGCCCCGGCGCCCTCGAACGGCATGTACCGCTCGTCCCGGAAGCTGAACTCGAACACCCCGGTGTCGTGCTGGGCCGTGCTGGTGGCGATGGCGACGCTGCGCCGCAGCGGCACCACCTGCAGCCCGGCCGCGCCCGGCACCGGATCCTTCCGGATCTTGCTGCCGGTCAGCTCGAGGGTGGCGCCCACGTTGGTGTACGGGCCGGTGACGCTCGGGATGGTGAGCCGGACGGCCTTGGTCCGGCGCCGGTACTGGCCGGGGTAGAACAGGTCGAAGAAGACCTCCGGCAGGTCGAAGGCGCACTCGCCGGTCTGCCGCAGCCGCACCAGCGCGGCCGGGTCGATCTGGGCCAGCGAGAACGCCTGGTCGACCTCCGGGGTGCGGTAGTTGGTCTCGATGAACCGGCGTTCCATCGCCTCCAGATCCATCATCAGCTGCTCCCCGGCCAGCAGGCCGGCCCGGGTCGGGTCGAAGTAGCCGCCGCGCAGCAGCGGGGTGGTCTCGTCGCCCCGCTCGAACCGGTACGCCTGCTCGGCGAGCCGGGCGGTGGCGTACGCGTTGTTGAACGCCTCCCGGAACAGCCGTTGCAGGGTGCTCGCCAGCCAGGTGTAGAGGCCCAGCCCGGTGAACCGGGACCCCATCAGGTCCAGCACCTCCTGCTGCTGCTCGACCTGCCGGTTGTGCACCTCCAGCGACCGGTTGGCCACCTTCTGCCGGACGGCCGCGGCCTGCGCCTGCTTGGCCAGCTGCTTGAGCTCGTTGTCGGCCAGGTCGCGCTGGAACTGCCACCCCTCGCGTCGCCGCGCGAAGCCGCCGGCCAGGCCCGCCGCGGCCGACACCACCTCGGCGAGCTTGGCGGTGTCCGACGCCATCGCGCCCCACCCCTTCAGGCTGCTGCCCAGCGCCACGCCGCCGTACTTCATCGCGAACGGCGAGCCCAGCTCGGGGATCAGGCTCAGCACGCCGGCCGTGCCCTGCAACAGGGAACCGGCCACGAACGAGACCGCGGCCACGTTCTTGGCCACCGACTGGATCGTCTCGCCAGCGTTGAGGTCGTCGTCGAGCAGGCTCGCGTAGTAGTTGCGGCGGAAGCTCACCGAGTCGATCTGGCTGTTCAACGTGTCCACCGCCGAGGTGGCCAGCTCGATCTCCCACTCGCGCAGCCGGGTGCTCATGGCCAGCAGGTTCTGCTGGTTGGTCGCGTACAGCCGGTTGAGCTCCTCGGCGTCCTTGCGTTCCAGCGCCGACTGCAGGGCCGCGCCGAAGCCCTGCACGACGGCCGCGTGCTGGCGGGCCCGCTCGATGAGATAGCTGAACCGGTACGGCGGCAGGTCTCCGGTGCCCGCGCCCAGCGCCTCGTCGATGGACAGCCCCGCGGCCCGGGCCCGGACCAGCAGCCGCGGGTCGATCTCCGGGGCGAACAGCGCGAGCTGCCGGGGCGTGCCGGTGATGTCGAGGCAGTGCCGCAGCTTGTAGAGCCGGTCGTCCACCCGGTCCCAGTAGGCCAGCAGGTCGGCGTTGGCCGGCACGCAGAATACCGGGGTGAACTGGCGCACGATGTGCCAGCCGAACGGCAGCGGGGGCAGCAGGGTCCGCCACCGGCCGCCGTCGACGGTGGGGGCCACCACGGTCCGCTCGCCGCCGGCCCGGCGCTGGTCGATCGCCCAGGACCCGATGCCCGCCTCCCGCCAGTCGGTGAACCGGGACAGCCCGGGCGTCTGCGCGGTCAGCACGGCCTGCGCGGCGTCCTGCCGGGCCGCCGCGACCGCGCCGGCCGCGGCCAGCAGCCCCGCGCCGGCCAGCTCCACGGGCCGGCGCGGCCCCTCGGCCGGTACGTCCGCCCGGGCCCCCGCCTCGGCCGCGCCGGCGCCGGCGGTGGCTCCGGCCCGCACGGCGGCCCGGCCCACCACCCGGCGCAGCTCCGGCGCCTCGGCCAGCCCCGCCGCCCCGGCGTCCAGCCGGTCCCGCACGCCCGCGGCCACGGCCACGGTCGCCTGCTTCAGCCGGAGCGCCGGGGTGGCCCGCTCGGTAAAGAAGCGCAGCTCGTCGGGGTCGATCACGCGCTGCACCGACCGCTTGCGCGTGCCGTACACCGCCGGCACCCGGGTGCCGAACCACAGCACGTGCTCCAGCTCCACCAGGAACGGCGAGCCGGCCTTCACCAGCGGGGCGATCTTCTCGTAGGTGCGGGGCTGCACCGCGCCCTCGCCGCAGCTGCCCAGCCGGGCCGGCCGCCGGCCCAGGATGTCGGCGGCCTCCACGTACAGCATCGTGGCCTCGTTCACCGACTCGGTGGTGAACGCCGTGAACAGGCTGTCGCCCCAGTCCAGCAGGTTGTCGACGTACTTCATCACGATGGATTTCTGGTACGCCGACAGCCGCTGCCGGGCGATGGCGTGCGGGTTGAACGGGTCCTTGCGGTACGCCTCGATGGCGGCCGGGTCGGTGAGCACCTCGCGTAGCGTGGGCGCGTCCAACCCGCGGAACTCCGCGTACCGCCAGACCCGGTCCCGCTGCCGGCGGGCGGCCTCGGCGGGCGGCGTGCCGGGCGGCACGGCGATGGTCTCGGCGGCGGCCGGGTCGAAGATGTACCGGTACCAGCCCTGCGCGGCCTGGAAGTCGCCCTGGCCGTTGAGGTGGTTGGCCAGCAGGAACGGGATGTGGAAGAAGATCTCCCGGTAGTACGTGCCGTACGGGCCGGTCCAGTCGATCCGGCCGCGCACCACCTCGTCGGCCAGGCCCGGCGCGGCCGACAGCGGCGGGTTGGCCTCGCCGAGGGCGAGCTGGTTGGGGGTGGCCAGCAGGCTGGACACGCCGCCCGCGAACAGGGTGCGGGACATTCGCGGCCCGAGCGTGGTGGACAGCCGCTTGACCACGGCCAGCGGGCCGGGCCGGGTGGTGGTCTGCACGTACAGCTGGTCGGCGGTCAGGTCGACGATCGCGTCCGTGGGGGAGCCGTTCACCGCCGTCACCTCGGGCGTGGCGGTGAGGGTGCCGAGCCGGGTGGTGTACAGCCCGGCGGCGAGCTGCCCGGCCAGCCCGGCGGTCTCGTACACGGCCGCGAGCGCGTCCAGGTAGCGGGCGTCGGCCACCACGCTGGCCTGGGGGTACGCGTCGAGCAGCCGGTACGCCGGATGGCTGAGGTACAACCCCCAGCCGGTGCCCTCGGGCCGGGTGCTCACGGCGGTCCGGTCCGGTGCGCCGAAGAACAGCGACGCCAGGTCGATCCCGAACAGCGCCGGCGGCAGCGTCGCGATCCGCCGGGTGTAGAAGTCGACCCCGGTGGACAGGGTGAAGTTGCGCATCGTCAGCTTCAACCGGCCGTACGGGTCGACGATCGGGTAGACCCGGTCCCACTGCAGGCCCTTGAGGGTGTAGCCGTCGATCGGCTCCGAGTGCACCTTCGTGTCGTAGCGCGGGGTGGCCAGCGCCAGCGTCTGCTGGTAGATGCCGACGAAGTCGAGCGAGGAGACGGCCTGGGCCAGCCGGTCGTACTCGATCCGCTCGCCCAGCGGGTCGTCGACCACGCCGTCGCCGTTGGGGAACCCGGCGCCGATCAGCGCGATGCCCTGCGGCGGGCTCCACCGGCCGTCCAGGCGCAGCGTCGTGTACTTCAGCGTCAACCGGTGCCGATATCCGACGAACGTGGACGCCCCGTCCTTCACTTCGTTCTTCGTCGTGGTGGTGACCTCGGTCCAGAACACGAACAACCGGTTGAGGTAGACGATCGGGGACACGTGCCGGACCGGGATCTGCACGCTGATCTTGCGCCACGGGCCGTAGCTGACCTGCCGGTCGGCGGACAGCTCGCCGTAGTACGCGTTCTCCACCGTGCGGTAGTAGTAGACCGGCGGATCGGCCGGGGTGACCCCGAACAGGTGCAGCACGTCGGTGCGGGCCGCCGCGTCCTTGTCGTGGTAGACGCCGGCCACCCGCAGCCCGGCCAGCTCGTCGAAGCCGTCGAGATAGCCGGCGTACGCGTCGAGCACGTTCTGCGGGGTGATCTGCTGCTGCATGAGCGCCGACTCCAGATCGGCGAACAGCGGCGTCTTGTCGTCCCGCAGTTCCGGCTCCAGGTAGTTCTCCGGCCACAGGAACACCTTCCGGTTGGCCTCCCAGACCCGGTAGTTCTTCCGCCACTGCCACTCGTCGGCCGGCACCGCGTCGGCCGGCACGGCGGTGCGGGCCGGGTCGCCCGGGTCCCGGCGGTCCTGTTCGAGCCCGGCCAGCACGCGGTGCAGGTAGAGCTGGACGCTGGAGATGGCCGCCACCAGCCACGACGTCTGGGCGCAGCCCTCCAGCCGGACGTCCACGAGCAGGTACTCGTAGATGTCGTCGACCGTGCCGAACTCCCCGGACAGCGACCGGACGAGGTAGTCGCACAGCGCGTCCCGGCGCTGCCCGCGGAGCTGGTTCTCGGCCGGGGCGAGCCGGTCGGCGAACTCCCGCTCGTCGGGATAGCGCGCCCGGGCGGCCGACAGCAGCGCCTCGCCGGCCCGGGTCTGCTGGCCGTAGTCGTCCGAGACGATCAGCGCCAGCACGTCCCCGCCGACGCCGAGCCGGGACGCCAGATCCACGGCCCGGGCCAGCACCTCCAGCGCCGCCGGCGCCGCGGCGGGCAGGCTCAGGTGCGGCAGGACGGTGGCCACCAGCGCCGGCTGGGCGCCCAGCACCACGCCGAGCGGTCCGGTGGCGTTCGCCGGGAAGCCGGTGCCCGGGACGAAGCCGCCGAGCACCTGCCGCAGCGCCACCCGGCCGGCCTCGACGGCCGCCGCGGCGGCGTCGTCGGTCGCGCCGGTGACCGCCACCGCGGCCCGGATGGCGGCGTCGAACCGGGCGTACGCGCCGAGCCGGCGCAGCGCCGGCACGGTCAGCGCGGTGTAGTCGCTCACCCCGAAGACGTCCGGGTGGGCGGCCAGGAACGCCAGCGCGGCCGGGTCGTACGCGGGGCCGGCGAACGCCACGGACAGCGGCACCAGGGTCGCCACCAGGTCCACCAGCGGCCCGATCGGGCCACCCTGCACGGCCTCGACCAGCGCGGCGGCGCCCAGGTCGGCACCGGCCAGCGCGGCGAGCGCGCTCACCCGGTCGGCGGCCAGGTGCAGCGCGGTGGCCAGCCGGGGCGGCAGCACCCGGCCGGCGTGGTGGGCCAGCAGCGCGGCCCGCAGATCCGGCTCGGCCGCGGTCACCCCGGCCGGCACGGTCAGCGGCGCGGCCGGGTCGAAGTCGGCGGCCAGCCGCAGCGCGGCGCCGTCGGCGCTGGGCCGCACGGCCGCCGCGTTGGCCGCGATGATGGCTCGGGACTGGTCCTCGGTGACCCCCGGCACGAACGCGAAGACCGTGTCGGCGAACCGCAGCGCGTTGTCGGCCGCGATCGAGGTGGCCACGGCCGTGGCCACCTCGGCCGGCGCCGGGTAGCGGGCCGGCTGCCGCGGGGTGCCGCCGGTGGCCACCGCCAGGTCGTCCAGCCGGTAGCCGCTGGCCCGCCACCAGTCGACGGCCGCCAGCAGGGCGCCCAGGTCGGCCCGGTCGGTGACCGCCCCGCCGGCCAGGCCGGCCACCCCGATCAGCGCGGCCAGGTCGGCGGCGTCGACCCGCAGCAGCTTCGCCAGCCGGGCGTGCCGGTAGAGCAGCGTGAGGTTGGCGGCGGTGAGCGCGAAGCCGCGGTCGTCCTCGTCGGCCGCCGCCGGGTCGGCGCCCAGCGCGGGGGACAGCGCCAGGATCAGCGCGGCGAACTGGTCGTCCGGCAACCCGACCGCGGCCAGCAGCCGGTGCAGGGTGTTGTCGGCCGGGTTGGGAACGCCCTCGGAGCGCAGCGACGGGTGCACGAAGCTGACCCCCGGCTTGGGCAGCGTGCCGTCCAGGCGTACGTAGGTGGGCAGGTTGAACAGCCGGTCGAACAGCGAGCCGGACGCGCCGGGCAGCGCCACCGTGGGCACCGGGGCCCACAGCGCGCTGTTCTGCTCGGCCGGCAGCGCGAACCGGGCGTGCACGTCCAGCACGTCCAGCAGGTCGGTCAGCACGGCCGCGTCGAGCCGGCCCGGATCGCCCGGGCGCAGCTGCGCCAGCAGCAGGTCGGTCTCGGCCACGCTCCACGGCAGCCGGCGCACCAGCCGGGCCAGCCGGTGCAGCCGGTCCAGCGAGGTCAGTCGCAGCCCCTGCGCCCGCTCCACGTCGTTCTGCACGGCGTCCGGGGTGCTCTTCGCGGTGACCAGCTGGACCGGCTCGGTCCCGCCGGCGGTCACGAACGCGGTGCCGACCAGCGCGCCGAAGGTGTCCCGGTCCAGGCCGGTGGCGGCCAGCAGCGGCTGCACGTCCAGCGGGGCCACCGCGCCGGCGCCGTCGACGCTGAAGGCCACCCCGTACACCCGGGACAGGAACGCCGTGTCGGCGTGCGGCGTGACCAGCAGGTCGTACTCGGTCGACGAGACGCCCAGCGCTGCCGCCGCGACGGCGCGGGCGGGTGCGCCGTACGCCCGGGCCACCGCCACCCGGCTCAGCTCGAAGTGCCCGAGGTACGCCGACAGCCGCGCCAGCGGCAGCGTGAACGGCTGCTGGAACGAGCCGGTGGCCACGGCCAGCCGCTGGTGGTAGACGTGCTCCTCGACGGCGCCGCGGTCGGTCAGGTCGCCGCCGAAGCCGGTCCGGTTGGCCAGGAAGTTCTCACAGATCGTGTTGATGATGTCCAGCCAGGGCACCAACGTGTTGGTGTTCTCGCAGGTCAGCGGCAGCGTCCACAGGTCCGGCCGGCGCACCCGCAGGTGCAGCGGGTCGTTCGCCTTCGCCCCCGAGAAGTACGGCTCGGACACGTGCTCCGAGACGAACGTCATCAGGTCCACGAAGTACGCCGCCGGGCCGAGGATCGACTGGCAGTGGCTGCAGTCGCAGAAGTCCTGGCTGCCGAACAGGTCGGAGTAGCCGTCGAGCCGCTTCAGGTAGTCCTGCACCGACGGCAGCAGGTTGCTGACCTTCAGGTCGTCGAAGCCGCCGCGGATGACGTCGATGATCGAGGCGACCGCCGTGGTGACGTTCGCCAGCGTGCCCCGGGCGGCGGCGTGGTAGTCCAGCGCCACCTTCTCGGCCAGCCCGCTGATCGCGGCGAACTTCTCCGGCCGCAGGGCGGCGATCGAGGTGGCGTCCCGGAAGTCGCCGCGCAGCAGCGTGTACGCGTGATCCGTCCGGTCGGTCAGCGCGAACATCCGCTGGTACGCCTTGAGATCGGCCACCGCCTCGCCGCGCCGGTCGGGGTCCAGGTCCCCGAAGTCCAGCCGGTCCAGGTCGGCGCTGTCCGGCCCGTAGTCGAGGGTGAGCAGCTCGACGCCCGGGTTGCGCCGGTACACCGTCTCGGCCGGGGTGCCGCGCAGCGGACCCTGCTCGGCGGTGGCCCGGGACAGCAGCGCGTCGGTGGGGAACAGGCCGCTGATCGCGTGGTCGAGGTGGTCGGCGTACTCGCGCTCGGTCAGCCCCTCCGGCACCGCGACCTTGCCGCGGGCGATGACCGCCGACCAGCCCTCCGGGCCGAGCCCCGCCATGGCGGCCGGGCCCGCCTTGTCCGGCAGGACGTCCGCGGCCAGGCCGCGATGCAGCGCCTCGGCCCGGTCGGTGTCGCCGGTCAGGTGGTACAGGGTGACCACCCGACCCAGCGAGTCGGCCTGGTCGGCCGGCAACACCTGCTTGTCCACCAGCGTCCGCACGGCCGCGTCGTTCAGCTCGCCGGCCGTGTTGGCCACCCCGAGCACCCGGCCGGCCGACTCCACCGGCACCCGCGCGCTGACCGCCAGCCGGACCACGGTGGCCTGGCCCAGTTCGGCCTGGAACAGCGGGTGGTCGCTGATCGGGGTGTCCAGCGCGGCCGGGTCGTCGAGGGTGCCGGAGCGGTTCAGCTCGACCAGCCGCTCGGCCGCCTCCCGGCCGGCGTCCCGGTCGGCCTGCTGGTCCCGCAGGCCGCGCAGCACCAGTTCGGCCAGGTCACCGCCGTCGCCCTGCGGGGTGTAGTCGAGCCGGCCCAGCCGGTCCCGCAGCCCCTCGGAGGCGCCGCTGAACTGGGTGAGCACCGTCGACCGCCGCTCCTGCCCGGCGGCCTCGGCGAGCTGGCCGTACAGCCGCTCGTCCTGGCGCTGGATCTCGGGCAGGGTGGCGCCGGACAGCCGGTGCAGGGTGAGCAGATCGGTGGGTTCCAACGCGGGCATCGCGGCCTCCGGGTCACGGACGGTGCTTTCGG
Organism: Plantactinospora siamensis; assembly: GCF_042434095.1. Taxonomy (NCBI): domain Bacteria; kingdom Bacillati; phylum Actinomycetota; class Actinomycetes; order Micromonosporales; family Micromonosporaceae; genus Plantactinospora; species Plantactinospora siamensis. The sequence goes on from NZ_JBHLUE010000026.1 coordinate 303,728, forward strand.
GCATGCGGCTGCGGGAGGTTCCGCGGCCGCCGTGACGGCCGCGGAACGGTGGTGGACGCAGGATCGGTCGGCTACGGGTTGGTGGGTTGGCTCTGCGGGGTGCGCGGGTTGGGCGGCGCGCTGGACGGCTGGCCGGTGATCCACCGGCCGATCCGGGTGCCGACGCCCCAGGACAGTTGGCCGGCGCCGACGAGGAACCGGGGGATGAGCACGTACTTCGTGGTGCGGGCGGCGAACCAGGACGCGGACCAGCGGGCGAACCGCCGGTCGACGTAGTTGTTGAGCCAGCGGGAGGTGGCGAACAGGTTGAAGCCGGCGTTGCGCAGCCCCTGCGGCACCCACTGCCACTTGTTCGGCAGCAGCCAGTGGTGCAGCTGCTGGCCGTACCGGGTGGCGCCGCCGCGGGCCGCCCAGTATTCGCGGCTGATGGTGTTGAAGCTGCGCGGATCCCAGAAGAACCGGCGCAGCCGGGTCGGGAAGGTACGCCAGAACTGGCGGGTGAAGATGAACGCCTCGTGCTCGGCCAGCCGTACCCAGAACCGCCGGGTGAACGGCGCGGCCACCATCGAGGCCAGCCGGCGGGCGCCGGCCAGCACGCCCTGCACGCCGGCCTTGGCGAACGCCTTGACCGCACCGGCGATCAGCCCGACCACCACGGTGGCGATGTAGAGGGCCTGCCAGAACCGGCCCTTGAGCCAGCCCGCGCCGCCGGGAATCCCGCCGGAGGCGCCGCCCTCGTCGTCGCCGAAGTTGAGGTCGAGATAGCCGGCGATCCTGGCGGCCCGGTCCCAGGCGGTCGGCGGGGTGCCGCCGCCGCGGCCGGAGCCGCTGCCGGCGGACCCGCCGGCCGCGTCGCCGCCGGACGGGGCGCCGGCCGCGCCGGACTGGCCGGGTGCGCCGCCGGTCGAGGTGCCCGCGCCGGTGGCCCCCGGGTGCTCGCCCCGCTGGCCCTGGCCGCCGCCGGGATGCTGACCGGCGCCCCGGCCGTGCCCGTCGCCCGGGTTCGGCGACTCGCCGCTGGCACTGCCGGTCCCGCCGGGCCGGCGGGGGGCGTTGCCGGTCTGCCCGGGCGGCGGGGCGACGGCGTGGTCGCCGGGAGCGCCGTTGCCGCCGGTGGCCCGCCCGGTGAGCGTCCCGTCGGGCGAGCCGGCGAGGTTGCCGCGCGGATCGCCGCCGACCGAACCGCCGACGATGCCGCCGGTCACGCCCCCGACCTCGCCGCCGGCCACCCCGTCCGGGGTGCCCTGCGGCGAGCCGTTGCCGTCGCTCGGATCCGGCGAGGTGCCGGTGCCGCCCGGCCGGCCGCCGGCGCCGGTCCCGCTGCCGGTGCCACCGGGCCGGCCGCCGGTTCCGCTGCCGGTCCCCGTTCCGGCTCCGGTCCCCGTACCGGCTCCGGTCCCCGTACCGGCTCCGGTCCCCGTTCCGGCTCCGGTTCCCGTTCCGGCTCCGGTTCCCGTGCCCGCGCCGTTGCCGGTCGTCCCGGCACCGGGGCCCGCGCCGGCCACCCCGTTGCCGCCGGTGCCGGTGCCGGTCCCGGTCCCGGTTCCCGTTCCGGTTCCCGTTCCGGTTCCCGTTCCGGTGCCCGGGCCGGCGTTGCCGCCGCCCGCGCCGGTCGGCGAACCCGCCGGTCCCGAACCGCCGTCCCCGGCCTGCGCGCCGGTGCCGCCGTTGTCGTGCGCGTCGGAGGTCCCGCCCTCGCCGGTCCCGGTGCCACCCGGCCCCGTCGCACCGGTGCCGGTGCCGTCCGCGCCGTTCTCCGCGCCGCCCGGCGTACCGACCGTGCCCGGGCCGCCGAGCCCGCCGTCGCCGGCCCCGGGGTCGTCGCCGCCGCCCCCGCCGGCCGGATTGTCGCCGTCCTCGCCGCCCACCGCGACCGGCGGCGGCGCCGCCGGCGGGGCCGGCGGATTCGGCCGGGGCGCCCGCCGCCGCCCGCCGACGTGGCCGAACGTCACGTCGTGACCGGACTGGGTCTCGCGGCGCATCATCGCCTCCGCCTCCCGCCGGCTCAGCTTCAGGATCGGGCCACCGCCGCGCGGGCGCACCAGGATCAGGTCGCCGCGGTTGAACCGGGCGATCTCCGCCGGGGTCAGGGTCACGTCCCAGCCGGGCGGGAAGGTCGGCGTCACGTAGTTGTGCACGGTGCCGCTGGCCTGCAACCCGTCCGGGTCCACCAGGTTGACCGGGTTGCCGCGCACGTACCGGTAGCGGTTCAGGTCCTCGTCCGGGCCGGCCGGGTCGGGCGACAGCCACCGGCCCAGCCAGGGCGCGTAGTAGCGGTGGCCGAACGCGTACAGCCCGGTCGCGTCGTCGCGCTCCTTGCCGGCGAACCGGTAGTCGCGGATCCGCACCTCCCGGACCGTGTCGCCGGCCAGGAACGCCGTGCCGCCGTACGGGAAGTACTCCTCGTACGAGACCAGCGCGGCGGTCTCGTCGAGTTCCAACCGGGCGCTGCCCAGGTGGTCGGCCAGCGGGAACAGCAGCCGGGCCAGGCCCGTGTCGTCGGTCTCCCGGCCGGTCGTGTCGGTGCCCCACCGGTGCAGGTACGCCAGCACGGCCGTCTCGTCGGAGACGTGTGAGGTGATCCGTTCCAGCACCAGCGTGCCGGCCGCCCGGACCCGGACGATCTCGCAGCCGTCCAGGTAGAGCTTCTCGGTCTCCTCGACCGCCCCGCTGACCAGCCGCCGGGCCAGCTTGCGGACCCGCTGACCGGCGAAGTCGTACAGGTAGCGTTCGTCGTCGTCGGGCTGCCCGACGCCGGACCGGTCGATCACCACGGCCCGGGAGATCGCGTTGCGGTACGTCCACTCGATGGCCCGCAGGTGCGCGAGCGACACGCAGTTGCCGGCCGCGTCGAAGTCTCCGGCCGGGTTCGGCACCGGGTTGCCGGCCGGGTCGGTGGCCGGGCCGCCGCGGTTGCTGTCGGCCGCCACCCACAGCTCGGTGGTCCACTGCCGACTCGTGCCGGTGTGCTTGATGGACAGCAGGTTCCCCGAGGCGTCGTACCGGAAGCTGCGCTGGTACCGCTCGACGGCGGCCGCGTTGTTGATGGACAGGTGCCGGGTGCCCTTGAGCGCGTCCGGTCCCGCCGTGCCGGGCCGGTAGTCGTGCTCCAGCAGCGCCTGGTGCACCCGCCCGCTCGCGCCGGTGAGCCGGTAGAACTCGTCGTACTCGTACAGCTGCTCCGGGCCGACCGTCACGCCGGGCAGCACCGGGCCGCCGGGGCGCTGCGCGAGGTCCTCGGCCCGCACGACGTTGCCCACCGGGTCGTACGTGTAGCGCAGGTCCTGCACCGCCACGCCGCCGCGGGTCGCGGTGATCGCCGAGGTGCGGGCGGTGTCCGCGGCGAACGTGTGGACCAGCTCCACGCCGTTGCCCAGCCGGATCCGGCGGCGCTGGCCGCGGGCGGTGAGGTCGACGCCGTCGAACACTGTGCGGTCGGTGACCTTGCCGTCCGTCGTGGAGATCGTCACGGCCGCCAGCGCGCCGCCGGTCAGGTAGGACGAGGTCCGCACGCTGCCGTCCGGCAGCCGCTGCACCCGGATCCGGCCGTGCGCGTCCACCTCGTGCTCGCTCACCCACGAGTCCGGGTCCAGCGGGACCGGCTGGGACCAGTCCGGCTCGTCCCCGGCGCACACCCGCCGCACGGTACGCAGCGCCACCCCGGCCGGGGTGTACCGCTCGACCGCCAGCGTCCCGGCCTGGTCCCGGTGCAGCACCGGCCGGCCGATCGCGTTGCGGGCCGCGCCGTCCGGCGCCGACGGATCGTCACCGTAGACGATCTCCTCCACCCGGCGCTCCGGCCCCGGGCCGGGCCCGGTCACGTCCACCGCGACCAGCCGGTCCGCCCGGTCGTACCGCTGCCGGATGTGTACGCCGCGCTGGTTCCAGCCCTCGACCAGCCGGTCGTACGCGTCCGGCAGCGACCAGCTGACGCCCGCGTCGGCCGACTCGTCCCGCAGCGGCCGCCCGGTGAGGTCCCGGAGGAACCGGTGGGTGGGCACCCCGCGCGCGTCGACCAGCTCCAGCTCCTCGCCGCGCGGATCCCGGCGTACCCGGATGACCTGGTCGGCGCCGCCCGCGGCCGCCACGTGGACCTCCCGGACCGGCCGGCCGTCCGGGCCGAGCAGGGACACGATCGGCGTGTTCGCGTGCCGGGCGGCCAGCTCGTACGCCCGGCGCTCCGGGTCGCCGGCCGGCAGCCCCTCGCGCAGCAGCCGGTAGCCCGAGTCGAGCACCGTGTCGTTGCGGTCGGCCGCGGTGGTCTGCCACGCCCCGTACCCGGCGGCCTCGTGGGTGCCGTCCGGATATTCCCGCCGGACGATCCGGCCGGACGCGTCGTAGCGGGTGACGAGCACCGCGCCGAACTCGGCCAGCTCCGGCTCCGGCTGGTAGGCCGGGCCCGGGCTGTAGAACGGCTCGTACTCGCGGACCGGCTGCTGCTTGCGGTTGAACCGCACGTGCCCGGCCACCCGCCAGCGCGGGTCGGCGGGCGCCTCGGTCGGGACGCCGTCCGGACCCAGCACGAGGGCGCCGGCGGCGTCGCGGGCGATCGCCGGTCCCGGCTCGGTCAGCTCGGCCACCTGCAACGGCCGGCCGAAGCCGTCCCGGTGGGTCACCCGCACCCCGCAGCGGGAGGCGGCCCGCACCGCGCCGGTGCCGTCGTGCATCAGCTCCTCCCGGTCCACCTGCACCGTCCGGGGCGGCGCCGCGCCGGGCGCCCAGCCCAGCTCGTAGCCCACGAACGCGGCGGCCCGCTGCACGTACCGGGCCGGATCGGCCAGCACGTCGTCCACCGAGCCGGGCGTCGGGGCGTACCCGGCCAGCGGCTCCTGCCCGTAGGGTTGGCCGGCCACGCTGCCGTACGCGGTGGTCAGCACCGCCACCCCGAGCGGGTCCAGCAGCGCCTCCTCGACCGCGCCGTTGGGATCGGTGACCCGGAACGGTTGCAGGTGCCGGTAGTCCAGTTCGGACACCGTGACCGCGCCGATCGCGTCGGTCACCCGGACCGGCGCCAGGTCGGCCGGGTCGTAGCCCAGCCGCACGGTGGCGCCGTCGCCGCGCTCGGTGCGGTCCGGCAGGTGGAACCCGGCCGCGTCGCGGTAGAAGCAGACCGGGTCCGGTTGCCACCAGAGGCCGTCCCCGGCCACGTAACCGGCGTCGGCCAGCGCCGCGTCACCGGGCGCCCCCGGAGCGCCCGGCCCGCCTGGCCCGGCGGGATCCTCGCCGAAGGCCGCCGCCAGCATGGCCGGGGTGAACACCGCCGACTCCTCGTGGTGCAGCAGGGTGTGCGGTCCCACCTCGCCCACCGGCAGCGCGGCGGTCCGATCGGCGTTCCAGTACCGCTGCCGCCGCCACGCGGTGAGCCGGGCGGCCGGTCCGGCCGGCGGGTCCACGCCGGGCGGCGTGGCCGCGGCCAGCGCGGTGGACGCCAGGGCCGCCAGTTCCGCCACGGTGAACACCCCGGCGGCCGGGGCGACGCCGAGGAGCTCGTAGTCGCGGCGCTCCACCGGGATGGACAGCTCGTACCGGTCGGTCTCATCGACGTGGGCGTGGGTGGCCACGGTGAGGTCGGCCAGCAGCCCGAGCTGTTCGGGCACCGCGCCCGGCCGGCCCGGCCGGCGCGGATACGCCACCGCGACGCTCCGGCTGGGCAACCCGGCCGCGTCGAAGTCGACGATCAGGTCGTGCTCCAGCCGGGGATCGGCCGGGTCCTGCTCGTAGTGGCAGGTCAGCCGCTCCCGCAGGGCCACCTGGAACGCCGGGTCGCGGCCGTCGGCGGCCGGTTGCAGCCGGCTCACCAGGTAGCCGTAGCGGACCACCCGGACCGGGTCGGCCGCGAGGGCGCCGTCGGCGGCGACCGCGAAGAACTCCTCCCGCAGCACGCTGCCGGCCGGCGCGGCGACGGCCTGCTCGTAGTCGCCGGGCCCGAGCGCGGCCAGGTCGGCCACCGCGTGCGCCGGCACGTCCGGGGCGTCCGGGTCCCGGTCGTACGCCCCGGACAGCGACGGCCGGTCCACCCCGGTGTGGTACCAGGTGCGCAGGCAGCCGGCCGCGGTCTCGGCCACCGGATCGGCCGGCCCGGACAGGTCCGCGTCGTAGGTGTCCACGGCGCCGAACAGGGTCAACCGTTCCGCCGCGTCGTACCGCCCGTCGTGGTAGGCGTACCGGACGCCGCTGCTGGTGCCGCCGATCAGGTCGGTGGTCAGGTGCCGGACCACCACGGTGTGGTGCGCCGGCAGCCGGGTCCGCCACGGCCGGCCGGCGGCCCGGTCCGCCAGGTAGCCGGCGGCCGAACTGGCGTACGTCAGCTCGTGCGCCACCCCGGCGCCGGTGTCCAGCCGTACCAGCAGGTGCGGCCGTACCCCGCCGGTGAGCCGCGCGTACCGCAGCTCGTCGGCGGCGCCCGGCAGCGGCGACGACCAGACCAGGCACGGCGTGCCGTCGCCGAGAAAGTCCAGCACCGACACCGAGCCGAGGTTGTCCACCACGACGCCCGGGGCCAGCACGCCGCCGTCTTCGAAACCGTTGCCGGACAGGTTGCGCCACCAGCGGATGCCGTCCGTGCCGAGGTAGACCAGGTCGGCGCGGCCGTCGCCGTCCAGGTCGGTCAGCAGCAGCCGGCTCGCGTCGAACTCGGGCTCGGGGGCGAACACGGGGGAGTCCTGCATCAGCACCGGCGGGCCGAACCGGCCGTTGCCCAGCTGCGGCCAGTACTCTACCCGGCCGTTGCGCAGCCGTACCTGGTCGGCGGCGCCGTCCCCGGTCATGTCGGCCAGGAACAGGTCCAGCCCCGGGTCCTCGCCGACCGTGCCGGTCGGCCGGTCCGGTCCGGCCGACCCGGCCGCGCTCCCGCTGTCGGTCGGGCCCGGCAGCCGCGCGGACAGCGGCGCCCCGAAGCCCTCGGCGCCCAGCGACGGATACCAGAGCAGCCGCTCGGCGTCCGCCACCACCAACTCGGCGAGGCCGTCGCCGTTCACGTCCAGCCACTGCGCGTGCCGGCCGGCCGCCTCCAGGTGCGGCAGCGCCGGGAACGGCCGGAAGGACCGCCATTGTTCGGCGTCCCGGTCGAACGTGTAGTAGCCGCCGGTCCGGCCGTGCAGCACCGCCAGGTTCGGGTTGCCGTCGGCGTCGAAGTCGGCCAGCGCCACCTCGGCCAGCCGGTACCCGGGCCGCTCGGCGACCAGCGCCTGCGGCGCGAACCGGCCGCCGCCGAGGTTGGACTTGTAGTACCAGGCCGTCGGAGTCTCGGTGAGAATCCCGGCCAGGCCCTCGCCGTACAGGTCGATCCACCGGTGCCCGAGGCCGAGGCCGCCCGGCGTGTTCACCACGGCCTCCTCCGGCGCCGCGGTGAAATCAGCGTCCGGCGCCGGATCGGGGTACGTCATCCGCAGCTCCGGCAGGTCCCGGCTGGCACCGCCGGCGCCGTACCCGGTGTAGCCGATGCCGCGCAGCACCGCCCCGCCCGGCCGCTCGTCGTGGCGCAGCCGGTACGCCCCGACCAGCACCGGGTCCGCACCCAGCGGATCGAAGTGGTGGAACGACAGCACCCGCCGGGCCAACCGGTAGGTGCGGACCTCGAAACCCGGCCGGTAGCTGGAGGTCGGATCCGACCGGGCCGGCCAGGGCCGGTCCGGGTCCGGGCGGTCGGCCGGGTGGTCGCCGTAGTCGACCGCGAGCTGGAAGTGCCAGCGCAGGCCCGCCGGGTCCGGCGCGTCGGCCGCGAGCGGCGTCGAGTTGCCGTACCGGACCCGGGTCAGGTAGCGCTGGGCCAGCGCCGGAGCGGCGCGCCGGCTGCGCTCGTACGTGCTGCCCGGGTCGACCCCGTCCAGCGTCTCGGCCGCGTACTCGAACCGGATGGCGTTGCCGGCGGGGTCGTACTGCGCCTCGGCCAGCCAGCAGAACACCCGGTCCGGATCGGCCGGGTCGGCGATCCGGGCCGTTCCGTCGAGGCCGTACACGGTGAGCACCCCGGCCGCGTCCCGGGTGCGCCAGTGCACCCGGCCGGTGTCGTCGGCCGTCCACTGCTCGACCCGGATCCGGGTGGACTCCCGCCGCGCCCGCCAGTACCGGACCGTCCAGCCGCCGATCCGGGCCACCCGCGGCACCCACCGGTCGCCGTCGCGGACCAGGGCCGGCACCAGGTCGCCGGTCGCCGTGCCGACGTACGCGTCCCGGGAGTCGTAGCCGGGGTCCCGCAGCCGGGTGCTGACCGTGATCGACAGCAGGCCGTCCAGCGACCAACCGGTTCCCCACACGCCCGCCGCGCCGGACGAGTCGTACCGCAGGGCCAGCCGCGGCCCGAAGCCGGTGCGGCCGGTCGCCACGTCAAGCGGCACCCGGACGGCGGCCCGTCCGCTGCGCGGGTCGACGCTGATCTCGTGCGCGATCCCCAATGTGGCCGGATCGACGCCGCCCAGGGCGGACAGCTCAGTCGTGGGCATGGTCCACGCTCCGTGTCGAGGGGCCGCCGCGTGGCGGTGAGCAGACCATAACGGCGCGTGCCGCCCGTACATCGTGGACAGTCGCGTACCGGACCGGGACCGTGGCGAAAGACGGCGGTCCGGACGAGTGTCGCCCGTCGGTCCGGCCCGGCCGACGCCGCCGCCCCGGCGGCGTCGGCGGCGGACGGCGTCAGGCCCCGGCCGGGTGGCCGGTGGCGCCCCGGCGGCCGCCGTAGTACCGGCCCGGCCGCTCGGCCGGCATGCTGCCGCCCCGCCGCGGGGCTACGACGACGCGTCGCCGTCGGCGGTCCGGACGGCGATGAGCGACTTGGTCATGCCCAGCAGCCGCTCCGCCCGGATCGTCGCGTCGGGGAAGAGATAGCGCATCTCGGCCCGACCGACCAGCTCGGTGGTGAGGACCTGCCGCATCGCCCGTTCCCAGGACTTGCCGGGGGTGTAGGCCAGCGGCCACTTGCGGGCCACCGCCACCCGGGCCGCCACCGGCAGGAACTGCATCCCGGGCGCCACCCAGTGCGGCTCGATCGGGAAGTACCGGTAGGGCGTCTGGATCCAGTACCGCGGCGCCATCTCCCGGACCGCCTCGGCCATCCTGCGTCGCTGCTCGTGGCCGCCCACATGCTCCAGGACGCTGTTGCTGAAGACCAGGTCGTAGCGTCGCGACCGGATCGACGCCGGCAGGTCACAGGCGTCGGCGTGATCGGCCTCCGCCCACTCCGGCAGGTCCGTGGGGACCGGCTCGAGATTCACCAGGTGCACGTGTGCCGGTCGCACCGGCACCGTGGCCCAGCTCTCCACCCGACCGCCGAGATCGAGCACGCGCATGTCGGCCAGATCCGGAAAGGTCTGCGACAACCAGACCGCCCGGGCGGCTCGCCGCCGGCCGCCGTACGAGTCGGGGGAGTCCACGAGCCGAAACCGAAGGGACCGCAGCGCCATCGCTCAATGATAGGGGTTCCGGCGCCCGCCATGAGCGCCCGCGGCGGCCGCACGGCGGTGGAGGTCCATCCGCTGTAGGGTTGGCGCTCCGGTGGCTCGGTCGAGGCAGGCCGGAGCCGTCCCTCGTCGCGACAGTAGGCAGGCCGATGCGGCTACATCCCGGTGAGCCCGAGGCCGTCGGCTGGCGGGTGGTTGACGTGCCCGCCGCCGTCCGGCAGCTGTGCGAGGCGTCCCCCGAGGTCACCGGCCGGCCGCGGGTGATCGCCATCGACGGCCGGGGTGGCGCCGGCAAGACGACGCTGGCCGAGCGGCTGCGGGCGGCGGTGCCCGACTCCGCGGTCCTGCACACCGACGACATCGCCTGGAACCACGCCTGCTTCGACTGGGGCGCCATGCTCGCCGAGCACATCCTGCGACCCCTCCACCGCGGAGCGGCGGTGGATTTCCGGCCGCCCGCCTGGATCGCGCACGACCGGCCCGGCTCGATCAGCATTCCGGCCGGTTTGGCGGTCCTCTGGGTCGAGGGCACCGGCATCATCCGTACCGAGCTGGCCCCGTGGTTGGACGCCTCGGTGTGGATGCAGGGGGACCTGGACGAGCAGGACCGTCGGCTGTTGGCCCGCGACGGTGACTCCGCTGAGCACCTGGAGCACCTGGCAAGGTGGATGCTGGAGGAGCTGCCGTTCCTGCTGCGCGAGCAGCCGTGGGCCCGGGCCACCATGATCGTCGCCGGACCGGCGCACCTCGACCACGACCCGGAGGCAGAGCTGGTCGTCGCCCCGCCAACCAGCCCCGGGCCCGGCGGCTGATCCGGTCCGGCTCCCGGTGGATGCTCATCGCCGACCCCGGGCCCGTCGGCGGTCCCGCGCCGGCCGGGCCGCGGCGTCGAGCGTCTTGTACGTCACCAGCGGAACCGTGGTGGCCACCGGCGTGGCCAGGCCGTGCGCCACCAGATCGGCGATCACCTGCTCGATCCGCTTGTAGGCGCCCGGCGCCTCCTCGAAGAGCAGTTGACGGTCGCCGCAGACCACGATGGACCCGACCGGTGTGCGGCGCAGCTGTTCGACGGTGTGCTTGGCGCGGCCCCGGCGCAGGGCGTCCGCCCGGGACATCTTGCGGCCCGCGCCGTGCGCCACCGAATGGTTGGCGGCCGCGCCGGCGTGCCCGTGAACCAGGTAGGACGCGGTGCCGCGGGTGCCGGCCACCAGCACATCCCGCCCATCGCCCGGCGCGGCGCCCTTGCGGTGCAGGTAGCGGCCGGCGCGTACCTCGACAAGGTTGTGGCACTGGTCCACGATCGGGGCCGCCGGCGCCGACCCGAGGGCGTGCGCCACCCGCGCCGCCAGCAGGCGCCGGTTCAGCGCGCCCCACCGGACGGCGGCATCGTGCGCGGCCAGGTAGCCGGCGGGGTCGGGGGCCGGGCCGGCGCCGTGCCGCTCGGTGTGCGCGCGCAGGATCCGCTCGCCGAGCCCCCGCGAACCGCTGTGGACGATGAGCACGAGGTCGCCCTCGGCGAGGCCGAGCCGGTCGGCGTGGTCCGGTGCGAGGACGGTCCCGACCCGGGCCAGCTCGACGAAGTGGTTGCCGCGGCCGACCGTGCCCACCCCGTCGAGGTGGCCGGCCGGGATGTCGCCGTCCAGCACGGCCCACGCCGGGTCGTCGGCGTCCCGCACCGGGTCCAGCGCCCGGTCCAGGTCCGGGAACCGGCCGGCGAGCCGCTCCGGAACGGCGCGCTTGAGCGGGAAGGGAAACACGGCGATGCCGCAGCCGATGTCCGAGCCGACCAGGTGCGGGTAGAGCACACTCGAGAGCATGGCCGCGCCGATCGGGGCGGCCTTGCCGGGGTGCAGGTCGGGCATGCCGGCCACCCGGCTCATGCCGTCGAGGGCGGCCACCTGGTGGCACTGGACGACGGCGTCGGACTCGATCCAGCTGCCGGGCGAGGCGAAGACGGTGACGGGGGCGGACTCCTGGGTGGGGAGCTGCTGAGGCAAGGGGGTGCTCTCTTCGGGACGGACGGGCATGACGGAGGCGCGGCCGCACAGGGTGGCGGGCCGGATGAGCAACGTGGGTGCTGTCCTCAGTACGTCATGTCAATGATCATGACCGGCTCGCCCGGCCGGCGGCAACGCCTTTTCCGCACGCCGGGTCCGCTCACCAGCGCTGCGCGAGGTGCTCCCGCCCGGCCGGCGGCTCGTACGGCTCGGGCCAGTAGTCGGTGATCCGCTCGATCAGGCCCTGCTCGCCCACATCGAGCCAGACGCACGCGTCCTGCTGCTCGGCGCCCACCCGAACGTCCAGCCACAGCGCGGCATGGCGGCCGTCGGCCACGACGCGCCGGGCCCGCAGGTGCCAGTCGCCGGGGTACTCCTGATTGAACCGGAGAAACGCGGACCTGCCGCTGATGCGCTCGCGGGTCTGGGGCATCTCGTAGACCACGTCCGCGGCGAGCAGACCGGTGAGCCGGGACCAGTCGCGGTGCTCGAGGCCGTCGACGTACGCCAGAGCGACCGTCCTCGTGTCAGCCGTGTCATCCACCATGCGGCAGACGCTACGCAGCGGCACCGACACTTCCGCGACCATCGCGGCGCATCGCCGGCCTTCCGGCGAGAGGGCCGTCGCCCGCATCGCCGGCCCTCTCGCCGAGAGGGCTGCCGCGTCCCGGTGGAAAGGGCGCGAGGCCCGCGTCCCCCGGTTGCGGGGACGCGGGCCTCGGCTGTGCCGACGCGGGTTGCTCAGGCGTTGATGGTGGCCGTGTCGATGACGAAGCGGTAGCGGACGTCGCCGGCCACGACCCGGTCGTACGCCTCGTTGACCTGGTCGGCGCCGATCTTCTCGATCTCGGCGCCGATGCCGTGCTGGGCGCAGAAGTCGAGCATCTCCTGGGTCTGCGGGATGCCGCCGATGGTGGACCCGGCGAGCGTCCGGCTGCCACCCACCACCGAGCCCGGCTGCACGCTGTACGGCTTGGTCGGCAGGCCGACGTTGACCAGGGCGCCGAGCGGGCGCAGCAGGGCCAGGTAGTCGTCCATCGGCAGGTCCGCGCTCACGGTGTTGATGATGAGGTCGAAGCTGCTGCGCAGCGCGGCCATCGTGCCCTCGTCGCCGGTGGCGTAGTAGTGCCCGGCGCCGAGGCGCTTGCCGTCCTCCTGCTTGGCCAGGGTGCGGCTGAGCACCGACACCTCGGCCCCGAGCGCGACGGCCAGCTTGACGGCCATGTGACCCAGGCCACCCAGGCCGATCACCGCGACCCGCTTGCCGGGCCCGGCGCCCCAGCGCTTCAGCGGGCTGTACGTGGTGATGCCCGCGCACAGCAGCGGGGCGGCCTCGTCCAGCTCGATGCCCTCGGGGATGCGCACGGCGAACCGCTCGGACACCACGAGCTGCTGGGAGTAGCCGCCCATGGTCTTCTCGCCGTCGTAGCCCTCGCCGTTGTACGTCATGACGGCGCCCTTGGCGCAGTACTGCTCCTCGCCGTCCTTGCAGTACTCGCACTCACCACAGGAATCGACCATGCAGCCGACCCCGACCCGGTCGCCGACCTGGTACCTGGTGACCTTGCCCCCGACGGCCGAGACGACGCCGGCGATCTCGTGCCCCGGAACCATCGGGAAGGTTGCCGCCCCCCACTCCTCGCGTACCTGGTGGATGTCGCTGTGGCAGATGCCGGCGAACTTGACGTCGATCAACACGTCGTCGTCGCGCAGCTCGCGGCGCTCGATCGTGGTGGGCTGCAGGGGAGCGCCGGCCGAGGACGCGGACAGGGCTGCGGAGCGGGACATGCGGTATCTCCTTCACAAATGTCGCTTTTCACCCCACCGAAAGGCGGCCAGGGGTGCGAAGTCGTGTCCCATGACCTTCACCCGATCCGCCGGCCGCCACACGCGCATGAGACGTTCCTTACCCTCGAAGGCTCGCGCCGGGCGGGCCAACCGGCGTGATGAGTTGTTCCGCCCGCGGCCGTCATACCTAGGACGGGACGTGCCGAGGCGGAAGGATGACGTGATGAGTGCGGATACACGGCTGGGGGAGCCGGGCGGGGGCGGGCTGGCCGAGGTCGACGAGCCGGCGTTCGCGGGGGTGGTGGAGCGGCACCGGCGGGAGTTGCACGTGCACTGCTACCGGATGCTCGGGTCGTTCGAGGACGCCGAGGACACCGTGCAGGAGACCTTCCTGCGGGCCTGGCGGCGCCGGGAGACCTTCCAGGGCCGGTCGACGCTCCGGGCCTGGCTGTACCGGATCGCCACCAACGCCTGCCTCGACCTGCTCGCCAGGCGCCGTCCGGAGCCCGCGACCGCCGGGGAGGTGCCGTGGTTGCAGCCCTACCCGGACCGGCTGCTCGACGAACTGCCCGGGGTCGGCGCGGACGAGCCGGAGGCCGTGGCCGTGGCGCGGGAGACCATCGAGCTGGCGTACGTGGTGGCGGTCCAGCACCTCGCGCCGCGCCCGCGGGCCGTGCTGATCCTGCGGGACGTCCTCGGCTGGCCGGCGCGGGACGTCGCGGAGCTGCTCGGGGACTCCGTCAACTCGGTGAACAGCGCGTTGCAGCGGGCCCGCGCCGGCATGCGGGAGCACCTGCCCGCCGAGCGGCAGGACTGGACCGGTGGCGAGGAGGACGCCGCGACGCGCGAGCTGGTACGCCGCTTCACCGACGCCAGCGTGGCCACCGATATCCCAGCGCTCGCCGCGATGCTGCGGGACGACGTCCGGTGCTCGATGCCGCCCACGCCGGGCCTGTACGTCGGCCGCGACGCGGTGGTGAACAACTGGGTCGAGGACGGCTTCGAGGGCATGACGGGACTGCGTGCGGTGCCCACCGCGGTGAACCGGCAGCCCGCCGCCGCCTTCTACCAGTGGCACGACCGGGAGGGCGCGTACCTTCCACTGACGATCGACGTGCTGCGCGTCGCCGGCGGGTCGATCACCGAGATCTTCACCTTCCACGCCGACCGGTTCCCGCGGCTCGGGCTGCCGGAGCGGCTGCCGGCTGCCGGGCCGCGGCGGTCCGGAGGAGCGAAATGACCGGCGCGAACGACACGGGCGTCGTCGCGGCCCCGGTCTCGGGCCGGCGCGGCCGCACCCGCCGGCTCCGCGGACTCGCCGGCACCGGTCTGCTCGCCACGCTCGCCGCGATGGCCGCCACCACCGGGGTGGCCGCGCTGGCCCGGGCCGCCGGCGTCGACTTCCAGATCCCCGAGGGCGGCGAGGCGATCCCGTTGCCCGGGTTCGCCGTGGTGACCGGCCTGTTCTCGGTCGTCGGCGTCGCCATCGCCCTGGCGCTGCTGCGGTGGAGCGCTCGTGCGACCGAGCGGTTCGGATGGACGGCGGTGTCCCTGACCGCGATCTCGTTGATCCCGCCCCTCCTGGTCGGGGCCGACGCAGCCATCAGCGCGACCCTCATCGGCCTGCACCTCGTCGCGGCGACGGTGATGATCCCCGTCCTGGTACGGAGCCTTGGCGGCCGCACCGACCGGCCGTCCGGCGACCCGGCAGCGGGGCTGCCCGCGACGCGGGCCGGCGGCTAGCCTGCCCGACGTGCAGCGTGAGCCGGCGTACGGCGCCGTCGACGTCCACTATCCGGAGGCCGGCGGGGCCGTCGCCGCGTTGGTGATCGCCGCCGACCCGGCCTTCGCGGCCATCCGCGCCGAACACGTTGCCACCGTCGCCGAGGTGGCCGCGTACCGGCCCGGCGCCTTCTTCGCCCGGGAACTGCCGGCCATGCGGGCCGTGCTGGCGGCCGCCGGGCCGCTGCACCTGCTGGTCATCGACGGGTACGTGGATCTGGATCCGCACGGGCGGCCGGGGCTGGGCGCCCACGCGCACGCCGAGTTCGCGGTGCCGGTGATCGGGGTGGCCAAGACGGCGTTCCGGGATGCCACCCATGCCGTCGAGGTCCGTCGTGGCGCGGCGACCCGGCCCCTGTATGTCACCGCCGCCGGCCTGCCCGTCGAGCGGGCCGCCGCGCTGGTGCGGGCGATGGCCGGCCCGTACCGGTTGCCCGACGCGCTGCGCCGGGTGGACGCGCTGTCCCGTGGCAGGTCCTGACGTACCAGACCGGACCCTGGCCCGCCCGGCCTCGCCCCGGGCGGCCCATCGCCGCGCTATGGTGGGTCGAGTTCCTTCGGGATGGGAGTGCTCGTGGCAGGTGACGACGACATCTCCGGGTGAGAGCCCGGACCGGCCGCCGACGCGCGCGTGATCGCGCCGTCGCCGCGGCCCCCTTCGTCGTCCCCTTTCCGCGCCGAGCAATGCCGACGCGCGTGCTCGGTCTCGCACATTTTCGAGGTCGATCGTGTCCGACACGTACATCGTCAGTTCCGCCCTGTCCTTCTCCTGGCCGGACCAGACTCCGGTCTTCGACGAGCTGTCCCTCTCCGTGCCCGGCGGCCGGACCGGGCTGGTGGCGCCCAACGGCGCCGGCAAGACCACGCTGCTGCGGCTGATCGCCGGCGAGCTGCGCCCGACCGGCGGATCGGTCACGGTGCAGGGCGTGCTCGGTTACCTTCCCCAGCACCTGCCGTTCGCCGTCGACGAGACCGTGGCGCAGGTGCTCGGCGTCGACCGGGCGATCGCCGCGCTGCACGCCATCGAGTCCGGCGACGCCGCCGAGCAGCACTTCACCGCGGTCGGCGACGACTGGGACGTGGAGGAACGCAGCCGCGCCGAGCTGGACCGGCTGGGGCTGGGTGACGTCGCGCTGGACCGCCGGCTGGGCACCCTCAGCGGCGGCCAGATCGTCTCCCTCGGCCTGGCCGCGCAGCTGCTCAGGCGCCCCGACGTGCTGCTGCTGGACGAGCCGACCAACAACCTCGACCGGGACGCGCGGGACCGGCTCACCGCGGTGCTGCGCGGATTTCCCGGCTGCCTGCTGGTGGTCAGCCACGACCGGGCGCTGCTGGACGAGATGGACCGCATCGCCGCCCTCGACCACGGCGGGATCCGCTGGTACGGCGGCAGCTACACCGACTACGAGCAGGCCGTACGCGCCGAGCAGGAGGTGGCGCAGCGGCAGGTCCGCACCGCGGAGCAGGACCTCAAGCGGCAGAAGCGGGAAATGCAGCAGGCCCGGGAGCGCGCCGCCCGGCGCGCCTCCACGGCCGCGCGCAACCTGAACGACGCCGGCCTGGCCCGGATCGTGGCCGGCGGGCTGAAGCGGGACGCCCAGGTGTCCGCCGGCAAGGCCAACGAGACCCACGCGGCCCGGGTCGGTGACGCGCAGGCCCGGCTCGACCAGGCCAGCCGCGCCGCCCGGCAGGACGACCGGATCGTCATCGACCTGCCCGACACCACCGTCCCGGCCGGCCGCACCGTGTTCACCGGCGAGCACCTGCGGGCCGAGTACGACGGCCGGCCGGTGTTCGCCGGCGCCGGCGTCGACCTGAGCATCCGCGGCCCGGAGCGGATCGCGCTCACCGGGCCGAACGGGGCCGGCAAGTCCACGCTGCTGCGCCTGGTGGGCGGCGACCAGCGGCCGGTGTCCGGGACGGCCACCCGCGCCGACGGTCGGGTGGCATACCTGTCCCAGCGGCTCGACCTGCTCGACCCGGCCCGTACGGTCGCGGAGAACCTCGCCGCCTTCGCCCCGGCGCTGGCCGACGCCGCGCGGATGAACCTGCTGGCCCGGTTCCTGTTCCGGGGCGACCGCGCGCACCTGCCCGTCGCGGTGCTGTCCGGCGGGGAACTGCTGCGGGCCACCCTCGCCTGCGTGCTGTTCGCCGACCCGGCCCCGCAACTGCTGCTGCTCGACGAGCCCACGAACAACCTCGACCTGGACAGCGTCGCCCAGCTGGAGGCCGCGCTGACCGCGTACCGGGGTGCGCTGCTGGTGGTCAGCCACGACGACCGGTTCCTCGCCGCCATCGGGGTGGACCGGTGGCTGCGGCTGGCCGACGGCCAGCTCACCGAGACGGCCGCACCGGCGGGCGTCGGCTGAGGTCGCGGCGCACGCCCCGGCGCGGCATGGCCGCCCGGCGGCGCCGGGCGAGCAGGAGCGTCGCCAGCAGGGCCGCGAGGGCCGGCAGACCGGCCAGGCCGGCCACCAGCAGAGCACGGCGACCCCGACCGGCGCCCTCGTCGGCCACCGTGCGGGTGATCCAGCCGTGCAGGTTGTCCGTCCGGGCACTCGACTCCGGGCCGGGGTGCGGGCACCCCGGCCCGGTGCTGACCACGGCCACCAGCACGGGCGCGGCGTTCGACCGCTGCCGGAAGTACGGCCCGCCGGAGTCGTGGGGGCACGGGCTGGTGTCCCGCCGCGGTGCCCGGCCGGAGGTCTCCACGACGGTGTCCCCGACGGCCTCGACGACGAACTGCCCGGTCTGAAGCCGGTCCGCGGGGGTGCCGTCCAGGGTCAGGCCGTACCCGGTGAGCCGGACGACCTCGCCGACCGCGGGCGGTGCGGCGGCCACCCGCAGCGGCTCGATGTCGGTGATCGCGGACGCCAGTTCGGCGAGGGCCACGTCGGCGATGCCGGCCTGGCGTACGGCGACGACCTCCACCCGGTGGCCACCCGAGCCGGTGAGGTCGGCGCGGCCGATCGTGGCCACGGTGCGGTCGGCCACCGGCCGGCTGACCCGGCGGCCGGCCGCGTCCCGGAAGCAGTGGCCCGCGGTGATCACCCAGCGCGGCGCGACGAGGGCGCCGGAGCAGGAGCTGTCCCGGCTCCCGCCCTCGGCCGTGGGCAGGCCGGTCATGGTCAGCAGCGCCGAGAACCGGTACGCGCCGTCGCCGGCGTTCTGGCCGTGGGCGATCGCGTGCGCCGGACGGGCGGTCGCTGGTCCCGGGACGGCGGCCACGAACAGCAGGACGGCGAATCGATGAAATATCCGCAAATCACACCCCGTACGATCGAGCGAACCCCACCAGGCTGCCGAACCGGCCGTCCGGCGGCCGTCAGCGGCGCCCTTACGGAACTTTTATCGCGGCCCTGCAAGCCTGGCGGGTGGCCCAAAGAGGAGGCGCGGTGGTGCGAGTGCTGGTCGCGGACGACGAGCGGATGCTGGCCGACATGGTGGCCGAGGGTCTGCGGCGGCTGTCCATGGCCGTCGACGTGGTCTACGACGGCGTGAGTGCCCTGGACCGGCTTGGCGTGAACCGGTACGACGTGGCCGTCCTGGACCGGGACATGCCGGGCAGCACCGGCGACGAGGTGTGCCGGTGGATCGCCGGCTCGGGCGCCGGGACCCGGGTCCTGATGCTGACCGCCGCCGTCGGGATCCGCGACCGGGTCGAGGGCCTCGGCCTCGGCGCCGACGACTACCTGACCAAGCCGTTCGCCTTCGCCGAGCTGGTGGCCCGGCTGCAGGCGCTGGCCCGGCGGTCGGCACCGGCGCTGCCGCCGGTGCTCGAGCGCGACGGCATCGTGCTGGACGTCGGGCGCCACACCGTCACCAGGGACGGGCTGGCGCTGGCCCTGTCGCCGAAGGAGTTCGCGGTGCTGCACGTGCTGCTGCGCGCCGGCGGCCGGGTGGTCAGCGCCGAGGACCTGCTGGAGCAGGCGTGGGACGAGCACGCGGACCCGTTCACCAACACCGTCCGCACCACCGTGATGACCCTGCGGCGCAAGCTGGGCGATCCGCCGGTGCTGCACACCGTGCCCCGGGCCGGCTACCGCCTCGGCTCGTGACGCCGGGCTCGCCGGCGCGGCGGATGCTTCTGCTCTGCGCGGGACTCCTCGTCGCGACCCAGGCCGTACCGTGGGTGAGCGACCAGATCCTGGCGCTGTGGCATGAGTTCGGCCCGTCCTGGTGTGGCGGCCCGCACCTGGGGCCGCCGGGCCCGGACGCCTCGGCCGTCTGCGTCCAGCTCTACCGCCGACCCAGCCTCCCCGGCGCGGTGGTCCGGGCGCTGCTGCTCGCGGCCGTCCTGGCCGGCTGCGTCCCGGCGGTGCGCTGGTGCGTGCGACCTGTGCGGGACCTCGCCCCGCTCATCGCGAACGTCGGCCCGCAGAACCTCGGCCACCGCCTGCGGCCGGGACCGGGTCGCGACGCGCTCGCGCTGCTGGGCCGGGCGATCGACGAGATGATGGACCGGATCACCGTGGGCTACGAGGCGCAGCGCCGGTTCGCCGCGGACGCGTCGCACGAGCTGCGGACGCCGCTGGCCGTCCAGCGCACCCTGATCGAGGTCGGCCTGGCAAGGTCCCTCAGCGAGGACCAACTCGCCCTGATCAGCACGCAACTGCTGGAGACCAACGAACGCAACGAACGCCTCATCGAGGGGCTGCTCGTGCTCAGCGAGAGCGACCGCGGCCTGCTGGCCCGGACACCGTTGCGGCTCGATCTCATCACCGCGGCGGTGCTCGACGCCCACCGGGCCCGGGCCGCCGACGCCGGTCTCACGATCACCGCCACGCTGCGCCCGCGCGTCGCCCTGGGCGAGCAGGTGCTGCTGGAACGCCTGGTCACCAACCTGGTGCAGAACGCCGTGAAGTACAACCGGCCGGACGGCACCATCGACGTCCGGGTCGGGGACGAGCCGGCCCTGGTCGTCACGAACACCGGCGAGGACATCCCGCCGGAATCCGTGCCCGCACTGTTCGAACCGTTCCGCCGCCGCTCCGGCGCCCGCATCGACCACAGCGGCGGCGCCGGCCTCGGGCTCTCGATCGCCCGTTCCATCACCCGGGCGCACGACGGCACCATCGCCGCGGCGTCGACCGGCCGGGACGGCCTGCGCGTCGAGGTCCGGCTGCCCGCCACCGACGCCCCGGATTGAACCTTCGCGCGGGCGTGCCCGTAGCTCTCCGTAGCGGGGATCTTCGCGCGGTCCGACCTTCGCGCGCCCGCGTGCCGCCGGGCGCACCGTCCGGGCGGCGTCGGAGAGGGAGGGGAGAGCCGATGCGGCGAACCGGTACGGGTCGATGGTGGGCGGCTTGCCGCGCGGTGGCGGGGGCGTCGCTGCTCGCCCTGACCTCCTGCGCGCCGGCCACAACGCCGAGCACCACCGCGCCCCGGCCCGCCGGAGCCGGAGCGAGCGCCCAAGCCGGTGACCCCGCCGGTGCCGCCGGCTCCGGGCCGGACTGCACCAGGGCCACCAAGGCGACCATCGTCCAGACGGCGTCGGCCGAGGGACACCGGTACGCGTTCAGCCCGCCGAGCCTGCGGATCCAGCGGGGCGGCTTCCTGGCCATCACCAACCGGTCCGATGAGGTCCACGCGCTGACCACTACCCCGGATGCCGGGATCGTCAGCAGCGTCCTCGATCGCAAGGAACGGCAGGTGATCCAGTTCCCCAGGTCGGGTACGTTCACCGTGCGCAGCGCGGACGCGACACACCGGGCGACCCTGCGGGTGGCCGTCGCCGGCGAGAGCGGGTGCGGCGCGCCGAAGCCCAGGGTGACGATCACCGACGGGTACGCCTTCACCCCGAAGACGCTGTCGATCCGCGCCGCCGAGAACTTCGCCGTGGTCAACGAGTCCGGCACCGCCCACACGGTGACCTGCACGCCCGACCCCGGCGGCAACCGGGACAACTCCCGGCTGGACAGGGGCGAGACCCAGCTCCTCGCCATCGACGAGCCGGGCCGGTACGTGTGCGGGAGCGTTCAGCACTCCCGCGCCAGGGTCACCATCACGGTCGACGGCGGGTGAGCCGGGACAGGCCCGCCCGCCGGCCCAGGGGCGGGAGGGCGGGCCCGTCGCATCATCGACCGAGCGGCGGGCTGACCCACGGTTCCGGCTGGAGCCGGTAGGCGCCACCGAAGCCGGGGCCGTCAGGGCTCCCCAAGCCGCGACCGCCGGCGCGGGCGTCGGGTTGGCCGGCGGCGCCGGCGCGGACGGCCGGGTCCTCGGGTTGCAGCCCCGCGCAGGACCCACCGTCCCGGTTACCGGTGTCGAAATAGTCGGCCAGATGCCGCGCGCAGTCCGGCACGAACGGCAGGGATCCGTGGATGAAGTCGTCGACGGTGAACACCTGTCCGCCGATGGTGTCCCGCATCTGCCACACCCAGGGGTACGGCGTCGACGTCTCGTACCGGTGCCCCGACAGCTGCAGCGAACCGCCGCCGCGGCGCAGCTGGAACGACTGCACGGGCAGCGTCCACCCGGCACAGGTCGGGCGCAGCGCCGTGACGTCGCCGGTGACCGGGTTGCGGTCGAGGTTGCGCCGGTACTCCCGCCACAGCGGCTCGAAGTTCCGCGAGCTGGTGTCCTCGTTGCACAGGTACGCCTGGCCGGCCGTGTCGTTGCCCCGCTCGGGGGCGCCCGCTGGCGGCGCCGGCGGCGGACCGTCCGGCCCGCCCACGACATCGCGGACCGGCTGTGGCGCCGGACCGCCGTCGACCGCGGTCCGCATGGCCACGAGGATCCGCGCGGCCAGTTCCCAGTCCACGTTCGGGGCGGAGGCCACGTACGAGATGAAGCTGCCGTCGAGCGGGATCGGAACGTCGGAGAACCGCCACGGGTGCGCGTCCGCGCCCTCCCGCAGCGCCAGCACGGTCGCCCGGACCTTCGCCGGAGTGTCCCCGAGGCCGTACGCCCCGTCGCGCGCGGCGAGCCACCCGGAGAACAGCGTGAAGACCTGCTCGGTGGCCCGCGCCGACGCGTCGAACCGGTAGGCCAGGTCGTACGCGCGCGGGGAGACCACGCTGTCCAGCCACATCCGGTCGATCGTGTCCGGGAACATGCTCCGGTACACCGCCCCGAGCTGGGTGCCCCAGGACGCGCCGAAGTAGCTCATCCGCGGCTCGCCCAGCGCCCGACGGATCCGATCCAGGTCCCGGGCCGCGTTCGCCGTCGTCAACTGGGACAGGAAGGCGGGGTTGCCGGCCGAACACTCCGCCGCCTGCTTCGCGAACGCGTCGTACGCCTGCTTCAGCGCCGCCCTGGTCCACCGGCCCACCGGCGGCTCGTCGCGGCCGGTGGCCGGGCAGTCGTACGAGGTGCTGTAGCCGACGCCCCGCGGGTCGAAGCCGATGAGGTCGTACCGCTCGTTGAGCCGGGCGTCCGTCTCGCTGGTCAGCACCAGGTGGCTGGGCATCAGGTAGCCGCTGCCGCCCGGACCGCCGGGGTTCATCGCCAGGCTGCCCAGCCGGTGTGCGGGGTCAACGGCGCGCAGCCGGGTGAGGGCGATGGTGATGCGCCGCCCACCGGGCTCCCGGTAGTTCAGCGGCACACTCACCGTGCCGCAGTCGGTGCGCGCCCACAGCTCCCGGAACCGCCCCCGGTCCTCCGGGCGGATGCTCAGGTAGTCGAGGACCGCGTCGGAATACCGCGGGCACTCCCGCCAGGTGACCGTCTCCGGCGCCGCCGCGACCCGCTGTGACGCCGGTGCCGCGGCGACCCGCTGTGACGCCGGTGGCGCGGCCCCGCGGCGGCGCCGGGGCCGAGGCCGGCGAGGGCCAGGCCGATCCCGCACGCCGCGGCCGACAATCGGGTACGTCTGTTGCCACTCTGGACCCTCCTCCGCACGGCCGGATGCCGTGTCCCCGCCTGTCTACGCATCGACGGGCAACAGCGGACCCACACGGCTCGTTATCGTCGTGTTACCGCCGCAGGGTGATACTCGGCCGCGCCGGGCATGGTCTCGACCGGAGGGCGCCGAAATTGTCGATCCGCTGGCCACCGTATTCGATCCGCATGCGACTGACGCTGCTGTACGCCTCGCTGTTCCTCGCCTCCGGCGTCGCGCTGCTGGCGCTCGTGGCGTTCCTGGTGTTCCGCCAACCGGTCCTGGTCACCGTCGCGCCGGCGCCGCCCTTCCGCGACCCCGACCTGCCCCGGCCACCGCCGCCGGCCGACCTGGCCGTCGTCCCCACCTGGCAGACGGTCCAGTCGGTGCTGCTCATGTCGGCGATCGCGCTGGCCGTGATGGCCGTCGTGTCGACCGCGCTGGGCTGGGTGGTCGCGGGCCGGGCCCTGCGCCCGCTGCGGACCATGACGGTCACGACCCGCCGCATCTCCGAGCGCACCCTGCACCAGCGGCTGGCCGTCCCCGGCCCGCGCGACGAGCTGACCGAGCTCGCGGACACCGTCGACGAACTGCTCGCCCGGCTGGAGCGGGCCTTCGAGGCGCAGCGCCGGTTCGTCGCGAACGCCTCCCACGAACTGCGTACGCCGCTGGCGATGATGCGGACCTCCGTGGACGTGGCGGCCAGCAAGCCGGCGCCGGTGCCCAGGGAGGTCACGGTGCTGGCGGGCAAGCTGAACGAGGGCCTCGACGCGGCGGATCGGCTGCTGGAGGGGCTGCTGCTGCTGGCGCGCGCCCAGAACGACCCGGCCCCGCGGACCGAGCCGGTGCGGCTGGCCGACCTGGTCGACGCCGCGCTCGGCGCCCGCGCCGACGCGGTGGCCGAGCGGCGACTCACCGTGGACCGCCGGACCGCCCCGGTGGTCGTGCCGGGCAACGCCTCGCTGCTGCGCAGCCTCGTCGACAACCTGGTGGACAACGCGGTCCGGCACAACGCGCCGGGCGGCTGGCTGCGGGTCATGACCGGTACGCGGGGCTACCGGACCCGGGTCACCGTCGAGAACGGCGGCCCGGTGCTCGACCAGGCCGACGTCGACCTGCTCGGTCAACCGTTCCAGCGGATCGGTGCGGCGCGGACCTCGCGGTCCGGCACCGGGCTGGGACTGTCGATCGTGGCCGCGGTGGCGACGGCGCACGGCGGGACGCTCGTGCTGCGGGCGCGACCCGACGGCGGCCTGTGGGCGCAGGTGGAGCTGTGAGGGTGCTGGTCGTGGAGGACGTTCGCCGGCTCGCCGACGACATCGCCGAGGGGCTCCGGGACCAGGGCATGGCCGTGGACGTCGCGTACGACGGGCTCACGGCGGCCGAGAAGGTGGCGGTCACCGCGTACGACGTCGTGGTCCTCGACCGCGACCTGCCCGGGCTGCACGGCGACGTGCTCTGCCGGCAGATCACCCGGGCGACCGACCCAGCGATGGTCATCATGCTCACCGCCGCGGGGTCGCCGGGGGACCGTGTCGCGGGCCTGCGCCTGGGTGCCGACGACTATCTGGGCAAGCCGTTCCACTTCTCCGAGCTGGTGCTGCGCATCAGGTCCCTGGCCCGGCGCCGGCCCTCGGCGCGGCCGCGGGTGCTCACCGGCGCGGGCATCGAGTTGGACCCGGTGCTGCGCACCGCCACCCGGCTCGGGCGGCCGCTCCGGCTCTCCCGCAAGGAATTCGAGGTGCTGGCGGAGCTGCTGGCGGCGGCCCCCGCCCCGCTGAGCGCCGAACAGCTCCTGGAGAAGGTCTGGGACGAGAACGCCGACCCGTTCACCAAGACGGTCGCGGTCACGATCGGGCGGCTGCGCCGCCGGCTCGGCCCGCCCGACGTCATCGTCACGGTCGCCGGCGCCGGCTACCGGATCCGCCATGACCTGGAGCCGGCCTGAGGAGTGCCGTGCGATCCGGCGGCGTCCGCACGACACCCGGTCAGCGCACGTCCCCTGCCGTATGATCAGCCGGTCGTTCACCGTCCCGTGGAGGTCGGATGGCTGAGAAACAGGCCGACCTGCCCGCCAGCCTGAAGCACCAGCTGCACCACCGGTTGCGGCCGATGACCGGCCGCGACCCGCGGGAGCGGGGCCGATCGACCACCCCGATCGAGCTGCTGTACGACCTCACCTACGTCATCGCCTTCGGCGCGGCCGCCGACCAGCTCGCGCACCAGATCAGCGAGGGCCATGTCGGGCCCGCCCTCGGCGCGTACGCGTTCGCGATCTTCTCGGTGACCTGGGCGTGGATGAACTTCACCTGGTTCGCCTCGTCGTACGACAACGACGACGCGCTGTTCCGGATCGCCACGCTGGTCCAGATGATCGGCGTCATCGTTCTGACCTTCGGGCTCCCGGTCAGCTTCGACGCCGCCGCGCACGGGCACAGCCCCAACAACCTCCTGATGGTCGTCGGCTACATCATCATGCGCGTACCGCTGATCGGGCTGTGGTTGCGCGCCGCCCGGCAGGACCGGGCTCATCGCCGGATCGCGGTCGCGTACGCGGTCGCGATCGCGGTGGCGCAGACCGGGTGGCTGTTGTCCGCGATCCTGCCGCTGCCGGTGGCCGTGACGGTAGGCGTCCTCGTCCTGCTGGCGGTGGCCGAGATGGCCGCCCCGGTGGTGCTGGAACGGAACCTGGGCGCGCCGCCCTGGAACGCCGGACACATCGCCGAACGGTTCAGCCTGCTCACGCTGATCACCATCGGCGAGGTGGTGGCGGCCACGACCAGCGCGGTGGGGGCGCTGATCAGGGCCCAGGGGTGGACCATCGCCGCGATCGCGATCGCCGCGTCCGGGCTGGTGCTCGCCGGGGCGATGTGGTGGGCCTACTTCCTCATCCCGTCCCGGCCCATCCTCGAACGGTGGCCGGAACGGACCTTCGGGTGGCGGTACGCCCATCTGCCGATCTTCGGCGCCATCGCCGCGGTGGGCGCCGGACTCCGGGTCGCCACGACCGCGGTGGAGGAGAAGGAACTCTCCGCGCTGGAGGTGGTGCTCGCGCTCGCCATCCCGGTCGCGGTCCTGGTCCTCACGATCTTCGCGACCTGGACCGTGCTCATGCGTTCCTACGATCTGACGCACGTGCCGCTGCTGGTCCTCAACCTCGTTCCGCTCGTCGCGGCGGTCGGGCTTCCGCTGCTGCTGCACTCCACCGAGCCGGTCGATCCGGCCCGTCCCGCAAGCCTGGCGATCCTGGTCGGCGCCATCGCCCTGGTCGCGTTGTCGGCCGTC
The DNA here is from genome assembly GCF_042434095.1 of Plantactinospora siamensis. Classification (NCBI taxonomy): domain Bacteria; kingdom Bacillati; phylum Actinomycetota; class Actinomycetes; order Micromonosporales; family Micromonosporaceae; genus Plantactinospora; species Plantactinospora siamensis. Next base: position 329,797 of record NZ_JBHLUE010000026.1, read on the forward strand.
GTCGAGGTGGTCGGACACGAGCGGGTGGGCTTTACCCACACCATGCGGGCCCTCGACGAGGGCCGACCGGCGCGCCCGGGCCCGCCGGCAGGGGACGGGGCCGAATAACCTCGCCGTCATGACTGCGCAGATCACGGCCGGGCAGTTCCACGCGGCCGAGGGCGTCGAGGACTGGCGCTCGCTCTACCACCTGGTGTCGGCCCACTTCCGGACCGCCTCGCTGAGCGAGGGCGCCGCGCTCGTCGGCGCGATCGACCGGCTCGTCGACGAGGCCGAGCAGGAACACCTGGCCGTCGACCTGCGCCGCGCGGGCGTGACCGTCAGCCTGAGCCGGCGCGATGTGGCGCTGGCCCGGCGGATCTCGGCCGCCGCCCGGACGCTGGGCATCCCCGCCGACCCGACCGCCGTACAGGTCATCAACCTCACGCTCGACGCGCTCGTGGGCGCGGACGTGCTGCCGTTCTGGCGGGCCGTGCTGGGTTACCGCCAGATCGGCGACGACTACCTGTTCGACCCACGACGCCGCGGTCCGGGTTTCGGGCTGCAGCACATGACGGCGGCGCGTCCGCAGCGCAACCGCCTGCATCTGGATGTGGCCGTGCCGCACGACCAGGCCGAGGCGCGGATCGCCGCCGCGCTGGCCGCGGGCGGCCGGCTGGTCTCCGATGCCCACGCGCCAAAGTGGTGGACCCTGGCCGACGCCGAGGGCAACGAGGCGTGCGTCGCCACCTGGCTCGGTCGCGGGTAACCGCGCCGCTGGTCCGGTCCGCGCCCGGCCGCGCCCGGTTGGCGGTGTGGTGACCGCCGTGGCCGGCGCCGCTCGACCGGCGGCCCGCGGGATCAGCTTCTACCGTTGGTCGATGGACACTCCCCGCCTCACGCACGTCAGGGTCAACGTCCGCAATCTCAGGCAGGCGATCGACTGGTACGAGCGACTGCTCGGTGTGCCGGCGGAGGGCCACTGGCCTCCCGACGCGCCGACGTACGTCCACTTCACGCTCGGGCCGGCGCAGTTCGCTCTGGGGCGGTACGAGCCCGTGCCCGCGGCGGGCGCGCGGTTCAACTTCGAGGTGGATGACGTCGATGCGTGGTGGGCGCGCATCGGTCCGGACGCCAGCGTGGTGGAACCGCTCTTCGACACGCCCTACGGCACCCGCAAATTCACCATCCGCGACCCCGATGGCAACGAGCTGGGCTTCGTCCAGTCCTGAGGCCCGCAGGCGGGGCCGGGGAGGCCCGATGGACCTTCCCGGCCCCGCCGGCGGGCTCGGTGGGTCAGCCCACCGGGGCGGCCGCGCGGTCGGGCCCGAGGTGCCGGGCGTACGCGGCGGTGGTGAAGAAGGCGGGCAGGTCCTCGCCCAACGCCGTGTCCTCGACGATCCGCGCCGCCCGCGCGGCCCGTTCCGGGTCGCCGCCCTCGTCGAGCAGCTTGGCCAGTTCCTCGGCGAGGATCAGCCGGACCAGTCCCTCGGTGACGCAGCCGCCGCCGGCCACCGGCGTCTCGTGGCGCAGCCACTGCCAGACCTGGCACCGGGCGATCTCCGCGGTGGCGGCGTCCTCCATGAGGTTCCACAGCGCCACCGCGCCGGTGCCGCCGAGCCAGGCGTCGATGTAGCGCAGCGCCACCGCGATGTTGGACCGCAGTCCCGCGGCGGTGACCTGGCCGGGGGTCTTGTCCACGGCGAGCAGGTCGGTGGCGGTGACGGCCACGTCGTCGCGGCGCCGGTCGAGCTGGTTGGGCCGGTCGCCCAGCACCGCGTCGAACTCCTGCCGGCAGGTGGCCACCAGCCCCGGGTGGGCCACCCAGGAGCCGTCGAACCCGTCACCGGCCTCCCGCCGCTTGTCCTCGCGGACCCGGCCCAGGGCCATCTCGTTGACCTCGGGGTCCCGGCTCGGGATGAACGCGGCCATCCCGCCGATCGCGTGCGCGCCGCGCCGGTGGCAGGTGGCCACCAGCAGTTCGGTGTACGCCCGCATGAACGGCACGGTCATGGTGACCTCGGACCGGTCCGGCAGGACGAAGTCCGGCCACTGGCCGAAGTTCTTGATGATGCTGAAGATGTAGTCCCACCGCCCGGCGTTCAGGCCCGCCGAGTGCTCGCGCAGCTCGTACAGGATCTCCTCCATCTCGAAGGCGGCGGTGATGGTCTCGATCAGCGTGGTGGCCCGGATGGTGCCCTGCGGCAGGCCCAGGTACCGCTGGGCGAAGACGAAGATCTCGTTCCACAGCCGCGCCTCGCGGTGGCCCTCCAGCTTGGGCAGGTAGAAGTAGGGCCCGGCGCCGGCGTCCAGCTGCCGGCGCGCGCAGTGGAACAGGTAGAGGCCGAAGTCGACCAGGCTGGCCGAGATCGGCCGCCCGTCCACCACGATGCCCTTTTCCACCAGGTGCCAACCGCGCGGCCGCACCACGATGGTGGCCAACTCCTCGCCCAGCGCGTAGCGCTTGCCGCGCGCGTCGGTGAAGTCGATCCGCCGGTCCAGCGCGTCGATCAGGTTGAGCTGCCCGGAGATGACGTTGTGCCAGGTGGGGGAGGTGGCGTCCTCGAAGTCGGCCAGCCAGACCCGGGCCCCGGAGTTGAGGGCGTTGACCGTCATCTTGCGGTCGGTGGGCCCGGTGATCTCGACCCGCCGGTCCATCAGGCCCGGCGCCGGCGGGGCGACCCGCCAGCTCGGGTCGGCGCGGATGGCGGCGGTCTCGGGCAGGAAGTCGGGCAGCTGGCCGGTGGCGTACCGGTCCCGGCGGGCGCGCCGGGTGTCGAGCAGCGCGACCCGGCGGGCGGCGAACTCGCTGTCCAGCGCGACCAGGAACTCCAGCGCCTCGGCGGTGAGCACCTCGTCGAAGCGGTCGGCCAGCGGGCCGATGATCTCATACCTCATGCGAACTGCTCCTCCTCGGTGGAGCCGCGTAGCGCCGTGGTCTCGGCGGCCGGGTTGAGCACGGTGCTGATCAGGTCGAAGTAGCCGGTGCCGACCTCGCGCTGGTGCTTGACCGCGGTGTAGCCATCGGCCTCGGCCGCGAACTCCCGCTCCTGCAGCTGCACGTACGCGGGCATGCCGTCGGCGGCGTACCCGCGGGCCAGGTCGAACATCGAGTAGTTGAGGGCGTGGAAGCCGGCCAGCGTGATGAACTGGAACTTGTAGCCCATGTGGCCCAGCTCCCGCTGGAACTTGGTGATGGTGGCCTCGTCGAGGTGCTTGCGCCAGTTGAACGACGGCGAGCAGTTGTAGGCCAGCATCTGGTCCGGGTACCTGTCCTTGATCGCCTCCGCGAACCGGCGGGCGACCTCCAGGTCGGGCTTGGAGGTCTCCATCCACAACAGGTCGGCGTGCGGCGCGTAGGCCAGCCCCCGGGCGATGCACGGCTCGACGCCGTTACGCACTCGGTAGAAGCCCTCGGCGGTGCGCTCGCCGGTGACAAATGGCCGGTCGCGCTCGTCCACGTCGGTGGTGAGCAGCGTGGCGGCCTGCGCGTCGGTGCGGGCCACCACCACCGTGGGCACGCCGGCCACGTCGCTGGCCAGCCGGGCCGCCTCCAGGGTACGGATGTGGTGGCCGGTCGGGATCAGGACCTTGCCGCCGAGGTGGCCGCACTTCTTCTCGGACGCGAGCTGGTCCTCCCAGTGCACGCCGGCCGCGCCGGCCGCGATCATCGCGCTCATCAGCTCGTACGCGTTGAGCGGGCCGCCGAACCCGGCCTCCGCGTCGGCGACGATCGGCGCGAGCCAGCGGGTTCCGTCGGTGTCGCCCTCGGCCGTGGTGATCTGGGCGGCGCGCAGCAGGGCGTTGTTGATCCGGCGGACCACCGCGGGCACCGAGTTGGCCGGGTAGAGGCTCTGGTCCGGGTAGGTGTGCCCGGCAAGGTTGGCGTCCGCGGCCACCTGCCACCCGGAGAGGTAGATCGCCTTGAGGCCGGCCCGGACCATCTGCACGGCCTGGTTGCCGGTGAGCGCGCCGAGGGCGTGGATGTAGTCCTCGCTGTGCAGCAGCTGCCAGAGCCGCTCGGCGCCGTGCCGGGCGAGGGTGTGTTCCTCCTGGATCGCGCCGCGCAGCCGGACCACGTCCTCGGGCCCGTAGCTGCGCCGTACCCCCTGCCAGCGGGGGTTGGTCTGCCATTCGGCGCGCAACTGCTCAACAGCGTTCTGCATGATGTGGTCCCCTCGAATGTTCGTTGAGGCCGGCCTTGCGGGTGGGCCGCCGCGCGCCGCGAATGCGGTGCCGGGCGGCGTGTTGCCAACGGTCACATGGCTGCCCAGGGCGGGTCGAGGGACGGAATGAGCGAAGTTCTGAGAATTTCCCGCGCTAATTTGCGAAGTTGTTAAGGGTTATATTTGCAGCCTGCGAATGGCGTCCCCGGACGCCCACGGCGAGCGGGGAGGTGGCGGCGATGGCCAAGACCTTTGCTGGCGCCCGGCTGCGCCGGATGCGCGAGGACCGGGCGCTCAGCCAGGCGCACCTGGCCCGGCTGCTCAACATCTCGCCCAGCTACCTGAACCAGATCGAGCACGACTCCCGGCCGCTCACCGTCCCGGTGCTGATGCGCATCACCGAGGTGTTCGCCGTAGACCCCACCGTCTTCGCCCCGCGGGACACCCCGAGGCTGGTGGCCGGGCTGCGCGAGGCGCTTCCCGGCCGGCTGGGCGTGGCCGAGCTCACCGAGCTCGCCGCCCGGCTGCCCGAGGTCGCGGAGGCCGTCATCGACCTGCACCGGCGCTACCGGCAGGCCGACGAGCAGCTCGCCGAGCTGCTGGGGGATCGGGAGACGGTCGGCCGCAGCCCGCACGACCGGGTCACCCAGTTCTTCTACCGCCGGCAGAACTACGTACCGGACCTGGACGAGGCCGCGGAGGGGCTCGCCGCGAGCATCGGGCTGAGCCGGGGCGAGGTCCGGGCGGTGCTGCAGGACCGGCTGGCCGACCGGCACGGCGTCCGGGTGCACCGCGACGACGCCGGCGCGCTCGGGGCCGAGCTGCACCGCTACCGCCCGCAGGACCGCACCCTGCACCTCTCGACGTCGCTGCGGCCCGGGCAGGAGGCCATGCGGATGGCGGCGCAGGTGGCGCTGCTGGAGTACGCCGACGTGATCGACGAGATCGTCGAGCAGGAGCGGTTCGACGACACGCAGACCCAGATCCTCACCCGGGTGGGCCTGGCCAACTACTTCGCCGCCGCGCTGATCCTGCCGTACGGGCGGTTCCTGGCCGCCGCCGAACGCTTCCGGTACGACATCGACCTGCTCACCCAGCACTTCGCGATGGGCTGGGAGACGGTGTGCCACCGGCTCAGCACCCTGCAACGCCCCCGGGCGCGCGGGGTGCCGTTCTCGTTCGTCCGGGTCGACCGGGCCGGCAACATGTCCAAGCGGCAGTCCGCCACCGGCTTCCCGTTCTCGCACACCGGCGGCACCTGCCCGCTGTGGAACGTGTACGAGGCGTTCAGCTCGCCCGGCCGGGTGGTCGTCCAGGTGGCCGCCATGCCGGACGGGCAGCGCTACCTGTGGATCGCCCGCACCATCACCCGGCACCACGGCGGCTACAACCAGCCCGGCAAGGTGTACGCCATCGGGCTCGGCTGCGAGATCCGGCACGCCGACCGGCTGGTCTACTCCGCCGGGGTGGACCTGCACGCGGGGGAGGCGGCCACCCCCATCGGCCCGGGCTGCCGGACCTGCGAGCGGATGACCTGCCCGCAGCGGGCCGCGCCGCCGATCAGCGGCCGGCTCGACCTGGACGAGAACCGCAGCACCTTCGTGCCGTACCCGTTGAGCGACTGACCGGCCCGCAGCGGCCCGGCGGCCATCCACGCGCGGCCCCGCGCGGCCATCGGCCTGGTCCGGCGGCCGGGCCGCGCAACCTCGTGCCATCGGGCCGGCCCGGCGGCCGTCCGCGCGCGGCCCCGCGGCCACGGCCCGGCCCGGCGGCAGGGCCGCGCGACCCCGTGCCATCGGGCCGGCCCGGCGGCCGTCGCGCGCGACCCGCCCGCCGTAGACCCGGCCTGGTGGCCGTCGGCGCGACCCAGCCCGGCAGTCATCGGCGCGGCCCGGCGGGCTGTTCGCCGGGCCGCGCCCGGTCCCATCGCCGGCCCGAGGATTCTCGACGAAGTTTTTCCGGCCGGAGTGTCAAGAACCGACGGGCGGCGCCGACGTGTAGGTGAGCGTTCCGAAGGAGGAGACAACTCATGGGAAAGATCGTCTACTGGGTGCACGCGTCGGCCGACGGGTTCATCGACGGGCCCAACGGGGAGTTCGACTGGCCGGCGATGGGGCCGCAGCTGTCCGCGTACTCGGAGGGCCTGGACAAGAACGTCGACACGCTGCTGTTCGGACGGCCGGTCTGGCAGATGATGGTCGGCTTCTGGCCGACGGCCGAGTCGATGACGGACGACCCGCACGTGGCCGCCTTCGCGCCGTTCTGGCGGGCCACCCCGAAGATCGTCTTCTCGCGCGATTACGCCGGTGACGACTGGACCAGCCGGGTCATCAGCGGCAACCTCGCCGAGGAGGTGCCGGCGCTCAAGTCTCGATCGGACGGCAACCTGCTGCTCACCGGCGGCGCTGCCCTGGCCGCCGCGTTGACCGAACTGGGGCTCGTCGACGAATACCACATCGCCGTGCACCCGGTGGTGCTCGGCGGCGGCCGGCGGCTGTTCGGCGCCCCGGAACGGCGCCACCACCTGCGGCTGGTCGACTCGGTCACGCTCGATGACGGGGTCGTGGTCTCGCACTACCAGCCCGCCGCGCGATGACCGCGCCGGATGCCGACGTCCTGAACCGCAGACCGACCACGACGGAGAAGAGCATGACCACCGCCACCACGGCGACGGGGCCGGCCCCGAGCCGGACCCGCGATCCGCGCCTCGCGCTGGCGCTGCTGTCCCTGCCGTCGCTGCTGATCGCCATCGACATCAGCGTGCTCGCCGTGGCGCTGCCCAGAATGGCCGCCGACCTGCACCCGTCGCCGACGGAACTGCTGTGGATGAACGACATCTACGGCTTCATGGTCGGCGGCACGATGATCACGATGGGCGCGATCGGTGACCGGATCGGCCGCCGGCGATTGATCATCATCTGCGCGGCCGTGTTCGCGGTCGCATCCGCCGTGGCGGCGTTCTCGGTCGCGCCCTGGATGATCATCCTGACCCGGGCCGTCATGGGCGTGGCCGGCGCGGCGATCATGCCGGCCTCGATGGCGCTGATCGGCCGGCTGTTCCCCGACCCCCGGCGCAGCGTGTCCGCGATGGGCGCCTACATGACCTGCTTCCTGACCGGGATGGCGATCGCGCCGCTGGTCGGCGGCGTGATGATCGAATACTGGTGGTGGGGATCGGTGTTCCTGCTCGGCGTGCCGGTGATGCTGGTGACCCTGGTCGCCGGGCCGCGGCTGCTGCCCGAGTTCCGGGCGCCGGCCACCGGGCGCCTCGACCTGCGCGGCGCCGCGCTGTGCCTCGCCTCGATCCTGCTGGTCGTGGCCGCGCTCAAGATGCTGGTGAACGGCGGGTGGTCGTGGCGGCCGGCCGTGACCGCCGCTGTCGGGATCGGCCTCGGCGTGCTCTTCGTACGGCGTCAGCACACCCGCACCGACCCGCTGGTGGACCTGTCCCTGCTGCGTCGGCCGGGCGTCGGTCGGGTCATGGGGGTGCTGTTCCTGACCGCGCTGGTGATGGGGGGCACCTCCCTCTTCACCGCCTTCTACCTGCAGTCCGCGCAGGGGCTGTCGCCGCTGCGGGCTGCCGTGTGCCTGCTGCCGTCGATGCTCGCGATGATCGTGGCGGCGAACCTCGGCCCGTGGCTCGGCCGCCGGATCAGCCCGTCCCGCGTCATCCTGGGCAGCCTGACCGTGATGGCCGCCGGCTTCGTCGCGTACGCCCTGATCCCGCCGGGCCGTTCGGGGATTGCCGTTGTCATCTGCGGCGCGGTGCTGGCCACGGCCGGCATCGGCGCGGCGTTCCCGTTCCTGATGAACGACGTCATCACGCATTCGCCGCCGGAACGTGCCGGCTCCGCGGCCTCGCTGGCGCAGACCGCCAACGAGATCGGCATCGCGACCGGGCTCGTCGTGCTGGGCAGCATCGGCACCGTCGTCTACCGCGCCCGGTTGGCGTCCAGCGCCGGACACGCCCGGGGCTCCTGGGTGGACGGCTTCCGCCAGGCCGGCTCGGCGGCCGATCCGACCCTGCTGCACCAGGTGCAGGCCGCCTTCACCGCCGGCTTCCGCGCGGTCGGCGTCTTCGGCATCGTGGTGATGGCGGTCGTGCTGCTGCTCCGCCTGGCGCCCGCCCGTCGCTGACGCGGGCCCGCGCGCGATCCGGCGTACCGCCGGGACGCCCGCCCCGGCGCGTCGTCGCCGCCCGTCCCCGGCGCGACGTGGCAAGGATGTCCAGAACGCCGCCGCGACGGCGCTGGTGCTGGCTAGGCTGACCGTCACCCGGTCTAAGTGGCGGGTACGCCGACGGCGGCGCGGGCGGTGGTGGAGGAACGGGGTGCGACGCAGCCGGCGGGGCGGGCCGAGGCCGGTGACCGGGGAGCACCCCGCCACGCCGTTCGAGATCTTCTTCGACCTGGTCTTCGTGTTCGCGCTGACCAGGATCATCGCGTTCCTGGGCCACGCGCCCTCCCCGGTGCGGATGGGCCAGGGGCTGCTGTTGCTGATGCTGCTCTGGTTCTCCTGGTCCGGGTACGCGTGGCTGGGCAACCGCACCCGCACGGACATCGGCTGGGTGCGGGTGGGCGCCCTGGTGGAGATGGCGGCGCTCTTCGTCGCCGCGCTCGTCATGCCGGACGCCTGGCACTCCGCGCCGGGCGTCGACGGTCCGCTGATCCTGGCACTGACCTACATCGTCGTGCGGGTGGTGCACCTGCTGCTGTACGTCTGGTCGGTGAGCGGCGACCCGGACCTGCGGGCCCGGATCGGACGCTTCGGCCTCGCCAGCGCGCTCAGCTGGCTGCCGCTGCTGTTGGGCGCCCTGTTGGGCGGCGCGGCGCAGACCGGGTTGTGGGCGGCGGCGTTCGTGATCGAGGTGGGTGGGCAGCGGTTCGTCTCCTCGAGCCGGGGCGGCTGGCCGCTGCACAGCCCCGGGCACTTCGCGGAGCGGCACGGGCTCGTCGTGATCATCACGCTGGGGGAGTCGCTGATCGCCGCGGGCGTCGGCGCCGGCGCCGGCGTGGCGCGGCCGGCGGTGCTGGTCACGGCGCTGACCGCGCTGGCCGTGACGGTCTGCCTGTGGTGGCTGTACTTCGAGTCGGCCGCGCCCGCGGCGCGGGCGGCGCTGCTGCGTGCCACGGGCGAGCGCCGGGACCGGATCGCGAGCGACGCCTACAGCCTGGCCCACCTGCCGATGATCGTCGGAATCATCTCCCTCGCCCTGGGCGTCGAGCGGGCCCTGGAGCGCGCGGCCGCCGACGGCCTCTCCGGATACTGGCTGGGCTGGCCGACCGCGACCAGCCTGTATGCCGGGGCCGTGCTGTTCCTGACCGGCCGCCTGCTGTTCGTCCGGCTGTCCACCGGCACGGCGCCGGCCGGCCAACTCGTCGCGGTGGTGGCGCCGTTGGCGGCGCTGCCGGTGGGCAGCCTGGTGCCCGCCGAGGCGGCGCTCGCGCTGCTCGCGGCGCTGCTCGTCGGGACGGTCGTCGCCCAGCGCCGGTGATCGGCGAGGCGCCGACGCTTCCGGCCGCTGCCTGTCGGTCCGGTGGCCGTGGCGGGCGTCCGGTCCAGGGGCCGAGGATCTTGGAAGGCCGTCCTGGGCGATCTTGTGTCCGGGCGGCTCGGCGGCGCCCGACCCGCCGTGGTCTGCGCTAGATGTCGAGAACCAGCGCCCGGTGGTCCGAGACCTCCGGCTCGGCGAGGATCTCGAACCGCTTGACGGCCGCCACGTCGGAGACCAGCAGGTAGCTCGCGTGGCGTACCGGCTTACGGTATTGGGAGGACCGGGTGTCGGCCGTGCCGACCAGGTCGGTGAGACCGACCTCGGCCAGCACGCCGAACGTCTCGCTGTCGGGCAGCAGGTTGAGGTCCCCGCAGACCACCACCAGGTCGTGGGGGCCGCGGATGCGGCGTACGAGCTCCGCAAGCCGCTCGGCCTGCCGGCGCCGTGCCGGGGTGTCGCCCTTGCCCGCCGGATCGCGCAGCCCGTGCACCTGCACCACCCACACCGACCGGCCGGTGGCCTGGTCAACGGTGCGCACGGCCAGGGCGATGCGAGGTCGGTCCGCGATCGTCCACTCATCGTGGTCGACGAACCGCCCGTGCACGAACGCGGATTCGACACCGCAGACGGTCAGGTGCTCGCCGACCAGGGTCGCCAACCCGAAGTCCTGCCGATGGCGGTCGCCGGCGCCGTCGTACACCGGGCCGGAGTCGCTGGTCACGAAGAACGCCTGGTGGCGCGGCAGCGCGACCCGGACGTCGGCCAACAGATCGGCGCGTTGCGGCAGCGTTCGCTCGCCGTCGTCGAAGCGTGTCCATCCGGTCAGCCCCGGGGTCCGCGTCACCTCCTGCAGGCAGACGATCTGCGCCTCGCTGCCGGGCAGCCAGGCGACAAGCTCGTCGCACAGCGCGCCACCCCAGGCGTTCACGCTCGCAATCCGCACCTCGACACCCCTGCCCTGCCGCCGGCCCGTCCCGGGCACCCGATCTTAAGGACCGGAGCCGACGCGACGGGACGGGCGCGCTGCTCGGCATGAGCGTGATCCGAGCCACTCTCGCGCAATGCCCACAGTCGCCAGGTGGATCATGCCTACTGCTGGTCCTCCGCCGACGGCCGGCCGCCGAACTGCCAGGGATGCACCTCGATGTCCGCGTACCGGTGCGGCGTGAGGACCCCCCGCGCCGCGTCCGCGTCCGGCGCCTGGATCAGGACGGCCGTACCCAACCAGGTGTGGCCGTCGTCGGCCAGCAGCGGCCCGTACGCGATGAGCCCGGCCCGGTCCGCGGGCGGCTCGAGGTCAGCTGCCGGCCCGGCGCCGAGGCCCAGCACGAGGTAGCGGTTGCCGCCCGTCCGGCCGCCGGGAAACTGCCACATGGTCCGTGCGAGCAGGTTCCGCCACCGCCGCAACAGCACGTCGCGGTACACCCCGGCCTGGTAGTTGGGCTCGTCGAAGGCGAACGCCCGCGCGGCCGCGGCGTCGGGAAGATCGACGATGTGCACGCTGCCGGTGGCCGTTTCGCCGTCGTCGGTGAGGGTGGGGCCACGGGCAATCATCCGGTCGGAATAGCGATCCATGTACGACCAGTGCGCCTCGACCAGCTCGTCGCGCAGGGCGGCCGAGCCAGGCCGGTCCCGGTGGTAGGCGAGGAACTCCATCTCACTCCGATCGTGGCGCCCGCTGCTTGTCCGGGTCGGCGGACGGCGCCCGGACGCCGCCGGCCGCCCGCCGCCAGGCTCCGATGTTAGTGCTACTACTGTCGGGGTAGTAGAAAGGGTCGGATGGAGGCGGAATGGACGACTCGCGCCGTCCTCGGGGCGCCCTGGAGCGGCAGGTGATGGCGGTTTTGACGGCGGCGGACGGCGCGTTGAGCCCGGCCGAGGTGCGTGCCCGACTGGGCGACGACCTTGCCTACACCACCGTGATGACCGTGCTGGCCCGGCTGTTCGGCAAGGGCCTGCTGACCCGGCACCGGGACGGGCGCGCCTATCTCTACCGGCGGTTGGACGGCGACGCCCAGGTGGCCGCGCACCGGATGCACCGCCTGCTGACGGCGGGACCGAACCGGGCGGCGGTGCTCCGGCAGTTCGTCGACACCCTGTCCGCCGACGACGAACAGCTGCTGACCCAGCTGCTCCGCCATGCCGGCGGCGGCGAGGACAGTCCATGATCGTGACCGTCGGATGCGGCCTGCTGGCCTGGTGCGCGGTGGCGTTCGGCGCGCCGCGCCTCGGCCGCCGGCTGCCCCCGGGCAACGCGACCGCGCTGCTGGTGTCCGCCGCGGCCAGCGTGGCGACCTGCAGCCTCCTGGTGCCCGGCATGATCGCATTCCTGTGGCTCGCGCGGCTGCCCACGGTGATCGATATCGGGCCGTGGTCGGCCGCGGCGCTCCGGGCCGGCACCCCCGTCCCGCTGGTCGGCGCGCTGGCCTGCGCGGCCTGGGTGGTGTGGCGAACCGGACGCGTCGCCGCCGTGGCGCTTCGGCGGCTTCGAGCCGTCCGGGCGGTGCGGGCCGAGAACGCCGCCGGTCCGGCGGAGGCCGACCGGCTGCTCGTGCTGGACGTCGAACGTCCGGTGGCATTCAGCACGCCGCCACCGGACGGACGGATCGTGGTCAGCACCGGACTGTGGCGCCGCCTGTCGCAGCCGGAACGCCAGGTGATCATCGCTCACGAGACGGCGCACCTGCGCCGGGGGCACACCTGGTGGCTGCTCGCGGTCGACCTCTGCGTGGCCGCGAACCCGCTGCTGTCGCCGCTCGCCCCGGCCGTGGCGCAGAGCGTCGAGCGGTGGGCGGACGAGGAGGCGGCCCGGCAGGTCGGGGACCGGCGGCTGGTCGCCCGTACGGTCGCCCGGGCGGCCCTGCTGACCCGGTCCGCCGGACCCGTCGGCGCGGTGGGCGCCGGTTCGGGCGCCGTCCCGGCCAGGGTGGCGGCGCTGCTGGCCCCGGCGCCCCGCCCGCGTCCGCTGCTGGTCGCGGCCCTCGCGGCGCTGTCGCTGGCCGCGCTGCTGGCCGCGGCCGGGGTCCAGCGGCAGACCGACGCGATCTTCGACGCCGCTCAACTCCGGCGGCCGGCCGGCGCCGCGGCGCCGGCCGAACGGCACGGTGCCGGCCGCCAACCACGTACCCGGGTGGTCGCCCGCCCCGGCCCCGCGGCCCGCCCCGGCCCGGCCCATTCTCCGGCCCGCCCCGGCCCCGCTGCCCGCCCGTCCCGGCCCTCATCAACCGTGTAGGAGTCCCCGCCGTGCCCCTGTCCCACGCCGTCCTCAGCCTGAATCCCCTCGATGCCCGTTCCCTGTTGCAGACCTTCGGGCTGCTCGGTGTGCTGGTGATCCTCTTCGCCGAGACCGGACTGCTGATCGGCTTCTTCCTGCCCGGCGACTCGCTGCTGTTCCTCGCCGGCATCGCCGCCTCCCCGGTGGCCGCCGAACTCGTCGGCGTTCAGCTCTCGCTGCCGGTCCTGATGATCGGCGCCCCGGTGGCCGCGATCGCCGGCGCGCAGCTCGGGCACCTGCTGGGCGCCCGCTACGGGCGGCGGCTGTTCAACCGACCGAACTCCCGGCTGTTCCGGGCCGAGTACGTCGAGCGCGCCGAGCACTACTTCACCCGGTACGGGCCGGGCAAGGCCACCGTGCTGGCCCGGTTCGTGCCGATCGTGCGGACGTTCCTCAACCCGGTGGCCGGCATGCTGCACATGTCCGCCCGCCGCTTCCTGCTGTGGAACGTGATCGGGGGAGTGGCCTGGACCGAGGCCATCCTGCTCGCCGGCTATCTCCCCGCCCGCAAGCTGCGCGACACGATCGGCGCCACGAACATCGACAAGTACCTCCTGCCGGTCGTAGCGGTGATCGTCCTGCTCTCGTTGATCCCGATCGGGGTCGAGGTACTTCGTGCCCGCCGCAACCGCGCGCCTGAGGAGCAGACCACCAGATGAGCCACATCACCTACGTCGAGGCCGTCACCATCGGCGCCCTGCAGGGGATCACCGAGCTGTTCCCCGTCTCCAGCCTCGGGCACAGCGTCCTGCTGCCGGCGCTGCTGGGCGGCCGCTGGGCGCGCGATCTCGACGTCTCCGCGCCCGAGTCGCCCTATCTGGCCTTCATCGTCGGCCTGCACGTGGCCACCGCGCTGGCCCTGCTGCTGTTCTTCTGGCGCGACTGGGTACGCATCCTCACCGGCTTCGGCACGTCGCTGCGGCACCGGCGGATCGCCACTCCCGACGAGCGCCTCGCCTGGATGATCATTTTGGCGACCATCCCGGTCGGCATCGCCGGCCTGCTGCTGGAACACACCTTCCGGACCGTGCTCGGCCGGCCGGTCCCGGCCGCGATCTTCTTGACCCTCAACGGCGTGCTGCTCTACGCCGCCGAACGGCTGCGCCGCCGGGCCGCCGCCGAGCCGGGGACGCAGTCCGTCCGTACCGCGTCGGCGGGACAGCCCGCCCGCACCGGACCGGCGGGGGCGGCCGTTGCCGGACCGGCGGCGGACCGGGGCGGTTCGTTGCCGGACGGACCCGGCGGCGCCGGGCCGCACACCGACCCGGTCGCCTCCGACCGTCGCATCGCGACCCAGAGCATGGGCCGGGCGGTCCTGATCGGCGCGGCGCAGATCCTCGCCCTGCTGCCCGGGATCAGCCGATCCGGGGTGACGATGGCGGCCGGGCTGCGCAACGGGCTGTCCCACGAGGACGCCGCCCGCTTCTCGTTCCTGCTGGCCACCCCGGTCATCCTCGCCGCCGGGCTGTTGAAGCTGCCGGACCTGTTCGGGCCGCTGGGCGCCGGCATCGGCGGTCAGGTGCTGGCCGGGAGCCTCGCCTCCGGCGTCGCCGCCTATCTGGCCGTCCGCTTCCTGACCCGCTACTTCGAGACCCGCACCCTGACTCCGTTCGCCATCTACTGTTCCGCCGCCGGCCTCGCCAGCCTCGCCTGGCTGGCCATCCGGTGACCGGTCAGCGTCGGCCGGGTCAGCCCGCCCACCGCCGGTTCGCGCTCGTCCATGTCGCACCGCCCCTCGCCGCGGACCACCGGAACTTCCGCACGGTACCGGCCACCTCACCTCACCGCGGTCCCCGGGGCCGCGACATCCGGTGCGGCGGCGACCTCGCCAGCACGGCCGGCCGCCGCTCGGTGCCAGGCGGCGCGGCGGAGCAGGCGTAGGCCGTTCAGTCCGACGATGACGGTCGAGCCCTCATGGCCGGCCACGCCCAGCGGCAGCGGCAGGGTGCCGATCAGGTCCCAGACGACCAGCATGGCGATGAACGAGCCGGCGATGGCGAGATTTCCGATGACCAGGCGGCGGGCCCGCCGGGCGAGGCCGAGAACCGCGGGCAGGGTGGCGAGCTCATCCCGGGTGACGACCGCGTCGGCGGTGTCCAGGGCCAGGTCGGAACCCGAGCGGCCCATGGCGATCCCGACGTGCGCGGTGGCCAGTGCCGGGGCGTCGTTGACCCCGTCGCCGACCAGCGCCACCCGCTCGCCGCGGGACTGTAGCTCGCGTACCCGATCGACCTTGTCCGACGGCAGCAGGCCGGCGTGCACCTCGGCGATGCCGACGTCGTCGGCGAGCCGCCGGGCCGCGTGCGGATTGTCGCCGGTCAGCAGGTGCGGCGCCGACCCGGTGAGGGCGGCGAGCCGGGCCACCGCGCGGGCCGCGTCCGGCCGCGGCCGGTCGGCCAGGCCGAGCACGGCGGCGGGCTCGCCGTCGACCCGGACCAGCACGGCGGTACGTCCGGCCGCCTCGAGCTCCTGGACGGCGCCGCGGAGCCCACCGTCCAGGGTGCCCTCGGCGGGCCGGCCGACCTCGACGGTTCGCCCGTCGACCCGGGCGGTGACGCCGCGTCCGGGGGCGGAGGCGAACCCCTCCGCGGCCCGGATCGGGATGCCGGCCCGGCGGGCCGCGGTGACCACGGCCCGGGCCAGGGGGTGCTCGGACGGGTTCTCCGCGGCGGCGGCCAGGGCCAGCAGTTCGCGCTCGCTGAGTGCGGCGTCGGGCAGCGGGCGCAGGTCGGCCAGCTGCGGTGTACCGGTGGTGAGGGTGCCGGTCTTGTCGAAGGCGACCCGGGTGGCGGTGCCGAGGTGCTCAAGCACGACGGCCGACTTGACCAGGACACCGTGCCGGCCGGCGTTGGCGATGGCGGACAGCAGCGGCGGCATGGTGGCCAGCACCACCGCGCACGGCGAGGCGACGATCATGAAGGTCATCGCCCGCAGCAGCGTGGGGGTCACCGCGGCGCCGAGGGCCAGCGGGATGGCGAACAGCGCGATCGTGGCGGCCACCATGCCGATGGAGTACCGCTGTTCGATCTTCTCGATGAACAGTTGGACCCGGGCCTTGGTGGCGCTGGCCTCGGCGACCATCGCGACGATCCGGGCCAGCACGGTGTCACCGGCCGGCCGGGTGACCCGGACCCGCAGCGCGCCGGTGCCGTTGACGGTGCCGGCGAAGACCTCGTGACCGGGCGCCGTCGGCGCCGGCAGCGGTTCGCCGGTGATGGTGGCCTGGTCGACCTCGCTCTCGCCGTCGATGACCGTGCCGTCGGCGCCGATCCGCTCGCCGGGGCGGACCAGCACGACGTCATCCACTCGCAGGTCCGCGGGCTCGACGGTCTCCTCGCCGTGGTCGGTCAGCCGGGTGGCGGTCTCCGGCGCCAGCCGCAGCAGGCCGCTGACCGAGTCCTCCGTGCGTTTGGTGGCGACCGCCTCCAGCGCGCCCGACGTGGCGAAGATGACGATGAGCAGGGCGCCGTCCAGGACCTGCCCGATCGACGCGGCGCCGATGGCCGCCACCACCATGAGCAGGTCGACGTCCAGGCGCCGGGCGCGCAGCGCCTGCAGGCCGGCCCAGCCCGGTTCCCAGCCGCCGGCCGCG
Organism: Plantactinospora siamensis; assembly: GCF_042434095.1. NCBI lineage: Bacteria > Bacillati > Actinomycetota > Actinomycetes > Micromonosporales > Micromonosporaceae > Plantactinospora > Plantactinospora siamensis. Next base: position 346,302 of record NZ_JBHLUE010000026.1, read on the forward strand.
TAGCAGGCCAGGTAGAGCCCCCACAGCAACCAGCCGGGGCCACCGACGAGTTGGGTCAGCAGGCCGAGGGCGAACAGTCCGGTGGCGACGGCGGCCCACCGCACCTCCGGCAGCGACCAGACGCTGGTCCGGCGCGGGCCGCGCGACGCGGGTCGGGCGGTGCGTACCGGATCGTCAAGGCTCGTCGTCACGCCGCCAGCGTACATGCGCATTCACGCAGATACGCAAGCAGCCGAGCAGCGCTATGCTGCGGGGCATGCACACCTCGCTACCGGACTTCGAGATGCCGAACGAGGAGCAGGTGCACCTGGCGGCCGAGTCGTTCCGGATGCTGGCCGACCCGACCAGGATCAAGGTCCTGTGGGCACTGCTGCAGGGCGAATCGTCCGTCGCCTGCCTCGCCGAACTCGCCGGCGCCACCCCCACGGCGGTCAGTCAGCACCTGGCGAAGCTGCGGCTCGCCGGCCTGGTGAAGGGACGCCGCGAGGGCACCTTCGTGTACTACTCCACCGCCGACGAGCACGTCGGCCGGCTCCTCGCGCAGGCGCTCTTCCACGCCGACCACCTCGACCGGGGCCTCGCGGACGCACCGGCGCGCCCGGGCGGCGACGAGGCGGCCGGCACCGGCGACGACCCTCGCGGGAACCGTTGAACCGACTGCTCGGCGTGTTCCTCGTCGGCTGGGCGGGAACTTCGGCGCCCCGAATGACGACTTCTCACGGGTGGCCGGGAACGGGCCACCGGTCGTACCGTCCGAATTCGTGCAGGAGGTCTCATGCCAACGACGTTGCGGGCTCGCGCGGTGGTGGCCGGGTCGGTCGGGCTGCTGGCCGCCGTTCTGCTCGGCGGCCCCGCCGCCGCGCATGTCGAGGTGGAAGCCGACAACGCCCAGGCCGGGGCCCGCGACGTCACCCTGACCTTCCATGGCGAGGCCGAGTCCACCAGCGCGGGCATCAAGGCCGAGCGCGTGGTGCTGCCGGCCGGGATCAAGCCGGCCGACGTACGTCTGGTCAAGGCGCCCGGGGGCTGGATCTTCACCGCCGGCTCCGACGGGTTCACCGTGGCCGGCCGGCCGCTGAAGACCGGGCAGGACGCCGAGTTCTCGGTCAGGGTGGCGCAACTGCCGACCGACGCGAAAACACTGTCGTTCAAGACGCTGGAGACCTACGGCGACGGCACGGTCTCCCGGTGGATCGAGGTCCCGCAGGCGGGGCAGCCGGAACCCGACAACCCGGCGCCCACCCTCACGCTCAAGCCCGCCGCCACGGTGGCCACCGCCAGCCCGAGCGTCGCCGCGACACCGACGCAGCAGGAGCCCACGCCGCCGAACAGCACGGCATCAGGTGCCCCGACCGCCGCCGCGGAAGGCTCCGGCTCCGGTGGTTCCCACGCCGGCTGGTGGATCGCGCTGGCCGTCCTGGTGGTTCTGGCCGCGGGCGCCCTGGTGTGGTGGCGCCGCCGAAACGGGCCGGCAGCCGGGTAGCGGGGCTGCCTCCTCTGGCCGGCCGCGGATCCCGGGCCGGGCGCCACGGCCGCCCGCCGGGGATGTCGCCCAACAGCTTCCGCAACGGCTCGTTCCTCCCGCGGCTGGGTGGAAAGGTCAGAGCCGGCCGGCGTCGATGATCCGCCGCAGGAACTGCCGGGTGCGGGCTTCGGTCGGCTCGCCGAACACCCGCGCAGGCGGTCCGGCCTCCACCACCCGGCCGCCGTCGAGGAAGCAGACCTGGTCGGCAACCTCCCGGGCGAAGCCCATCTCGTGGGTGGCCAGCACCATGGTCATTCCGTCGGCCTTCAGCTCGCGGATCATCGTGAGCACCTCGCCCACCAGTTCCGGGTCGAGGGCGGACGTCACCTCGTCCAGCAGCATGAGCCGGGGCGAGTTGGCCAGCGCCCGGACGATCGCCACCCGCTGCTGCTGGCCGCCCGAGAGCCGGTCGGGGTAGGCGTCCGCCCGCGCCGCCAGCCCGACCCGGTCCAGCAGTTCCCGGGCCTGGACCTCCGCCTCGGCGCGGGGCCGCCGGTGCACCCGGCGGGGCGCGAGGGTGATGTTGTCCAGCACGCTGAGGTGCGGGAAGAGGTTGTACGACTGGAAGACGATCCCGATCCGGCGGCGGACCAGGTCCGGGTCCACCCCGGGCGCGGAGACGTCCGTGCCGTCCAGCTCGATCACCCCGTCGTCCAGTTCCTCCAGCAGGTTGACGCAGCGCAGCAGCGTGGACTTGCCCGAGCCGGACGCGCCGATCAGCGCCACCACCTGATGTTCGGCGACGGTCAGGTCGAGCCCGTCGAGCACCACCTGGCCGCCGAACTCCTTGCGCAGCCCGCGGCAGGCCAGCACCGGCACCGGATCGGGCACCTCAGGCTCCTGACTGGCGGCGGGCCGCGCGCAGCGTCACCCAGTCGGTCACCGCGATCAGCGGCGCGGCCAGCAGCACGAACAGCGCGCCGGCCAGGATGTACGGGGTGTAGTTGAAGGTGTGCGCGACCTCGATCTGCGCCGCCCGTACGGCGTCGATCGGCCCGGCCAGCGAGACCAGCCCGACATCCTTCTGCAGCGCCACCACGTCGTTCAGCAGCGGCGGCGCGACCCGCCGCACCGCCTGGGGCAGCACCACGTGCCGCATGGTCTGTCGGTAGGTCAGCCCGAGCGACCGGGCGGCGGCCCGCTGGCTCGGGTGGACCGACTCGATGCCGGCCCGGAACACCTCCGCCAGATAGCCGCCGTAGGTGAGCACCAGCGCGGCGCCGCCGAGCACCAGCACCGACGGCGTGCCGCGCAGCCGCAGGCCGGGCACGCCCAGGGTGAGCGCGTAGATCACGATGATCAGCGGCACGCCGCGGAACGCGTACGTGTAGCCGGTCGCGAGCGCCCGGGCCGGAAAGAACACCGGGCCGCGGAGGGTCCGCAGCAGCGCCACGGCCAGCCCGAGCAGCAGGGCCCCCGCGGCGCAGCAGACCAGCAGCCGGACGTTCAGCCACAGTCCGGTGAGGACCGCCGGTAGGGCGTCGCGGGCGACGGCGGGATCGAGGAACGACGCCCGGACCCGTTCCCAGCCGGGCGCCCCGGTGACGGCGACGACCAGCAGGGTGCCCAGCGTGGCGGTGGAGGCGGCGGCGACCAGCACGCTGCGAACGGTCTGCCGCCGCCGGTGCGCGACCCGCCGCTGCTGCGCCGCCGACGGAACGTGGTCCAGCAGCGTCACGTCAGCTCGGGCGCCCCGGCGACCTGGGCCAGCCACTTCTGCTCGAGCTGCTTGAGCGTGCCGGCCTCGGTCAGCTGGCCGACGGCGGAGCTGACGCAACCGGTGAGCGGCGAGCCCTTGTCCAGCAGCAGCCCGAACGCCTCGGGCACGCCGACCTGGGGGACCTGGCCGACGATCGTGGCGTCCTTCAGCTCGGCGTTGGTGATATAGAAGGCGGTGGGCAGGTCCACCACGAGGCCGTCGAGCTGGCCGTTCTGCAGCGCCTTCTTGGCGTCGTCGTTGCTGTTGAAGACCCGCGGCTTGGGGCCCGGCTTGATCACGTCGGTGATCGCCTGGTAGCTGGTGGTCCCCACCTGGGCGCCGAGGGTGGCGCCGCGCAGGTCGGCCAGGTTCTTCTTGCCGGCGATCTTCGACGACTTCAGTGCGATGACCGTCTGGCGCACGAGATAATACGGCGCGGAGAAGTCGACGGCCTTCTTGCGCTCGTCGGTGATGGAGAACTGGTTGACGTCAAAGTCGAAGGTCTTCGGACCGGGCGCGATGGCGGTGTCGAACTTGACCCGGGCCCAGGTGACGTCCTCGGGGGCGTACCCGAGCTGCCGCGCGACCGCGTACGCGACGGCGGACTCGAAACCCTCGCCGTTCTCGGGCTTGTCCTGCCGGAACCACGGCTCGTAGGCCGGCTGGTCGGTGGCGATGGTGAGCTTGCCGGCCGTTCGCGTCGACAGCGACTGCTTGGTGCAGGCGTTCGCGGTGCCGCTCGGCGCGGCGGAGGTGGTCGGATCGTCCTGAGGTGCGCAGCCGGCGGCGGCGGCGACCACGGCGACGGCGAGCGCGAGCGCGACGGACCTGCTGCTGAGCATGGCGGACAGCGTAGGCCGTGCCGTCGCCAGGACCGCACCATTTCTCACCAGTCGGATCGGCGGCCAGGACCGCATGGCGCGGTCCGCCCAGCCGCGGTCGACCGAGCGCGGTCCGCCAGCCCCCGGTCCGCCGCGACCGGGGTCGCGGCCAGCGCTGGCCGGTCGGGTCAGGCAAACCTCCGGATGAACGCGAGGGCGGCGTCGCAGACCTCGCGCCAGCCGCTGTCGATGGTGAGGGAGTGGCCGCGGTTCGCGATCGAGGCGATCTCCGTGACGCCCGGATTCTCCGACTGACGCTTGAAGATGGCCCGGTTGATCGCCGGCGGCGAGGTGTTGTCACCGACGCCCTCGATCACCAGCAGCGGCCCACGGTCCGGGTTGGTGAAGTTGGCCTTGGCCTCGGTCCAGGGGTTGAGGTTGGCCGCCGCCGCCTGGAAGAGCGGCTCGCCGGGGGCCGGCACGGCGAATTCCGCGTAGAGCTGCCGCGCCTCCTCCTCGCCGACGGCGCTGGCGAAGGCGTACCGGAACTGGTCGAAGGTCAGCGGAATGGCCCGGTGCCGGTTCAACGGGTTGCCGAGGACCGGCGCCGAGGCCCGGAGGGCCGAGAACGGCAGCGGCAGCACCCCGCGGAAGGGCGCCGAGTCGATCGCCACCGAGGCGGCCGCCAGGCCGCGACCGGCGACGATCATGGTGAGCAGGCCGCCGAACGAGTGGCCGATCACCGCGGGCTTGCGATCGAGCCGGCCGATGACCTGGGCGTAATGGTCCGCCACATCACCGACGCTCTTGCCGGCGAAGACCTCGGGATGCGCGTTGGCCTCCTCGACGGTCTCCGGGTCGTCGGGCCAGCCGGGGGAGACCGGGGCATACCCGTTCTCGGCGAACACCTGGGCCCACCGGTCCCAGCTGCTGGGCAGCAGCCACAGCCCGTGGATGAAGACCACGGGCCGCTTGCCGGAGGCGTTCGCCGCCTCGATCTGCTGGTCGACCGGGGCGGCGAGGTGCGGCGTTTCTGACACGGGAACTCCTCGGGTCGCGGGAGGGTCTGCCGGCGGCGCCGGCGGTCGTGATCGGCGGCGCGGGCGACCCCGGCCGGATCCGGGGCCGGCATGACCGCGGTGTCGAGCGCGAGTGCCGTGCGGTCGAGCCTGCCACGGCACGAGGGGACGGCACATCGCCCGGCCGGCCGAACGCCGCCGCCGGCAATCCCCGCGTTGCGCGCGGAGCCTACGGTGGGCGCCGTGACCGAACCGCTCGTCTTCGGAGTCTTCCCGCTCGGCGTCGCCGGTGGACCGGACGGGGTCGCCGCGGGGCCGCCGGACGACTTCGCGGCGATCGGGCGGGCCGTACAGGAGCTGCAGGGCGACGGGAAAGCCCTGCTGCCGCGGATGTACGTGCTCTGGTCCGGCGCCGACTCCACCGCCGCGGTGCTCGGGCAGATCGCGACGCTCACCGCCGGTGGGCTGCCGTGGGATCTGGTGCTCTGCTACCGCGATCCCGGCGGCGACGTGGCGGGCTGGGCGGCGTTCGTGGGCCAGGTCGTCGAGCGGCATGGACGGAGCTTGGCCGCCGTGCAGGTCACCGGCGAGCCGAACCTGACCGGGGTCGGCGCCGCCGCCGACGGCGCCTTTCCGGGCGCGCGCGAGGCGATGATCCGGGGCGTGCGGGCGGCCGCCGAGGCCAAGCGCGCGACGGGCGCGACGGCCGCGATCGGCTTCGCGGTGGTGCCGGAGCGGGACCCGGCCGGCGGGTTCTGGACGGCGGTACGGCAGCACGGCGGGCCGTCGTTCGCGGCGGCGCTGGACTATGCCGGCATCGACATCTACCCGGATGTGTTCGGGCCGCGGGTGGCCATCGACGCGCTGCCGGCCGTCGTGGAACGGTTGCTGCGCGACTTCCGGGAGCGGGACCTGGCAGCCGCCGGCATACCGGCCACGGTGCCCATCCGGATCTGCGAGAACGGGTGGCCGACCGGTCCGGACCGGTCGGAGGAGCAGCAGGCTGCCGTCCTGGAAACCATCATCCGTACGGCGCACCGGCTGCGCGGGGAGCTGAACGTGACGCACTGGCAGCTGTTCACCCTCCGCGACGCGGACAGCTCGAAGGACGACCTGTTCCACCGGTTCGGCGTGCTGCGCAGCGACTACTCGCCGAAGCCGGCCTTCCACACGCTCCGTCGCCTGATCGCCGAGCTCGGCTGACCCGGGCCCGGCGTCCTCGTCGTCGTGCTGGCCGGCACCCCTCGGCATCCCCGGACCCGGCTGTGCGCGGCCGACCGACCCGGGCGGGTGGGACCGCCCGGGTCGCTCGGTTGCGCTAGTAACGCCCGAGGTAGTGGTAGTTGGCGTTCAGGCTGCCCGGCGCGGCGTCGACCGGGGCGAGCGCGTCGAACGGCGCCACGTCCAGGTCCCGGATCACCTCGGTGAGGTCGCCGTTGACCGTCGGCACATTGATCACTCCCGGGGCGGTGCCGCGCTCCACCCAGTCCATCAGCGGCTGGAGCAACTCCGGCACCCCGATCTCCGAGGGCGTGGCGCCCGGCTCCGGCCCGAACAGGCAGTGGTAGCCCGCCGGGATCAGATAGAGCCGGGTGTACGCGTCGGCGCCGCCCCGCCGCTGCACCGCGCGGTAGTAGTCCAGTGTGGAGAACGGCGGGATGAACGGGTCGGCCCAGCCGTGATACATGATCAGCTTGCCGCCGTGCGCCCGGAACGCCGACAGGTCCGGGTTGTTCGCGTTGTACAGGGCGTCGCCCAGCAGGTTGAGCCGCTCGAAGGTGGCCCGGTCGAACCGTACGTCGGTGAGCCGGAACCGGTCCGGCAGCACCGTCGGGTAGCCCAGGTACCTCAGGTAGTTGAGCGCGATCCTCCCGGCGTTGCCGTCCAGCGGCGATCCGGAGCGGACCACGAACAAGTCGATCCAACCCAGCTCGGACCCGTACGGCATCCCGCCGTTGTAGAGGCCGTGCGGTCCCCGGTAGAACGACACCACCGCGGCCACCTGCTGCGGGGTCAGGCACGTGGGCCGGTCCACCCCGGGCGGGCAGCGCAGCGACGAGGGCTGGAAGCCGCACCGCCGCGGGTCCTCGATGACCTCGCCGCATGCGTCGACGACGGCCTCGTGCAGGGCCGGGATCTTCTCCGGGCCGAGAATCTGCCGGCCGTGCGCGTCGGTGTTGCGGGTGGCCACCCACGCCTCGAGCAGCGCCAGCGGCGCCTCGTTGCTGGCCGGAGCGCCGGCGAGAATCCCGTCGAAGTCGGCCGGGAACCGTTGGGCCAGGTTGAGCCCCTGCCGGCCGCCGGTCGAGCAGCCATCGAAGTACCGGAACGCCGGGCCGTGCCCGTAGTACGCGGTCGTCAGCGCGTCGGAGGCGAGCCGCAGCCGGTGCTCGGAGGTCAGCCCGAACTCGACACGCGCCCGCGGATCCGCCCCCCAGGTGGCCGGCTGCGCGCCCTCCGGGTCACCGGTGTGCCCGGTGTCGTCGCCCGCCACCACCAGCGTCCGGGCCTGCGCGGCCGGGCAGCGGAACCCGAACAGCGGGTACGTGAGGTCCGGCGTGGCGCCGCACAGGCCGCTGCAGCCCTGCTGGACATACTGCCCGGTCCAGCCGGAGACCGGGAGCTTGACGGTGAACCTGGTGGCCGGCGCCAGCACGCCGTGCACCTCGCAGTAGCCGTCCACGACGGCGGCCGAGCCGACCGTGCCCTGCGGCACGCGCGCGCCGGCGAGCCCGGCGCAGTCCCGCGGCGCGGGCCCGCGCTGGGCCGCGCTCGCCGCACCGCCCAGCAGCAGCGGGACGGCGGCCAGGACGGCCAGTAGCTTACGGATCATCGGGAGTCCCCCTTTCCTGGAGGGACACTATGGAGCCGGGGTGGGGCGGCGGATCGGTCCGCGGATCGGAAGTCCGGCTCGGCCGCGCGACGGAGGACCGTCATCCTCGAGACCGAGGCCCGCCCGCGCCGGCCCGGCCGCCGGGTGGGGGCGGCCCGCCGTCACCCGCGTCGATCATGGGGCTGGCGGGCGATCCAGAGATCGAATCACCCGCCAGCCCCATGATCAGCCCTGCCCGGTCACAGCTTCGTAAGGATCCACAGGTGATCGGCCGTGCCGTTGTCACCCCATTGGAGCGTCTGCGCGCCGGAGGCGGTGCTCATGTTGGCCACGCCGAGCAGCAGCCCGCTGTTGACGTTCCGCAGCTTGTAGTGGCCCGCGCCGTCCGACACGGGTGTCCAGAGGTGGTCGGCCGTGCCGGTGTCGCCCCAGACCAGACCCGTGGCGCCCTGGCTGGTCGAGGCGTTCTGGATGCCGAGGACCAGGTTGCTGAGCTGGTTGACCACCTTGTACTGCCCGTTGCCGGCGGAGACCAGCGACCAGACCTGCGATGAGCTGCCGCTGGCGGTGGCCTGGACCGCGGCGGTTCCCCAGGCGGTGCCGGAGTTCTGGGTGTCCAGCCGCAGCCCGCTGTTGACGTTCGCGATCCGGTACGTGCCGCTCAGATCGGACGGGGGCGGGGACGACGGGGGCGGCGAGGACGGCGGCGGCGTCCCGGAACCCGGCGTGATGGTGATCCGGTACGCGTCGTTGCTGGCCATGGTGATCGGCACCGAGATGGTGCCGTTGGCCGGGGTGTACGTCGAATTCGAGATCGTGCTCGGGCCGCCGGACGCGACCGTGCGGCCCAGCGACACCGTCTGCTCGACCTTGACGTTCACGGTGCCGCCGAGGCTCAACGAGGTGAGCCCGTTCACCGTGACCGCGCAGGCTCCCGAGCAGTGTCCGGCGACGATGCTGACCTGGTTGTTGCCGGACGGCACCGCGGCGAAGCCGTCGATGCCGGTCTGCGCCGGCGGGTTCGTGACGACCATGTTGCCGGTCATGGCGGCGTACCAGGTGTAGAGCCAGTACGCCGCGTTCGGGCTGCCGCCGCGCCCGGTCAGCAGGTCACCGAGGGCGCCGGACTGGTTCCAGAACGCCAGCTCGGCGTCGTGGATGCCGAGCCGCTCGAACTTGGCGATGTAGCCCACGAGCGGCCCGGGCAGCCCGACCTCGCTCGGCGCGGCGTACTCCTCGATCGCGATCGGTCGGCGGGAGATGCCCAGTTGGTCCTCGATCGACTGGACGGTGGCCACGTCACCGGCGATCTTCGCGGAGCTCGACAGCTCGTGCCAGGCGAGGATGTCCGGCACGGTGTTCGTGTTGACCGCGTTCTGCAGGAAGTTCCGCATGTCGCTGATGTTGTCCGAGAAGCTTGGCCCCTGGATGGGCTTGGTCGCGTCGATCGAGCGGACCTGGCGGAACGTCGTGGTCCAGAAGTTCTCGTACGTGCCGTTGGCCGACTGCCAGGTATTGTCCGACTCGTTCCACAGCTCGTACGAGGCGATGCTGTTGTAGTAGGACGCGGACTTCATCGCGTTGATCTGCGAGTTGATGAAGGGTGTCCAGGTGCTCCAGCTGAACTGGTAGGGCCAGCCGGCGTAGTAGTCGGAGAGCCGGTTGACCAGCTTGGCGCCGACGCTGACGGCGGTCGGCGCGACCTGGGAGATGTCCCCGGTGGGCTGCTGCCGGCCACCCTGCGGCATCTGGACGAACGTGTTCGGCCGGATCGCCTGCGCCAGCGACACCGACGGCTGGGTGGCGTTCGCCAGCCCGTAGAGGCTGCCGGTCGCCACGTGCGTCACCGGGCGCAGCGTCTGGTTGGCGTTCACCACCAGGGTGTTGCTGGCGGCCGCCGCCGACGCGGGGGTGAGGGCGAACGCCGCCGACGTCAGCCCGACCGCGAGCGCCGCGATCGAGGCCAGCATGGTCGTACGCCGGGCTCTTCGGTGCCCGCCTGCCTGGACGGTTCGCATCATGGTGCCGGTCCTCCCTGCCGCTGCGTCAGCCCCCGTGACCGTCCGGCCACGCCCATCAGGAAATGGCCGGAAATCGTTTGCCTGGACCTTAGTGACGGCGTTTTCGGCGTGTCAAGTGGCGACCGTCGATGTCTTGGTCGATCGCCGTGGCGCCGCGTCGGGCCCGGGGGTCGGCCCGAAAAGGCTTTCGGCGGTCCCGCCCGGGCGGTCAGACCGCCGTGGAGGCCCGGGGCACGAGCCGGCCGGGCAGGGCGCGCCGGCCGTGCGCGGGCTCGCCGTTGATGGCGGCCAGCAGCAACTCGGCGGCGGTGCGGCCGATGCCGTCGAGGTTCATGTCGATGCTGGTCAGGGCGGGCCGGCAGCCGTCGACCATGACGTCCCAGTTGTCGAAGCCGACCAGCGCCACATCGGTCGGAACGCGCCGGCCGGCGCCCTGCAGCGCCTCGGCCATGCCGCGGGCGATCTGGTCGCTGCCGCAGAACACCGCGTCCACCTCGGCGCCGGTGGAGAGGAGGATGCCGGCGGCCTGCCGGCCCCACGCCTCGCTCCACTCGCCGAACTGGACCGGCACGGCCAGATCCAGCCCGGCCGCGGCCAGCGTCCGAACGGCGGCGTCGGCCCGGACGGTCGCCGAGTGATGGTGCTCGGGACCGGTGACGTGGGCGATCCGGCGCCGGCCGATGGTCAGCAGGTGTTCCACGGCGCGCCGGGCGCCATCTGCCTCGTCCGGGACCACCGAGCAGTCGCGCGGGTCGGTGGAGCTGATGAAGGCGTACACCACCGGCACCGGAAGGCCGGCGTCGATCGGCGGCCGGGACTGGGTGCGGCGGCCGGTCACGATGATGCCGTCCACCTTCCGGCTCAGCAGCGTACGAAGGTAGTACTGCTCGCGGATCGGGTCGTCCCGGGCGTCGCAGAGGAACACCGACACCTGCCCGGCGCCCAGCGCGTCCTCGGCGCCGAGCAGCAGCGGGATGCTGAACCGGCCGATGCTGTCCGTGGTGATCATGCCCACCGTGTAGGTGCGGCCCGACTGGAGGCTGCGAGCCGCCGCATTGGCCACGAAGCCCAGGTGCTCGGCCGCCTCCCGGACGCGCTGCCGCGTCTCCGGGCGCAGCGTGCCGCGGCCGTTCAGCGCCTTGGAGGCGGTGCCGGGGGAGACCCCGGCGAGGGCCGCGACCTCCACGATGGTGGCCACCCTGCCGGTCGTGCCGCCCTTGCCGGCGCTGCCCCTGACGGTGGTGCCCAGCGTTTCCTCCCCGTTTTCCGAGCCCAGAGAGCCGACTATAACTCCCGCTTGACAGTCCCGCAAAAGCGGACCTAGCGTCTTCGGCAATCGTTTGCCTGATCCGGCGTTCGCCATCCCTCCGCCTGGCAAGGGGTACCGACATGACCGTCACTCGCCGCACTCTGAGCGCGGTGGCCGCCCTCTCCGTCGCCGTCTGCCTGACCGCCGCCTGCTCGCACGACGACCATCCCGGTTCCTCGTCCGGCACCGCCGGCCGGGCATACCAGATCTGGGACCCGTACCCGCAGTTCGACGACTCCTCCGCCTGGGTGACGCTGCTGCGCAAGTGCGGCGCCGACGCCGGCGTCACCGTCAAGCGGACCTCCTTCGACACCACGGACCTCACCAACAAGACGTTGCTGGCCGCCCAGCAGGGCAACTCTCCGGACGTGCTGATCGTGGACAACCCGGTGGTCTCCACCCTGGCCGAGGCCGGCGTGCTCACCAGCACGGCGGACACGAAGATCGACACCTCGGCCGTGGCGCCCAACCTGCTCGCCGCCGGCCAACTGGACGGCAAGACATACGGCATCCCGATCGGCGCCAACACGCTCGCGCTCTACTACAACAAGCGGGTGCTGGCCGCGGCGAAGGTCGACCCGGCGACGGTCAAGGACTGGGCGTCGCTCACCGCCGCGCTGGCGAAGGTGAAGGCCGCCGGCAGGAAGGGGATCACCTTCTCGGCCATCGGCACCGAGGAGGGCTCGTTCCAGTTCCTGCCCTGGTTCTGGGGCGCCGGCGCCAACCTCACCCAGCTCGACTCCGCGCAGGGCGTCGCCGCGCTGACCCTGTGGACCGACTGGCTCAAGCAGGGCTACGCGCCCAACTCGGTGCTCAACAACACCCAGACCACGAGCTGGCAGGAGTTCGCCAGCGGCACGTTCGGGTTCGCCGAGAACGGCACCTGGCAACTGGCCAACGCCAAGAAGGCCGGCTTCGAGTACGGGATCCTCCCGATTCCCGCGCAGGGTGGCGGCACCGCGCCGGCGCCGACCGGCGGCGAGTTCGTCACCGCTCCCGTGCAGTCCGACACCGGCCGGTACGCCACGGCAGAGAAGCTGATCGGCTGCCTGACCAGCGCCGACAACGCCCTCGCGACGGACACCACGTTGTCCTACGTGGCCGCCGCGCAGGCGGTGCGGCAGCAGCAGGTGGCGGCGAACCCGGATCTGCGGGTGTGGGCCGAGGCGGTCCAGGCGGCCAAGGGCCGCACCAGCGACAACCTGGGCACCCGGTACCCGAAGATCTCCGAGCCGATGTGGACGGCCTTCCAGGCGGCGCTGTCCGGGAGCAAGTCCCCGCACGACGCGCTGGCCGCCGCCCAGACCACGGCCGCCGCGGCCACCAGGTGACCATGGCCCAGAACGTGCTGGACCGCGCGCCGGCGCCGACCGCGGACCTCGGCCGCCGCCCGCCCCGCCGCCCACGGTCCGGGCAGTGGACGGCCTGGGCCTTCCTGGCCCCGGTGGTGGTCTACCTCGTCGCCTGCTACGCCTACCCGCTCTATCGCAACCTCGACCTGAGCCTGCGGCACTACACGGTCCGCTCGTTCGTGCAGGGCGGAGCCCCGTTCAGCGGCGTGGACAACTACCAGCGGGTGCTGTCGGACCCGACCTTCGGGCCGGCGCTGCTGCACACGGTGATCTTCACCGGCGTGTCGCTGATCTTCCAGTTCAGCATCGGGCTGGCCCTCGCGGTCTTCTTCACCGGGCACTTCAAGCTGGCGGCGACGCTTCGCGCGCTGTTCCTCGTACCGTGGCTGTTGCCGTTGATCGTCAGCGCCTCGACCTGGTCGTGGCTGCTGAACAGCGAATCCGGCCTGGTCAACGCCGCGCTGCGGGCGGTCGGGTTCGGCGGGGTGAACTGGTTGACCTCGCCGGCCTGGGCGCTGACCAGCGTGACCATCGCGAACATCTGGATCGGCATCCCGTTCAACCTGGCCGTGCTCTACAGCGGCCTGCAGGCCATCCCGGCCGACATCCACGAGGCCGCGGCGCTGGACGGCGCCTCCGGCTGGCAGCGGTTCTGGCGGGTGACCTTCCCGTTGCTGCGCCCGGTCTCGGCCATCGTGCTGCTGCTCGGGCTGGTCTACACGCTCAAGGTCTTCGACATCATCTGGATCATGACCAGGGGCGGCCCGACCGACTCGTCGACCACGTTCGCCACCTGGTCCTACCGGCTCAGCTTCGGCAACCTGCTGCCGCAGTTCGGCCCGGGCGCCGCGGTGGGCAACCTGCTGATCATCATGGCGATGGTCTTCGGCCTGCTGCACATCCGGATGCAGCGGAGGCAACCGTCATGACCCGGCCGCTCAAAACCCTGGTCGGCCTGCTGCTGACCGCGATCATGCTGTTCCCGGTCTACTGGATGGTCAACGTCTCCTTCACCCGGGACAACGACCTGCGGCACGATCCGCCGTACCTGTTCCCCGTCCACGGCACGGTCGAGGGCTACCGGGCCCTGCTCGACCAGCAGCTGCCCTACCTGGGGACCAGTCTGCTCGTCGGCCTCGGCACGGTGCTGCTCACCGTGGCGCTGTCGGCGCCGGCCGGCTACTCGCTGGCGAGGCTGCGGCCGCGCGGCGGCCCGGCGCTGTCGTTCGTCCTGCTCATGGCTCAGATGATCCCCGGGATCCTGATGGCCATGGGCTTCTACGCGATCTACCTGCGCCTCGGCGTGCTGAACAGCGCGGCCGGGCTGGTCCTGGCCGACTCGACCATCGCGGTGCCGTTCGGCGTACTGATCTGCACGGCGTTCATGTCCGGCATCCCGGCCGAGCTCACCGCCGCCGCGGCCGTCGACGGCGCCGGCCCGGTCCGGACGTTCTGGTCGGTGGTCCTGCCGGTCAGCCGCAACGCCATCGTCACGGTGTCGCTGTTCGCCTTCCTCTGGGCGTGGTCCGACTTCGTCTTCGCCACCACGCTCGACGGCGGGGGCGGCGCGCAGCCCGTCACGCTCGGCATCTACCGCTACATCGGCAACAACAACCAGCAGTGGAACGCGATCATGGCGACCGCCGTCGTCGCCTCCGTGCCCGCCACGCTGCTGCTGGTCCTGGCGCAGCGCTACGTGGCCGCCGGCGTCACGGCCGGCGCCGTCAAGGATTGAGGAGCCCGATGACCGGCCCCGCCGCGCCCACCCCGTCCGCGCTCGCCGCCCTGCGCCCGCTGCCGCTGACCGCCGTCCGGCTGCACCCGGACGGCCTGCTCGGCGGCTGGCAGGCGCGCAACGCCGCGGCCACCCTGCCGCACTGCGTCGACCAGTTGGCCGCGTACGGCAACCTGGACAACCTGCGCCGGGTCACCGGCGACGCGGACGCCCCGTACGCCGGGATGTGGTTCGCCGACACGGACGTCTACAAGACGCTGGAGGCGGCGGCCTGGGAGCTCGGCCGGTCCGGCGGGTCGGCGGAGTTCCTCACCGACGTCGCGGCCCTGCTGGAGAAGGCGCAGGACCCGGACGGCTACCTCAACTCCTACTACCAGGTGGACCACCGCGACCGGCAGTGGACCGATCTCGGCTTCAGCCACGAGATGTACGCGGCCGGCCACCTCATCCAGGCGGCCGTCGCCGCGGCGCGGGCGGCCCCGCAGGTCCTGGCGTCCCAGCAGGTGGTGGCGGTGGCGCGTCGCTTCGCCGACCTGCTCGTCCGCCGGTTCGGTCCGGAGGGGACGGAGGCGGTCGACGGGCACCCGGAGGTGGAGACCGCCCTCGTGGAGCTGTACCGGCTCACCGGCCACCGGCCGTACCTCGATCAGGCCCGGCGCCTGGTCGACCTGCGCGGGTATGGTCGGCTCGGCCCGGGCCGGTTCGGTCCGCGCTACTGGCAGGACGACACGCCGATCCGGGACCAGACCGAGGTCACCGGGCACGCGGTACGGCAGCAGTACCTGCTGGCCGGCGCGGTGGACGTGGCGGTCGAGACCGGGGACAACGACCTGCTCGCGGCCGTCGAGCGGCTGTGGCGCTCGGCGCTGACCACCCGGACCTACCTGACCGGCGGGCAGGGCTCCCGGCACAAGGACGAGGGCTTCGGCGACGCGTACGAGCTGCCACCGGACCGGGCGTACGCCGAGACCTGCGCGGCCATCGGCAGCTTCCACACCGCCTGGCGGCTGCTGCTGGCCACCGGCAAGGCGCACTACGCCGACGAGCTGGAACGGGTGCTCTACAACGGCATCGCCGCCAGCACCGCGGTCGACGGCCGGGCGTTCTTCTACACCAACCCACTGCAACTGCGCACCGGGCACGACGGCTCGCACGAGGACACCCCCTCGCAGCGGCTGAGCTGGTACTCCTGCGCGTGCTGCCCGCCGAACCTGGCCCGGCTGATGGCCTCGCTGCACGCCTACGCGGCCACCGGCGACGCCGGCGGGCTGCAGCTGCACCTGTACGCGGCCGGCCGGATCGCCGGCCACGGCAGGGTCGTGGAGGTGCGCACCGACTACCCCTGGAACGAGCGAATCGCGATCGTCCTGACCGAGGCGGCGGACGGTCCGTGGACGCTGGCGCTGCGGGTGCCCGGATGGTGCCGGGACGCTCGGGTCACCCTCAACGGCTGGCCGGTCCGGGTCGCCGCCGAGGAGGGCTACCTGCGGTTGTCGCGCACCTGGCAGGCCGGCGACCAGGTCGAGCTCGTGCTGGCCATGCCGCCCCGGATGGTCGCCGCGCATCCCCGGGTGGACGCGGTACGCGGCAGCGTGGCGCTCGCCCGCGGCCCGGTCGTCTACTGCGTCGAACACGCGGACCTGCCCGCCGCCCTGGCCGGCGCGCTCTTCGAGGACCTCGAACTGGACGCCACGGAACCGCTGCGCCTGGTGACCAGCGACGGACTCGCGCCGGTCACGATCGGCGTGCCGCTGCGGGCCCGCGCCGCGCCGCCGGACGGGCTGTATTCCAGCTGCCACCAACCCGGGCAGGGCCGCCCGGGGGCGCAGCCGGCGCGCCCAGGGAGCACGCCGACGGCGACCGTCGCGGCCATCCCGTACTTCCTCTGGGCCAACCGCGCGGCCGAGCCGATGCGGATCTGGATCCCCCTGGCCACCCCGGCCGGCTGACGGGCCGTGCCGACGCAGTCGGAGGCGGAGGCGGAGGCGACCCGGTGGAGAGGCCGGCCCGGCGCCGGGCCCGACCGCCGCCGCCCGGTCTGCCTGCCGGGCGCCGGCGGCGTCCCGGCTTCGCGGCGCGGGGGAGGTGACCAGTGCTGTGGGTGCGGCTGGACGCCGGCACCCACAGCACCGGGGCGGAACGGTTGCTACGACAGCGTGACGGCGGTGTCGTCGATGACGAACGAGGTCTGCGCCGAGGAGTCCTCGACGCCGGTGAACTTCAGGGTCACCGTCGACCCGGCGAAGGACGACAGGTCAACGGTCCGTTGGGTGTAGCCGCTGGCCTTGTTGAGGTTGGAGTAGGAGGCCACCGTCGTCGAGCCGGCCTGGACGGTCAGCTTGTCGTACGCCGTGCTGGTGGTGGTCTCCGCGGTGTCGATGTGCAGCCAGTAGCTGAGCGTGGCGCGGCAACCGGCCGGGATGGTGACCGACTGCGACAGCGTGTCGGTGTGCGAGCTGCCGTACCCGTCCAGCCAGGCCTTGTAGGACCCGCCGTGCGCCGGCTGGCTGGACGAGTTGGTGATCACGCCGGAACTCGCCGTCCAGGAGGTGGCGCCGGACTCGAAGCCGGGGTTGGCCAACTGCTGGCCCGAGCAGCTGCCGCCGGGCGAGCCGATCGTCCAGCTGAAGCTGGTCGTACCGGTGGCGCCGGTGGTGTCCCGGGCGGTGACGGTCGTGGTGGTGGTCTGCGCCGTCGTCGGCGTACCGCTGATCAGGCCGGTGCTGGCGTTGATCGACAGGCCGGCGGGCAGGCCGGTGGCGCTGTAGGTCAGGGTCTGGCCGCTGCCGGAGGAGCTGGCCCGGATCTGCAGGCTGACCGGCGTCCCGGTGGTCGAGCTCTGGTTGCCCGGGTTGGTCACCGTCACCGTGTTGCCGCTGCCCGGGGGCTTGGTCAGCAGGCAGCCGGCGATCGACAGGTCGATCGTGTTGCTCGAGTTGAGGCAGGTGGTGAACCAGTAGACCTGCTGCCCGTAGCTCTGGCCCTTGTACGCGTGGGTGGTGCCGTCCGCGTCGACCTCGCACGGGTTGTTCAGCGTGCACATGGCGCCGTCGTCGTTGCCGGTGTTGTTGATCCCGACGACCTTGCCGCTGTTCGTGTCGATGATCGGCGAGCCCGAGGTGCCGTGCGTGGTGTTGCAGCCGCTGCTGTACCGGATCGAGTCGTGGAACGTCCAGGCGTCCTCGCGCAGGGTGGGCACGAAGCCGTTGATGGAGCAGTTCCAGATCTGCTTCCAGTAGCTCGACGGGATGAACATGCTGCTGCCATCCACCGGGTGGGTGTTGGAGATGGTCAGCGCGTCCACGCCGTAGCTGGACCTGATCGCCCCGAAGGTGCTGGTGAGGCGGTAGAGCGAGACGTCGGTGTTGGTCATCGTGGCGTACAGCAGCGTGTCGGCGCGTACCGTGCCGAGCGAGCCGCCGGAGGCGTTGAGCAGGGTGCCCGACCGGGTGCTGGACTTGTTCTGCAGCACCACGCCGGCGCCGGGCATGCCGCCCTCGTAGCAGTGGCCGTTGGTGAGCATGAGAGCTCGGTCGGTGTCCACTGAGGTGGGATACCGGACCAGCGCGGCCGAGCAGTTGCTCAGCGCGATGGTGGCGTTGAGGCTGGCCGCCTGGAGGGTGTCGGCGGCGGTGGCGGGGGAGGCGGGACCGCTGATCACGGCCGCGCCGAGCACGAGTGCGCCAAGGGTGCTGGCGATTCGTCGGAACATGGACGCTCCATGGGGGGTGGGGGATGTCGCCATGAAGCCTAGAGCGGATCTTGCTCGCAATGAAGACCGTGAATCCAAATCGATTGACGGCGGTCAGGAGGCCGCCCCGGGCTTCTGGACGGTGCCCGCCGAGGCGGTGCCGTGGCCCGGGCGACCGGTCAGCACCCGGGGGCCGTCCGTCGTGACGGCCACGGTGTGTTCGGAGTGCGCCGTCCGGGAGCCGTCGGCGGAGCGGATCGTCCAACCGTCCGCGTCCACCCGGATCCGGTCGGTGGAGCGGCAGAACCAGGGCTCGATGGCGATGGTGAGGCCGGGTTGCAGCGTGAGGCCGCGGTTCGGGCGACCCTTGTTGGACACGTGTGGGGCCTCGTGCATGGTGCGGCCGATGCCGTGCCCGCCGAACTCGCCGTTGACGCCGTATCCGTAGGAGTGGGCGACCTCGCCGATCGCGGCCGAGACGTCGCCGAGACGACCGCCGGGCCGCGCGGCGGCGACGCCGGCCGCCAGGGCGACCTCGGTGGCCTCGATCAGTCTCAGGTCGGCGGGGTCGGGGGTGCCGACGACGACGGACAGCGCGGAGTCGGCGACCCAGCCGTCGATGCCGACCGCCATGTCGATGCTGAGCAGGTCGCCGTCCCGCAGGACGTAGTCGTGCGGCAGGCCGTGCAGCACCGCGTCGTTCACCGACAGGCACAGCACGTTGCGGAACGGTCCGCGGCCGAACGACGGGGCGTAGTCCCAGTAGCAGGACTCGGCGCCGCGTTCGGCGATCCGGCGCCGGGCGTGGTGTTCGAGGTCCATGAGGTTGACGCCGACCGCGGCCACGCCGCTCAGTTCGGCGAGCAGCTCCCCGACGAACCGGCCGGTCACGGCCATCCGGTCGATCTCGGCGGCGGACTTGAGCTCGATCACGGCGGCCTCCCTCTGGCTGGACGGTATTTTTATACCATGCCGGCCCGGGACCGCCCGGCACGGGATATCCTGCCGGCATGGTTCGCCAACCACTGACCGCCGCACAGATCGCCGCGGGCCAGCGCCTCGGGACCGCCCTCCGGGCCGCGCGAGGCGGCCGGGGGCTCGTCGAGGTCGCGCTGGCCGCCGGCATCTCCCCGGAGACGCTGCGCAAGATCGAGGCGGGCCGCCTTCCCGCGCCGGCGTTCGGCACCGTCGTATGCCTGAGCCGGGCCCTCGACGTCCCGCTCGGCGACCTGGCCGACGTCTGGCTGGCCGACCTGCCGGTCCGGCAGGCGTCGTAGGCCGCCCGGTCCGGCAGGCGTCGTAGGCTGCCCGGTCCGGCAGGCGTCGTAGGCCGCCGGCCCTCGCGGAGCTTCGGAGGCCCGCGGGCTTGACCCTGACGGTGCGTGAGGCCGGAAGGTGAGGCGCATGAGCGACCATTACAACGCGTTCGAGATGAGCCCCGTACCCGTGCCCGGCCCTGACGCGGTCGCGCCGGAGCCGTTCCGGGGCATCTACGGGATGCCCGCGTTCGCGACGATCCCCACGGCCGACCTGGCCGGATCGGTGGACTTCTGGGTACGCGGGCTGGGGTTCTTCGAGCTGTTCAGCATCCCCGGCCGGCTCGTGCACCTGCGCCGGTGGGCGTTCCAGGACGTGCTGCTGGTTCCGGCGGAGAGCGTACCGGAGCAGCCGCCCGCGCTGAGCCTCAGCTTCGCGTGCGTGCTGGGCCAGGTCGACGCCATCGCCGAGGCCTGCCGGGCGGTGCGCCCGGACTCGGTCACCGGCCCCGAGGACACGCCCTGGAACACCCGTGACGTGCACGTGGTCACCCCCGAGAACGCGCGGGTGATCATCACCGCGGGCAAGCCCCTCGATCCGGACAGCCGGGAGGCGCGGAACCTTGCAGCGATCGGGATCACCCCACCGGACGCCGGCCCCGGCCACAATGGGGCGCATGCCTGATCCCGTCGACGCCGATGGCCTGACCCTGGGTCAGGTCTCGGCGCGGCTGGGCGTGACGGTCCGCGCGCTGCACCACTGGGACGACATCGGCCTGGCCCGACCGTCCCTGCGGACGGCCGCCGGATACCGGCTCTACACGGCTGCTGACCTGGAACGCCTGCACCGCATCGTCGTCTACCGGGAGATCGGTGTTGGCCTGGACCGGATCCGGGCCATCCTGGACGACCCGACCGCCGACGCTGTCGCCGCGCTGCGCGCGCAGCGCGGCCAGGTCACCGAGCGGATCGACCGGCTCCGGCAACTCGGCGACGGGCTCGACCGGATGATCGAGGCCCACGAGCGGGGCCCGCTGCTGACGACCGAGCAGCAGGCCGCGATCTTCGGCCCCGGCTGGGACCCGGACTGGGCCGGGCAGGCCCGGCAGCGCTACGGCCACACCATCCAGTGGCAGCAGTACGCCGAACGCGCGGCCGCGCGCGGCCCGCAGGAGTGGCAGGCGGTGGCCGACGCCGTGGCCGAGCACGAGCGGGCCCTCGGCGCCGCGATGGACGCCGGCGTCGCCCCCGGCAGTGCCGAGGCGAACCGCCTGGTCGAGCGGCACCGTGAGGTCTTCGCGGCGTACTTTCCGCTGAGCCGGCAGATGCAGGTCTGCCTCGGCCGCCGCTTCGAGGCCGACCCGGGGTTCGCCGCCCACTACGACGGCATCCGCGTCGGCCTCGCCGGCTGGTTCCGCCGGATCGTCGACGCCAGCGCGCGGGCCCACGGCATCGACCCGGACACGGCCGCCTGGGAGTAGCGCGCAGGCCCGGCGCCGGTCACGCCGCCCCCGAACGGCGACTCCACCACCGCCGATGACGGCGGCCCCGAACGGCGGCTCCGCCACCGCCGGTTTCGCCACGCCTGCCGGGTCCGACGGCCACGTCGAAGGACCTTCGCGCCATCGCCCGCAGCGCGGCCGTGCCGTCAGGGGCGGCGCAGCTCGGCGACCAGGGAGCGCAGCCAGGACTCGCGCATGGTGGGTTCACCGATGATCGTCGCGGCCAGCGCGAAACGGCCGTCGAGTGAGCGGCCATAGGCGACCAGAGCCAGTGCTTCGGCCAGGGCGGCCAACGCCTTCGGGTCCCGGGCGGGCTGCCGGGTGTCCTCATCCAGCCAGGAGGCGACGGGGAACGAGCGGGTGACCTTGTGCTGGTGGTCGCCGAGGTGACTCCACACCATCCGGTCCAGCGAGACGCCGATCAGGGCGCTGCGGGGCAGCAGTGCGGCCCAAGGGGCGGCTTGGTGCCAACGCCACGTGTTGGGGCTGGTCTTCGTCTGGCGGGTGATGCCGATGAAGCGGAGTTTGGTGCGGATCACCGACCAGGCCGCCCGCTCCTCGGTAACCCAGCTGTGCAGCAGTCGGAAGAGATTCTCATAGGTGCGGCCGCCGTACACGAGGTCAACGAACATAACGGGCCGTCGGCGGCGGGCGAGTCGGTGCGGGGTGATGCCCAGCTGCCCAAGGTTGGTGCGCAACTGCGCGACCTGCGCGGGGGTCAGGGCATCGGGGTCGCTCCACAGGGACAGCGGAAGCCGATGACAGCGGTCGCGCCAACTCGTGGCTGCCAGGGCGCCGCTCAGGAGGTCAAAGATGCTGTCGGGGGAGCGACCCACAAAGTACAGGTCTCCGTTGGCGCTGCGCGCGAGGCACTGACCGGCGCATCGGACGAGGTCGGGTAGGAACCACAGGTCCGGCTCGGGCACGGATTCCAGGAGGCCGCCGAGTTGGTCCGGGCGGACCAGGTCCCAGCGAAACGGTCCGGTCGGCTCCGGCTCTGCTGTCACCTGCGCGACCCTAGCCACGCGGCAGGCGACCAGCAGCCCACTTTGGGCCGCCGGCGCGGGTGGGGCGGATCGTCCGGCGGACGCCAACGGGATGGGCAGCGTTGCGGATGGCGGTGAGCAGCGGCGTGGCCGGGTAATCGGCCAGTCGCGGGTAGCGAGCGCGGTGGTACCAGTTCCAGTAACTGGCCGCCCGCTGACGGGTCCTGACGAGGAAGTCGGGGTTGGCCGCAGCGAAGCGGCCATACACGGCGCTCATGTCGTTGCCCGACACCGCAACATCGGCAAGCCCGTTGTGGATGTCTGCCACGATTTCCAGCACGTACTCGCCGATGAGATGGACGACGAACGGCGCGATCCATTCCAGGGCAAGTGGCAGGATCGCCTGGACGTGTCGCTGCCGCACATGCCCGTCAGGATGCCGGGTGTACAGGCAGTGCAATACGGTCCGCTGGTTCGGGGTCAGCCGCCGGATCGCGTCGGCTGCCGGTTCGTCGGCGTAGATCCGGTACGGGATCCGAAGGTCTTCGCTCCCGACCGTGACGACGCACGACTCCGCGCATGGACGGGGTGTGGCCGGCATCGTAGCCAGCGCGGCGGCGACATCGGCGGCCAGCACGTCGGGAAACGCCGCCGCAAGCCCGTAGGCGGTATGCGTGACGGGGGTTCCGCGGGCGTCGGACATGCTCCGCATTGTGCCGCGCGATCAGGTCAGGAACTGACGCATGCCGGCGCTATGGTCGGCACGGCTCGACTACCGCACGAGGGGAGCTTGGTCATGAGCAGCGTCGCACCGGACGGATACACCACCGTGGCGCCGTGGATCGTCACGCCGGACACCCGGCGGATGCTGGACTTCATCACCACGGTGTTCGAGGGGGCCGAGGCCGGACTGGTTCCCCTGGAGGACGGGACCATCGGCCACGCCGAGATCCGGGTCGGCGACACCGTACTGCTGGCCTTCGACCGCCGGCCGGGCTGGCCCGCCATGCCGTCGCTGCTGCGGGTCTTCGTGCCCGATGCCGACGCCGCGCTGGACCGGGCGGTGGCCGCCGGGGCCCGGGTGGTCACCGCGCCGGCCACCCACGCCTTCGGCCAGCGGGGCGGCCGGGTCCGCGACCCGTTCGGCAACATCTGGTGGATCAGCGCGGTGGTGGAGGACGTCGCCCCCGAGGTGGGGATGCGGCGCCTCGCCGAGCCGGCGTACGCCGCGGCGATGCGGGAGGCCCAACAGACCCTCGACCGGGAGTTGAGTGGTTCCCCGGCCGGTCCGGTGAGCCGCCCGCAGCTCCACTGAGCCGGCACGCCGGCACGCCGGCACGCCGGGGACCCCGGACGCCGGCACGCCGCCACGCCCGGGACCCCGGACGGCGGTCGCGGCCGCCCGGGGCCTCCGGGTGGTCGTCAGGGAGCGGTGGTCACGGGGGAGCGGTCGGCCGGGTCCGCGGAAGCGTGCGGCACCGGGTGGCTGCGCTCCAGGGCGGCGCCCTCGACGTCCACATTGGGCAGGATCCGGTCCAGCCAGCGCGGGATCCACCAAGCCGACCGGCCGAGCAGGTGCATGACGGCCGGGATGAGCAGCATCCGGATCAGGAACGCGTCGGCCAGCACGCCGAAGGCCAGGCCGAAGCCGAGCGACCGGATCATCGTGGTCTGCGAGAAGATGAAGCCGCCGAAGACGGAGATCATGATGATGGCCGCGGCCACCACCACGATCCGGCCGGCGTGTACGCCCTGCCGCACGGCGAGCCGCGCCGGGGCGCCATGCGCGTACGCCTCCCGCATGCCGGAGACCAGGAACAGCTGGTAGTCCATCGCCAGCCCGAACAGGATGCCGATCAGGATGGTGGGCAGGAAGCTGAGGACCGGCCCCGGATCGTGTACGCCGAAGACCGCGCCGAGCCAGCCCCACTGGAAGATGGCGGTGATGCCGCCAAACGTGGCGAACAGCGACAGCACGAAGCCGAGCGTCGCGGTGAGCGGCACGAGGATGGACCGGAACACGAAGATCAGGATGAGCAGCGAGAGACCCAGCACGACGGCCAGGTAGCGGGGCAGCGCGTCGGCCAGCTGCTTGGAGATGTCGATGTTGCCGCTGGCGCTGCCCGCCACGCCCAGCTGCACGCCGCCGGTCAACGGCGAGAGGCCGCGCAGGTCGCGGACGAGCTGCGCGGTGGATTCGCTGTTCGGTCCGCCCTCGGGGACGACCTGGTAGGCGAGCAGGGTCTTGTCCGCCGACTGGCCGATGGGCGCCACGGCCGCCACGTCGCGCTGGTCGAGCAGGACGTTGCCGACCCGGGCCTGCGCGGCGAGCAGGTCGTTGCCGTCGACCGCGCCGGGCAGCTGCGCGGTGACCAGCAGCGGACCGTTGAGGCCGGCGCCGAACTTGTCCTCGACGAGCTTGTACGCCTGGTACTGGGTCGAGTCCTGTGCCTCGGAAGACCCGTCGGGCAGTCCCAGTCGCATGGACAGGGCCGGGATGGCGATGACGGTCAGCGCGGCGAGTCCGGCGACGGCGGTGAGCGCCGCCCGGGCCGTACCCATCGGCCGGGTCGGCACCCTGGCGGCGTCGGCGTGGCCGATCCGCGCGCGGGCCCGGCGGCTGAGGATCCGGGTGCCCAGCAGAGTACAGCAATTCGGCCACGGTGTGGTCGCTCTTTTCTGCTAGTAGCCCTTGCGGGTGCTGTCGATGAGCCGGTCGAGCAGGTCGTGCCAGCGGGCCCTGGCGGCCTCGTCCGTGGCGGCTCCGGTCTCGGTGAGCCAGAGTTCCGCGATCACCTCGGTGCCGTGCATGAGGGAGCTGACCAGCAGCTCCGCCTCGAGCGGGTCGAGGTTGGGATTTCGCTCCGCCACCTCGCGCGCCAGCGCGGCCGTGGTGCGCGAGAAGGTCGCCTGGAAGATCTGCTTCGGGCGCGGGTCGGCCGCGCTGAAGCCGCCGAGCGCCCGCCACAGGAACGCGATCGTCCCCGGTACGTCGGTGGCGCGCAGGGCGGCCGCGACCGACTCGAACATCGAGGAGCGGCTGCCCGAGCCGGCCGCTCCGGCGGTGATCTGATCCCGCAGGCGGTCGATGACCACGCCGAGGACCTCGGTGCACACGGTCGTCACGACGTCGTCGACCGAGGCGAAGTGGTTGAACACCGTGCGCCGGGCCACGTCCGCCCGATCCGCCAACTCGTCCACGCTGAACCGCGCCGTGCCGCCGTCGGAGATCAGCGCCCGGGCCGCGTCGAGGATCGCCCGCCGGTGGCGTGCCTTGAGCGCCGTCCGGCGGTCCGGCGGCACGGCGTCGATCATCACAAACTGACACTAGGTGCATCGTTGCACTGAGGGCAACATGATGCGCGGCACACGCGGCTCCGCCGATCCCGCCGGACATTGACCGCCAAGGTCGGCTCTGCCTAACATATGACGTCCCCACATAGACGATCATCGACGAGGTGTCGACCTCGCGGGCCGCCCGCTGGACAGTGCCGTCGGGTCCCGTCTGGCGTCGCCTCGCGCTGGCGATGGCTGGGAGGACAGATCAGATGTTCGGCATCCGGAGAAACCCAGGCGGCGGCGGCGTCGGTCGCGTACGCCGACGGCTGTGGCGGCGGACCGCGCCGCTTCCGCACCGTCTCGCGGTGGCGGCGGCCTGCTCGGCGGTGGCGGCGGCGAGCGTGCTCACCGTGTCGGCCTCGCCGGCCCAGGCGGCGACCGCCATCACGATCAACGGCACGTCCGGCGGGCGGGCGCTCGACGGCATCGGCGCGGTCAGTGGGGGCGGCGGCAACAGCCGGCTGCTGATCGACTATCCGGAGCCGCAGCGTAGCGACATCCTGGACTATCTGTTCAAGCCGGGCTATGGCGCCGCGATGCAACTGCTCAAGGTGGAGATCGGCGGGGACACCAACTCGACCTCCGGCGCCGAGCCCAGCCACGAGCACGTCCGGGGCAGCGTCAACTGCAACCGCGGGTACGAGTGGTGGCTGATGGAGCAGGCCAAGGCGCGTAACCCCAACATCAACCTGGTGGGCCTGGCCTGGGGCGCGCCGGGCTGGATCGGCAACGGCAACTTCTGGTCCCAGGACTCGATCGACTATCTGCTGGCCTGGTTGAACTGCGCCGGCACCCACAACCTGACCATCAACTACCTGGGCGGCTGGAACGAGAAGGGCTACAACACCGGCTGGTACAAGAACCTGCGGTCCGCCCTGGACTCCCACGGCTACAACGCCATCAAGATCGTCGCCTCCGACGACTTCGGCTGGGGCGCCGCGGACGACACCCTGCGGGACCCGGCGTTCGCCAACGCCGTGCAGGTCTTCGGCAGCCACTACGTCTGCGGCTACCGCAGCGCCCAGAGCAGCTGCCCCAGCTCCAGCAACGCGATCTCGACCGGTAAGCCGCTGTGGGCCAGCGAAAACGGGTCCGACGACTACAACGGTGGGGCGCCGGCGCTGGCTCGGGGCATCAACCGCGACTACATCGACGGCAAGATGACCGGCTATATCAACTGGCCCGTCATCGCCGCCATCACCCCCAACATCCCGTGGGCCACCACGGGGGTGGCGGTGGCGCAGCAACCGTGGTCCGGCAACTACTCCATCGGCAAGAACGCCTGGGTGATGGGCCAGACCACCCAGTTCACCGCGCCGGGGTGGCGCTACCTGGACTCCTCCAGCGGCTACATCGGCGGGAACCGCAACAACGGCAGCTACGTCTCGCTCAAGTCGCCGAACAACAGCGACTACAGCACCATCATCGAGACGCAGGACGCCAGCGGGGCGCAACAACTGGACTTCACCGTCACCGGCGGGCTGTCCACCGGCGCCGTGCACGTCTGGTCGACGAACGTCCGCTCCAACAACAGCGCCGACTTCTTCGTCCGCAACAGCGACATCACCCCGAACGGCGGCCGCTTCTCGCTGACCGTCCAACCCGGCTACGTCTACAGCATCACCACCACGACCGGGCAGGGCAAGGGCACGGCGGTCAGCCCCGCCCAGAGCACGCTGAAGCTGCCGTACGCCGACAACTTCGACGGCTACGCCGTGGGCCGCGAGGCGAAGTACCTGATGGACCAGCAGGGCTCGTTCGAGGTCGTCGGCTGCGGCGGCGGGCACACCGGCAACTGCGTACGCCAGATGTCGGAGCAGGCGCCGATCTACTGGACCTCCGGCCACGCCGACCCGTACACGCTGCTCGGCGACCTGAGCTGGCGCAACTACACGGTCTCCTCCGACGTCATGCTGGAAAAGGCCGGGTACGCGCAGCTGATCGGGCGGGGCAACACGTACAACCACCAGGGACCGCAGAACGAGAACGCCTACTACCTCCGGGTCACCGACGGCGGCGCCTGGTCCATCCTGAGCAACAACACCAGCGGCAACTGGCGCACCCTGGCCAGCGGCAACGTCGCGGCGCTGGGCACCGGACGCTGGCACAACCTGTCCCTCACGCTCAACAACAGCACCCTCACCGCGGCCATCGACGGCAGCACCGTGGGTTCGGCGTCCGACTCCACCTGGGTCGCCGGCCAGATCGGGTACGGGACCGGCCAGGGCGTGACCGCCCAGTTCGACAACCTCACCGTCACCCCGGTGGGCACCGGCGGGGATCCGGGCCCGACCGGCCCGATCCGGGGCGCGGGCTCCAACCGGTGCCTCGACGTCAACGGCGCCAGCCAGGCCGACGGCGCGGTCGTGCAGATCTGGGACTGCAACGGCGGGGCCAACCAGCAGTGGACGGCCACCTCCAGCAACCAGCTCACGGTGTACGGCAACAAGTGTCTGGACGTGCCCGGCACCTCGAATGGCAGCCGCGCCCGGATCATGAGCTGCAACGGCGGCAGCAACCAGCAGTGGCGGATCAACTCCGACGGCACGATCGTCGGGGTCGGGTCGGGGCTCTGCCTGGACGTCAACGGCGCGGGGACCGCCAACGGCAGCGCCGTGCAGATCTGGACCTGCAACGGCGGCAGCAACCAGCAGTGGATCCGCGGCTGACCGCGCGGCTCTGATCGGGAACCGCGCGCCCGCACCGGCGGCCGGCCGCTCGCCCGAGCGGCCGGCCGCCGGCGTTACGGGTGGTTGCCGTCGGTCCTGCGGCGGCGGCCGTGGCGGCGTGCGGCAGGATGGCCGGGTGAACGCCACCGTCACCGGAATGGTCGAGCCCCCCTTCGCGCCGGTCCGCGAGGTCTTCGCCGAGCTGTGCGCCAGCGGCGCCGAGACCGGCGCCGCGCTGTCGGTCATCCACCACGGCCGGCCGGTGGTCGAGCTGTACGGCGGCTCGGCCGACGCGGCCGGCGCCCGCGGCTGGGCCGCGGACACCGTGGTGAACGCCTTCTCCGTGGGCAAGCCGGTGGCCGCGCTGTGCGTGCTGGTGCTGGTGGACCGGGGCCGGCTCGACCTGGAAGACCCGGTCCGGCAGCACTGGCCGGAGTTCTCCGGCGCCGACGTGCTGGTCCGGCACCTGCTGTCGCACACCGCCGGGCTGCCCGCCTTCCCGGTGCCCCGGCCCGCCGAGGCGTTCGCCGACTGGGACGTGCTCTGCGCCGACCTGGCCGCCACCGCCCCGGAGTGGCCGCCCGGCACGGCCGCCGCCGAGCACGCGCTGACGTACGGGCACCTGGTCGGCGAACTGGTCCGCCGGGTGGACGGCCGGTCGGTCGGCCGGTTCCTGGCCGAGGAGATCGCCGGGCCGTGGCGGCTGGACCTCGGCTTCGGGCTCGACGCCGAGGACCAGCGGCGCTGCGCCGAGCTGGAGTACGGCGACCCGGACTGGCCCCGCCGGATGATCGGCGCTCCCGGCTCACCCCGCCGGCGGATGGTCGGCAACCCGGCCGGTTACCTCGCGCTGGACGTCCTCAACGGGTCGCTCTGGCGCGGTGCCGAGGTCCCGGCGGTGAACCTGCACACCACGGCCACCGGGCTGGCGCGGTTCTACGCCGGCCTGCTCGCCGGCGGCGTCCTGGACGGCGTGCGGCTGCTGCGGCCGGAGACGGTGGCCGAGGCCGTCCGGGTCCGGTACGACGGCCCGGACCTGCTGCTGGGCCGCCGCGTCCAATGGACGCTCGGGATGCAGGTGGAGGACGACGGCACCTGGGGGATGGGCGGTCTCGGCGGCAACGTCGGGTACGCCGACCCGCGCCGTGCCTTCACCTTCGGCTACGTCACCCGCCGGCTGGGCGACTTCGACCGGGTGGACGCGCTGGTCAAGGTGGTCGAGCGGCTCACCGGCTGACCGTCTGTCGGTTGCCGTGGGCGCGGCGACGAGGCGGGACAAGGGATCCGATCGTGAAACCGAGCACCGCCCCGATCAGCGCCGCCGGTAGGCACCGGGCGGGTACGGCGGAACGCCCGGCGGTGCTGAGCCGCCGGGCGCGCCGCCGGACGGATCCGGCCGTCGTGGGTCAGAAGCCGTTCACCCAGATCTGCGCCGGTGTGCCGTTGCACCGGAAGAGCTGGACCGCCAGGCCGGCCTGCCCGGAGGCGCCGGGCACGTCGACGCAGAACCCGCTGTCGCTGAAGTGGATCCGCGACTCGATCTTGGCAACGGCAGGCAACGAGGTACCGATGTTGAACTCCTGGTTGCTGATCCGGGAGCAGGGCCACTGGATCACTGCGCCGCCGTTGACCAGGTCGGTGGCGTTGAGGCAGAGGCCGCTGAGTTGGTTGAGGAACGTGTAGTGGTTGGTGCCGACCCTGGTGAACTGCCACCCCTGGGCCAGGCTCTCGTTGCCGGTGAACGCGCACGGCGCCTGCACGATCTGCACGCCGGGCGCGGTGGACTGGCCCGAGGGCTCCAGACACAGCCCATTGCCGCTGTTCTTGATCTCGTGGAACGAACCGCCGAGGTACACCACCGGTGCGGCCGCCGCCGACCGCGCGCCCGCCGCCGCGGTCGACGCGGGCTGCGCGCCGGCCGGCACGGCCAGGCCGGCCACCGCCACGCCCGCCAGCAGCGTCGCGGCGATCAGGCGACCGGGGCGGCTACGGATGGCCCGTCGTAGCCGCGAGGCGAGCACGAGTGACAGGTTCGAATTCATTTTCGGTCCCCCAGTTCTGTCGGGTGCTGGACGGTGACAGCGTGTGCCGACCCTGTGGACGGATACGTTGCATCGTTGTTGACGGAGTGCGTCGCGGCGGCCAGTTGAGGGGTTGGCGTGCTGCAATTGCTCGGGCCGGTGGAGCTGGCGGGTGCGGTGGACCCGCCGGCCTGGTCGCCGCGGCAGCGTCTGGTCCTCGCGGCGCTGGCCGTCGACGCCGGCCGTCCGGTGCCGGTGGCGCACCTCGTGGATCGCGTGTGGGGCACCGAGCCGCCGCCGGAGGCGCACCGCACGCTCCAGGCGTACATAGCCCGCTGTCGGCGCCATCTCGCCGGCACGCCGGTGGCGCCCGGAAGCTTCGCGCGGATCGAACGCCGTGCCGGCGGATACCAGCTTCAGGCCGAGCCGGACCGGATCGACCTGCACCGGTTCCGGCACCTCGTCGTCATGGCACGGGAGGTGTCCTGCCCTCCGCCGAGAAGGATCGAGCTGCTCCGCGAGGCGACCGGGCTCTGGCGGGGCCAACCGCTCGCCGGCCTGTCCGGCGGCTGGGTGGAGCGCACCCGCCATGCATGGCGGCAGGAGCAGATCACCGCCGTGGTGGCCTGGGCCGAGGCCGAACTGACGGCCGGCGATCCGCGGGCCGTGCTGGGCGCGGTTACCGACCTAGCCAGCGAAAACCCCTGGTGCGAGCCGCTGCTCGCCGTGCTCATCAGGATCCTGGGCCGGTTGGGCCGGACCGCGGAGGCCCTGCGGACGTTCCAGGAGGTCCGGCACCGGCTCGCCGACGAGCTCGGTGTCGACCCCGGGACCGAGTTGCGGGACGCCCACCAAGCCGTGCTGCGGGGCGAGGTCGGCCGCGGGGTAGACACCAGCCCGCCGGCGACCGCCGCCGCCGCAACCGTAGAGGTCAACCCGGTGCGCGACGTCGACGCGGTCGCGCGGCCCGGTCCAGTGCCGGCGCAGCTGCCGCTGAACCTGGGCGTTTTCGCCGGACGTACCCGCGAGATCGCTGCGCTGGACCGCCGGCTGCCGACCGCATCTGCTGAGACGGCGCTGGTGGTGCTGTCCGGCACCGCCGGCATCGGCAAGTCCGCCCTCGCCGTACGGTGGGCGCACCGGGTCGCGGAGCGCTTCCCGGACGGCCAACTGTTCGTGAACCTGCGAGCCTTCGGTCCCGAACCGCACGGAGTGGAACCGACCGAGGCCATCCGCCGGTTCCTCGACGCCCTCGGCGTGCCACCGGACCGGATACCCGGCGGTGACCTGGACGCGCAGTCGGCCGTGTACCGGAGCGCGATGGCGGGCCGGCGGATGCTCGTCGTGCTCGACAACGCCGGCGAGGCCGAGCAGGTCCGGCCACTGTTGCCGGGCGCACCGGGCAGCCTTGTGCTGGTCACGAGCCGGAACCAGCTCACCGGCCTGCTCGCCCGGGACGGCGGTCACTTGATCACGCTCGACCCGCTGCCACCGGACGAGGCCACCGAACTGCTCGGCCGTCGACTCGGCGCGCAACGCGTCGCCGCCGAGCCCCGAGCGGTACGTGAACTCGTCGCCGGCTGCGGCCGGCTGCCGCTCGCGCTCGCGATCGTGGCGGCGCGCGCGGCCACCCGGCCCGACCGGCCTCTGGCCGAGGTGGTGGGATCGCTGCGCGACGGGGGCACCCGGCTGGACGCGCTGACCGACGTGGCCGACCCGAGCCTCGACGTCAGGGCCGGTTCTCCTGGTCGTACCGGGCCCTCACCCCGCCGGCCGCCCGGCTGTTCCGGCTGCTGGGCTTGCATCTCGGTCCCGAGTTCTCGCTCGCGGCCGCCGCCAGCATCGCCGGAGCGCCCGCCGCGTCGGTGCGGATGCTGCTGGACCGTCTCGTGGGTGCCAACCTGCTGACCGAACCCGTACCGGGCTGGTACGCGCTGCACGACCTGCTGCACGCGTACGCCGGCGACCTGGCCGTCGAGACGGACGACGCGTCGTCCCGTGCGGCGACCACCAGCCGGATGCTGGACCACTATCTGCATACCGCGCACGCCGCCGACCGGCTGCTCTACCCGGCCCGGGCACCGCTGCCGATCGGTCGGGCCGAGGCCGGTGTCACGCTCTCCCCACCCACCGACCAGCGTGCGGCGCTGGCCTTCCTGGACACCCACCGTGCCATCCTGGTGGCCGCCGTGCGGCACGCGGCGGCCCTCGGGCTCGATGCCCACGCCGCCCGGCTCGGCGCGACGGTCGCGGACTATCTCGACCGGCTCGGACACTGGCCCGAGCTGGTCCGGGTGCAGACCACCGCGGCGACAGCCGCGAACCGCCTCGGCGACCTGCCCGCCGAGGCGGAAGCCGTACGGCTGCTCGCCCGCGCCTACCACCGGATGGGGCGCTTCGACCAGGCCCTGTTGCACCTGCGGCGCGCCCTCGACCTCGCCACCCGCGGCGGCGACCTGGCCCTGCTGGCCAGGACCCAGCACAACCTGGCCATGCTGTGGGACGCGCAGGGCCAGCCCTCCCAGGCCCTCCATCACGTCGGCCGGGCCCTCGAGCTGTACCGGAGGGCGGGCGACCAGCGGGGTCAGGCACTCGCGCTCAACGGCGTGGGCTGGTGCCAGACCCGCCTCGGGGACCACGCCGCGGCGCTCACGGCCTGCGGTCAGGCGCTGGTGCTGCTGCGGACCCTGGACGACCGACCCGGCCAGGCCGACGCGTGGGACAGCCTCGGGCAGATCCACCACCACCTCGGCCATTACGAAGCGGCGGTCGAACACTATCTGCATGCCGTCCGGCTGTGCCGGGACCTCGGGCACCGCTACCGGGAGGCCGACACCCTGAGCCGGCTGGCCGAGTCCCACCAGGCCGCCGGCGAGACCGACGCGGCCCAAGGGGCCTGGCAACGGGCGCTGGTCATCCTCACCGAGCTGGAGCACTCGGACGCCGCGCACGTCCGTGCCCGGCTTGCCGCGGCCGCCGGGCAGGACCTCAGCGCGGCATCGGCCGACGCCACCTAGCCGGTCAAGGTCTCTGGCCGCCAGCGCCCTCCGGGGAGGGCTGGTCCTTGGTGCGGTGCAGCAGCCAGTCACGGTCGGTACGGATCAGCGCGTACCGCCCCGGCGCCTCCTGGCCGTGCAGGGTGAACAGCAGCCGGCGCTCGGTGCGGTCGTGCTCCTCCCACCAGCCGATGTCCGCGATCGACTTGTCCGCGTCGGTGTAGGTGAGATGGTCGAGGGCGTGGTCGGCCACCTCGACGGCCAGCCGGTTGCGGGCCGGGTCGTCGGGCAGCCCCCGGGGCAGCGCCCAGGAACGGAGCACCCCGTCCTCCTCCAGCCGGAGGTCGAAGTGGTGCGTGGGTCGCCGGTGCTCGTGCAGGACGAACGACGGCCGCCGCGGGGTCACGACGGTCCGGGCCGGGCTCCGGTGAACAGGGCCAGTTCCACCCCCGGATCGTAGCGCCGGACCGATGCCCGGCACGCCCTGTCCGACCCGGACCGGCATCAGGCCCGCCGGTCGGCGAGGCGGTCGGCGGCGGTCTCGGCGCCGGCCGCCGGGTCGGCCTCGTCCACCGGCGGACGCGCGCGGACCAGCGCGAAGGCGACCGCGGCGAGGGCGGCCACCGCGGCCGGGGCGGCCCAGGCCGGGTACGGGGTGCCGGTGGCCGGGCCGGGGATGCCGGTGGTGGCGGCCGCGGCCAGCAGGATGAGGGCGGTGCCGATCGCCGTACCGATCTGGGCGCTGGTGTTGTTCACCCCGGACGCCGTGGCGCGCCACCGCTCGGCCACCGCCGTACCCATCGACGTGGCCGCCACCGAGGACAGCCCCAGGCCGAGCCCGGCCACCCCCATGCCGGCGGCGACCAGCGGCGTCCAGGCCGGGCGCAGCAGCGGGGCGGCGACGCCCACACCGATCAGACCCAGGCCCGCGGCGGTGACCCGCTGCGGCGGCAGCCGCGTCATGAGCCGTGCGGCCGCGGCCGAGCCGGCGATCACCAGCACGCTCAGCGGCAGGAAGGTCACGGCGGCCCGGATCGGGGGGTAGCCGAGGGTGTTCTGCAGGTAGAGCGTGATGAGGGCCGCGACGCCGCTGGTCGTGGCGGTGTTCAGGAAGGCGCCGACGGTGCCGTGCCGGACCTGCGGCCGCCGCAGCAGCGGCGGGGGCAGCAGCGGCGCGGCCGATCGGCGGTCGGTCAGGGCGAAGAGCACGCCGGTCAGGGCCGCCGTACACAGGACCAGGACCGCGGCGAACCGGTGCGTCGCCTCGGTGAGCAGGGTGGCGCCGACCACCACGAGCATGACCGAGGCGGTGAGCAGGGCCGAGCCGACCAGGTTCAACCCGCCGGCCGCCCGCGCCGTGGCGCCGGCCGGCACCAGGGCGCCGACCAACGCGGCCAGCACGGCGCTGACGGCGAGCAGGGCCCAGAAGACGGTACGCCAGCTGCCGACCGCCGAGACGAGCCCACCGACGAGGAAACCGCTCGCGCCGGCCGCCGCGCCGGCGGCGCTCCAGGCCGCCACCGCGCGCGCCCGGGCCCGGCCGGCGCCCGTCACCGTGACCAGGATGGTGAGCGCCGAGGGCACCGCCGCCGCGGCGCCGGCGCCCTGCACACAGCGCGCCGCGGTCAACATCAGCGTCGAGGTGGCCGTCGCGGCCAGCAGTGAGCCGGCGGCGAACACGGCGAGGCTGCCGAGGATGCACCGGCGGTGGCCCAGCCGGTCGCCCAGCCGGGCGCCGAACATCAGCAGGCCGCCGAAGACCATCGCGTACCCGGTCGCCACCAGCGTGCTGTCGGCCGGCGTGCCACCGACGTCGGCCAGCATCCGGGGCAGCGTGGTCACCACCACGGTGACCGCCATGACGTCGACGAACTGCACCAGGCACAGCGCGGCCACCACGGCCCACGTGCTGGACCGCGGCGTGGTGGCGGGGGTGGCGGGACTCGTCGCGGGGGCCATCGGGCCGATTCTGCGCGATGACCGTCACCGGCACCACTCGGTGGGCCGGCCGCGGGCCCGGTCCTCGCGGCCGGACTCCCGGCTGGCGGGAGGCCCCCGATCGGGGCACGCGACCCCCGGCCGGGCGGCCTACCCGCCCGGGTCGGCGGTCAGGTCCAGGTCGGCCAGGAGCCCGAAGTGGTCGCTGAGCCACACGCCCTCGACCGCCCGGTCACCGACGAGGCGGGCGGCGACGATCCGCGGCCCGCCGTCCGGTCGGGGGGCCGGGAGGCGACCGACCAGCACATAGTCGATGCGCCACCGGACGGGCCGCCCGATGGTCTGCCGCATCTCGGCCGCCGCGGTCGGGTTCCTCGCCGACCAGGTGTGACCCGGGCCGCGACCGGCCACTGCCCACGCGTCCTGGAAGCCGGCGCCGGATCCGGCGAGCGCCGGCGAGCCGCACAGACGACGGATGCCGGCCTCCCCGGGCCGGGCGTTGAGGTCCCCGGCCACGATGGTCGGCAACCTGCCCCGGTGCCGCTGGTCGATCTCGGTGATCTGCTCGGCCTGCCGCTCCCGGGCCGCTGCCGCCTCCGGCTGCCAGGGGGTGGTGGGCGCCACGAGAAGCAGACGGCCCGCCGGAACGTCGACCGCCACGGCGAGGGTCCACCAGTGAGCGCCGGCCGGGTGCTCCTCGCGTACCTCGACCACCCGGTGCGGCCAGCGGGTGGCCACAGCGGTCCCGCCGTACCGCTCGGTGCCCGGCGGCGGATCACCGAGCACCCCGGTCTGGTGGGTGGTGTGCCGCAGCCCGGTGCCCGCCAGAAGCGCGACCAGTTGCCCGCCGCGCCGGGGATCGCAGACCTCCTGGAGGCAGACCAGATCCGGCTCGAGCGCGCGCACCGTCCGGTTCAGCAGGTCGGTCCGCCGAGGATCCCCCGCGTCGTGGTAGACGTTCCAGGTCAGCACGCGCAGGCGCATCCCGGCAGCCTAGTGACCGGTCGCCCGGACGACGCCGGCCGGCCGGTCACCGGGTCTCCGGCATGGCCACGGCCCGTGTCCGGAGGGGCTCCGGTGTGCGGGGACGGCGCCTGATGAGGCGTTCGACCACGATCAGGTTGATGATCCAGCCCAGGGTCTGGCCGATCGGGATCATCGACGGCGCGCGTGCTCCGATGGACCCGGCGTCGGCCCCGCCGAACGGGATCTGGACCAGCAGCAGCACCGGGACCAGGATGCGGGCCGTCACGGCGAGGAAGGTGAGCGCGTAGTTGCGCATCATCCAGGCTCGGTGATCGGCGAAGTCACGCCGCCGGGCGGCCCGGTATGCGAGGCCGCCGGTGATCAGCCACAGCACGGCCGCCGTGCTCAGTCCGACCTGCGTGAGGAGCCGGTCGGACCAGATGGCGACCGGAATGGTGGCCAGCGCCGACGGCAGCACCCCGGCCAGCAGATAGACCCGCCCGATGGCCCGGTGGATTCGCCGGCGCG
Source organism: Plantactinospora siamensis (assembly GCF_042434095.1). Classification (NCBI taxonomy): domain Bacteria; kingdom Bacillati; phylum Actinomycetota; class Actinomycetes; order Micromonosporales; family Micromonosporaceae; genus Plantactinospora; species Plantactinospora siamensis. The sequence goes on from NZ_JBHLUE010000026.1 coordinate 382,508, forward strand.
CCCGGACTCGCGGCATGAACTGCAGCGGGCCGAGCATCAGGGCCACCGTGGCGGTGAAGATGTGCGTCACGAGGACGGCGTAGCGCAGGCCGCCGCGCACGTCGATCCGGCTGTGGTCGATGTCGAGGCTGAGATACGGGTACGCGAGCACCAGTCCGAAAATGATTGCCACGATCAACAGCAGCCACGCCGTCGGTCTGCGCATGACCCGGTCCTCCCATCGCCTGGCGCCATGATGTCGCGGCGGCGTGGCCGGGTCGTCCGTCGGAAAGCAACCATGGTCCTACGCAAATCAACGTATCCGCCCCGGCCGGGCGGCGGCGCCGACGCCGCCGCCGGCCCGGAATGCGTCCCGTCGCGGGCGGGCGTCGCGCGGTTGCCAACAGCTATGCCATGCGGTACATGTACCACTCGGTACATTGTGTCGTCGTGCGGTCCCCGGGCCCCGGCCATCGGGGCATCGCTCGGTAGTGAAGGACGGCGGCGGCTGTCCGGGAAGAGGAGGGCGGAAGGGATGCCGACCAGCCGGCGCCAGCCAGCGACCTGGTGGGCGGTGGCCGTTGCCATCGCGGCCGTCCTGGTCATCGGCGGCCTCGCGTACCACCGGTCCACCACGCCCGACGCGGGACAGGTCCGCACGGCCGTCGACAACGCCGCCTACCAGTTGGAGCGGACGCCCGTCACCGGGCTGGGCTCGTACGACGTCACCGAGGCCCTATACCAGGGCAACCGCGGCGGGCGATCGGGCAATGTGGCCGCGTACCTGACCGTGACGGACGTCGGGCGGTCCGGCGACACCCGCTACTTCGAGATCACCAACCACGGCGGCGATCATCCGGTCTGCCTCGCGGTGACCGTCTCCGTTCAGCTGCTCGACGCGGGGCCGACCTTCCCGCGAACCTCGGTGACCGACGGCCGGTGCCAGCCGCCGTCACCGTCCGCCACGCCATCGCCGTCCCGGGGGAAGCCCGTCGGGTCTGCGGACGGTCGCGCAATCCTGGGCCCTGACGGTCGCCGCGGCCGTCGTCCGGTCGCGCTGACCAGACGCCCAGGGCGACGAGTGGATGCCCGCTCGGTCCCACTTGATCGACCGACCCGGAGAACGGCCAGCCGGGCTGCCGGCACCGCTCTCCGGGCCGCCCGATCGGGACGACGACCGGATGTTCGTCAGCTCGGCAGGGTCACCTGGGCCGGGGTCGACCGCTGGTTGGTGGTGCCGTCGCCGAGCTGACCGGTGCCGTTGTAGCCCCAGCACCACAGGCTGGCGTCGGCGCGGAACCCGCAGACGTGGTAGCTGGCGACGAAGTCGCCCGTCCAGGTTGTGACGGCGCCGATCTGGCCCGGGGCGTACCGGTTGGTGGTGGTGCCGTCGCTCAGCTGGCCGGCCATGTTGTTGCCCCAGCACCAGAGGGTGCCGTCGGTGCGCGCCGCGCAGGTGGTGTCGAACGTCGCCTCGACCCGGGTCCAACTGGTTGCTGTGCCGACCTGGACCGGCGCGGTCTGGTAGCTGCCGCTCATGCCCAGCTGCCCGTACCCGTTCTCACCCCAGCACCACAGCGTGCCGTCGCCGCGGACGGCGCAGGTGTGCGCGTAGCCGGCGGTCACCCCGGTCCAGGTGGCGGCGGTGCCCACCCGGGTCGGCGTCGTCGCCGGCAGAAGCGTGCCGAGGCCCAGCTGCCCGCTCGAGTTGTCGCCCCAGCACCACAGCGAGCCGTCGGTGCGGGTGGCGCAGGTGTGCCCGAAGCCGGTCGTGACGCTCGACCAGGTGGTGGCCGTGCCCACCTGGATCGGGCTGGTCGCGGTGTAGGGGGAGGTGCCGCCCTGACCCAGCTGAGCCAGGCGGTTGAAGCCCCAGCACCACAGGGTGCCGTCGGTCCGGGTGGCGCAGGTGTGGCTGTCTCCGGCGCTGACGCTGGCCCAGGTGGTGGCGGCACCGACCTGCACCGGCGTGTTCCGGCTGGTGTACGTGCCATCGCCGAGCTGGCCCCGGCTGTTGCTGCCCCAGCACCACCGGGTTCCGTCGGTGCGGATTCCACAGGTGAAGCTGGTGCCGGCCTCGATCCGGGCCCAGTTGGTGGCCGTGCCGACGCGTACCGGCGTGGTCCGGGCCGTGGTGGTGCCGTCGCCGACCTGGCCGCTGCCGTTGCTGCCCCAGCACCAGAGCGCGCCGTCGGCGCGGATGGCGCAGGTGTGGCCGTAACCGGCGGCCACCCGGGAGTCGGCGGCGGCCGTCAGCGCGGCGGTCAAGGAGCCACGGTCGGTGGGCCGGAGCGCGGCCGAGGCGTCCGGGCTCGCTGCGACGAGGCCGGCCAGACCGAGCGCGGCGATCGACGCCACCGCGAAGGCGAGTCGCAGGCGGCGGCGGAGGGGTTCATGAGGCATGGAGCACTCCATCTGAACGAGGATCTGGTGACGTCCATCTCGCGCAGAACCCGGGGCGTCGCCGACACTGGGACACCTTCTGGCGCTCGGACAGGTCGCGCTGGCTCGCGGACGGCGCCCATCCCGTCCGGACGAGCCGACTCCGGCTGACTCACGGCACTCGATCGCTCGGCGCCTTCATCCTCCGGTGGCGAGCGCGGTGAAGTCAATCGATTCGATGGTCGAAGAAGGACCTGCACGGCCCGGGGCCGTCCGGCCGAGCGGTCATCGGGCCCGGCGAGCGCTCGGGCTACGCGTACACGAGCAGGAGGTCGCTGGTGCCCGTGCCGCCGGGATAACCCGGCGGCCTGATCGGCATCAACGCCTGGCTGTTCAGGACGTAGAACCCGCCGCTGCCCGTGAGGCGGGGGGTCACCACCAGCATCTGCTCACCCATCGTGGTGTTGTTCGGTCGCACGATGTAGTCGCGTAGCAGCGTGAAGAGGTTCGTGTTCAGGTCCGCTACGCGCAACGCCCGGTACGTACGCCGATCGGTGGCCCCGGCGGCATTGCGCCCGACGACCCGGACGAACTGGTTGCGCCACCTGGCCGGATTGTTGGTGATGGTGCTGTCGACGCTGTTGAGCTGACCCTGGATCCCGGAGAGGATCCCGGCCATGTGGATGTGCAACTGGTCCTGCATCCGGTCCCCGATCGAGTTGATGCCCAGGCCGATCTGGGGATAGTGCACATAGCCGGGCGCTCCCTGCTGGGCGTTGTTCCACGCGGCCAGCCAGTAGTTCGGTGCGGCGGGCGTGGCGATCCACGGGCACTCGATGCCCTTGACGCGGCAACTGGGAACGGTCAGGTAGTCGTGGTCCGAACCGGAGCCCCCGTTGAAGATCACGTAGTCGAGGGTCGTGGAGAGGCAGCTGGGGAACGGTGGCCCTGGTTTCTGTCCCTCGCAGACCTGGACGGCCTCCCACAGGTAGACCCTGGGTCCGGTGTCGTTGACATAGCCGCAGTCGAACGATTCCGCCGGGCAGTTCGCGCCGCCCGGTGGAGGTGGGGGAGTGGGCTCGGGCGTGGGTGGCCGGCATCCGTCGTCCGGCGGCCAACCGTCCGAGGGCCAGTCGCCCGACGGCCACCCGTTGGGCGGTCCACCGTGCGGTGGTGCGTCGACGGCGGGTGCGCCGCCGCCCGGCCCGGCGTCGGCCAGCACCCGGTCGGCGCCCAGCATGCCGAGAATTCCCGTGGCGCCGGCCACCCCGGAGAGCTTCACGAAGTTACGCCGGCGCATCTTCCCGTCCGCCCTGCTGCCGCTCATCGACACCCTCCTGAGTTCCGGGACCGGGACGCCCCAGCCGGCTGTTCGCCCGCGCCGGTCAGAATGCGAAGGCCAGGCGCGAATTACCTGAGACTAGGACAAATACCCCGAATCGGTACGATCGGTGTCGGTCGTCACCTGATCGGGTGGCTGCTTCCCCCGCGACGCCCGGCCCGTCCGCGCCAAACTTGATTCGTTCCAAAAGAGTGGACTATGTTCGTGGCATGGCGTCCGACTCCGAGGCTCGGCTGCGGGCGGCCTCGTTGCGGGTGACCCGGCCCCGGCTGGCCGTCCTCGCGGCGCTCCGCGACCACCCGCACGTCGACACCGACACGGTGCTCGACCTCGTCCGGGCCGATCATCCCACGGTCTCCCACCAGGCCGTCTATGACGTGCTGCGGGTGCTCACTGACGCCGGTCTGGTCCGGCGCATCCAGCCGGCCCGCGCCACGGCACGGTACGAGTTGCGGGTGGGGGACAACCACCACCACGTGGTGTGCCGCTCCTGCGGCGCCATCGCCGACGTCGACTGCGCCGTCGGCGACTCTCCCTGTCTGACCGCCTCCAACGATCACGGGTACGTGGTCGACGAGGCGGAGGTCGTCTACTGGGGCAGCTGCCCCGACTGCGCGACCGAGCGCACGTCCCAGCGATCCGCCAGTTCGGAAGGAAGCAGATGAGCGACACCCAGGACAACGCACCGGCCAGCGCGCAGGGCGTGGACCGGATGGAGGCGGCCGGCTGCCCGGTCGCGCACGACTCCGTGACCGCGCAGGGCAGCGAGAGCGAGAACCCGGCGATCGACTCGCCGACCACGAAGACCGGCGGTCGCCCGCGGAGCAACCGGGACTGGTGGCCCAACCAGCTGGACCTGTCGGTGCTGCACGCCCACTCCGCCAAGGGCAACCCGCTGGGCGCGGACTTCAGCTACCCGAGGGAGTTCGCCAAGCTCGACGTCGAGGCGCTGAAGCGGGACATCACTCAGGTCCTCACCACCTCGCAGGACTGGTGGCCGGCCGACTTCGGCCACTACGGCGGCCTGATGATCCGGCTGAGCTGGCACGCGGCCGGCACCTACCGGATCGAGGATGGCCGCGGCGGCGCCGGCGACGGCGGCCAGCGGTTTGCCCCGCTCAACAGCTGGCCCGACAACGCCAACCTGGACAAGGCCCGCCGGCTGCTGTGGCCGGTCAAGCAGAAGTACGGCCAGAAGGTCTCCTGGGCCGATCTGCTCGTGCTCGCCGGCAACGTGGCCCTGGAGTCGATGGGTTTCAAGACCTTCGGCTTCGGCTTCGGCCGCGAGGACGTCTGGGAGCCCGAGGAGATCTTCTGGGGTCCGGAGGACACCTGGCTCGGCGACGAGCGCTACTCCTCGGACACGGAGATGGCCGCGGGTGTCGGGGCCACCGAGATGGGACTCATCTACGTCAACCCGGAGGGGCCGCGCGGCAACGCCGACCCGGCCGCGGCCGCGCACTTCATCCGGGAGACCTTCCGCCGGATGGCCATGAACGACGAGGAGACCGTGGCCCTCATCGCCGGCGGTCACACCTTCGGCAAGACCCACGGCGCCGGCCCGGCCGACGACCACGTCGGCCCCGAGCCCGAGGGCGCGCCGCTGGAGAACCAGGGCCTGGGCTGGCTGAGCACGTACGGCAGCGGCAAGGGCGGTGACACGATCACCAGCGGCCTCGAGGTGACCTGGACCGACCGGCCGACCCAGTGGAGCAACCGCTTCTTCGAGATCCTCTTCGGCTTCGAGTGGGAACTCACCACGAGCCCCGGCGGCGCCAAGCAGTGGGTCGCGAAGGACGCCGACGAGATCATCCCGGACGCGCACGACCCGGCGAAGAAGCACCGGCCGACGATGCTCACCACCGACCTGGCGCTGCGGGTGGACCCGACGTACGAGAAGATCTCGCGCCGCTTCCTGCAGAACCCGGACGAGTTCGCGCTGGCCTTCGCCAAGGCCTGGTTCAAGCTGCTGCACCGCGACATGGGTCCGGTCAGCCGCTTCCTCGGCCCGTGGGTGCCGGAGGCCCAGCTGTGGCAGGACCCGCTGCCGGCGGTCGACCACGAGCTGGTCGGCGACGCCGACGTGGCCGCCCTCAAGGCCAAGGTGCTGGACTCCGGCCTCAGCGTCGCCCAACTGGTCTCCACCGCCTGGGCGTCGGCCGCCAGCTTCCGCTCGACGGACAAGCGCGGCGGCGCCAACGGCGCCCGGATCCGGCTGGAGCCGCAGCGCGGCTGGGAGGCCAACCAGCCCGAGCAGCTCGCGACGGTCCTGCAGACGCTGGAGGGGATCCAGCGGGAGTTCAACGCCGCCGGCGGCGCCACGATCTCGCTCGCCGACCTGATCGTGCTGGCCGGCTCGGCCGCCGTCGAGAAGGCGGCCCGGGACGCCGGAGTCGAGGTGACCGTGCCGTTCCGCCCGGGGCGTACGGACGCCACCCAGGAGCAGACCGACGTCGAGTCGTTCGCGGTCCTGGAGCCGCGCGCCGACGGGTTCCGCAACTACCTGCGGCCGGGCGAAAAGACCCAGCCGGAGGTGCTGCTGGTCGACCGCGCGTACATGCTCAGCCTGAGCGCGCCCGAGATGACCGTGTTGGTGGGCGGCCTGCGCGCGCTCGGGAACAACGTCGGCGGCACGACGCACGGCGTCCTCACCGACCGGCCGGGCGTGCTCAGCAACGACTTCTTCGTCAACCTGCTCTCCCCGGGCACCCGGTGGAAGGCGTCGGAGTCCGACGAGCACGTGTACGAGATCCGCGACCTGGCCACCGACGAGGTGAAGTTCACCGCCACCGCGGTCGACCTCATCTTCGGCTCGAACTCCCAGCTGCGGGCCCTCGCCGAGGTCTACGCCAGCGAGGACGCCCGGGAGAAGTTCGTGGCCGACTTCGTGCGGGCCTGGACCAAGGTCATGGAGCTGGACCGCTTCGACGTCGCCTGATCCCGCTGCACCCATACCGCGCCCCGGTCGATCCTCGTGATTGACCGGGGCGCGGTCTTTCCGTTTTCGGCCGTTTAGCCCCCTGATGTCCATTTACCGGCCAGACTGGTTCCCGCCTCGCTGTCTAGGTTTGGTGGGAGATGTCATGGCTGGCTGGCGGACCATGCGCGCCGTACGCCGTAGTTGGTGGTTGGTGTTGGTGGCACTGGTCGTCGGATCCGGGGTCGCCTGGGGCGTGACCGCCGCCGTCCCCCCGCGGTACGAGGCCGACACGGTCTTCCTGCTCTCGTCGACCGGGACCGGTCCGAGCGACGTCTTTCAAGGTGGCGCCTACGCGCGGGACCGCGCCGACCTGTACGCCGACCTGGCCCACGGTGAGCGCCTCGCCGCCATGGTCGCCGCTCGGGACGGCATCGGCCTGACCGGTCCGCAGGTCCAGGGTCGGCTCAGCGCCCAGCGGACGGAGGACACGGCGCTGATCCGGGTGGCCGTCACCGACACCGACCGGGGTCGTACCGAACGCCTGGCGGAAGCGGTCAGCGAGGAGTTCGGCAAGCTGGTGGCGAAGCTCGAGACGCCGGCCGGCCACAAGTCGGCGCTGCTGCGCGCGGAACCGGTGGCCGGGCCGACGCTCAACCCGAACCCCGTCTTTCCGCGGCCGCTGCGCAACCTCGGCATCGGACTGTTGCTGGGTCTGGTGGTGGGCGTGCTCGCCGCGGCGGCACGGGAAACCTTCGACCGCACGGTCCGGGGCCCCGACCAGCTCGTCGAGGCGGCGATGGCCCCGGTGGTCGCCGTGGTGCCGCACCGCGGCTGGCCGTCGCGCCGGCCGGTGGTGGTCGACGCCGGCTATCAGCCGGCGGCGGAGCCGTTCCGTCAGCTCCGGACCCGACTGAGCCACCGCGACGGCTCGATCCCGCACCAGGTTGTCGTGATCACCAGCCCGGTACCCCGGGACGGGCGATCCAGCACGGCGGCCAACCTGGCCCTGGCCTTCGCGGCGACCGGCAAGCGGGTGCTGCTGGTCGAGGCCGACTGGCGGACCCCGCGCGTCGGCCGCTATCTGGGGCTGGAACCGGGCGCCGGCCTGTCGGATGTGCTCGACGGGCGGCTCGACAGCGCCGGTGCCGTACGCCGGCTCGGGAACTCGACGCTGTGGGTGCTGGCCGCCGGGACCAGCCCGAACAATCCCAGCGAGCTGCTCGACTCGCCGGCCATGGCTGAGCTGCTGCGCCGCGAGCGGAACGGGTACGACGTGATCCTGATCGACACGCCACCCGTGCTGCCCGTCGCCGACGCCACGGTGCTGGCGGGCCACGCCGACGGCGTGGTGTTGGTGACCCGGGCCGGTCGCGTCACCGACGAGCAGGTTCGAGCCGCCGCCGAGATGCTGCGCGACGTGGGCGCCCGGGTGCTCGGATGCGTTCTCAACGACGTACGCCGGTGGGACGTCGCGGCCGGTCGGCACGCCGGCTACCGCTCCGGACCGCCCGCCGCGGCGGTCGTTCCACTCCAGCTGTCCGCGGCCACGGTGCCGCAGGCCGGCCCGGTGGCGCGGAACGGTACGGCGCCAGCGGAGACCGCAACCGCCCGCTCGGCATCGCCGGATCCGACCCCCGACGCTGGTCGTGGGCGCGGACCGGCCCGCTGAGGCGCCCCAGGCCCGCCACGGCCGCACCGACGCGTTCCGACGCCCCGAAACCCAGGTGATCTCATTGCGTACTCGTGGATCGACCGATCGTATTCTGCCGATCGCCGCCGTCCCGGGTGAGGGCACGACCCGGTTGGCGGCCGGGGCGGTCGGCTCGGCTCCGGCCGACGCCGCGGCGCTGGCGCCGCCCGTCGCGAGCGGTCCGTGCCGGCCCGCCCGCACGGACCCCTGGCGACCGCCGGCCGCGCCCGGCGAGGCGCTGTCCCCGGCCGCGCCCGGCGAGGCGCTGTCCCCGGCCGCGCCCGGCGAGGCGCTGTCCCCGGCCGCGCCCGGCGAAGCGCTGTCCCCGGCGACCACCGGGGACCCCCGCGACCCGGTTGCCACCGCACCGGCCCGCCGACGGGCGCGGGTGGTGGTGGTCGACTCGCCGGAGCGGCACACACCGGACCGGCTCGACCACGAGTTCGAGGTGGTGATGCGGCTTTCGGTGCCGCAGGCCGTCGAGCGGATCGACACGGTCCTCCGGTTGTGTCAGCCCAAGCTGATGCTGGTCAAGCTGCCACTGGACGATGTGGACCCCCGGCTGCTGGCGTCCTGTCTGGCCGCCCGGGTCAACCTGTTGGTGCTGGCCCGCCCGACCTACGGTCTGCTCCGACCGGCCCGGCTGCGCCGACTCGGTGGCCTGGTGTGGGTCCCGGTGCGCTGGCCGGCGGGGCCGCCGGCGTGCGGCCGGCTCAAGCGCGCCCTTGACCTCGGGATCGTCCTGCTCGCCCTGCCGGTGCTGCTGCCGGTGATGCTCGTCATCGCGGCACTGACCTGCTGGGACGGCCCACCGCTGTATTTCCAGCAGCGGATGGGGGAACGTGGGCGGCTGTTCCGGATCGTGAAGTTCCGGACCATGCGGGTGGACGCCGAGCGCGACACCGGCCCGCGCTTCGCCGTACCGGGAGACCTCCGGGTGACCAGGATCGGCGCCCTCCTCCGGCGGACGCGGCTGGATGAACTGCCCCAGGTCTGGAACGTCCTGCGCGGAGAGATGAGCCTGGTCGGTCCCCGGCCCGAACGGCCGGCGTTCGTCGCGGAATTCCAGCGGCTGCAGCACTACGAGCTGCGCCATCTCATCCGGCCGGGGTTGACCGGCATCGCGCAGCTCACCGGCGGCTACGCGGCCAGCGCGGAGGAGAAACTCCGGTTCGATCTGCTGTATCTCAGCTACCGCTCGCTGCGGTTGGATCTGAACCTGCTCGTCCTGACCGCCCTCGACATGCTGCGCGGGTTTCCCCGTGGCTAGCCTCCGGGTCGGCATCGGCTGGCAGGTCGCCCGCAGCACCGGAAGCCTGTTGGCCTCCCGGGCGGTGGTGGCGGTCGCCACCCTCGTCTCGCTGCCGATCGTCTACGACGGGCTCGGCGCGCACGAGTTCGGCGTCTGGGCGCTGCTCGGCGTGCTGGCCACCCTGTTCACGCTGATCGATCTGGGCCTCGGCCCGGCGCAGATCCGGGAGGTGGCCCGGGCGCACGATGCCGCTGGCCGACGCTATGCCCGGGCCTCGCTCGGCCTGGGCCTGCTCTGCGGGGTCGCCCTCGGCGTAGCCGCGATCGTCGTCACCCTGGCCGGCTGGCCGCTGCTGGCCCGGCTCTTCCACATCATCGGTCCTGCGCAGCAGGCGCGGGAGGCGGCGCTGTGGCTGATGGTCGGAGTGCTCGCGGACCAGGTGTCGGTGCCCTGGCGGGCGATGCTCGCCGGCACCCAGCGCTACACCGCGGTTGCCGTCGTCACCGGCCTGTGCGCCGTGCTGACCGCCGTGCTTGCGGTGCTGGTGATCCGGCTGGGCGGCGGGCTCGCCGCGCTGGGCGCCACCACGGCGGCCACCAACGCGATCCGCACCATCCTGCTGATCGCCGTCGCGCAGCGGAAGGTCCGGAGCCTGACGCCCAGCCTCCGCCGGATCCGCCGGTCCGACGTCCGCAGCGTCCTCGGGTACGGGTTGCCCGTCCAGCTGACCAAGGTCGCCGGCACCGGCACCGTGGCGCTCAGCCCGCTCGTCGTCGGCGGCGTCTTCGGTCCGGCCGCCGTCGGCGGTTTCGACCTCGCCGGTCGGCTGCTCAGCCTGCTGCGACTGCCAGCCGACCTGCTCTTCACCGTGCTGTTTCCGGTGACCGTCGCTCAGTTCGCCCGGCACGGCCGGCAGTGGATCGACGAGTTCTACCACCGCTTCACGGGGTACGTCACGGCGTTCGCGGCGCCGTCTGCCGCCGCCATGGTGGTCTGTGCCGAACCGCTGGTCAGGTTCTGGATGGGGCACGACGTGCCCTGGGCGGCCGGGTCCATCGCGATCCTGGCGCCCGGGTACGCGCTGGGGCTCGTCATCGGCGTGGCCACGCTGGTCACCCGGACCGAGGGCAAGCCCGGCCGGGAGACCGCATCGCTGATCGTCGCGCTCGTGGTGAACGTCGCCCTGATCTATCCCATGATGCGGCTGTGCGGGCCCCTCGGGGCGGCCACCTCCACCCTCGTGGCGATCGTCATCAGCACCGTCGGCTTCTTCCTCCAGTTCCACCGGGCCACCCACCGACCGGTGCTGCCGCTGCTGCGAGCGGCCGCGCCGGGCACGCTGGCGAGCGTACTGGCGGCCACTGCCGGCTGGCTGGCCGCGCCGCACCTGCCGGACCTCGCCGGCCGCTGGGGCGCCGGTGTCACCACCGCCTGCCGCGGCACCGTCGTCCTGGTGGTGGGCGGGGCCGTCCTGGCGGCGACGCAGCTGCTGGACCCGGCCGTACGGCCGCACGCGTGGCCACGTCCGCTGCGCGCTCGGCGCCCGGCCGTCGGACCCGTACCCGGCGTGCCGGCGGCGGCCCGCCAATCCGAGATCGAGAGGGACTTCGCATGACCAGTCTGATCGACACCTGCCAGTGCATCGTCTGCGGGAGCGACCGGCACGAGCCGGCACTCGACGGCCTGCTCCGGCGCTGCGCCGCGTGCGCGTTCCACTGGACCGCCGATCGGCCGGGCAGGATCGACACGCTGTACGACGAGTCGTACTACGAGACCGAGTCGTACCGCCAGTACTTCGACCGGGCCGAGCAGTGGCGGTACGAGGCGACCCGGCGGCTGCGGTGGCTGCTGAGCGCGGTCAGGCCGAGGTCGCTGGTGGAGGCCGGCCCGGCCGGCGGGTTCTTCCTGGAGGCGGCCCGGCAAGCCGGCATCGACGCCACCGGCGTCGAGGTCTCCGAGGTGGCCGGCCGGTACGCCCGCGAGCAGTTGGGGGTGCCGGTCCAGCAGGGAGTCTTCGAGGAGGTCGTGCTGCCCGCCCCGGTGGACGCCGTCTGCGCCTTCCATGTGCTGGAACACGTGGAGGACCCGGCCACGTTCCTGCACGCTGCCCGGGACCGGCTCGTCACCGGCGGCTGGCTGGCGCTGGAGGTGCCGAATCTCGGCTCGGTCGCGGCCCGGCGTGCCGGCGCGTCGTGGGTCGACCTCGCGCCGCGTTACCACCACTGGCACTTCGACGCGGACTCGCTGACCCGGCTGGTCGCCGGCTGCGGGTTCGCCGTGACGAGGGTGGACACCCTCTTCGCGACCGGATACCTCCGCCCGCGCAGGCTGCTCACCCGGTGGGGAGCCGCCGGTTCCTGGCGGGTGTTCCGGGCCACCGGCTCGTTCCGCTCCAGCCACCCTCGACTCGGCGACTATCTCCGGCTGGTGGCCCGGCGGACCGAGGGGGCGCGCCACTCATGAGCGGCCCACCACTGACCAGCCGCCGGCCCCGGGGTGGCGGAGTCGGCACCGTCGAACCTGCCGGCCCGGCGACGCCGCTCGTCTCCGTCCTGCTGGTCAGCTGGAACACCCGGGAGAAGACCCGGCGCTGCCTGGAATCGCTGGCCGCCGCCGCCACCGGCGCGACCCGGTACGAGCTGATCGTCGTCGACAATGGCTCGACCGACGGCTCCGCGCAGCTGCTCGCCGAGCGCGCCGACGTGCGGTTGCTGCGCAACCCCGGGAACCGGGGCTTCGCGGCGGCCGTGAACCAGGCGTACCGGGAGGCGCAGGGCGACCTGATCCTCCTGCTGAACAGCGACGTGGAATGCCGCCCCGGCGCGCTCACCGCGCTCGTCGACTTTCTCGCCGACCGGCCGGAGGTGGCCGGCGTCGCGCCACACTATGTCGACGAGGACGGCGAGCCGGACAACCAGTATCTCGGCATGCTGGGGTTCCGGGCCGCCGTCGGGCTGGCGGTCGGTCTGCGATCGATGCCCGGCCTGCGCGGCGCATGGCGCAGGTACCAGCTGCGCGATGTCGATTTCGGCGCGGCCCGGCCGGTGCCGCAGCCGCCGGCGAGCTGCCTGCTGCTCCGCCGGGGTGTCCTCCCCCCGGATCACATCTTCGACGAGGGCTACCCGCTGTACTTCAACGACGTACGGCTGGCCCAGCAGCTGTCCACCGCGGGCCGGCCCCTGTGGTCGACGCCGGACGCCGTGGTGGTGCACAACCCCGGTACGTCCGGGCGGATGCTGCCCGCCGCGACCCGCAGCCGGCACCACCTCGGCGGTCTGGTGCGCTTCGTCTCCCAGACCCAGCCCCGGCGCCGGTTGTGGCTGCTGCGACTGCTGGTCCTGCTCAGCCGGCCGCTGCGCGCGGTGGTCCGGGCGCCCGGCCGGCTCGGTCCGCGGGATCTGCTCGCGGCGGTGCGCGGCGACTGCGGCGCGCTCCCCGACGATCTGCGGCCCTGGCTGGTGATGTTCAGTGGCGTCGCCTGGCGGACCGAGGCGCACCGGCAGCACGCCCTGGCCCGGGAACTGGCAGCCGATCGGCGGGTCCTGTTCGTCGAGCCGCCCGGCAACCGTCCTCGCTGGCGTTTCCGGGTCACCCCGATCGAACCGTCGCTGTGGCGGGTGACGCCGCCGGCCGTCCTGCCGGGCGGCCGGCAGTTGCCGCCGGCGAACTGGGTCAACCGCTGGCTCGCCGCCAGGTTGATCCGTCGTTGGCTCGACCGGCATGCCGGGCAGCGGTTGGCCTGGATCGACGACGACCTGTCGCTCGCCGCGGCCCGCCGGCTGCGGGCCGATTCGATCGTCTATGACTGCACCGACCTGTCCTGGACCTTCGCCCGACCCTGGAACCGCTGGCACCTGCGGCGCGGCGCCCGGCGGGCGGTCCGGGCGGCCGACCTGGTGCTGGCCTCGTCTCCCGCGCTGCTCGACCGGCTGCCCTCCGCGACCGCCCCGGTCGTCCTGGTGCCGAACGCCTGCGACCCGGAGCGCTTCAGCCGGTCCGGTCCGGTCGCGGAGTGGACGGCCGAGCTGCCCCGTCCGCTGCTCGGCTATGCCGGCGCGGTCGACACCCGGGCCTTCGACGCGGGGCTGGTGGCGACCGTGGCGCGGCTCCGCCCCGACTGGACCTTCCTGCTGGTGGGTCCGCAGACCGCCGCCGGTCGGGCCGCGCTCACCGGGCTGCCCAATGTCGTGCTGCGGGGCATGGTGGAGTTCGCCGACGTCCCCGCGATCCTGCGCGCCTGCGACGTCCTGCTGATCCCGTACCGCGTCGGGGAATTGATCGACTACGTCCAACCAAAGAAGCTCTACGAGTATCTGGCGCTCGGCAAGCCCGTGGTGGCCACCCCGCTGCCGGCGCTTCGGCACCTCGACGAGCCGATCCACCTCGCCGCGGGGGCCGCCGCCTTCGCGGCAGCCATCGACGAGGCGCTGCGGGAGGAGAACGCCGACGCTGCCGCTGCGCGTCGGGCAGCGGCCGAGCGCAACACCTGGTCCCGCCGGGCCGACCGGGTCCGGGAACTGTTCGACGAGTGCGCGGCGCGGCGCGGAGACCGGCGATGAGATCCGCGGCCATGAGCTCGGCGGCGCTGAGACCCGTGGCGGTCGGCGTGCTGACCGGTGTGGCGGCCGGGGTGGCGGGGCTGGTCGTCGTCCTTCCGGCCGACGGATCGTTCGTCGCGGCCCTCCTGGGCGGGTCCACGGCCCGCGTCGGTGATCTCGGCCTGCTCGTGACCGGCGTGGCGGTGTGCTGGGCGGTGTTCACCCTGTGGCCGTCGACGGTGCTGCCGACCGCGGTCATCACCGTAACGAACCTCGCGGGCCTGTTCGGTGACGGCTCGATCCGGGCCGTCATGGGCGTGCACGCGCTGGTGCTGGTTGCCGGCGCCGCGGGGCTGATCACCCGCCGGCTCCTGTTCCGGCACCCGGAGGCCCGGTGCAGGACCGTCGCCGACGTGCCGATGGCGGTGGCGGCGCTCGTGATCGTCACCGGGGCCGGGTACGGCCTGCTGCTGGGCAACGCTCCGTTCGGGGTGATGCTCGCCGGCTACCACTTCGCGGTGATCCCGGCGTACTACTTCCTGGCGACGTACACCCTGAACACCCCGGCTCGACTCCGTTCGGCGGCCGTCCTCTTCGTCTCGGCGTCCGCGCTGCTGATCGTGACCAGCCTGGCCGCGCCCGGGCGGCACGGCGGGGTGTGGGCGCTGGTGATCGCCCTGCCGCTGCTGGTCATCAGCTGCCGGACGACGGGTTGGCGCCGGATCGGCCTGGTGGCGATCGCCGCGCTGCACCTGATGGACGTCGCGCTCGCCGCCTACCGGACCACCTGGGTGGCCACGGGGGTGGCCGTGCTGGTCCTGCTGCTGCGCGGCGACCGGGCCGTCCGCCGCATGACGGCGGCCACGGTGTTGGCCTCGACAACCCTGCTGGTCGGCGTGTTCGCGCTCAGCTCCGGTGTGCGGATCCGGGCGGAGTCGATGGACTCGGCGTTCGATCGGGACGCCGGCTTCCGGGTGCCGGAGGCGATGGTGGGACTGCGGGTGTTCCTGCACCACCCGATCCTCGGCGGCGGCATCGGGCAGGTCACCCCGCAGGCATACCTGTCCGGACGCGGGTTCATGGAAGTCGGCCCGCTGTACCACGTCTACCACGTCATGATCCTGGCGAACCTCGGCCTCGTCGGTCTCGCGGCGCTGCTCTGGCCGCTCATCCGGACGCTGCGCGTCGGGCTCGCCTTCCGCTCCGGCCCACCGTTCGCCTTCGCGGCCCTGATCTGCGGCTTCATCGTCGCGGTCGCCTTCTCGGGGCCGACGACCGGCCACTGGACGCTGGGCCTGCTGCCGGCCCTGGTCCTGCTGACGATGCGGTGGGGGATGGCCGGCGCCGATGCGCCGGCCGGCCACCCGCCCGCGGCTGCTGTTCCGGCGGTCGGCGGTGCGGCGGCCGCCGCACCGCGGCAGTCGGCCGAACCGATCGATGACGGTCGTCCCGTCCATCCCGTCTTCATGGAGGCTCGATGACCACAGTGGATGCCACGGCGATCGTCGTCACCCACAACTCCGTGTCCCAGGTGCAGGACTGTCTGTCGGCGCTACTGTCGGCGGGGCTGCCGGTACGGTTGATCGACAACGCCTCGACCGACGGCACTCCCGCCCTGGTCGGCGCGCGGTTTCCGGCGGTGGACCTGCTGGTGAACGACGAGAACGTGGGCTTTGCCAGGGCGGTGAACCAGGGCCTCGCGGGCGTGCGCACCGGCTCGGTGCTGCTGGTCAACCCGGACTGTGTGCTGCCGCCGGCCACCGCCCGGGGCCTGGTCGAGGCGCTCCGGGACCGCCCGGAGGTCGGCGTGGTGGCGCCGCGGCTCATCGCCCGGGACGGACGGGTGGCGGTGAGCGCCCATCCGTTCGAGTCACTGACCAGCGTCCTGGGCTGTCAGTTCGGCGCGGCCCTGTTGCCGGTGCCCGTACGCAAGCTGTTCAGCGGCCGTAGCCGTCGTCGGGCGTACGACGCCTGCCTGCGGCCCGGTGAGCCCCGCACGGTCGACTGGGTGAGCGGCGCCTGCCTCGCGGTACGGACCGACCTGCTGCTCGACCTGGGTGGCCTGGACGAGGGCTACTTCATGTACTACGAGGATGAGGAGCTGTGCCTGCGGGCCTGGCGCCGGAACGCGGCGGTGCTCTACCTGCCCACCGTCTCCGCGACGCACGTGGGCGGAGCCAGCAGCAGCCCGGGCCAGACCTGGCCGCACCTGTACGCGAGCCGCCTGCGCTTCTTTGCCCGGCACCGACCCTCGACCTTCGGCCCGGTCCGGTTGGCGGTGCTGCTCCGCGCGCTGCTCGGGACGGCGCTGGCCCTGGCGCGTGGTCTCCTCCGGCCCGGGCCGGCCGCGCGGCGGCGGGTCCGGGCCTGGCGCGAGATCTACCGGATCGCCGCCGCGGCCGACCGGACGACGCTGAGCCAACCGGTACCGATGACCAGCAGGAGCCCATCATGCACGTGATGATCACCGCGGTTGGTGCCCGCACCGAGCACTGGATGGACCTCTTCGCGGTCCTGGCCGCCCAACCCGACCTCACGGTGACCGTGGTGGTCGCCGACGTTTCCGCGACCGCCCGCCAGGAACTGGCGGCCATCGAAGAGCGCACCGGGCTGCGTTACCACGTCCTGGCGCACCGGTGGAGCGAGGGCCGCACCGGGCACATGGCGTCGGTGCTCTTCGACCGGGACGGTTTGCGGTCGGTGGCGGAACGCGATCGCCCGGACGTTCTGCACCTGATCGGGGAGTCGTCGTACCTCTCGACCTGGCAGATGTTGCGGCTCCGGCGGCGGTGGTGGCCACGGGTGCCGGTGACGCTCTATGCGGCGCAGAACGTCGTGATGCGGTTGCCCGTACCCTTTCCGCTGCTCGAGCGGCACGCGTACCGGTCGGTCGACCATGCGCTGCCGATCACTCCGGCCGCCCTCGCGGTGCTACGGGCCAAGGGGTATCACGGACCCGCGACCATCGTGCCGCTGGGAGTGGACACCGCCCGCTTCGCGCCGGCGCCGGTACGGGCGGCCCGGTCCAGGCCGTTCACCGCCGGGTTCGTCGGCCGGTTGGAGCCGCACAAGGGGATCCGGGACCTGCTCTGTGCCGGCGAACTGCTCGACTGCGACCTGTTGCTGGTCGGCGACGGCAGCCTGCGGCCCGAGGTGGAACGCGCCGCCGCCCGTCGGCCCGGGCGGGTCACCCTGCGGGACTGGGCCGACCATGCCACGCTGCCCGGGCTGATCGGCCGGATGGACGCGCTCGTTCTGCCCTCCGTCGAACTCGTCCAGCGCAACGTCCTTCCCTGGGTCGGGATCCCGTTGCGGGAGCAGTTCGGCCGCGTGCTGGTCGAGGCGATGGCCTGCGAGGTCCCGGTGGTGGGCAGCGAGGTCGGCGAGATCCCGTACGTGATCGGTCCGGCCGGCCTCACCTACCCGGCGGGGAACGCCACCGCCCTGGTCGACCGCCTGGCCCAGCTGCGGGACGATCCGGAGCTGGCCCGGAAGTTCGCTGCCCTTGGCCGGGAGCGGGCCGTGGGCGAGTTCGGCTGGGATCGGATCGCCCAGACCCTGTGCCGGATCTGGTCGGCCGAGCACGATCGGGCCAGGTTCCGGCGCCGCACCGACGGCGTCCTGGCCGGATCGGGTGGCGCCACCACCACCGGACGGAGCTGAGGCGTCATGCGGGTGCTCTACATCGGCGGGGCGGGTCGCAGCGGTAGCACCCTGCTCGACCGGATGCTCGGCGCCCTCCCCGGCGTCAGCGCGCTCGGTGAGGTGGTGAACCTGTGGGGCGTCGTCCGGCTGACCGACGACTACTGCGCCTGCGGCCGTTCCTACGCGCGCTGCGACTTCTGGGTCGCGGTGGGCGACAAGGCGTTCGGCGGATGGGACCAGATCGACCTCGGGCGCGTGCGGGAACTGCGTACGCTGGCGCTTCGGCTGCGTAACGTGCCAGCGCTGGTCGGCGGTCGGCTCGGTCCTCGGCTGCGCGGGCAGCTGGCCGAGTACGCCGCTTACACCACGGCCGTGTACGCCGCAGCGGCCTCGCTGACCGGGGCCGAGCTGGTGGTGGACTCGTCGAAGGTTCCGGCGATAGCCCTCTGCCTGCGCCGAGCGGCCGGGTCCGATCTGCGGATGGTGCATCTGGTGCGGGACCCGCGCGGCGTGGCGTACTCGTGGACGAAGGTGGTCCCCCGACTGGAGTCGAACGTCGGGCAGACCATGCCGCGGTTCCCGCCGGTACGCTCGGCGCTCAGCTGGGACGTACACAACCTCGGGGCCGCGCTGGCCGGTCGATCGGGCCGACCCGCCGGGCGAGCCCCGGAAGGGCTTCCGGTGAAACGGCTCCACTACGAGCACCTCGTGTCCGATCCGCAGGGCACGATCCGCGGCATCGGCGCGTTCGTCGGGTTGGACGTCGGCTCCGATGATCTGGCCTTCCTGACCGACGACCACGTCAACCTGCCGGTCCACCACATGATCGGTGGCAACCCGATGCGCTTTCGAACCGGGCGGTTGCCGTTGCGGCGCGACGACGTGTGGCGGACCGCCCTCCCGCGGCGGCACCGCCGGCTGGTCACGGCCCTGTGTGCTCCGCTGCTCGTCGCGTACGGCTACCCGTTGCGGACCCGGCTCGACGAGTAGCCGAGCGCGGTGGGTCGGTCGCGTGGGTCGGTCGCGGTGGGTTGGCCGCGGCGCGGCGAGCCCGGTGAGTCGGTGGCGGGCCGGGGGCCCGGAGCCGGGATCGGCTCCGGGCCCGCCGACGATCAGGAGCCGGTGCAGCCGACGTTGCTGGGCGGGGTGGCGCCGTCGCCGGTGGCGGTGAACCCGAAGGTGGTCGAGGCGTTCGCGCCGAGGTTGCCGTTGTAGGCGGCGTTCCGGACGGTGACGTTGCCGGTGGTGCCGGTGTTGGTGCCGTTCCAGAGGCTGCTGATCGCCTGCCCGCCGGCCAGCGTCAGGCGTACGGTCCAGCCGTTCAGGGGGGTGCCGCCGTTGTTGGTGACGGTGACCTCGCCCTGGAACCCGCCGGGCCAGCTGTTGACCGAGCGGTAGGTGGCGGTGCAGGCGCCGGGCCCGCCGGTCGGCGGCGGGGTGGTGGGCGGGGCCGTGCTGGGCGGCGGGGTGGTCGGCGGCGCCGTGGTGGGCGGCGCGGTGGTGGGCGGCGCGGTCGTCGGCGGCGCGCTGGTGGGCGGGGTGGTGGACTGGAACTGGCTGAAGAACCGCCAGATCTCACCCGACGTCCAGGTCCGGGAGTCGTTGGGGCTGCCGGAGCCGTCGACCGGGCTGGGCGTGTGGTCGCCGTCGAACGCGGCCCACTGCACCGGGTAACCGGCCCGGCAGCCGGCGTACGCCGTGGTGATGTGGGTGAGGCTGCCCTGGCTCGGTTCCGGCGGGTTCTGCGGGGTGCAGCCGTTGTTGCGGACGAACGTGTCCCGCAACGACCGCCCGTTCGAGATGTTCAGGACGCTGTCGTGGATGCCGTGGATGCCGAAGTACGCGACGGGCTGGGTGCCGCCGTTGCATCCGCTGAGGTTGGCGCCGGACAGCACGGTGACCGCGCGGACGATGGTTGGCCGGGCGCAGGCGACCGCGTAGCTCATCGCCCCGCCGTAGCTCCAGCCCAGCGCGAAGCGCTGCGTGGTGTCGACGCACAGGTCGTTTTCGAGCTGCCGGTCGATGTCGTCGAAGAGGGTCAGGTCCCGACCGTTGGTGTTGGCCCAGCCCGCGTCGATGCCCTGCGGCGCCACGAAGATGGTGCTGTTGTTCGACAGCGGCTGCAGGCCGTAGTAGCCGGCCGAGGCGACGTTGCTGGCCGAGCCGTTCAGCCAGTGGAACGCGAAGATCAACCGGTACGGGTGGTTCCGGTCGTAGCCGTCGGGGATCCGCAGGATGTAGCTGCGGTTCTGGCCACCGCTGGAGATCGTGTGCGTGCCGTTCGTCAGCGTGGGCGCCTTGCCGCAGCCGGCGGTGGTGGCGAGGGTGCCGTTGGTGGCGGCCACCGCGGTGCCGGTGAGGCCACCGTTGAGTGCTCCACCCACCGCCGCCACGACGAGAAGTGCCGCGGCCGCGACGGCCGAGGCGAGGTACTTCGGTCTTGACATCACGCAACTCCGGGGAAGTAGGGGCTGTTAGCGTTAACAGCAGGCCGCAGGTTGATCGCTCTCCGAGGGACCGGGGTGGTTTCGGCCGGGTCGGGCGCGCCGCCGTACGTCGGGGCCGCTTCGGCTGCCCCGCGCGCGTCGTCCCGGCCGGATGTGCTCTGCTCCGGCGAGAGGCTGTGCTGGGTGCCCGGCTGGACCGATGTCGACACGAACAACCGATCGACTCCGGTCGATTGGAGTATTGCACCGGTGTTAACGTGTGTCAATTGCTGGACCGATCGGTCGGCGGAGCGCCGTGAGAGCCGGCACCCGCCGCCCGCTCTTCCCACGGCGCGGGCCGCCGCGGATTCAGCGCCTCCCGCGCCCGAGCAGGCTGAGCGCGTCCGCGGCGGGGGAGCCGGCGGCCGCGGTGTGCGTCAGCAGCCGCTGTCCGTGACTGTCGGGCAGGTGTAGGGCCTCGTAGTGCAGGTCGAGGTCGCCCAACTGGGGGTGGTGCAGCCGCTTGGTGCCGCTCGAGCAGAGGCGTACGTCGTGTCTGGCCCACAGCCGCGCGAATTCCGGGCTGTTGATGGACAGCTCACCGATCAACTCCGCCAGGCGCCGGTCCTCCGGATACTGGGCGGTGATGTACCGCAGGGACGCGACGGCCAGGGCCGCCTCCTCGGCCCAGTCGCGGTACAGCTCTCGGGTGTGCGGGTCGAGGAAGAGCAGGCGCAGGTGGTTGGGGCGGGCTCCGGGCCGCTCGGGCGCGGACGGGTCCAGGTGGCCGGCGAACAGCGCGTGGCCGATCGGGTTCCAGGCGAGGATGTCGCAGCGCCGCCCCAGCAGCAGCGTGGGAACGTTCGGCATGGACGCCAGGAGAGCGGCCGCGCCGGGGGCCGGTGTCTCGGTCCGGGCGGCCGCCCGCCGCTTGGCGGGTCGGGGTCGGGCCAGCGCGAACAGGTGGGTGCGTTCGGCGTCGTCGAGGTCGAGCGCCCGGGCCAGGGCCTCGATGACCGCGTCGCTGGCGTTGGTCGATTGCCCCTGTTCGAGCCGGATGTAGTAGTTGACGGAGATGCCGGCCAACCGGGCGAGTTCCTCGCGGCGCAGCCCTGGGACGCGGCGGGCGCCCCAGGCGGTGATTCCGGCGTCCGCGGGGGTCAGCGCCGCCCGCCGGGTACGCAGGAAGTCACCCAGTTCGTCGGTCTGCCGGATGCGGTGCGGGTGGCCGTTCACGCCTCCAGTGTGCTCGCTGCGCCGGAGCGGTGACTGTCCCTGCCAGGGGTACCAAGCGGCGGGTGCTGGCCGCGACGACGGCGTGGCCGCAGAGTCGGACGCATGAACTCCGACTCCGCCACCACCCTCGCCATCCCCGACGAGCCGGCCACGCGGGCCGGCCGGCTATCGGACCGGATCGCGGTGGCCGTCCTGCTCACCGCCAGCTTCACCCTCGCCGTGGACTTCTCCATCCTGAACGTCGCCCTGCCGCGGATCGGCGCCGACGTGGGGATGGCGCTGGCCGACCTGCAGTGGATCTCTACCGCCTTCGCCGTGTGCGCCGCCGGGTTCACGCTCTTCTTCGGCCGCTGCGCCGATCTGTTCGGGCGCCGCCGCCAGTTTCACGCCGGCATCGCTCTGCTGGGCGTGGCCTCGCTGGCCGGCGGCCTGGCCGGCGCCCCCTGGGTGCTCCTGCTCGCCCGGGTCGCCCAGGGCCTGGCCACGGCGGCGGTGACCCCGGCCGCGCTGTCGCTGCTGACCACGTCGGTGCCGGCCGGACCGATGCGCCGGCGCGCGCTGGGCCTCAACGGCGCGCTGATGGCGGCGGGCTTCACCACCGGGGCGATCATCGGTGGCCTGCTGACCGACCTGATCAGCTGGCGATGGGCCTTCTTCGTCAACGTGGTGGTGGCCGCCCTCGTGCTCGTGGCCGGGCCCGCGACCCTGCGGGAGAGCCGTGCCGCCGGTCGGTCCCGCCTCGACGCCCCGGGAGCGGTGACCGTGACGCTCGCCCTGGTCGCCGGCGTGTACGGGCTGACCCAGGCCGGCGTGCGCTCCTGGGCCGACCCCCGGTGCTGGGCGTCCCTGCTGGCAGCCGCGGCACTGCTCGGCGCGTTCGTGCTCACCGAGCGCGTCGTCGCCGACCCGCTGATCTCCCTCCACGTGCTGGCCCGCCGGAGTGTCGGCTGGGGGAACCTCGCCGGTGTGCTCGCCTTCGCCACCGAGACCTCGGTGGTGTTCCTGCTGACCCTGTACCTGCAGCGGGTCCGGGGATACACCCCGCTGCAGGCCGGGCTCGCCCTGGCCGTGCTGGGCGCGGGAACCGTCCTCGGCGGCCTGCTCGCACCGCGTCTCATCGGCGGAATGGGCGGCAAGCGCGCCATCGTGGCTGCGTTCGTCGCGCAGGCCGCGGCCACGCTCCCGCTCGCCTTTCTCGGCCAGCTCCCAGGTTGGCTGGCCGTGCTGCTGGTGGCGACCTTCGTCGGTGGCGTCGCCAACCTGGTGGCGATCGTCGGTTTCATGGTGACCGCCACCTCCGGCCTGCCGGACGCGGAACAGGGGCTGGCCACCGGGTTGGCGACCATGAGCCAGCAGGTGGGAATCACCCTGGGAACGCCGATGATGTCCGCGGTGGTCACGGCGGCGGGCGCCACCGCCGCTGGCGGCGTGTCGCACGGCGTCAGTACGGCTCTCGCGGTCAACGCGGCGGCCTGCGTCGCCGCGGCGGTCCTGTTCGCCCGTACCCTCCCGGCCGCCCAGCGCGAGGTGCCGGCCTGAGCAGCGGCCAGGCGCGACCGTCGCGACCGGCGGCCCGCGGGCCTGTGCCATCCGCGCACGCCTCCCGTTACCGCGTACGCTCCGACATGCCGCATTCGAAGGGACAGCGATGCAGGCCCTCGTGTTCGACCGGCCGGCCCTCGACACCAGCGCCACCCGGATCGCCCGCCTCGAGCCGCCGACTCCCGGGTCGGGGCAGGTGGCCATCCGCGTGGCGTACGCGGGCATCAACTTCAAGGACGTCATGTCCCGCCGCGGTGACCCGGGGTACGCGCCGCGGTGGCCGTTCGTCCCCGGCGTGGAGGTCAGCGGAACGGTCGTCGGGCTCGGACCGGAAGCGTCCGGGCACCGCGTCGGCGACCCGGTGGTGGCGCTGACCAACGAGGGTGGCCTGGCCGAGATCGCCGTGGCCGAGGCGGCGCTGACCGTCCCGATGCCCGCCGGGCTCGACCCCGGCCGGGCGGCCAGCGCGCCCGGCGCCCTCACCACCGCCATCCTGCTGCACGATCACGCCGCGCGGGTCCGCGCCGGCGACATCGTCCTGGTGCACAGCGCCGGCGGCGCGGTCGGGCGTTCGCTGGCCGATGTGGCCCGGGCCCGCAGCGGCGCCCGGCTCGTCGGCGTGGTCGGCGCGGCCACCCGCGTCGGGACGGCGCGGGACGCCGGCTACCCGACCGTCCTGGTCCGCGGCGACGCCCTCGCGGCCGACGTCCGCGCCGGCACGTCCGGCCGGGGCGTCGACGTGGTGCTCGACCCGCAGGGCACCGCCTTCCTCCACGAGGACCTCGCCGCGCTCGCGCCCGGCGGCCGGATCATCCTGTTCGGCAACGCCGCGGGCGGCGAGCTGGCCGCGCTTCCCCCCACCCACCTGCTGTACCGGCACAACGCGTCCGTGGGTGGCTTCAGCCTCGCGGCACTCTCCGCCGACGCCCCGGCGATGGTCGCCGCGGCCATGCGCGCCGCCCTCTACATGCTGGCCGCCGGGGAGTCAACGTCCGAGGTGGTCGTGCTTCCCGGCCTGGCCGCGACCCCGGACGCCCAGCAGGCGCTCGCCGACGGCGCCGGCAGGGGCAAGTACGTCGTCCGGGTGTCCGGCTGAGCCGGCCGACCGGCGGCGACCGGCCGGGACGTCACCCACTCGCCAACCGCCCCGGCGCTCGCCGATCCCTGCGCGCTTCGAGTTCCGCCTCGGTCGCGGGCGTGATCATCGGCTGGCCGGAGGGCGCGATCGTGACCACCACGTACCGGGTCCAGGCGTCGTCGAGGTCGTTGGCCGCCTGGTAGTGGATGACGTCGCCGCCCGGCTCCGAGAACGCCTCGCCGGCCCGGATCGTCCGCGGGATCGCGCCCTCCAGTTCGAACCGCAGGGCGCCCTCCAGCACGTACCCGAGGACCGGGCCGGAATGGCGATGTGGCGGCGTCCCGAGGTCGCCCGGGGCGAGGTCCACCCAGGTGGTCATGACCTCCAGCGGCCGCGGCGTCGACGGCGGTCCCACCGACAGCAGCATGGCCTGCGGCGCGGACGGGGTCTTGAGATCAAGCGCATCCATGACCCGAACGCTAGCAAGAATGTACCGCATGGTACATGTACCATGCGGTACAAGTATCGGTGACCGAACGGCGGAGACCGGGTGCCGGCCCGCGCGGCAGGGAGGCACGGATGTCCGAAGTGGAGCTGCGGCCCGGCGTCATCGCCTACACCGACACCGGGGGCCCGGGTCCGGTGCTGGTGCTCCTCACCGGACTGTTCGTCGGCGGGTCCGTCTGGCGCGGCGTGGTCGACCGGCTGCGTGGCGACTTCCGGTGCGTGGTGCCCGAGCTGCCGCTCGGGGCCCACCGTCGACCCATGCGGGCGGGCGCCGACCTGAGCGGCCGCGGGCTGGCCCGGCTCGTCGCCGACCTCCTGACGGCGCTCGATCTGCGCGACGTCACGCTGGTCGGACTCGACTGGGGCGGGGCGCAGCTGCTGGTGGCCGAGGGCCTGGACGAGCGGGTCGGGCGCCTGGTGCTGCTGCCGCAGGAGGCCTTCGACAACTTCCCGCCCGGGCTTCCCGGCCGCTTCGTCCGGCTCGCGGCGCGGATGCCGGGGGGCCTCGCGGCGGCCCTGCGGCCGCTGCGGTGGCGACCCGCGCGTCGGATGCCGTTCACCTTCGGCTGGATGTCGAAGCGGCCGGTCCCGGACGAGATCATGGACGCGTGGTTCGAGCCGGCCCTGACCAGCGCGGAGGTCCGGCGAGACGTGCGGGCGTACCTGCTCGCCAGCCGCCGGGGCGAGTATCTCCGGGCGGCGGAGCGGCTGTCCCGGTTCGACCGGCCGGCCCTGGTGGTGTGGTCGCCCGAGGACCGGATCATGCCACCGGAGCACGGCGAACGACTGGCCGCCCGCCTCCCGCGCGCCCGCCTCGTCCGGATCCCCGACAGCTACACGCTGATCCCGGAGGATCAGCCCGCGCGCTGCGCCCAGGCGATCCGCGCCTTCGCGCTGGGTGGGGGGTAGCGTCGGGCGCATGTCAGTGGAGGCCATCGGGTCGTTGCGGGAGCCGGTGCGCCGGGCCGTGTACGACTTCGTCGCTGCGCGGCCGGAGCCGGCGAGCCGCAACGAGGTGGCCGCGGCGGTGGGCATCGGCCGCACCCTGGCGGCGTTCCACCTGGACAAGCTGGTCGAGGCGGGGCTGCTGGAGGTCGCGTACGCGCCGCGCAGCGGTGGCCCGGGGGCGGGCCGGCCGGCCAAGCTGTACCGCCGATCGGCCGCCGAGCATGCGGTCACGTTGCCCCCGCGCGACTACCGGCTGCTCGGCGACGTGCTGGCGACCGCGGTCGAGCGGGCCGGCGCGGAGCCGGCGGCCTACGCGGTCGCCCGCGAGATGGGGGCCAAGCTCACCGGGGGAGACCCGATTCCGCACCTGGCGGAGCTGGGTTACGAGCCGTTCGAGGACGCGGACGGGACGGTCCGGCTGCGCAACTGCCCGTTCCATGCGCTGGCCGAGGGGCACCCGCCGCTGGTCTGCGGGCTGAACCTGGCGCTGCTCGCGGGCATGGTCGGCGACGACCGCGCCGTACGGCTCGATCCGCGCCCGACCGGTTGCTGCGTCGCGATCCGTTCTAAAAACAAAGAGCATTGACATAGACCGTACGCTGTCCTCATGACCGACCATCACCTCGCGCAGCTGAACATCGCCCGCCTGCGCGCCCCCATCGACAGTCCGGAACTCGCCGACTTCGTCGCCCAGCTACCGGAGATCAACGGTCTGGCCGAGCGCTCGCCCGGCTACGTCTGGCGGCTGCAGGACGAGTCCGGCGACGCGACCGCGTGGCGCCCCTTCGAACCGGACGTCATCATCAACCTGACCGTGTGGCGGTCGGTGGAGTCGCTGCGCGAGTTCGTGTACCGGACCGCCCACCTGGAGCCGATGCGGCGGCGGCGGGACTGGTTCGTTCCCCTCGACCAGGCTCACCTGGTGCTGTGGTGGATCCCGGCCGGCGTCCTCCCGAGCCTGACCGAGGCCAGCGAACGGCTGGACCTGCTGCGCCGGAACGGTCCGTCGCCGCAGGCGTTCACCCTGCGCGAGGCGTACCCGGCGCCCGGCCTGCTCACCGCCTGACGGTGCGGCGGGGGCGCCTGTCGATTCCGGCCCGGCTCGCTCGTGTAGCCGGTGCCGGGCCGGCGCTGGGCGGGCCCCGCGGCGAGGGAGGGCACGATGGGCCGGGTTGTGGTCGTGGAGAACGTGACGCTCGACGGGGTCATGCAGGCGCCCGGCGGGGCCGACGAGGATGTCCGGGGCGGCTTCCCGTACGGCGGCTGGGCGCGCCCGTACGCCGATCGGGCCCTGGCGGAGCGGACGGGCCTGGGCGCGGGCGCCGGCGAGGACGGCGGACTGCTGCTCGGCCGGCGCACCTACGAGCAGTTCCACGGCTTCTGGTCGACGCAGACCGACGGCAACCCGTACACCGAGGTCCTCAACCGCCGGACCAAGTACGTCGCCTCGCGGAGCCGTTCCGAGCCACTGCCATGGCAGAACTCCACCCTGCTGACCGGCGACGCGGTCACCGCCGTGGCCGGGCTCAGGGACGACCTCGGTGGCGACCTGGTCGTGCTCGGCAGCGGGGAACTGGTGCGGTCCCTGGCCGCGGCCGGGCTGGTCGACGCGTACACGCTGTCGATCCATCCGCTCGTCCTCGGGACGGGAATGCGGCTGTTCGCCGAGGGAACGGACGCGTACGGCGAGCTGGAGCTGGTCGCGTCGGAGACCACGCCGGCCGGCGTGATCATCGCCAGCTACCGCCCGCGATGAGGTGTGCCGGGTGGCCGGCGAGCGCGGCGGCGCGCGCCGGACGGCGCGCCGACCTGCGGCGGCAGGCGTCGGTCCAGGAGTGATCGGGCATGATGTCACGCTGGCGGACGCGTGACCGCAGGAAGCCGGGAGGCACGATGGGACGGCGCTTCGAGGAGCTCGACTGGCGGGAGACGCCGATGGGCGCCATCAGCCTGCGGCGGCGGCTGGACCCGGCGCTCAACGTCGACGTCTACGAGGTGAAGCTGGACGACGACTACCTCATGTCCAGCCTGTTCACCGTGGCCGAGGAGGAGCTCGGCCGGCTGGGCCTGGCCGAACTGCCCGGCGCCGACCTGGACGTCGTCGTCGGCGGCCTCGGCCTCGGGCACACCGCCGCGGCCGTGCTGGACGACCCGCGGGTACGGACGCTGACCGTGATCGAGGCGCTCGACGAGGTGATCTCCTGGCACCGGCGGGGCCTGTTGCCGCTGGCCGGCCGGCTCACCGGCGATCCCCGCGCCCGGCTGGTCCGCGGGGACTTCTTCGCGCTGGCAACCGACCCGGCCGGCCTCGATCCGGACTCGCCGGGCCGCCGGTTCGACGCCGTCCTGGTCGACATCGACCACAGCCCGCGGCACGTTCTGCATCCGAGCCATGCGGCCTTCTACACTCCCGCGGGCCTGCGCCGGCTCGCCGCCCGGCTGCGGCCGGGCGGCGTGTTCGCGCTCTGGTCGGACGACCCGCCCGACGATGGGTTCACGGCCACCCTCAGCGAGGTGTTCCGGGCCGTCCGGGCCCCCGTCGTGACGTTTCCCAACCCGCTGACCGGCGGCCAGAGCGCCAACACGGTCTACGTCGCGAGCGGGGCCGAAGGGGATCGACCGAGCGGGGGATGAGCATCAGGTCCGCCAGCGGCGCCGCATGCTCTCACCCGGGTTGATCGGCGGGCCGGCCCGCCGAGCCGGCGCTGGGCGCTGCGGCGACCAAGCAAGCGCTTACCTGACCAGGACAGCCCCGATGAATTCGCCGGCCACCTCTTTGAAGGCTGATTGAAATATTGACGTACATCGTTCTCGGACGTAGTCTGCTTGCGCGCTGAGAAAGCGCTTTCCAAACAACCATCGCCCACGTGTCCGCCGGCGCCCCCGTACCGGCGGGCAGAGAGAGAGGCAACGATGCAGAACCGGCCCAGGCGACCAGCCCGGCTGCTCTCGGCGATCGGCGCGGCCCTGACGGTGCTGGCCGCCATGCTCGCCGTGCCGCAGGCCGCGTCCGCGGCCACCGTCCCCACCTGGCCCACCAAGTCGGGCGACGTCGGCGTCTCCAGCACCATCAAGGTCAGCGGGACGCTGGACGGCGGCATGAAGCGGTACTGCTGCATCGGCAGCGGAAGCCAGAGCGAGAGCCAACCGCCGATGTTCGAGCTGGCGGACGGCGCGACGCTGAAGAACGTCATCATCGGCTCGCCCGCCGGTGACGGTGTGCACTGCACCGGCCGGTGCACCATCCAGAACGTGTGGTGGGAGGACGTCGGCGAGGACGCCGCGACGTTCCTGGCGACCAGCGGCGACTCATACGTCATCGGCGGCGGGGCCAGGTCGGCCTCGGACAAGGTCTTCCAGCACAACGGCGCCGGCACGGTGCACATCTCCGGCTTCTACGCCAAGACCCTCGGCAAGCTGTACCGGGCGTGCGGCAACTGCTCGAAGTCGTACAAGCGGCAGGTGACCGTGGACAACGTGATCCTGGACAGCGCCAAGTATGTGGTGGGCATCAACGTCAACTGGGGTGACCAGGCGACGATGCACGGCATCACCCTCATCAACGGCGGCAGCACGCACGTCTGCGCCGAGTACCAGGGTGCGCCGAAGGGCAGCGAGCCGACGTACCTCAGGGACGGCTGGGACGACGCGTACTGCCATGTCAAGCAGTCGGACGTGACCCGCCAGTAGCAGCATCCACCGGGCGTCCCGCGTACCTCCCGACCGGGGGAGGCGCGGGACGCTCGCCGTCGTTGCCAAGTGGCCAACCGCTCAGCGGGCACAGCGGCGAAACATGATCGGGTGTTCTAGGCTCGACCCAGCCCCTGCAAGGTCATCGGTGCCGACGGCGATGGGAGTCTGGTGAGGATCGCGCTGGCTTCCTACCGGAGCAAGCAACACTGCGGCGGCCAGGGCGTGTACGTGCGCAACCTGTCCCGCGAACTGGTGGCGTTGGGCCACGACGTCGAGGTGTTCTCCGGCCCGCCGTATCCGCGGCTCGATCCCGGCGTCCGGCTGACCCGGGTGCCCAGCCTGGACCTCTACCGTCCCGAGGACCCGTTCCGGCGGCCGGCGCTGCGCGAGTTCCGCGACCGGATCGACGTTCTGGAATACCTGACGATGTGCTCGGGCGGCTTCCCCGAGCCGCGCACCTTCGGCATGCGACTGTCCCGGCTGCTGGCCGACCGGGCCGGCGACTTCGACCTGCTGCACGACAACCAGACCCTGGCGCCGGGCATCCTGCGCATCGCCGACCGAGGGCTGCCGGTCCTCACCACCATCCACCACCCGATCACCGCGGACCGCCGCGCCGCGCTGGCCGCAGCCACCCGGGCGAAACGTCCGGGGGTACGCCGCTGGTACGGCTTCGTGGCCATGCAGCGCCGGGTGGCCCGGCGTAGCCCGCACGTGCTGACCGTCTCCCAGCGCGCCGCCGCGGACATCGCGGCCGATTTCGGGGTGCCGGCCGAGCGCATCCGGGTCGTGCCGGTGGGCGTGGACACCGACACCTTCCGGCCGGCGTCGGCCAGGACCGCCGGCCGGGTCGTCACGGTGGCCAGCTCGGACGCCCCGATGAAGGGGATGGACGTGCTGATCGACGCGGTCCGCCGGGTGCCGCCCACCGTGCTGCGCGAGCTGGTCGTGGTGGGCACGGCGAGCCCGGCCACGGCCCGGGCCGTCCAGCGGGCGGACCTGGCCGGTCGGGTCCGGTTCGTCAGCGGCCTGCCGGACACCGAGCTGGCCGAGCTGCTCGGCTCCGCCCAGGCGCTGGCGGTCCCGTCCCGGTACGAGGGGTTCTCGCTGCCGGCCGTGGAGGCCCTGGCCTGCGCGACACCGGTGGTGGCGTCCAATGTGGGCGCCCTGCCCGAGCTGCTCGGCGGCGACCGCCGGTGCGGGACGCTCGTGCCGCCCGGCGACGCCGAGGCGCTGGCGGCGGCGCTGGCCGAGCTGCTGGCCGACCCCCGGGCCTGCGCCGACCTCGGCGCCGAGGGCCGGCGCCGGGTGCTGGCCGGCTACGGCTGGCCGGCGGTCGCCCGGGCCACGGCCGAGCTGTACGCCGAAATCGCCGGCCACCCCGTCGCAGCGGCGCCCGCCGTCCCGAGCCCGGCGCCCGCCACCGGGCCGGTCCCGACCGCCGCCGGACCCGCCCCGGTCGACGCCGATTCCGGCTGCCCGGCGGCCGCATGATCACCGTCGACTACCGCCGGCTGGACGTCCGGCCCGGCCAGCGGCTGCTCGACGTGGGCTGCGGCGCCGGCCGGCACGCCTTCGAGGCGTACCGGCGGGGCGCCCACGTCACCGCCTTCGACACCAACGCCGACGACCTGCGCGCGGTCGGCGGGATGTTCGGGGCGATGGCCGAGACCGGCGAGGCGGGTCGGGTGGGCCCGGCCGGACCGTTGGCCCGGGCCACGACCGTGCAGGGTGACGCGCGGCGCATGCCGTTTCCGGACGCCAGCTTCGACCGGGTGATCGCGGCCGAGGTGCTGGAGCACATCGTGGCGGACACCGCGGCCATCGGGGAGATCGCCCGGGTGCTGCGCCCGGGCGGGCTGGCCGCGGTGACGGTGCCGCGCTGGTGGCCGGAGCGGGTGTGCTGGCTGCTGTCCGACGCCTACCACGCCAACGAGGGTGGGCACGTGCGCATCTACCGCCGAGCGGAGCTGACCGACCGGCTGGGCGGGGCGGGGCTGCGGGCCGCCGGCCGTCACCACCACGCGCACGCGCTGCACTCGCCGTACTGGTGGCTCAAGTGCGCGGTGGGCGTGGACCGGGACGTGGCGCCCGTGCGGGCCTACCACCGACTGCTGGTCTGGGACCTGATGCGGGCGCCGCGGACCACCCGGTGGACCGAGCGTGCCCTCAACCCGGCGCTCGGCAAGAGCCTGGTGCTCTACGTCCGCAAGCCGGCCGATGCCTGATCCGGACGGGCGGACCGCGCCGCACGGACGGGCCGCGCCGGACAGGCCGGCCGCGCTGAGCGGGCCGCAGTTGCGCGCCACGGCCGGCTTCATCGCCGCGCAGCAACGCCCGGACGGCGGCATCCCCAGCACCGCCGACGGGCCGCTCGACCCGTGGGACCACGTGGAGTCGGCCATGGCGCTGTCCGCGAGCGGGCTGCGGGCCGAGGCGGAGCGGGCGTACGCGTACAGCGCCCGTACCCAGCGGCCGGACGGGTCCTGGCCGATGCTGGTGCGCGGCGACGTGGTGGAGGACCCGGCGGCCGACACCAACCAGTGCGCCTACCTGGCCGTGGGGGTGTGGCACCACTACCTCGTGACCCGCGACCGCGGCTTCCTCGACGCGATGTGGCCGACCGTCCGGCGGCTCACGGAGTTCGTGCTGGCCGCCCAGCGGCCGACCGGCGAGCTGGCCTGGGCGGTCAACCGCCGCGGCCAGACCGAGGACTTCGCGCTGCTCACCGGCAGCGCCAGCGCGGTGCAGTCGGTGCACAGCGCCAGCCTCATCGCCGGCACGGTGGGCGCGGACCCGCGACCCTGGCATGCCGCGGCCGCCCGGCTCGCGCACGCCGTACGCCACCATCCGGGCCGGTTCGCCGACCGGTCCCGCTGGTCGATGGACTGGTACTACCCGGTGCTCGGCGGCGCCTGCCGCGGCGGCGCGGCCCGGCAACGCCTGGCCGACGGCTGGGACACCTTCGTCTGGCCGGCCTGGGGGGTGCGGTGCGTGGCCGACCGGCCCTGGGTGACCGTCGCGGAGACCTGCGAGCTGGTGCTGGCGCTCGACGCCGTGGGCGATCCGCGGGCACACCGGCTGTTCCGGGACGTGCAGCGGCTGCGCGACCCGGACGGCGGCTACCAGATGGGGTACGTGGTGGACGACCGGGTCGCCTGGCCGGACGAGCGTCCAACCTGGACGGCGGCCGCGGTGCTGCTCGCCGCCGACGCGCTGTCACGCACCTCACCGGGCGCGGCCGTGTTCGCCGACGCCGGTGCGATGGCCCGGGCCGCGCGGACCCCGGTGGCCGGCTGCGGCTGCCCGCCCGACGCCGAGCCCCGGTACGACCTCGCCGGGCAGGGGGTGGCGCCGTGAACCCGGAGCTGGCCCGGCTGGTGGCCGCGGTGCCCGGGTTCATGCCGGCGGACGAGGGGGAGGCCCTGCACGCGGCCGCCCGGGAGGCGGCCGCGGGCACCTGGCTGGAGATCGGCACGTACTGCGGCAAGTCGACGCTGATCCTCGCCGACGCGGCCCGCTCGGTCGGCGCCTGCCTGGTGACCGTCGACCATCACCACGGTTCCGAGGAGAACCAACCGGGCTGGGACTATCACGACCGTGCATTGGTCGACCCCCGGACCGGCCGGCTCGACACCCTGCCCGCCTTCCGGCGGGTCCTCGACGACCACCTGGCCGACGTGGTGAGCCCGGTCGTGGCCCCGACCCAGCTGGTGGCCCGCTGGTGGTCGGCGCCGCTGCGGCTGCTGTTCCTCGACGGCAACCACACCGAGGACGTGGCCCAGCACGACTTTCACGCGTTCGCCCGGCACCTCGTACCCGGTGGTCTGCTGTTGGTCCACGACGTCTTCCCGGACCCGGCCGACGGCGGCCAGGCGCCCTGGCACGTGGTACGGACCGCCCTCGGGTCCGGCGACTTCGCGCAGCTGGCCGTGCACGGCTCGCTGCGGGTGCTGCGCCGCGCCTGACGCGCCCCCGACCGGCCGCCGGCGGCGCCGCCCCAGAGCGACGGCGCCGGCGAGCGGCGTCGGCGGGCGGCGGCGTCGGACAGCGGCGGCCGGGTGGCGTAGAGTTGCCGCCATCAGAGCCTGCCGGTTCGCCAGCAGGCTCACGGGAGCTCGGGGATGACCGGGCTGAGAGGGCGGACGAACCTGCCGCCGACCGCTGGAACCTGTCCGGGTAATGCCGGCGTAGGGAGCATGCGATGGCCACCCCTGTTTCGTCCGTGGGCCGCGACGCGGCGCCGACCGCGCGTGACGGCGACGCCCCGCTCACCCTGACCGAGCCGGCGCCGCGGCCGTTCGGCCTGCGCGACGTCCTCGGCTTCTGGGGCAACCTGGGCATCAGCCTGCTGCTGCCGGTGGCGGCCTCATTCGTGGTGCTGCCCGGGCGACCGCTCTGGGTCAGCATGGCCGCCATCGTGGTGGGCGCGGCCATCGGCTCGGTGCTGCTCGGCCTCGGCGCCGCGGCCGGGGCCCGCGAGGGCGTACCGATGATGGTCCTGCTGCGCGGCCTGCTCGGCCGCCGGGTCTCCTACCTGCCGACGGCGCTCAACCTGGTCCAGTGCGTCGGCTGGGCCACCTTCGAGATCTGGGTCATCGCCGAGGCCGCCGCGCGGGCGCTGCACCTGCCGCGCTGGCCCTTCGTGCTGGCCGCGGGCGTGGCGGCCACGCTCATGGCGCTGCGCCCGCTCGGCGCCGTGCGGGTGCTCGCCCGGTACGCCGTCTGGGCCGCGCTGGCCTGCACCGCCTACCTGTTCGTCGACGTGCTCACCCATCCGATCGCGCCGGCCGGGTCCGGCGGCGCCACCTCGTTCTGGACCGCGGCCGACATCGTCGTGGCGCTGCCGGTGTCCTGGTTCCCGCTGGTGGCCGACTACACCCGGCACGCCCGCGGCCCGCGCACCGCCTTCACCGGCGCCACCGTCGGGTACGGCCTGGCCACCGTGGCCTTCTTCGCCCTCGGCGTGCTGGCGCTGTCCGCGTACCGGGCGGCCGGGCTGGACGTGATCGGCGCGCTGCTGGCCGTGCCGCTCGGCGCGGTGGCCGTGGGCGTGCTCGTGGTCGTCGAGCTCGACGAGGCGTTCGCGAACATCTACTCGACGGCCCTGTCCGCGCAGAACATCGCCGCCCGGCTGGACCGGCGGATCCTCGCGGCGCTGGTCGGCGCGCTGGCCACGCTGCTGGCGTTCACCCTGGACGTGCTCTCGTACGAGCCGTTCCTGTTCCTCATCGGCGCCACCTTCGTGCCGCTGGTCGGCGTCTTCGTGGTCCGGTACTTCCTCGTGCCCCGCGGCGCCTGGGACACTTCCGACCGAGCCCGCGCCCGGCCGGTGCTGCTGGTGCCGTGGGCCGCCGGATTCGTGGCCTACCAGCTCACCCTGCCCTCGGCGCTGGCCGGCGCCGCGGCCGGGTGGACGGCCTGGTGGGGACGGTGGCAGGCGGATCTCGGCATCGACCCGGCCAACGGCTGGTCGGCGTCGCTGGTGAGCCTCGTCGTGGCGGCCGCGCTGACGGCCGTGGTCAGCCTGCCCGCCGTGGTCCGCCGCGCGACGCCCGAGCGGCCGGCATGAGTCCGCCGCTGGGCCGGCTGCACGTGCTCACCGACGCCCGCGCCGGCCGGGACGCGCTCGGCGTCGCGACCCGGGCGGTCGAGGCGGGCGCGCCGGTGATCCAGCTGCGGGTCAAGGGCCGCACCGACCGCGAGCTGTACGACCTGGGCACCCGGCTGATGGCGATCTGCGCCCGGCACGGCACCGTCTGCGTCGTCAACGACCGGCCCGACCTCGCCCTGGCGATCGGCGCGCACGGCACCCACCTCGGCGCGGACGACCTGCCGGTGGCCGCGGTCCGCCGGCTGGTGGGCCCGGGCCACCTGATCGGCGGCACGGCCCGGGAGCCGGGGCGGGCGGCGCGGCTGGTGGCCGAGGGCGTGGACTACCTGGGGGTGGGTCCGGCGTACGGCACGAGCACCAAGGCGGGGCTGCCGACGCCGATCGGGCCGGCCGGCGTCGGCGCGGTGGCCCGCGCGGTCGACGTGCCGGTCATCGCGATCGGCGGCATCACCGCCGATCGGGTCCGGCCGGTGCTCGCCGCCGGGGCGTACGGGGTGGCCGTGGTGGGCGCGGTCTCCGACGCGGCCGACCCGGCCGCCGCGACCGGGTCCCTGCTCGACGCGCTGGGGGAGGCATGACCGACGTGCTGGTCGCCGGCGGCGGGCCGATCGGCCTGGCCGTGGCCTGGCGGTGCGCCCGGCGCGGCCTCGCCGTCACCGTGGTCGACGACGGCAGCGCCGGCGCCTGGCAGGCGGCCGCCGGCATGCTGGCGCCGGTGGCCGAGGCCGGGTACGGCGAGGAGCCGCTGCTGCGGCTCGGCCTGGCGTCCCTGCGGCTGTTCCCGCGGTTCGTGGCCGACCTGCGGGACGCCACCGGCATCGAGGTGCCGCTGCGCACCGCCGGCACCCTGCAGGTCGGCTTCGACGCCGACGACATGCGGGCGCTGGACGACCTGCACCGCTTCCACCGGGAGCTCGAGCTGCCGGCCGAGCGGCTCACCCCCGGTCAGGCCCGACGCCGGGAACCGGCGCTCACCCCGCGGCTGCGCGGCGCGCTGCACGTCCCGGCGGACCACTCCGTGGATGCCCGGGCGCTGCGGGCGGCGCTGCGGACCGCGGCCCTGGACGCCGGCGTACGGATCGAAACCGGCCGCGTCACCGCGCTCGCCGTCGAGGGCGGCCGGGCCGCGGGGCTCCGGCTGTCCGGCGGTACGAGCCTGCGCGGCGGCACGGTGGTCCTGGCGCTGGGCGCCGGCAGCGGAACCCTGCCCGGGTTGCCGCCGCTGCCCGTACGACCGGTCAAGGGTCTGGTGCTGCGGCTGCGCGGCGCCGCCGATCTCCTCGGCGGCACGGTCCGGGCGCTGGTCCGGGGCAACTCCGTCTACCTCGTCCCGCTGCCCGGCGGCGAGATCGTGGTCGGCGCCACGGTGGAGGAGAAGGGCTTCGACCCGGCCGTCGCGGCCGGCGCCGTGTACCAACTGCTGCGGGACGCCATCGAGGTCGTGCCGGCGGTCACCGAGCTGGAGCTGACCGAGACCGTGGTCCGGTTCCGCCCCGGCACCCCGGACAACGCCCCGCTGCTCGGCCCCGGCCACCTTCCCGGCCTGGTGCTGGCCACCGGCCACTACCGGAACGGGATCCTGCTCACCCCGGTGACCGCCGACGCGATCGCCGCGCTGCTCGCCGACGGCGCCCTGCCGGCCGTCGCGGCCGGGTTCGGGCCCGACCGCTTTCCCGCTCCGCGTCCGGAAGGGACGACCCGATGACCGTGACCCTCAACGGAACCGCCACCGACATGGCCGACGGCGCCACCGTGGGCGATCTCGTCCGCCGGTACGCCCCGGACCGGCGCCGCATCGCGGTGGCCCGCAACGGCGAGGTGGTGCCGCGCGGGGACTGGGACGGCACCGCGCTGGTCGAGGCGGACGTCGTCGAGGTGCTCACTCCGGTCGCGGGCGGGTGACGGCATGGACCCGCTGATCATCGCCGGGGTGGAGTTCCGGTCCCGGCTGCTGCTCGGCACCGGCGGCGTACCGAGCCTGGAGGTGCTGGACCGGTCGATCGCCGCCGCCGGCGCCGAGCTGGTCACCGTGGCGCTGCGCCGGGTCGAGGCGGCCGCCGGCGGACCGCTGCTGGACGTGCTCGACCGGGCCAAGGTGCGGCTGCTGCCCAACACCGCCGGTTGCGCGACGGCCCGGGAGGCGGTGCTCACCGCCAGGCTGGCCCGCGAGGCCTTCGACACCTCATGGGTCAAGCTCGAGGTCATCGGCGACGAGCACACCCTGCTGCCGGACCCGGTCGAGCTGCTCGACGCGGCCGAGCAGCTGGTGGCGGACGGCTTCACCGTGCTGCCCTACACCAGCGACGACCCGATCACCGCCCGCCGCCTCGCCGACCTGGGCTGCGCTGCCGTGATGCCGCTCGGCTCGCCCATCGGCAGCGGGCTCGGCATCCGCAACCCGCACAACATCGCGCTGATCCGCGAGTCGGTCACCGTGCCGGTGGTGCTCGACGCGGGCATCGGCACGGCCTCCGACGCGGCGCTGGCCATGGAGCTGGGCTGCGACGCGGTGCTGCTGGCCAGCGCCGTCACCCGGGCCCGCGACCCGGAGCTGATGGCCACCGCCATGCGGGACGCCGTCCGGGCCGGCCGGCTCGCGTACCGGGCCGGCCGCATCCCTCGGCGCTGGCACGCGCGCGCCTCCACCCAGCCCGACGGGCTGCCGGAGCTGTGACGCTGCCCCGGTTGCTCACCATCGCCGACGCCGCCACCGCCGGCGACCGGCTGCCCGCGATCGTGGCCGAGGCCGTCCGGTCCGGCGCCCGCGCGGTGGTGCTGCGCGCCCGCGACCTGCCGCGCGACACCCGGGACCGGTACGCGGCCGCACTGTGCCGGATCCTCGAGCCCGTCGGCGGGCGGCTCATCCTGGCCGGTCCGCAGGACGGCGGCGAGCTGCACGGCCCCGGCGACGCCGTCCACCTGGCGACCCGGCAGCCGTTCCCGACGCCGCGCCCGGCCCTGGTCGGGCGGTCCTGCCACACGGCCGACGAGGTGGCCCGGGCCGCGGCCGAGGGCTGCGACTACGTCACCGTCTCGCCCGTCTACCCGACCTTGTCGAAGCCCGGGTACGGACCGCCGCTGGGCCCGGCCGGGCTGGCCGGACTGGCGGCGCTGGCCGGCCGCGACCGGCCGGGTCCGCTGGTGTACGCCCTCGGCGGCGTCACCCCCGCGGCGGTGCCCGAGTGCCTGGCCGCCGGCGCGTACGGGGTGGCCGTCATGGGACCCGTCCTGCGTACGCCCCGGATCGTGCTCGACTATCTGGAAGGGCTGGCCGGATGAACGCAGCGGCGAACTCTGCGGCGAACCCGCCGGTGGCTCTCACCATCGCCGGCTCGGACTCCGGCGGCGGCGCCGGCATCCAGGCCGACCTGAAGACCTTCGCCGCGCTCGGCGTCTTCGGCGCAAGCGCGGTCACCGCGCTCACCGCACAGAACACCGCGGCCGTACGCGGCGTGCATCCCACCCCGGCGCCGTTCGTGCTGGCCCAGGTCGAGGCGGTGCTGGATGACCTGCCCGTGGCCGCGGTCAAGACCGGCATGCTTGCCACGGCCGAGATCGTGCGCACGGTGGCCGGGCTGGCGGCCGCCGGACGGCTGCCCCGGCTGGTGGTCGACCCGGTCATGGTGTCCTCGTCCGGCCACCGGCTGCTCGAACCGGACGCCGAACGCCGGTACGTCGAGGAGCTGCTGCCGCACGCCCAGGTGCTCACCCCCAACCTGAGGGAGGCCGAGGTGCTGCTGGGCCGCCGCATCGGCACGCTGGCCGAGCAGCGGGCCGCCGCCGCCGACCTGGCGGCGCTCGGCCCGGCCACCGTCGTGGTGAAGGGCGGCCACAGCGTGTCGGACACCCCCGGCGAGGCGGTGGACGTGCTGTGGCACCGCGGCGCCGCCCGGGAGCTGCGGTCCCGGCGCGTCGAGGGCGGCAACAACCACGGCAGCGGCTGCTCGTTCGCGTCCGCCATCGCGGCCCTGCTCGCCCGCGGCCGGCCGGTCGAGGCGGCGGTGACCGAGGCCAAGGCGTACATCTGGACGGCCATCCGCGGCGCGGCGGGGTGGTCCCTCGGCGCCGGCCACGGGCCCCTCGACCACTTCGGCTGGGCGTCCGGCCCGGCGCCGGGTTAACTTGTCGCGGCCGCGAACGCGCCGGGCTGGTAGGAGCCGCCCCTCTGGTGCACGATCACGGCCAGCCGGTTCGCCGCGTTGATGAGCGAGACCAGGCACACCAGCGCGGCGATTTGGTCGTCGTCGTAGTGCTCGCGCACCCGCGCCCAGGTCTCGTCGGACACCCCCTGGTACGCGTCCGCGAGCCGGGTGCCCTCCTCGGCCAGCGCCAGCGCGGCCCGCTCGGCCTCGGTGAACACGGTTGATTCACGCCACGCGGCGACCAGGTTGAGCCGGACCGCCGTCTCCCCGGCGGCCACCGCCTCCTTGGTGTGCATGTCGATGCACCACCCGCAGCCGTTGATCTGGCTGGCCCGCAGCGACACGAGCTCCTGCGTGGCCGGCGGCAGCGGCGACTGGTGGATCACCTGAGCGGAGTTGGCGAACCGCTTGAAGAACCTGCCCGCGAGCTCGTTCTCGAACATGTTGAACCGGGCATCCATTGCTACTCCTCGACTGCTGGGTACTGGGACGAACACGAGATGCCGGCCGGCGGGGCGTCGTGACAGGGTGT
The DNA here is from genome assembly GCF_042434095.1 of Plantactinospora siamensis. NCBI lineage: Bacteria > Bacillati > Actinomycetota > Actinomycetes > Micromonosporales > Micromonosporaceae > Plantactinospora > Plantactinospora siamensis. Next base: position 421,974 of record NZ_JBHLUE010000026.1, read on the forward strand.
GACGCGCGTCATGGCGGGCGAGTCCCGGATGTCACGGCGCGGCGGGGCGCGGCGTCTGATGGGGTGACCACCGTCGAGCGGAACAGGGGTCAGCCATGGTGGGCACGTCGCGCGGCACACTCGAACACCCGGAGCAGGCCACCGAGGCGTTCGTGACGCACCGCAACCTGCTGTTCACGGTCGCGTACGAGATGCTCGGCTCGGCCGCCGACGCCGAGGACGTCCTGCAGGAGACCTGGCTCCGGTGGACCGGCGTCGACCTCGACACGGTCCGGGACCACCGGGCGTACCTGGTCCGGATCACCACCCGGCAGGCGCTGGACCGGTTGCGCACGCTGCGCCGGCGCCGGGAGTCCTACGTCGGCTCCTGGCTGCCCGAACCGCTGCTGACCACCCCGGACGTGGCCGAGGACGTCGAGCTGGCGGACAGCGTCTCGATGGCCATGCTGCTGGTGCCCGAAACGCTCGGCCCGACCGAGCGGGCGGTGTTCGTGCTGCGCGAGGTGTTCGACCTGGGATACGACGAGATCGCCGAGGCCGTCGAGAAGACCCCGGTCGCCGTCCGTCAGATCGCCCACCGGGCCCGGGCGCACGTGGCCGCGCGCCGGCCCCGCGAGGTCGTCTCCGCGGCGGAGACCCGGGCCGCGCTCGACGCGTTCCGCCGGGCCGTCGAGACGGGCGATCTGCAGACCCTGCTCGACATCCTCGCGCCCGACGTGGTCCTGCTGGGCGACGGCGGTGGCGTGCGGCAGGCCGTGCCCCGGCCGATCGTGGGCGCCGGCAAGGTGGGCCGGCTGCTGACCGCCGCGCTGGCCCGGCTCGCCGGCGCCATGTCGATGCGGCCCGCACACGTCAACGGATACCCCGCGCTCATCCTCCGCCTCGACGGCGAGCTCGACACCGTGCTGGCCGTACGCATCGACGGCGGCCTCATCACCGGGCTATACGCGGTGCGCAACCCCGACAAGCTGTCGCACATGGGCCGGGCAAGCGCCCTGCGCCGCTGATCCTCGACCGCGGTCGAGGTGGCCGGTCCGGCGCCGGTCGCCCCGCGCCGACGCCGGACCCTGCCGCCGGTCTACACCGTGCGGTCCAGCGAGGCCAGGATCTCGCTGATCTCGGTGTCGGACGTCCAGGGCTGCCCGGTCGGCGGGGTACGGCCCCACGGCATGTCCGCCCGGTAGACCTCCAGCTGCCCGCCACCGACCGGGAATACGGTGCCGATGTGCTGCTCGGCCACGACCTCGAGCACGGTGTCGGTCAGCGCCCGGTAGCCGTGCCAGGTGTCGGCGGGCACCGCGACGACCTCGCCGGGCCCGCACTCCCGGCGCAGGTCGCCGATCCGCACCAACAGCCTGCCGCTGAGCACGTGCAGGATCTCCTCGCCGCGATGCAGATGCACCGGCCCCTCCTCGGCCGCCACGAGCCGGCCGGCGACCAGGAGGAGGCGGTCCAGGGCCTGACCGGGACCGGCGACCACCCGGTATCCGGGCGCGCCGTCGACCGGGGGGCCGAAGCTGGCGAATGACGTCATTGCCCGTTCATAGCACCGCGCCGCGCCGGTCGCCGCCCGCCGTCTCAGTGAACGACGTCGTACACCAGCTTGGTGATGCCGTTGGCGTACGTTTCGGACTCGACCAGCTTGAGCGACTGCTTCTCCCGGTCGGTGTCGCTGAACATCCGCTTGCCGGCGCCGAGCAGCACCGGATAGAGCAGCAGGTGGTAGCGGTCGATCAGGCCGGCGTCGGAGAGGCCGCGGGCCAGCGTGGCGCTGCCGTTGACGACGATCGGGCCGCCGTCGGTCTCCTTGAGCTTCGCCACCTCGTCGAGGGAACGCAGGATGGTGGTCTCGCCCCAGTTGTCCACCAGGGCGTCCTGGCCCAGCGTGGTGGAGACGACGTACTTCGGCAGGTCCTTGACGACCGCGAAGTCCGCCATGTCCGGCCACACCGGCGCGAATGCCTCGTAGCTGATGCGGCCGAACATGAGCGCGCCGGCCTCCTGCATCTCCCGGCCCTTGAGCTCGTACGCCTCGGGCCGGAACTCGATGTCCTTGAAGGTCCAACCGCCGCTGCGGTGCGACTCGGCGGGTCCGCCGCCGGGGGAGTCGACCACGCCGTCCAGCGAGACAAAGGCGGTGTAGATCAGCGTACGCATCTCGAAGTCCCATCCGTAGGTTCGCCGGTGTCGCATCGGGCTTCCGGTGATGCTAGGCGCTCGGGCCTGGTCGGGCGGTCCCGCGTCGGCGGCGCGTCGCGCCGGCCTGCCTCGACTTCTCGGCTGGCCTACGATCTCGGGGGTGGATGATCGTCTGCTGGATGAGTTCGTCAGAGCGAACGCGGAGCAGGGCCTCGGCGCGTACGGGATTCACCTGTACCGCGAGGGCGAGTCGGCGATCGAGCACCGGTTCCGGTCCGACGATCGGGTGCACCTCTATTCGGGCTGTTCGCGCCGCTGGACCTGCACAACCCGGCCTGGCACACGTGCCCGCTCGGCTACCCGTTCGCCGAGGCCGGCCTGTTCCTGCGCACCGAGGAGGTCGCGCGATTCGGGCGGCTGCTCCTGCAGGACGGACGCTGGGGCGACCGCCAGGTCGTGCCGGCCGACTACGTGCGGCGGATGACGGCCGAGCGCGTCGACAGCAGCCCGGCCATCCGCGGCGAGCAGTACATCCACGGGTACGGGCTGGGCGTGTGGAATGCGCACTCGGAACGCGACGAGGCCATGCTGGCCGCGATCCACGACCTGGTCCTGGACCGGCTGACGTGACGGTCTCGCCGAGGCTGGATGTGCTGTTCGCCGGCGAAGCGGAACCGTTCACTTCCACCATCTGGTTCATCGAGGCGCCGTATCCGCGAGTGGTCGACTCCGTTCGACGGTGGCGCGGCAGGTTGGCTGGCGCCGTCCGGTTCATCGAAGTGAGCGGTCGACTGGATGCTCTGCTGACGGAGCTGGAACCGTGGGCGATGCCATCCTGGAAGGAACTGATCGTTGCCACCCAGGGACCGTGGACGGCGTTGTTCAGCCAGGGCAGCGACGTGCCGACCTTCGATGTCGTCAGCTGGGAGTTGTCCTGCCGGAGCCTGCGCACCAGCTACCTGCCGCACGTCGTTCGCGACGGACAGGTTGTCAGCTATGGCGACACCGCATTCTGGTTGACCGACGGGTCTCGTGCGGACCTGGGACCGCAGCACATCCTTCGGGTGATTCAGGCGACGACCCAGGACGACTGGTGCTGGGAGTCGTCCGGCGAGCTTCAACCGTTCGAGGAGCCTGAGCTGTACACCAGGCGCGCTGTCAGGGACCGCCTCGATCTGCCAGCGCTGAACCGGTACTGCGCCCGGCTGGGCATCCACCGGGCGGAGCCGGGGTTCTACGGCCCGCAGGCGACCCTCGTCAGCCTGGATACCAGTGGCTGGGGAGATTCTCGGACGATGCCGAGCGGCCAATGGCGAGCCGAAAACCTGTGATCCGCCGGACCCCCCGGCTCGGACCGCAGCAGAACGCAAAGATGGCATTGATGACCGGGCGGACACGAAGCGGCGGGCGCATAGCGGCGGCGCATCAAGGACCGGTCTGGCCACTTGCCATGACCTGCGAACCATCGGGCCGTTCGTTGATCGCTTCGGCCAGCCACGACGGCATGAGTCTTTGGGACGCCACCACCGGTTCCCGAGTCATGCACCGTCCGTCAGTCGGGTCAGCACGTCGTCTCTGGCTGGACTCCTCGGATGGCAAGGATCAGCTCCTCGCCGTCGCGGAGGAGGACGACATCCGGGTTCACGTAGCGGAGACGGGGAAGCAGGTCCGTGCTCTGACGGGCGGAGGCGGATTCTGGTCCGTTGCGTCTGCGCCCGGACCCGACGGGCACCGATTGTGGGTGGCGGGTGGCCATGACGGCAGGGTGCACCGTTGGATTCAAGCCACGGGCGAATCGTATGGCGATCCGCTTACTGGTCACACCGACAGCGTCAAGGCCGTGGCGGCGACGCCGCTGGCTGATGGGACCGTGGCGATGGTGTCCGGCGGTGACGATCAGATGATTCGACGATGGGATGCTGCCCGCGGGGTCTCGTTGGGCGAGCCACTCGCAGGTCACGCCGGCTCGGTGGTCGCGGCGGCGTTGATCGCGGACGTCGGTCGGTCTCCGATCATTCTGGCGGGGGACACCACGGGAGCCCTGAGCCGGTGGGACTTCGGCACCGGCGAGCAGATCGGGTCGCCGATCCGGGCGCACGAAGGGGGCATCATCGACGTCTGCGTGCTCGGCACTGGTCGGGGTGCCACCGTGATCACCACCGGCTACGACCAGGTGGTCCGGCGCTGGCACGGATTGACGGGGGACCTCCTGGACGACGGACTACGTGGCGCGTCGGCGGCCACCGGCGTGGTAGGCGTCAATCCGGCGTTGGTGGTGGGCGGCCTCGATGGTGGGATCACCCTGCTGACGTTCGACAGGACCGGAGGGTCGGGGCGGGTGTCGACGGAGCAGATGGAGAGTCGATGACCCGGAGCAGTCAGCGAGATTTTCCGCTGGAGGTGCAGCTCAACGTCGACGGGTCGGCGGGTTTGTTCGCGGACGTGGCGTACCGGTGGGTGGATGAGTTGTCGGCGGCGATCATCGGGCCCGAGCGGGCGGCGTTGGCTGCCCTGCCCGCGCGGTCCCGGCTGGTGAGGGATCTGGCGGAGCCGCTGGGCCCCGAGGGGGCGCTGTTCGGCCTGGTTGAGGTTTGGCGAGCGCGGGAGGGTCGGCCGCCGAGGGTGACCAGGCGGAGCCTGTCGGATGAGGGCTTGGCCTGGTTGCGGAAGGAGCTGGTTGGCGACTTCCCGGCGCGGGTGGATGTGGAGGTGGGTAATCTCGACGAGACGGGTCAGCGGTCGGGAGACCGCTTTTCCGCTTCGATTCGGTCGGTGGAGTATTCGCCGGGCTGGTTGACGCTGAGCGCGACGCTGCCGGTGTCGCGGTTCACCGGGTCGGGCGGGTCGCTGATCCAGCGGCGTTGGTTGGCTGCGGTACGGACACTGGCCGATGACCTGAATCCCGGCTTTGGCCAGATTTCCTACTACCTCTCCGATGGATCCACCGCGTTCGAACACGCCGCTCCACGGTCGAGGCATTGGCAGGAGAGGGATCCCGAGTACAACATCGGCGCTTCCCGGCAGCGGCTCCGGGGGTATTCGTGGTTGACGATCCTGGCGCAGGAGTTGGCCGACCGGCTCGGCGGCGCACAGGCTCTCGAGCGGACGGGCGTGTTTGCGGAGGTCCGTCAGTTGGCCAAGGGGGGCGTCTGGCTGCTGGCTACCGAGGATTTCTGCGACTACGGGATGGAAGGCGTGGAGAAGGCGTTCGACGTGCTGGCGCCCGTGTTGCCCGGTGGACAGCCGTGGCTGCGCAAGACGAGGGATGGGCAGCCGCTGTTGGTTCCCGCGCGTGCCCCCGACGAGGTTCGGAGGGCTGGCGATGGGGTCGTCTGACTGGTGCTACCTGGTCCCGTACGGGCCGGATCTGGAGCAGGTCCTGGCGACCCTGCGACAGCGGGTGTTCGACGAGCACGACTACTACTTCGATGACGATGACGATGACCGCGAAGAGACGGCTGGGGACGCCGGTCGCTGGCCGGCCACCATGGCGGAGCTGTTCGAGAAGGAGTCGGTGCAGTACGAGGGCACCCATTCGGTGCTCGACATCTTCCACGTGATCGGCTCGGGGGAGGAGGACGCGTATGGGACGTTGCGCCCGCTGACCCCCCAGGAACAGGTGGACCTGTTCGGCAGACCCCGGCTGACCCGTCAGACGTTCGAGGGAGCGTACGCCCGCCGTCATGAGGGTCCGCTGGGCTCGTTCGGGCAGCGGTGGAGCGGCCACAGCGTGGTCCTGCATGACGGCGAGGGTCGCCCGACCGAGATTGCCATCTGGGGCTTCTCCGGCGATTGACCGCCGGAGGCGACCGACGCGCCGGAACGTCGAACGGGTACGGTCGCCGGCGCGCCACTGAGATCGCTGGAGGTGATGGCGGGTGAGCATGGTCACGAGGCTGCTCTCGGTCTGTCCGGTGACCGATCGGACCGGTAGCGCCGAGTCCGGCGAAACGCCGGCGCTGCTGCGCGATCTCGTCACCAAGGTCGGCGGCTGCACCCTCGACCACGGCTTCTACCGGTTCCACACCGCCCGTACGGCCACCGAGGCCAACGTGGCCTGCGCCGCCCTGATCGACGGCTTCGCCGGACGCTTTCACTGCTTCGCCTTCGACTGGTTGGGTCGGGAGATCGCCGTGAACGTCCGGGGACGCCGGCCGGCGGTCATCGTGGTCGACCCGGGATGGGGCGAGTATTGCCGGACCGACTGTGAGCTGGACGAGTGGCACGACGTGATGTGCGGGGAGGACGACCTGCTCGCGCATTCGTTCTACCAGGAGTGGCAGCAGGCCAATCCCGGGATCGTGCTGCGTTTCGACCAGGTGGTCGGCTACCGGATTCCGCTCTTCCTCGGCGGGCCGGAGGAGGTGTCCAACCTCGAGCTGACCGACCGCGAGGTCTACTTCGAGCTCTCTACGTAGCTGGCCCACGCGACGGCCGGGTTACCCGAGGGGGCCACCATCGATGAGATCGTCGTGGAGCGCCGGCAATAGCCCATTCTGTTCGGCCGGCTTCAGTCCGCCGCCCGGCGGAGTCGGTTGGCCTGGTCGAGGATCGCCCAGGCGTCGGCTACCGGGCCCAGGTGCCGGAGCTTGTCCGGGTTGAGCACCGCCCGGATCGTCTGGACCTGGCCGTCGAGGACGTCCAGCGTCCAGGTGTTGACGATCCGGCCGCCACTGTCCCGGAAGATGGCGCCGGGCTGGCCGTTCACCTCGTGCGGTTGCACGACGCCGCCGACCCGGCGGAACGGCGTGATCATCGCGGCCAGCACCCGGGTGACGTTGTCGGCCCCGAAGATGCCCCGGCCCCACAGCGGGGCGTTGCCGCCGCTGTCGCCGACCAGCCGGACATCGGCGGCCAACAGCTCGCGCAGCGCGGCCACGTCGCCGTCGCGGAAGGCGTCGAGGAACCGGCCGGCGAGTTCCGTGCGCTCCCGGCGGTCGGCGTCGAACCGTACCCGGCCGGCGTCCATGTGCCGGCGCGCCCGTACGGCGAGCTGGCGGCAGGCCGCCTCCGAGCGGCCCACCGCCGCGGCCACCTCGGCGAAGCCGAAGCCGAACACCTCGCGCAGCACGAACACCGCGCGCTCGAGCGGGCTGAGCCGCTCCAGCAGCAGCAGCGCCGCCATCGAGACCGAGTCGGCCAGCTCGGCCGACCGCTCCGGATCGGTGTACGGGTCGGCCAGCAGCGGCTCCGGGAACCACTGCCCGAAGTATTCCTCGCGGCGTACCCGGGCCGAGCGCAGCACGTCGATGGCGATCCGGGACACGGTGGTGGACAGGAACGCCCGCACGGACCGGGGCTGGGTCGGCGAGGACTCGTAGCGCAGCCAGGTCTCCTGGACCGCGTCCTCGGCCTCGCTCACGCTGCCGAGGATCCGGTAGGCGATCGAGAACAGCAGCGGTCGCAGCTGCTCGAACTCCTCGGTCCGGGTCACGCCAGCTCCTCCTTGAAGCCGATCCGCCAGGACGGGTACCGCAGCCGCCAACCGAGTTCCCGCTTGGCCTTGACGTTGGAGAACCCGCGCCCCTGCGTCATCATGGCCACCGCCGTCGGCCCGGCCAGCGGCCGGGCCAGCCAGGTCGGGATCCGCATCGGCGGCCTGGCCCCGGCGCATTCGGCCAGGTACGGCAGCCACTCGCGGGCCGGCGCCGGCTCGTCGTCGACGATGTTGAAGACGCCCCGCGCCCGCTGCTCCACGGCCAGCACGGTGGCCGCGGCGGCGTCGTCGAGATGCACCCAGGAGCTGTACCCACCGCCGCCGCCGACCACCGGGTACTGCCGCTTGCGTACGAGTTCCACCTGGTCGTCGGTGGCGCCCGGCCCGTAGAACGCGCCGTACCGCAGCACCGCCCCGCCGGCGGCCAGCACCGCCTCCTCGAGGTGCCGGATGGCGGCCGCGCCCCGGCCGATGCTGGTCGGATCCAGCGGATCGTCCTCGGTCTTCACCCAGCCGCCGTGGCGGATGCCGTTCCACGAGCCGTAGCTCTGCGCGACGAAGTGCCCCACCCCGCTGGCCGCGGCGGCGGCCAGCAGGTGGTCGGTGCCCTCGGTGCGCAGCCGGTTGGTGGTGGCGAACCAGCGGTCGAAGTGCTTGATGTCCGGCTTGCCGGAGATGGCGGTCATCTCGTGCACGATCACCTCCGGCCGGGCTCGGGCCACCGCCTCGGCCACCGACCTGGCGTCCAGCCCGTCCATCACGACCGGCTCGGCGCCCAGCCGCTCCAGCAGGCCCACCTTGCCCTCGCCCGTCGTCGTCGCCACCACCTGATGGCCGCGCGCCACCAGCTGCGGCACCAGCCGGCGCCCCACCACCCCGGCCCCGCCCGCCACGAACACCCGCATGAGCTGCACCCTTCTGACACACCCGGTCGACTCCACTATCTCCTGACGAGACCGCCCGGCCGCCCGTGACATCGCCAGATCGCCGGCCGGTCCGCCATGCTCGTCGACAACGCGGGCCACGCTTGGCCCGGACGGGCCCAACGGCGGGTTCTTCGGCGAGGACGGCCCGACGCCCCGGTAGCCGGGGCCGCCGTCGGGGAACGGACACCTGCGGTCCCGGCGCCGCACTGGCGGCGCCGGGTCGCGCCGGTCGACACTGAGCGGGTGGCGGCCGGCAGCTTCGCGGACGTGGTGGACGGCGCCCGGCGGCAGGCCTTCGTCGGCCGTCGGGCCGAGCTCCGCGCGTTCGCGGACGCCCTCGCCGGGCGCTCGCCACGCCGGATCCTCTTTTTGTACGGGCCGGGCGGCATCGGCAAGACGACGCTGGTGCTGGAGCTGCGCGCGCGGGCCCGGGAGGCCGGTCGGCCGACGATCCTGCTCGACGGCCGGGAGCTCGACCCGTCGCCCGAAGGCCTCAAGGCCGCGCTGACCGGCGCCGGCGCCGGCGACGTCATCCTGATCGACGGGTACGAACAGCTGGCCGGGGTGGATGGCTGGCTGCGCCGGGAGCTGCTCCCGGCGCTGCCGGCCGGCCAGCTGGTCGTGCTGGCCGGCCGGGAGCCGCCCGCCCCGGCCTGGCGGACCGACCCCGGGTGGCGGGAGGTGGCGGCGGTGTGCCGGCTGGACCACCTGGACCGCGCCGACAGCGCCGACCTGCTGGCCCGGGCCGGCGTGGCGGCGGCCGAGCGGGACCGGCTGGTACGGCTGGGCCGTGGCCACCCGCTGGCCCTCGCCCTGCTGGCCGACGTGGCGCTCGGCGGCCGGGTGCCGGAGACGCTGGCCGAGGTGCCCGATCTGATCAACACGCTGCTGGAGTCGCTGCTCCGGGATGTGTCATCGGACGCCCAGCTCGTGGGCCTGGCCACCTGCGCGAAGGCGTGGCTCACCACCGAGGACCTGCTGCGGGAGACGGTCGGTGACCCGGCCGCGGCCGCCGAGGTCTGGGCCTGGCTGCGGCGGCGACCGTTCATCGTGACCCGGCCGACCGGGCTGAGCCCGCACGACCTGACCCGCGACGTGCTCGAGGCCGAGTTCGAGCGCCGCTTCCCGGCCCGGTACCGGTCGCTGCACCGGATCATCCACGACCACGTGCTGGCCGGCGTGCGCGCGGCCGGCGGCATGGACCGGCAACTGCTCGCGCAGCACCTGGCCTACCTGCACCGGCGCAGCCCGCTCACGGCCGTCTACCACGGCCTCCGCGCGCAGGGCTCGGCCGCGGTCACCCCGGCCCGCCCGGCGGAGTACGCGCAGCTCGTGGCGATGGTACGGCGCGGCGACGGCGACGCGAGCGCCGAGCTGGCCGAGCGGTGGTTCGCCGAGGCGCCCGAGCACCTCGAGGTGGTACGCGCCGAGGAGGGCGTCGTCGGCTTCGCGTACCACCTCTTCTGCCCGACCGGATCGGCGCTGGAGGAGCGGGACCCGGTGGTGCGGGCGGTGCTCGACCACGTGGCGCGGGCCGGCCCGCTGCGCCCGGGCGAGCGGGTGGAGATCGCCCGCTTCCTGGCCGGTGTCCACGAGCACCAGCGGGACCGGTACGCGGTGCTGGCCGGCTCGGTCACCTCGGTCATCAACTGGTCCACCGAGCCGCTGGCCTGGTCGTTCGCCGTCCTGCACGACACCGCGTACTGGGCGCCGTTCTTCGACTACCTCGCCTTCCGGCCGCTGGTGGCGGTGGAGTTCGACGGCCGGCGGTACGTCGGGTACGGGCACGACTGGCGGCGCTTCCCGGCCGACCGCTGGTTCGACTTGATGACCGAGCGGGAGCACTCCGGCGGCACCGGTCCGCCGCCCGAGTCGGCGCTGCTGCCGCCGCCGCTGGACCGTGCCGCGTTCGGCGCGGCCGTGCGGGCGGCGCTGCATCACCTCAACCGGCCGGAGCGGCTGGCCGGCAACCCGCTGTGCGGCACGGCCCTGGCCGCCGATCCGGCGGCGCTGCGCGCGGCCGTGGCGGCGGCGGTGGACCGGCTGGCCGGCGAGCCCCGCGGCGACCAGTTGCGGGCGGTGCTCAACCGCACCTTCCGGCATCCCGCGCCGAGCCAGGAGGCCGCCGCCGAGGTGCTGGGACTGCCGTTCAGCACCTACCGGCGGTACCTGGCCCGGGCGGTGGAGGAGGTGACCGAGCTGCTGTGGTCGATGGAGATCGGCACCGCCCGCCGGTGAGGGGCCGGCGACGGCCGGCCGATCACGCCGGCGACGGCCCGCCGGCAGCGGGGCGAGGTGGGCACCGATTGAGCAGCGACTGACCTGGAGAATGAGCAGCGTCCGGGCCCACCCTTCCGGGCATGGCTCACATCCTCATCCACGGCGCCGGCCTGGCCGGCCTCAGCACGGCCGCGCTGCTGGCCCGCGATGGACACCGGGTGACGGTGCTGGAACGCGACCCGGACCGGCCGCCGCCGCCCGAACATCCCGAAATCGCGTGGACCGGCTGGCAGCGTCGCGGCGTCAACCAGTTCCGCCTGCCGCACTTCATGCTGCCGCGCTGGTGGTCGCTGCTGTCCACGCACCTGCCCGGGGCGGGCGGCCCGCTGGCGGCCGCGGGCGCGACGCGGCTGAACACCCTGGCGGTGCTGCCCGAGGCGCGCCGGGGCGCGCTGCGGGACTCCGACGCGCGCTTCGACACGGTCACCGCGCGGCGACCGGTGCTGGAGGCGGCGCTCAGCGCGGTCGCCGAGGCGGCCGGAGTCATCGTGCGACGCGGTGTGTCGGTCACCGGCGTCACCGCCGATCAGCGGCTGGACGTACCGAGGATCACCGGGGTGCTGACCGCCGACGGCCGCAGCATCGGCGCGGACCTGGTGGTGGACTGCGGTGGCCGGCGCTCTGCGCTGGCCTCCTGGCTGCCCACGGTCGGCGCCCGCCGGCCGGTCGAGGAGCGCGCCGACTCCGGCTTCGTGTACTACGCCCGGCACTTCCGGTCGCCCACCGGCCGGCTCCCCGAGGCGCTGACGAGCATCCAGCAGAACTACGACTCGCTGTCCGTGCTCACCCTGCCCGGCGACAACGGCACCTGGAGCGTCGTGTTCACCACCGGCGGCCGGGACGGCGCGCTTCGCGCGCTGCGGGAGCCGGACCGGTGGCACGGCGCGCTCGCCCGCTACCCGCTGGCGGCGCACTGGGCGGACGGCGAACCGATCTCCGGGGTCGACGTGATGGCCGGGATCGAGGACCGGTACCGGCGGCTGGCGATCGACGGCCGGCCGGTGGTCACCGGCGCGGTCGCGCTCGGCGACGCCGCGGCGTGCACCAACCCGTCCCTGGGTCGCGGGGCGTCGATGGCCCTCATCCACGCCGTCCTGCTGCGCGACCTGCTGCGCGAGACCGACCCGCGGGACCACGACAAGCTGGCCCGCCGGTTCGACGAGGCCACCGCCGCCACCATCGAGCCGCTGTACCGGGCCACCCTCTGGTACGACCGGCACCGCCTCGCCGAGCTGGCCGCCGACCTCGCCGGGCAGCCGTACCGCACCACGGATCCGCGCTGGCTGGCGAGCAAGGCGCTGTACGTGGCCAGCCTCACCGATCCCGAGCTGACCCGCGCGCACCTGGACATCACCTCGTTCCTCGCCCAGCCCGGCGAGGTCCTGGGCGTCCCGGGCGTGCTCGACCGGGTTCTCGCGCTCGGTGGTGGCGCCGCGCAGTACCCGCATCCCGGGCCAACCCGCGCCGAACTGCTCGACGCGCTCGGGTGAGGCCGCCATGGACGTGCACAGCATCCGCCGGCACTTCGCCTTCGCGGACTTCGGCCGGATCGTCGCCAACAACGCGGCCAGCACCCAACCGCCGCGCGAACTGCTCGCGCTGTACCGGTCGCTGGCCGACCGGTACGAGAACGTCCACCGGGGACAGTCCGACGCGTCGCGCGAGATGACCGCGCTGTTCGAGGACGCGTACGACACCATCGCCGACTTCATCGGCGCGCCGGACCGGACCGGCATCGCGCTCTACCGCAACACCACCGAGGCCATCAACTCGGTCATGTACGCGCTGCTCACCGAGTTCCGGGACGGCGACAACGTGGTGACCACCATGATGGAACACAACTCCAACCACGTCCCGTGGTATGCGCTGTGCCGCGAGGTGCTGCCCCGGCTCGGCCGCTCGGTGCAGCACCGGTTGGCCCGCTTTGATCCGCGCACCGGCGAGCTGGACCTGGACCACCTGGCGGCGCTGATCGACTCCCGTACCAAGCTGGTGTGCTGCACCGCGGCCTCGAACTTCCTCGGCACCCGGAACCCGATCGGGACGATCCGCGGGCTGTGCGACGCGAGCGGCTATCCCCAGCCCACCGGCGAGCGGCGGTCCCGGCTGCTGGTCGACGCCGCCCAGCTGGTCCCCGGGGCGTACGTCGACGTGCGCGCCCTGGACGTCGACTACCTGGCGTTCTCGTTCCACAAGATGCTCGCCCCGTTCGGCGTCGGGGCGCTGTACGCCCGGCCACACCTGCTCGCCGCCGGACTGCCGTTCCTGTACGGCGGGGACATGATCGCCGAGGGGCGGGTGTTCCCGGACCGGGTCGAATACAACGCGCTGCCCTGGAAATACGCGGCCGGCTCGCCCAACATCCTCGGCACGATCGTGTCGGCGCAGGCGCTGCGGCTGCTGCTCGACCTCGCGCTCACCCCCGGCCGTCCCATGTACTTCGGCACCGGCCGCGCCATCGAGCGCCCGGCGGTGCGCGCGGCCATGAACCGGGTGGCCGACTGGAACCGGTCGCTGACCGGCCGGGCGCTGGCCGGGCTCGAGGCGGTGGACGGGATCACCATCTACGGACCGCGGGACGCCGCCCGGCGGACCTCCCTGGTGGCCTTCAACCTGGCCGGACGCGACCCGATCGGGGTGGCCGAGGCGCTGAACCGGGCCGGGGTGGAGGCGCGCGCCGGCTGCCACTGCGCGACGCTGGCGCACCACGCGCTCGGGCTGGTCCCGCCGGCCAGCTGCCGGGTGAGCTTCTATCTCTACAACACCCCCGACGAGGTGGACCGGATCGTGGCCGCCGTGGCCGCCGTCGCGGCCGGCCGCGCCGCGTCGGTGCCAGCCGACGCGCCGGCGCCGGGCGCGGCGGGGAATGCGCCCACTGCGCGGCGCGCCCGGTCGGCCGCCGAGGCGTAGGCCACTGGTGGGGACGTCCAGGTTACCGGCGACCGCGCCCGGCAGGTCCGTACCGGCCTCGCTGTCGATCCACGGCTCCAGGCCGACCCGGAACGCGCCGACCACGGCTCCGGCCGCTGTTGGCCCGGCAGCCGGCCTCGGGATGGCGCGAGGTCTGGTCAGCGGGCGGACGAACTCGCGAGGAAGTCCTCCAGCGCGGCCGTGGTCCGGTCGGCGTCGCCGGTGGCGAGCAGGTCGAGCAGGCAGCCGCGCAACACCGCCAGCGCGAGGGTCGGTTCCGTGGCGGGGCCGGACAGGATGGCCAGCCAGTCCGTCACGGTCTGCCGGGCGAAGTCCGCCCACGGCCCGTCCGGCTCGCTCAGCGAACGGCCGTACGCCTCCAGCCACAGCACGAGCAGCGGGCGGTGGCTCGGGTCGCTGAGCCACCGCCAGACCGCCCGGACCACCGTGCCGCGCTCGGCGCCGGCCAGCTCCCGGCGGATCCCGGACAGCAGGGCCAGCTGATCGGCGCGGGCGTGCGCGAGCAGCGCCCGGATCAGGCCGTCCTTCGACTCGAACAGGAACAGCAGCACGCGCGGGCTCGATCCGATGGCGGCCGCGAGCGGTCGCAACGACAGCTCGGCCAGGCCGTGGCTCAACACATAGTCGTACGCCCGCGCGAGCAGCTCCGCGCGCCGCGGGGAAGGGGGTCGCTGTTCGTCGGACACGGAGCTACTATCCCACTGAAACAGTCGTTTCAGTCGGAGGTGACCCATGACCGCCACCATCGTGATTCGCCGGCTGGGTGAGCCGGGCGACCTGGGCTGGGTCGTCCAGGCGCACGGCGAGATCTACGCCCGGGAGTTCGGCTGGGACGCCACCTTCGAGGCCCTGGTGGCCCGGATCGTGGCCGACTACGCGGCGGACCACGACCCGTCCGGGGAGGCGGCATGGGTCGCCGAGCTGGACGGCCGCCGGGTGGGCTGCGTCTTCTGCGTACGCGCCGACGCCACCACGGCGCAGCTGCGGATCCTGCTCGTGGACCCCGTCGCCCGGGGGCACGGGCTGGGCCGGCGGCTGGTGGACGAATGCCTCGGGTTCGCCCGCGACGCCGGCTACCGGCGGATGACCCTGTGGACCAACGATCCACTCGCGGCGGCCCGCCGCATCTACCTGTCCCGCGGCTTCACCCTGGTGCGCCAGGAACCGCACGACAGCTTCGGCGCCCACCTGACCGGCCAGACCTACGAACTCGACCTGTCCGGCTAGCTCGACCACGCCAGCCGGGCGCCGAAGGCGATAAGGATCGTGCCGGCCACGGCGTCGAGCGCGCGGCGCACCCGGCTGCGGGTGAACAGCCGGCGCAGCCGATCGACGGCGACGCTGTAGAGCGCCAGCCAGGCGAAGGTCAGCAGGCTGAACAACAGGCCGAGGCCGAGCATGGCCGGCAGCGCCCGGCCGTCGGCCGGGGCGAACTGCGGCAGCAGGCTCATGAAGAACGCCGCCATCTTGGGATTGGCCAGGTCGTTGATCAACCCCTGCCGGAGCGATCGGGTCGTGCCCACCCGCGGCGCCGGGCCGGGCCGACCGTGTCCGCCCTCGGCCCGGTGCGCGGCGCGCAGCGACTGGATGCCCAGCCAGATCAGGTAGCCGGCGCCAAGCAGTTTCATCGTGACGAACACCGGCTCGGAGGCACGGATGAGACCCGCGATGCCGACGCTCGCGGCGACCGTCCAGACGAGCTGCCCGGCGGCCACCCCCGCCGCCGTCCAGACCCCGCTGCGGCGGCCACCCGCGAGCGCGTTCCGTACCGTGAGCGCGGTGTCTGGACCGGGCGTGCAGATCACCACCAGCGCGACGCCGAGGTAGGCGAGCAGCCCGACGAGCATGACCCGTTGCCCCCTTCCACCCCAGAGGCGTCAGCCTAGGCGGTACGTCGACGGCCGGTGCGGCGTTTTCGCCCAGCGGGACGGCCGGCCCGCCGCCAGCGCAAACGGTTTGATCGGCACGGCCCGCACGGGTAGAAAGGCCGGCGACGGAGGTGGTCCGATGCTCGACAGCGACGCCGGAACGATCGTTCCCGCAGGCGAGGACGGTCGCGCCGGCATCGATGCCGGCCTGGTGCGGCGGCTCGTCGCCGCGCAGTTCCCGCGGTGGAGCCGGCTGCCGGTGACGCCGGTGCCGGTCGACGGTTGGGACAACCGGACCTACCGGCTGGGCACGGACATGACCGTCCGGCTGCCCACCGCGGCCGGGTACGTGCCGGCGGTGGCCAAGGAGAACGAATGGCTGCCCCGCCTGGCGCCGTCGTTGCCGGTGGCGGTGCCGCCGGTCCTGGGCCTGGGAGTGCCGGGCGAGGGCTATCCGTACCCCTGGTCGGTGCGCGGCTGGCTGCCCGGCGAGACGGCCGACCGCAGCCGCGTGGACGAACTGCCGCGGTTCGCCGTTTCGGTGGCCGAGTTCATCCGGGCCCTGCAGCGCTGCGACACCACCGGAGGTCCGGCCGCGGGGGAGCACAGCTTCTACCGGGGAGCGTCGCTGGCGCACTACGAGGAGGAAACCCTGCGCTGCCTGACCGCGCTCGCCGGACGGGTCGACACCGCCCGCGCCGCCGAGGTCTGGCGGGCGGCCCGGGCCGCCCGCTGGTCCGGGCCGCCCGTGTGGTTCCACGGCGACGTGGCGGCGGGGAACCTGCTGGTGGCCGAGGGCAGGCTGACGGCCGTCATCGACTTCGGTACGTCGGGGGTCGGCGACCCGGCCTGCGACCTCGTGATCGCCTGGACGATGTTCTCGGGCGCGAGCCGGCGGGCGTTCCGGGAGACGGTGGCGCGGGACGCGGGCATGTGGGCCCGGGCCCGCGGCTGGGCCCTGTGGAAGGCGCTGCTGGTGCTGACCGGAACCATCGACACCGATCCCGAGCAGGCCGCGGTCAACCAGCGGGTGATCCGGGAGGTGCTCGACGATCACGAGCGGTCCGCATCGGTGACGTGATCACGTCAGGGCGTACACTGACGCTGGCCTGTGCCGTTGCGGGGCAGCGCCGCGAACGGGTGCGTCCAGCCGCTCTGGCGTCGATTGCCGGGGCGTGATCGGGGGCCTGGCGGGAAGGGTGGGTGCCGTGCGTGGTCCCGCGATGACGGATGTGGCCCGCCTTGCCGGGGTCTCCCACCAGACGGTCTCGCGGGTGCTGAACGGCCATCCCAACGTCCGCGAGCAGACCCGGCTGCGGGTGCAGGCGGCCATCGCCGAACTCGGCTACCGCCCCAACCGGGCGGCCCGCACGCTGGTCACCGGCCGTTCGCAGGTCATCGGGGTGGTGACCCAGAACACCACGCTGTACGGGCCGGCGTCGTTGCTCGCGGCGCTCGAGCAGACCGCCGCCGAGGAGGGCTTCGCGGTCAGCGTCGGCAGCGTGCGGGACCTGGACCGGGTCTCCATCTCCGCGGTGGTGGAGCGCCACCTCGCGCACCGGGTGGCGGGCATCGTGGTGATCGCCCCGGTGGAGTCGGCCGGTGAGGCGCTGGAACACCTGCCCAAGGACGTTCCCCTGGTGACGGTCGACGGCGACCCGCGCCGGCCGGTGCCGCTGGTGACGGTGGACCAGGTGGCGGGGGCCCGGGACGCGACGCGGCACCTGCTGGACGCGGGACACCGTACGGTCTGGCACGTCTCCGGGCCGGCCGACTGGTTCGACAGCGCCGGCCGGATCGAGGGCTGGCGCGAGACGTTGCGGGCGGCCGGCGCCGACGTGCCGCCGCTGATCCCGGGGGACTGGTCGGCGGCCTCCGGCTACCGGTGCGGGCAGATGCTGGCGCGGATGCCCGAGGTCACCGCGATTTTCACGGCCAACGACCATCTCGCGCTGGGCGTGCTGCGGGCCCTGCACGAGAACGGTCGTCGGGTGCCGGACGAGATCAGCGTGGTGGGCTTCGACGATGTGCCGGAGGCCGCATACTTCATCCCGCCGTTGACCACGGTCCGGCCGGACTTCACCGCGGTGGCCCGGGCCAGCCTCGACCTGCTGCTGGCGCAGATCGAGTCGGGCCTGGTCGGCGAGTCCCGGTTGACGATCGCGCCGACCCTGGTGCCTCGGCAGAGCGTCGCGCCCCCGTCCAGTTAGGGCGGACCAGCGAACCCTCCGGCGGCGCATGCTGCGCCGAAGCGCCCCCGGAGGGTTCGTCCTTTCAGGTCAGCTGCGCAGGCTCCAGCGTTGGTTGGCGCCGCCGTTGCAGGACCAGAGGATGATCTTCGTCCCGTTGGCGGTGCCGGCGCCGTTGGCGTCGACGCAGAGGTTGGACTGCACGCCGCGGATCGTGCCGTCGGAGTTGACGTTCCACTGCTGGTTGGCCTGGCCGTTGCAGTCCCAGATGATGACCGCGGTGCCGTTGCTGGTGCCCTGCCCGTTGGCGTCGAGGCACTTGCCCAGCACCTGCAGTTGCTTGCTGGCGGTGTAGGTGAAGCGTTGCATGTCGCCGCCCCAGCAGTCGTACAGCTGCACCTGGGTGCCGTTGGTGGTGCTGCCGTTCGGTACGTCGACGCACCGGCCGGACTGGGCGCCCACGATCTCCTGGCCGCCGCTCGGCGGCGGCGTGCTGCCGGACGTCGAGTAGCCGGCGGCGGTGATGTTGGCCTGGACCGCGTCCTCGGTGGCGTTGGACGGGTAGCCGGAGGTCATCACGCCCTCGTAGAAGGTGCCGGCCGCCCCGATGCTGTTGTCGCCGCCGATGCCGAGGATGATGGCGCCTTCCTTCTTCATCGGGTTGTAGCCGGAGACGTTCGGCCGTTTGCCGTCGTAGAAGGTGGACAGCGCGCCGGATTGGGCGTTGCCGCCGCGGATGGCCCAGTGATTGGCTTCGCCCTTGATGATGGCGGTGGTGAAGCGGTAGTTGATGGTGGGGTCGTTGGCGTTGTAGCCGGCGTTGACGCCGGAGTAGAGGCCGTTCTCGAGGTCGGCCATGATCCAGGGTCCGTTGCCGGTGCCGTAGCCCCAGACCTTGATGTTGCCGAAGTAGATGGCCTCCATGGTGCCGTTGCCGTTGTCGCGGCTGTTCTTTTCGGCGTTGCCGTAGTCGAAGCAGCAGCCGCCGTTGTAGTGGGTGCCGTCGAAGATGGCGTACATGCCCTCGGGCTGGTCGCCGGTGGCGGTGCCGGTGGCGGTGTTGTTCCGGTAGCCGGTGCCGGGCGCGACATAGACGCCGTACGCCTTCTGGCCGCCCACCGTGATCGGCGCGGCGGTGGCGTTGGCGAGGTTGTCGTAGCCGCCGGCGGCCGGGCCGGAGAAGCCACCGGGAGGCGCCTGGGTGAGATTGTTGTGCCGGCTGGTCTGGTCGTAGATGATCGTGATCAGGCAGGTGGTGCCGGCGCAGAACGAGTCCTGGGTGGCCGCGTTCGCCACCCCGCCCGCGCTGAGCACGCCGATGTCCCGGGTGGTGTTGTCCGAGGAGCGGCGGACCTGGTACAGCGGACCGTTGTACGCCCCGAACAGCGCCCGGGTGGTGCTGTGCGCGGCCACGCAGGGCGTACCGCCGCTGGCGTAGATGTCGCAGGGCCCGGATGTGGCGGCCAGGGCCGGCGGCGCGGCGCCGGTCGCCAGCGCCGCGGCGACCGCGACGAGCAGCGCCAGCGGCGCCGCGGCGGCCACCAGCCGGCGGCGACGGATGTTGGTATCCATCGATCCCCTCCAGAGGTCGTTACAGCGGTGTGAGCGTTAACATCAATACGTAGCGTGGCGTTCATATTGGCGGATGTCAACGTCTTGGTGCTGGGGCGCTCGCCGGACCGCTCGGCGACTCCGCACGGCCGCCTTCGGTGTGGCTGCCGCCCGGTGCTCGGACCCCGTCCGGTGCTCGGACCCCGTCCGGTGCCCGGACCTCGCCCGGTGCCCGGACCTCGCCCGGTGCTCGGACCCCGCCCGGCGGCAGGCGGATCGAAGCATGGCCCCGGTCGACCCCGCCGGCATGCCACTTGATCGACACGACAGCGGTGTAGTTGGGGGGTTCGGGCGACCACGATCGCCCACCTACGCGGAAGTCGTGTTGATCAAGCTTCGGACACGGCGACATAGCGCGCCCAACGGCTCGGCCCCGGCTCGGGGCGCGGGTACGGCGCTTTGGTGGCGCTCCCGGCCCCGGCTGCCGCCGCCGGGTCGCGCATGCGCAGGCGTACGGGCGTTGGGTTCCTGGACCGTTCCGGCGCGATGCCGGCGGGCCGTCGACCGCCGGCGGGCCGTCGACCGCCGGCGGGGCGGTCGGACGCCCCGGGGCCCCGGGCATGCGGGATGGAGTTCCGGCGCGGCTCGCCGCCCTCGGGCACCGTCAAGGACGCCGGTTAGCGCTAACAGATCAACAACGGGGAATGCCCGCCCGGACCGTCCGATGAGGCATGCCGCAAAGGATCGACAACTGTTAACGTTCACAACGCTCTTTGTGGTCGCCGCCGGAGCTGCCAGCGGGTCGCCGTCGTGGATTACGCCACCGTTACCCGACTGTTGCGATCACATCTTGACCAACGCCGATGTGAGCGCTAACAATGTGATCCACGGCATGCGGAGGTGGAAATGGCGGGTGTGGACGGCTCGGCGGACCGGTACGTCGTCGGGGTCGACTTCGGAACGTTGTCCGGCCGGGCCCTGGTGGTCCGGGTCGGCGACGGCGCGGAGCTCGGCACGGCGGTCCACGAGTACCGGCACGGGGTGATCGACTCCGCCCTTCCCGGGGACGCGCCCGACGCCGCCCTCCCGCCGGACTGGGCCCTCCAGGACCCCGACGACTACCGGGACGTGTTGCGCCACGCGGTGCCGGCGGCCGTGGCGGCGGCGGGGATCGACCCGGCGCGCGTGATCGGGATCGCCACCGACTTCACCGCCTGCACGGTCCTGCCCACGCTGGCCGACGGGACCCCGCTGTGCGAGGTGCCCGAGCTGCGGAGCCGGCCGCACGCCTGGGTGAAGCTCTGGAAGCACCACGCCGGGCAGCCGCAGGCCGACCGGGTCAACGCCCTCGCGGAGGCTCGCGGCGAGCCGTGGCTCAACCGGTACGGCGGGAAGATCTCCGCCGAGTGGCAGTTCGCCAAGGGGCTGCAGATGCTGGACGAGGATCCGGAGATCTATCGCAGTGCCGCCCGGTTCATCGAGGCCGCCGACTGGATCATCTGGCAGCTGTGCGGGGCGGAGAGCCGCAACATCTGCACGGCCGGTTACAAGGGCATCCGTCAGGATGGCCGGTACCCCGCCGAGGACTTCCTGGCCGCGCTCGATCCGGCATTCGTCGACTTCGTGACCAAGCTGGACGGTCCGCTGCTGCCGATGGGCGCCCGGGCCGGGTCGCTCACCGCGCAGGCCGCCGCCTGGACCGGGCTGCCCGAGGGCATCGCCGTGGCGGCCGGCAACGTCGACGCGCACGTGACGGCGGCCGCGGCCCAGGCCCTGGTCCCCGGTCACCTGGTGGCCATCATGGGCACCTCGACCTGCCACGTGGTCAACGGCGCCCGGCTGGCCGAGGTGCCGGGCATGTGTGGCGTGGTAGAGGGCGGGCTCAGCCCCGGCGCCTGGGGCTACGAGGCCGGGCAGAGCGGCGTCGGCGACATCTTCGGGTGGTTCGTCGAGCACGCCGCGCCGGCGGGCGTCGACTCGCACGAGCGGCTCTGCGAGCTGGCCGCCGCGCAGCCGGTCGGGGCGCACGGGCTGATCGCCCTGGACTGGTGGAACGGCAACCGTTCCCTGCTGGTCAACCACGACCTGAGCGGCCTGATCGTGGGGCTGACCCTGGCCACCCGGCCCGCCGACATCTACCGGGCGCTGCTGGAGTCCACGGCGTACGGCACGCGGATGATCGTCGAGGCGTTCGTCCAGGCGGGGGTGCCGATCCACGAGCTGGTGGTGGCCGGCGGGTTGCTCTCCAACCCGTTGCTGATGCAGATCTACGCGGACGTCACCAACCGGCCGCTGAGCATCATCGGTTCCGCGCAGGGCCCCGCGCTCGGCTCGGCCATCCATGCCGCGGTGGCCGCCGGCGCGTACCCCGACGTCTACGCGGCCGCCGCGGCCATGGGGCGGGTCGACCGCGACGTCTACCGGCCCGACCCGGACCGGGCGCGGGCCTACGACGCGCTGTACGCCGAGTACCGGCTGCTGCACGACCACTTCGGGCGCGGCGGTAACGACGTGATGTCGCGGCTGCGCGCGATCCGCAACGCCGCCGCCGGCCGATCCGCCGCGCCGGCCCCGACGCCCGTGGAGGTGGTCGCATGACCGCGGACTCCGGCCAGCAGCTTTGGCGGCTCCGGGAGAGCGTCGCCCGGCTGCACGCCGAACTCACCCGCTATCGGCTGGTGGCCTGGACGGCGGGGAACGTCTCGGCCCGGGTGCCCGGCCGCGACCTCATGGTGATCAAACCGAGTGGCGTCGACTACGACGATCTCAGCGCGGCCACCATGGTCGTCTGCGACCTCGACGGCAACGTGGTGGAGGGTGACCTCTCGCCGTCCAGCGACACCGCCGCGCACGCGTACGTCTATCGCGCCATGCCCGAGGTCGGCGGGGTGGTGCACACCCACAGCCCGTACGCCACCGCCTGGGCGGCCCGGGGCGAGCCGATCGCCTGCCACCTCACCGCGCAGGCCGACGAGTTCGGCGGCGAGATCCCGATCGGCCCGTTCGCCCTGATCGGCGGCGACGACATCGGCAAGGGGATCGTGGAGACCCTGTCCGGACACCGCTCGCCGGCCGTGCTGATGCGCAACCACGGCGTGTTCACCATCGGCCGGGACGCCCGGGCGGCGGTGAAGGCCGCGGTGCTGTGCGAGGACGTCGCCCGTACCGCGCACCTGGCCCGGACCCTCGGCGACCCGGCGCCGATCGCCCCGGCCGACGTCGACGCCCTCTATGACCGCTACCAGAACGTCTACGGCCAGCGTCCCGCGTCGACCGCCGGCCCCTGACGGTCGCGCCCGACTCCCCGGACCGCCCCGGCGGCCGCGGTGCACCACCCCAGATGAACCCGCACCACCCGCGCGGACCGTTGGCCCCACGCCCGGCCGACGATCGGCGATCACGCCCCCCACCAACGAGGAGTACCCGTGAGGAAGATGCGAACGTCCCTCGCGCCGCGCCGCGCCGTCGCGGTGCTCAGCGCCGCGCTGCTCGTGGCCGGCATGGCCGCGTGCGGCAACAGCGACACCGGCGGAAAGTCCGACGGCGACAAGAAGATCGTGCTCGGCTTCTCCCAGGTCGGCGCCGAGAGCGGCTGGCGCACCGCGAACACCACCTCGATCAAGGACGCCGCGGCGGCGGCCGGCATCGAGCTGAAGTTCGACGACGCGCAGCAGAAGCAGGAGAACCAGATCAAGGCCATCCGCAGCTACATCCAGCAGAAGGTCGACGTGATCGCCTTCTCGCCCGTGGTGGAGTCGGGCTGGGACACGGTGCTCAAGGAGGCCAAGGACGCGAACATCCCGGTGATCCTGACCGACCGCGCCGTGGACTCGCAGGACAAGTCGCTGTACAAGACCTTCCTCGGTTCCGACTTCATCAAGGAGGGCAAGGCGGCCGGCGACTGGGTCGTGCAGAACACCAAGGACGCCACGGGCCAGGTGAACATCGTGCAGCTCGAGGGCACCACCGGGTCGGCCCCGGCCAACGACCGCACCAAGGGCTTCGCCGAGGCCATCGCGGCCAACCCCAAGCTGAAGATCATCGCCTCCCAGTCCGGCGACTTCAAGCGGGAGGGCGGCAAGCAGGTGATGGAGCAGTTCCTCAAGGCCAACCCGAAGATCGACGTGCTGTTCGCGCAGAACGACGACATGGGCCTGGGCGCTCTGGAGGCCATCCAGGCGGCCGGCAAGGTGCCCGGCAAGGACATCAAGATCGTCACGGTGGACGCGGTCCACGACGGCATGCAGGCGCTGGCCGATGGCAAGTTCAACTTCATCGCCGAGTGCAACCCGCTGCTCGGCCCACAGCTGATGGACCTGGTCAAGAAGGTGCACAACGGCGAGGAGGTCCCGCAGCGGATCGAGACGATCGAGACGACCTTCACCCAGGACAAGGCCAAGGAGGCGTTGCCGGGCCGCAAGTACTGATCCGACCACGGGGCCGAGGCTCCGCCGCGGCGGCCGGGCCTCGGGCCCGGCCGCCGCGGCGGCCCGTCGACCGCCTCCCGGATCGGAACCACCGGACGGGCTCGCGGCCCACCCCGCGCCCTCCGCTCGAAGCCTCAGGAAAGGTCTGGTGGGATGACAGAGAGCCATCCGGTGCTGACGATGACGGGGATCGACAAGTCGTTCCCGGGCGTACGGGCACTCCAGGACGTCGATCTCCGGCTCTTCCCCGGCGAGGTGCACGCGCTGATGGGCGAGAACGGCGCCGGCAAGTCCACCCTGATCAAGGTGCTCACCGGCGTGTACGGCATCGACGGCGGCACCATCACGCTGCGCGGCGCCCCGGTCTCGTTCACCGGCCCGATGCAGGCCTCGGCCGCCGGGGTGAGCACCGTCTACCAGGAGGTGAATCTCTGCGCCAACCTGTCGGTGGCGGAGAACATCTTCATCGGCCGCGAGCCGCGGCGCTTCGGCGCGGTGCGCTGGCGGGACATCCGGCGGCGCTCCCGCGAGCTGCTCGCCCGGCTGGACCTGGACATCGACGTGAACGCCCCGCTGGGCAGCTGCTCGCTGGCCGTCCAGCAGATGGTGGCCATCGCCCGGGCCATCGACGTCCAGGCCAGCGTGCTGGTCCTCGACGAGCCCACGTCGAGCCTCGATGCCGGCGAGGTGGCCCAGCTGTTCCGGATCATGCGCCAGCTGCGCGACTCCGGCATCGCCATCCTGTTCGTCACCCACTTCCTGGACCAGGTGTACGCGGTCAGCGACCGGATCACCGTGCTGCGCAACGGGCGGCTCGTGGGGGAGTACCCCACCACCGAACTGCCACAGCTCAGCCTGGTCGAGAAGATGATCGGCAAGGAGCTCGACGTGCTCGAGCGGCTGGACGAGCAGACCGGGCGCGACGCCGCCGCCGCGCGGCGGGACACCGTCTTCGTCGAGGCGCGCGAGGTGGGCCGCAAGGGGTCGGTGGCCCCGTTCACCCTGACGATCCACGCCGGTGAGGTGGTCGGCCTCGCCGGCCTGCTCGGGTCGGGGCGTACCGAGGTGGCCCGGCTGCTGTTCGGCGCCGACCGGGCCGACCACGGCGCCGTCTCGGTGGACGGCGAACCGATCGCGCTGCGGCACCCGGTGACCGCCATCGATCACGGGATCGGCTTCTGCTCGGAGAACCGCCGCGCCGAGGGCCTCGTACCGGAACTCACCGTGCGGGAGAACATCATCCTGGCCATGCAGGCGGCGCGCGGTTGGTTCCGGCCGATTCCGCGCCGCCGCCAGGAGGAGCTGGCCGAGCGGTACGTCAAGGCGCTGAGCATCCGGCCGGCCGACCCGAACATACCGGTGGCCAACCTGTCCGGCGGCAACCAGCAGAAGGTGTTGCTGGCCCGCTGGCTCATCACCGAGCCTCGGCTGCTGATCCTCGACGAGCCGACCCGGGGCATCGACATCGGCGCCAAGACGGAGATCCAGAAGCTGGTGGTGCAGCTGTCCGACGGCGGGATGGCCGTGCTGTTCATCTCCGCCGAACTGGACGAGGTGCTCCGGCTCAGCCACCGGATCGCCGTGATGCGCGACCGGGAGATGGTCACGCAGCTGACCAACGACGACAGCGTCGACGCCGACCGGATCATGCAGACGATCGCCGGCGGGGCGCGGCCGGACGAGGGGGCCCGGACGGACGAGAGGGCAGAGGTATGAGCGAGCGAACCAGCAGCGAAACGGCCACCGTGGACCCGCGTGCCGGGGGACTCGGCCGCTTCCAGGCGGTGACCGCGCACCGGCTGTTCTGGCCGGTCGTCGTGCTCGTGGCCCTCGTC
The DNA here is from genome assembly GCF_042434095.1 of Plantactinospora siamensis. NCBI lineage: Bacteria > Bacillati > Actinomycetota > Actinomycetes > Micromonosporales > Micromonosporaceae > Plantactinospora > Plantactinospora siamensis. Next base: position 447,557 of record NZ_JBHLUE010000026.1, read on the forward strand.
GTGGCCAACACGATCTACCGGCCGGGGTTCCTGTCCATCCAGGTCCGGCAGGGGCACCTGTACGGCAGCCTGATCGACATCATCCGGCTCAGCGCCCCGCTCATCCTCGTGGCGCTGGGGATGACCCTGGTCATCTCCACCGGCGGCATCGACCTGTCGGTCGGCTCGGTCTGCGCCATCAGCGGCGCGATCGCCTGCCTCTACATCAGCAAGCAGCCCGACCAGAACGGGATGGCCGGGGTGCTCACCGCGCTGGCGCTGGCGTTCGGGGCGTCGCTGGTGCTGGGCGCCTGGAACGGCGTCCTGGTGGCGGTCATCGGGATCCAGCCCATCATCGCCACGCTCATCCTCATGGTGGCCGGCCGGGGCGTGGCGCAGCTGATCACCGAGGGGCAGATCATCACGATCAACTCGGGCCCGTACAAGGCCATCGGCGTCGGCCACCTGCTGACCCTGCCGCTCGCGATCTTCATCGCGCTGGCCGGCGTGCTGCTGGTCGCGGCGGTGACCCGGCGCACCGCCCTCGGCATGATCATCGAGGCCGTCGGCGGCAACGCCCGGGCCAGCCGGCTGGCGGGCATCCGGTCCGCCCGGGTGACCCTTTTGGTGTACGTCATCAGCGCCGCCTGCGCGGCCATCGCCGGCTTCATGATGACCGCGAACGTCTCCAGCGCCGACGGCAACTCGGCCGGGCTGTGGGTGGAACTGGACGCCATCCTCGCGGTGGTCATCGGCGGCACGTCGCTGGTCGGCGGCCGGTTCTCGCTGGGCGGCACCATCCTCGGCGCGCTGCTCATCCAGACGCTCACCACCACGGTGTACGCCATGAACATCGCCCCGCAGACGGCGCTGCTGTTCAAGGCCATCGTGGTGATCATCGTCTGCCTGATCCAGGCGCCGGCCTTCCGGGCCAGGTTGCGCCGTCGTCGGCGCAGGCCCGGCACCCCACCCGCCGCCGTGGTGGCGGACGCACCCAAGGAGCAGGTACCGGCATGACCACCATCTCGCTGCGGGCCGTGCCGGGCTGGGCCCGGCTGCCGCGCCGGCACCTCCCGGTGCTGACCACCCTCGTGCTGCTGCTGATCCTGTACGGCGTGGGCGTCTCGCAGTACCGCGCCTTCTCCAACATCCAGGTGGTCTTCAACGTCTTCATCGACAACGGCTTCCTGCTCGTGGTCGCGGTGGGGATGACGTTCGTGATCCTCACCGGCGGCATCGACCTGTCCGTCGGGTCGGTGGTGGCGATGACCGCGATGGTGTCGGCGTCGCTGCTGCAGCACGGCCTGCCCGCGGCGCTGGTGCTGGTCATCGCGCTGCTCATCGGCCCCCTCCTCGGGTTCGGAATGGGCTGCGTGATCCAGTTCTTCGAGATCCAGCCGTTCATCGTGACCCTCGCCGGGATGTTCTTCGCCCGCGGCATGTGCACGTTCATCAGCAAGAGCTCCATCTCGATCACCGACGGCTTCTGGACCGCCATGTCGCAGAAGCGCATCGGCGACCCGCGCGGCAACTTCGTCTCGATCAGCGTGCTCATCGCGTTCGCCGTCGTGCTCGTGGCCGCGTACGTGCTGGCCTACACCCGGCTCGGTCGCAACGTGTACGCCGTCGGCGGCAACGGCCAGTCGGCGCTGCTCATGGGCCTGCCGGTGGCGCGTACCCGGATTGCCGTCTACACCATCAGCGGTCTCTGCTCGGCCATCGGCGGGATCCTGCTGTCCTTCTACACCCTCTCCGGCGCCCCGCTGATCGCCGTGGGCATGGAACTCGACGTCATCGCGGCCGTGGTCATCGGCGGCACCGTGCTCACCGGCGGCTCCGGCTACATCTTCGGGACCGTGCTCGGGGTGCTCGTCCTCGGCGTCATCCAGACCCTCATCACCTTCGACGGCACCCTCAACTCCTGGTGGACCAGGATCGTGATCGGGGGGCTGCTGTTCGCGTTCATCCTGCTCCAACGCCTCATCGGCATCCGGTACAAGTGATCCGACCCTCTCCTGCGGAAGGCAAAGCGCAAATGGCAGCACACCCTGAGCCCGAGGTCTGGTTTCTCACCGGCAGCCAGGCCATGTACGGCGAGGACACCCTTCGCCAGGTGGCCGAGCAGTCCCGGCGGATCGCGGCGGCGCTCGACGACTCGCCGGACGTCCCCGTCCGGGTCGTCTGGAAGCCGGTCCTGACCAGCAGCGACGAGATCCTCCGGGTGTGCCGGGACGCCGCCGCGCAGGACGTGGTCGGGGTGGTCGCCTGGATGCACACCTTCTCGCCGGCCAAGATGTGGATCGGCGGCCTCGACGCGCTGCGGACGCCCCTGCTGCACCTGCACACCCAGGCCAACGTCCGGCTGCCGTGGGACGACATCGACATGGACTTCATGAACCTCAACCAGGCCGCGCACGGCGACCGGGAGTTCGGGTTCATCCAGACCCGCCTGGGGGTGGCCCGCAAGACCGTGGCCGGGCACGTCAGCGACCCGCGGGTGCTCGCCCGGGTGGGCGCCTGGGCGCGGGCCGCGCTGGGCTGGTCGGCCATGCGCTCGCTCCGGCTGGCCCGCTTCGGCGACAACATGCGCGACGTGGCGGTGACCGAGGGCGACAAGGTGGAGGCGGAGCTGCGCTTCGGCGTCTCGGTGAACACCTACGGGGTCAACGACCTGGTCCGGGTGGTCAACGAGGTGGCCGACGCGCGGGTGGACGACCTCGTCAAGGAGTACGACGACGGCTACCGGGTGGTGCCCGAGCTGCGCCCCGGCGGCGAGCGGCACGCCTCGCTGCGCTACGCGGCGCGGTTGGAGCTCGGCCTGCGCGACTTCCTCACCAGCGGCGGATTCCGGGCCTTCACCACCAACTTCGAGGACCTCGGCGGGCTGCGCCAGCTGCCCGGGATCGCGGTGCAGCGGCTGATGGCCGACGGCTATGGGTTCGGCGGCGAGGGCGACTGGAAGACCTCCGTCCTGCTGCACACCGTCAAGGCCATGGCGGTCGGCGTGGACGGCGGGACGTCGTTCATGGAGGACTACACCTACGACCTGACCCCGGGCCAGGAGCTGATCCTGGGCGCCCACATGCTGGAGGTGTGTCCGAGCATCGCCGCGGACGTGCCCGCCGTGGAGATCCACCCGTTGAGCATCGGCGGGCGGGAGGACCCGGTCCGGCTGGTCTTCGACGCCGCGCCCGGACCGGCCGTGGTGCTCGGCCTCGCCGACATGGGGGAGCGGTTCCGGCTGGTGGCCAACGAGATCGACGTGGTCCCACCGCCGCAGCCGCTGCGCCGGCTGCCGGTGGCCCGGGCCGTCTGGCGCCCCCGCCCCGATCTCGCCGGCTCGGCCGAGGCGTGGATCACCGCGGGCGCTCCGCACCACACCGTGCTCTCCGCCGCCGTGGGGGTCGAGGAGCTGCACGACCTCGCCGAGATGAGCCGGACCGAACTGGTCGTCATCGACGCCGACACCGAGCCACGCCGCTTCGCCCAGGAGCTTCGCTGGAACCAGGCGTACCACCGCCTCGCTCGAGGCTTCTGACCCCCGGGCCTGACCGAGCGTCCGGAACACATCAGATCTTGGAATTCTGCTGCCCTTTGCCGGGCAGCAGAATTCCAAGATCTCCGAGGCTGGGCGGGGTGGATGTGATCAACGCCTCCCGATGGGGCCGGTGCATAGCTGCATTATGCAGCTAATCTGGATCGGTACCCGGGTGGTCATGCCGGCCGCCAGGCGGCCGGGGCCCGGGCTTTCCCGCGGAGGTGGTCCGGTGTCCGGTGCGGCCGGCAACACGCTGTTCAAGCAGCCCAAGGCGGTGTACGCGGTCGCGTTCGCCTGCGTCGTCAGCTTCATGGGCATCGGCCTGGTCGATCCCATCCTGCCGGCGCTCTCGGTGCAGCTGCATGCCTCGCCCAGCCAGGTCAGCCTGCTGTTCACCAGCTATCTGCTGGTCACCGCGGTGGCGATGCTGTTCACCGGCTGGGTGGCCAGCCGGATCGGACCCAAGCGGACGCTGATCGTCGGCCTCGGCCTGATCGTGGTCTTCGCCGCGCTGGCCGGCCTGTCCGGCAGCATCAACGGCATCGTCGGGTTCCGCGCCGGGTGGGGCCTCGGCAACGCCCTGTTCATCGCCACCTCGCTGGCCGTGATCGTCGCCTCGGCGTCCGGCGGCTTCGCCGGCGCGATCGTGCTGTACGAGGCCGCGCTCGGGCTCGGCATCGCCGCCGGCCCGCTTGTGGGCGGCCTGCTCGGCGACATCAGCTGGCGGGGCCCGTTCTTCGGGGTGGCCGTGCTGATGGCCATCGCGCTGCTGGCCACGGTCACGCTGCTGGACTCCACGCCGCGCCCGGCGCGGCGTAGCTCGATCCTGGAACCGCTCAAGGCGCTGCGGCACCGCAGCCTGCTCACCATGAGCCTCACGGCGCTGCTCTACAACTGGGGCTTCTTCACCATGCTCGGCTACGCGCCGTACCCGATGAAGCTCGGCGCCGTCCAGTTGGGCTTCGTGTTCTTCGCCTGGGGCCTGCTGCTGGCCTTCTTCTCGATCACCGGCGCCCCCTGGCTGCAGGCCCGGTTCGGCACGGCCCCCTCGCTGTACGGCGCGCTGAGCGTCTTCGCGCTCCTGCTGCTCCTGCTGGGGCTGTTCACCGACACCCGGTGGGCGGTCATCGCCTGCGTGATCGCCTCGGGCATCGCGGCGGGGATCAACAACACGCTCACCACCCAGGCGGTCATGCTGGTCGCCCCGGTCGAGCGGCCGGTCGCCTCCGCGGCGTACGGCTTCGTGCGGTTCATCGGCGGCGGCTTGGCGCCCTTCGCGGCGGGCAAGATGGTCGAGCACTGGAACATCCACGTGCCGTTCGTGGTGGGCGCCGTGGCCGTGCTGGCCGGGGTGGCGAACCTGTCCACCGGGCACCGGATGCTGGCCCGGGCCGACGCCTCGATGGCCGAGGGTGGGCATGGCGACGCCGACGACGTGGCGGGCGAGGTGGCCGACGAGTTCGGCGGCGCCCCGGACGCCATCGACCACGAGCGAGAGGCCGTGCGCGGCCACCTCGCCCGGTGACCCACCGGGCCGCCGGCCCGGGCCGCCGGCCGCTGGGCCCGGCTGCCGGCCGCTGGGCCCGGCTGCCGGCCGCTGGGCCCAGCCGCCGGCCGTCGGGCTGCCGGCCGCCGGCGTTAAGAAGGGCCCCCTCCTATGCAAAAAGCGATAGGAAGGGGCCCTTCCTTCTAGGGTGGGCGGGTGCGGATCGCGGGGAGCGTGGCGCTGGTGACCGGGGCGTCGTCGGGCATCGGGCGGGAGGTGGCCCGGCGGCTCGCCGCGGCCGGCGCCCGGGTGCTGGCCCACGGCCGGGACGCCGCGGCGTTGGCCGAGCTTGACGCCACCCCGCTGGTCGCCGAGCTGGCCGAACCGGGCGCGGGTGGGCGGCTGGCCGAGGCCGCGCTGGCCGCCGCCGGTCGGGTCGACATCGTGGTCAACAACGCCGGGGTCGGCTGGGCCGGCCCGTTCGCTCAGATGCCGCCGGAGACGGCCACCCGGCTGCTCGCGGTCAACCTCGGCGCGCCCGTCGAGCTCACCCGGGCGCTGCTGCCCGGCCTCGCCGACCGGCCGGGCTACCTGCTCTTCGTGACCTCGATTGCCGGCCGGATGGGCGTGGCCGGCGAGGCGGTGTACGCCGCCGGCAAGGCCGGGCTGGACACCTTCGCCGAGAGCCTCCGGTTCGAGCTGCGCGACCGGCCCGTACAGGTCGGGGTGCTGGTCCCCGGGGTGGTGCGGACCGCGTTCTTCGACCGGCGCGGCCGGCCGTACGAGCGGGAGCGACCGCGGCCCGTGCCACCGGGTCGGGTGGCCGACCGGATCGTCGAAATGATCTCCCGGGACCTTCCGGAGGCGTACGTGCCGGGTTGGCTACGCGGCCCCGTCGCGGTGCGCTCGACGCTACCGGGCGTGTACCGCCGGCTGGGGGCGCGATTCGGCGGCGGGGGCGCAGCCTCAGCCGGCCTTGCGCCGCCGGTGGTGCAGCGCGACCGCGGGGCGTGATCCACCCACCGCCCGGCGGGCCACCTCGGGGACGTTGCCCCAGGCCAGGGCCAGCATCAGCCGGGTCCGGGTGGCCGGGTCCTCCAGGGTGGGGCCGAACGCGTCGTGCAGCTGGGCCATCCGGTAGCGGACGGTCTGCGGGTGGATGTGCAGCTCGGCCGCCATGGCCTGGCGGTCGCCCATGTGCCGCAGCCAGGCGCTGAGCGTCTCGCAGAGCCGTTCCCGGGCGGCCGGCGCGACCTGGGCCAGCGGCGCCAGCGCCTGCTCGCGCAGCGCCCGCAGCAGCTTGGCGTCCCGGTGCACGATCAACGCGTCCAGGTGGTCCTCGACAAAGACCGGATCCTCGGTGAGGATGCCGCCGGCCCGCAGCTGGGCGGTGAGCTCGGCGAACTGCACGCTGATCGGCAACTGCTCCACCGGCACCGGGTGCCCCACCACCGCGCCCGTGCCGGCCAGCGCGGTGGTGAGCCGCTGCCGGCGGCCGGGCCGGACCGGGTCCGGGACGATCGCCCCGAGCAGCGTGCGGCGGCGGATCATCAGGCAGGAGGCGTCGAGCCGGTTGAGCACCTCGTGGCCCATCGGGTTGTTGACCGCCAGCAGGATCACCGCGGCCTCGCGGGGCAGGGTCCAGCCGGCCCGGGAGGCGGCGGTGCGTACGGCGGTCGTGTCGGACCGGTCGGAGAGCAGCAGCTCGACCAGCTCGTCGCGGAGCAGCTCGCGCTCGGCCGCGCTCTGGGACTGCTCCATGACGTAGCCGCGGGCCGAGGCCGAGGAGAGCTCGTCGACGAACGCGAAGACGGCCTCGGCCAGCGCCGCGAGCAGGTCCGGCTCGACGCCCGTCTCCAGCGCCGCGCTCGAGACGTACCGCCAGGCCACCCGGGCCCCGAGCTGGTACGCGGACAGCAGCGCGGACACCTCGCGACCCTTGCGCCACTGCGCCCGGCCGATCTCCTCGAACAGCTCAACCTGGTTGCCGATCGGCCCCTCCCGCGGCCCGTCGGCGCCGCGCTCGGCCGTGTCGATCAGCCAGAGCATGAAGGCCTTCGCCGCGCTGGTCACCTCGGCCTGCTCCTCGGCCATGAACTCGGCGTAGTCCGGCCAGCTGCCGGCGAGCTCGCTGCGGACCTCGGTCAGCATCTCGGGCAGCCGCCGGAACAGCACCGGCAGCATCTCGCGGAGCCTCGGCCCCGGCCCGATCCGGTCGAGATACGCGTCGAGCTCGGGGCTGCGCCCGAGCGAGCCGAACGGTTCAGCACGGTGATCGACGGAGTCAGAAGGACGCATTCTGTACCTAACCGACGCGGTTTGTACGTTCGTGACAAAGAGCCGGGCGATTACTACCCGTGACTGTGCAGAGCGTGGTCCCCCCACCGGAGCAGCATCAAGAGGTGGCCAAGGGGACGGGTGGAACCACACAGCCGGTGAACATCGAGGATAGGCTTCGCGCGGAGAACTTTCCGGTAGCTTTGCGGATCCTGCCGCGCCGTTTTCGCGCGCATCTGACGGCTGTGTACGGTTTCGCCCGTACTGTCGATAATTTGGGTGACGAGTTTCCCGGCGACCGGCTGGCCGCGCTGGACGCCTTCGCCGCGGATCTCGACCTGATCTGGGCCGGCGGCCACCCCGCGACGCCCGTGCTGGCCCGACTGGCGGCCACCGTCCGGGCCTGTGACCTGCCCCCCGAACCGTTCCACCGGTTGATCGAGGCCAATCGCCAGGACCAGCGGATCACCGCCTACCGGACGTACGACGAGCTGCGGGCCTACTGCGCCCTGTCGGCCGATCCGGTCGGCCGCATCGTGCTCGGGGTGTTCGGGGTCGGCACGGCCGCCCGGGTCGCGTGCTCGGACGCCATCTGCACGGCGCTGCAGCTGGTCGAGCACTGGCAGGACGTGGCCGAGGACCGCCGCGCCGGCCGGATCTACCTGCCGGCCGAGGACATGAGCCGATTCGGGGTCAGCCCGGCCGATCTCGACGGGACGTCGACGCCGGCGCCGGTACGGCGGCTGCTGGCCTTCGAGACCGACCGCGCGGCCGAGTTGTTCCGCCGCGGGGCCCCGCTCGTGGCCGACCTGACCGGCTGGGCCCGGCTGGCCGTCGGTGGCTTCCTGGCCGGCGGCCTGGCCACCGTCGACGCGCTCCGCCGGGCCGACCACGACGTGCTGGCCGGCGCCCCTCGCCCGCGCCGGGCCGACCTGGCGCGGCACCTGATCCAGGAGGTGCTGGGCCGATGACCTACCGCCTGATGAGCACGACCACGACGCTGGCCGAGGCGTACGCGCGGTGCGCGGAGATCACCAGGGTCGAGGCCCGGAACTTCTACTACGGCATCCGGCTGCTGCCGCCGGACAAGCGCGCCGTGCTCTGCGCGGTCTACGCGCTGGCTCGCCGGATGGACGACATCGGCGACGGCGACCTGCCGGTCGAGGCGAAGGTGAACGCGCTGGCCGAGCTGCGGACCGAGCTGGCCGCGCTGTCCAGCAGCGCCGATCCGGTGCTCGTGGCGGTGGCCGACGCGGCCCGGCGCTACCCGATCCCGCTGGACGCCTTCGGCGAGCTGATCGACGGCGTGCAGATGGACGTGACCGGCCGCCGGTACGCCTCCTTCGAGGAGCTGGTCGGTTACTGCCGCTGCGTGGCCGGCGCGGTCGGCCGGCTCTGCCTGGGCGTCTTCGGCAGCCGGCCGCATCCGGCGGCCGCCCGGTACGCCGACCAGCTGGGCATCGCGCTGCAGCAGACCAACATCCTGCGGGACATCCGCGAGGACCTGATGAACGGCCGGACCTACCTCCCGCAGGAGGACCTGGACCGGTTTGGCGTCGAACTCGCGCTCGACGAGCACGGCGCGCTGGTCGACCGCGACGGCGGGCTCAGCGCGGTGATCCGGTACGGCTGCGCCCGGGCCAACGACTGGTACCGCGAGGGGCTGCGGCTGGCCCCGCTGCTGGACTGGCGCAGCCGGGCGTCCTGCCTGGCCATGGCGGGCATCTACCGGCAGCTGCTGACCCGCATCGAGGCCGAGCCGAGCCTGGTCTTCGGTCAGCGGCTCTCGCTGTCCGGCCGGGCCAAGGCCGGGGTGGCCCTGCGCTCACTCGCCGGGCGATCGGCCCCGGTGGGCGCGGCACTCGCCGGGCGGTCGGCCCCCCGGGGGTGCCGCATGAGCGAGCGGAGCGAGCTCATCATCCGGCTCAGCGCGGAAGAGCCTCATGGCGGCTCTGAGCGCAGCGAGGAGCCGTCATGACCGCGGTGGCCGTGCTGGGCGGGGGACTGGCGGGCATCACCGCCGCGCTGCGCTGCGCCGACGGCGGCGCCCGGGTCACCCTGATCGAGGGCCGGCCCAGGCTGGGCGGGCTCACCCACTCGTTCCGGCGCGGCGACCTGGCCGTGGACAACGGGCAGCACGTCTTCCTGCGCTGCTGCACGGCGTACCTTGGCCTGCTCGACCGGCTGGGCGTGGCCGAGGGCGTGACGCTGCAGCGGCGGCTGGCCATCCCGATCGTGGCGCCCGGCCGGCGTCCGGTCTGGCTGCGCCGCGGTCCCTGGCCGGCGCCGGCCCACCTGGCCCGCTCCCTGCTCGGCTACGCGCCGCTGAGCCCGATCGAGCGGCTGCGCTTCGCCGCCGCGGCGCTGGCGTTGCGCCGCGTCGACCTCGACGCGCCGGCCACGGACGAGCAGAGCTTCGGGGCCTGGCTCGCCGCGCACGGGCAGAGCCGGCGGGCCGTCGAGACGCTGTGGGACCTGGTCGGCATCGCCACCCTCAACGCCACCGCCGGGCGTGCATCGCTGGCGCTCGCGGCCAAGGTCTTCCAGACCGGCCTGCTCAGCACGGCGTCCGCGGCCGACCTCGGCTGGCCGGTGGTCCCGCTGGGTGACCTGCACGGTACGGCGGCCGCCCGCGCCCTGTCGGCCGCCGGCGTCGAGGTCCGCACCTCCGCCCGGGTGATCTCGGTACGCCCCGCCGCGGCCGGTTGGGACGTCGAGCTGGCCACCGGCCCCGGCGGCGGCACGGGCCCCGGCGGCGGCACGGGCCTCGACGCCGGCACGGGCACCCGCGCTGGCACGGGCCCTGGCGTCCGGCCCGGCCCGGCGGCCGAACGGCGCGGCGTGCCGGCGACCGAGAGCCGGCACGTCGACCAGGTGGTCTGCGCGGTGCCGCCGGACGCGGCGGCCCGGATCCTGCCTCCCGGCGTGCTGCCACCCGGCGGCCGGCTCGGCGCCTCGCCGATCGTCGACGTGCACGTCGTGTACGACCGCACGGTGCTCGACCAGCCGTTCGTGGCGGCCATCGACTCGCCGCTGCAATGGATCTTCGATCGAACCGTCCAGTCGGGGCTGACCGAGGGGCAGTACGTGGCCGTCTCGCTGTCGGCCGCCGACGAGCTGATCGACGTACCCGTGGCGCGGCTGCGGGCCCGGATGCTGCCGGCGCTCGCGGCGCTGCTGCCGGCCGCCCGCGGCGCGGTGGTGCGGGACTTCTTCGTCACCCGCGAGCGGCACGCCACGTTCCGGCCGGCGCCCGGCACCGCCCGGCTGCGCCCCGCGGCGGCCACCGCGTTGCCCGGGCTCTGGCTGGCCGGCGCGTGGACCGCCACCGGCTGGCCCGCGACCATGGAGGGCGCGGTGCGCAGCGGCGAGACGGCCGCGGCCGGAGTCCTCGATCCGTCGCGCCGGAACGCGGTTCGGGCCGGGACCCGGCGGCGGGCGCCGGCCGGGGTTGACCGCTTGCGGCGCGCTGCATCGGGCAGCGCCAGATCCATGGACGGGGTGGCGACATGACGACCACGCTGGAAAGCCTGCACCGCAGCCGCGACACGATCACCCCGGCGATGCGGGCGGCGATCGACCGGCTCGACCCGACGACCCGGCTGCAGGCGGCGTACCACCTCGGGTGGGTCGACGCCGACGGCCGGCCCGACTCCGGCGGCGGCAAGGCCGTCCGGCCCGCGCTGGCGCTGCTGTCGGCGCAGGCCGCCGGCGCCGGAGCGGAGACGGGACTGCCGGGCGCGGTGGCGGTCGAGCTGGTGCACAACTTCTCGCTGCTGCATGACGACCTGATGGACCACGACCAGGAACGCCGGCACCGCCGGACGGTCTGGGCCGTCTGGGGCGCCGCGAGCGCCATCCTGTCCGGCGACGCCCTGCTCGGGCTCTCCCAGGAGGTGCTGCTGGACAGCGGGCTGCCGACCGCCGTGCCGGCCGCGCTGCTGCTGGCCCGGGCGACCCGCGAGCTGATCCGGGGGCAGGTCCAGGACCTCGCGTTCGAGGAACGGGACGACGTCAGCGTCACCGAGTGCCTCGACATGGCGGCCGGCAAGACGGGCGCGCTGATGGCGGCCAGCGCGGCCATCGGCGCGGTGCTGGCCGGCGCGCCGGCGGACACGGTGGCCGCGCTGGAGACGTACGGCGCCCGGGTCGGGTTGGCCTTCCAGCTGGTCGACGACGTGCTCGGGATCTGGGGCGATCCGGCCGTCACCGGCAAGCCGGTCTTCTCCGACCTGCGCGCCGGCAAGAAGTCGCTGCCGGTCGCGTACGCGCTCGGCCGGGATCCGTCGATCGCGCTGATCGACCCCGCCGACCTGGAGCGGCGGGCCGAGGCCATCGACCGGGCCGGCGGCCGCCGCTGGGCGCTGGCCGAGGCGGCCGGCCGGATGAGCGAGGGGGAGGCCGCGCTGGCCGGGGTCGAGCTGCCCGATCCGGTACGCGCCGAGCTGCTCGCGCTGGGCCGCTTCATCGTCGACCGGGAGGTGTGAGTGACCACGCAGGAGGTGCGCGCCCGGCCCTCGACGGCCGGGGCGCTGGACAACGCGGTCCGCCACCTTCGCTCCCTGCAGGACGCGGCCGGCTGGTGGAAGGGCGAGCTGGCCACCAACGTCACGATGGACGCCGAGGACCTGCTGCTGCGGGAGTTCCTCGGCATCCGGCGGGCGGCGGAGACCGCCGAGGCGGCGCGCTGGATCCGGTCGCAGCAGCGGGCCGACGGCACCTGGGCCACCTTCGCCGGCGGCCCCCCGGACCTGTCCACCACGGTGGAGGCGTGGGTGGCGCTGCGGCTGGCCGGCGACCCGGCCGATGCCGCACACCTGCGCCGGGCCGGCGACTGGATCAGGGCAGCCGGCGGCCTGGAGAACACCCGGGTGTTCACCCGGATCTGGCTGGCGCTGTTCGGCCTGTGGTCCTGGGACGAGCTGCCGGACATGCCGCCCGAACTGATCCTCCTGCCGAAGTGGTTCCCGCTGAACATCTACGACTGGGCCTGCTGGGCCCGGCAGACCGTGGTGCCGCTGACCGTGGTGAACGCGTTCCGCCCGGTGCGGCCGCTGCCGTTCGGCGTCGACGAGCTGCGGACCGGCGCGCGCCCCGCGCCCGCGGCGCCGCCATGGACCTGGCGGGGGGCCTTCCAGCGGCTGGACCGGGTGCTGCACGCGTACGCGCGGCACCCGCACCGGCGTCTGCGCCGGACCGCCATGGATCGGGCCGCGGCCTGGATCCTGGCCCGGCAGGAGGCCGACGGCGGCTGGGGCGGGATCCAGCCCCCGTGGGTCTATTCGCTGCTCGCCCTGCACCTGCTCGGCTACCCGCTGGACCATCCGGCCATGGCGCGCGGGCTCGCCGGGCTGGACGGGTTCCTGATCCGCGAGCCCGGCCCGGACGGCATGGTGCGCCGGTTGGAGGCCTGCCAGTCGCCGGTCTGGGACACCGGACTGGCGGTCACCGCACTGCTCGACGCCGGGGTGCCGGCCGACGATCCGGCACTGCGCCGGGCCGCGGACTGGCTGCTCGGCGAGGAAGTGACGGTCCGCGGCGACTGGGCGGTCCGCCGGCCGGGCCTGGCCCCGGGCGGCTGGGCCTTCGAGTTTGCCAACGACTGCTACCCGGACACCGACGACACCGCCGAGATCGTGCTGGGTCTGCGCCGCGTCGCCCACCACGACCCGGCGGCGATCCGAGCCGCGGTGGACCGCGGCGTCGCCTGGACCGTCGGGATGCAGAGCCGGGACGGCGGCTGGGCCGCGTTCGACGCCGACAACACCGGCGAGCTGCCCACCCGGCTGCCGTTCTGCGACTTCGGCGCGGTCATCGACCCGCCGTCGGCGGACGTCACGGCGCACGTGCTGGAGATGCTGGCCGGGGTGGGCCAGGCGGGCGGCGAGCCGGCCCGGCGGGGAATCCGGTGGCTGCTGGCGCACCAGGAGCGGGACGGGTCCTGGTTCGGCCGCTGGGGGGCCAACCACGTGTACGGCACCGGCGCGGTCGTGCCGGCGCTGGTGGCGGCCGGCGTCGACCCGGGCTCGGCGCCGATCCGGCGGGCCGTGGCGTGGCTGGTCGCGCACCAGAATGCCGACGGCGGCTGGGGCGAGGACCTGCGCTCGTACCGGGATCCGGGGTGGATCGGCCGCGGCGCCAGCACCGCCTCGCAGACGGCCTGGGCGCTGCTCGCGCTGCTGGCCGCCAGCCCACCGGGTACGGCGACCGCCGGCGGCGCGGCGATCGAGCGCGGCGTGGCGTGGCTGGTGTCGACGCAGAACGCCGACGGGTCCTGGGACGAGCCGCAGTTCACCGGCACCGGCTTTCCCGGCGACTTCTACATCAACTACCACCTGTACCGGCTCGTGTTCCCGATCAGCGCCCTCGGCCGCTACCTGTCCCAGGCCGGGCCGGCGCCGAGCGAGGGGCCGGCATGAGGGCGGTCATCGGCACGCCGCTCGCCGTGGAGCGCTGGGCCGTGCCCGGCGCGGTCCGGCTCGGCATGGGTGCCCGGACGGCGCTGCCGGCGGGCGACGCGTTCCTGGTGGCCGGGTTGGCCGGCGGGCTGAACCCGGCGGTCCGGCCCGGGGACGTGGTGGTGGCCCCGGACGCCTCCGCGCCGCTGCTGGCCGGCGCGCTGCGCCGGCTCGGCCTCGCCGTCCACGTCGGACCGGTGCACACCAGCGACCGGGTCGTCACCGGCGCCGAGCGCGCGCGGCTGGCCGGAACCGGTGCGCTGGCCGTGGACATGGAGACCGACCGGCTCCGCGCGGCCGCCGGGGACCGGCCGTTCGCCACCGCGCGGGTGGTGACCGACGCGGTGGGCGCGGCGCTGTGGTCACCCGGCACGCTGCTGCGGGGCGTACGCGGGCTGCTGACCCTGCGGACCGCGGCGCCGGCGCTGCGGCAGTGGGCCGCGGCGACCGGCGGCCGCGAGGTCCGGCTGGCGCCGCCGCGGTCCTGCTGCGCCGGCGTGGCCGACACCACCGACGGGCAGCAGGCGGTCCGGACCGTCGCCCGGGAGTGCGACCTCGTGCTTGTCGTCGACCGCGCGAACTCGTCCCACTCGGCGCGCCTGGTCGAGGCGGCCGAGCGCGCGGGCGTCGCGGCCCGGTCGGTGGCGGACGCCGAAGCCGTCGACCTCGGCTGGCTCCCCGCGGCCGGCCGGGTCGGCATCGTGGCCGGGGCGTCCGCACCACCGGCTGAAGTGGACAACATCGTGGCGAGTCTCGCCGGGCTCGGCCCGGTCACCGTTCTTCCCCCCGGTTCTGGCACCGAGAACATGCAGTTCACATTGCCCAGGGGGGTGAGCTAGAGATGGGAATGCCTTTCCGTCAATCCGTCCGGCTCGGTCGATACGTGCTGAAGCAGCGGCTGAAGGGGGCCCGGAAATATCCGCTGCTCGTCGAGTTGGAGCCGCTGTTCGCGTGCAACCTCAAGTGCGTCGGCTGCGGCAAGATCCAGCAGCCGCACACGCTGCTCAAGCAGCGCATGCCGGTGGAGCAGGCGGTCGGCGCGGTCGAGGAGAGCGGGGCGCCGATGGTCTCCATCGCCGGCGGCGAGCCGCTGATGCACCCGCAGATCGACGAGATCGTCCGGCAGCTGCTGGACCGCAAGAAGATCGTCTTTCTGTGTACGAACGCCGTGCTGCTGCCCAAGCACCTGCACCGGTTCGCGCCGCACAAGAACTTCTCCTGGATGGTCCACGTCGATGGGCTGCGCGAGCGGCACGATCTGTCGGTGTCCAAGGACGGCGTGTTCGACCAGGCGGTCGAGGCGATCCGGCAGGCCAAGGCGGCCGGCTTCCGGGTGATGACCAACAGCACGTTCTTCAACACCGACAGCCCGCAGACGGTCATCGACGTGCTCGACTACCTCAACGACGAGCTGAAGGTCGACAACATGCAGATCAGCCCCGGGTACGCGTACGAGAAGGCGCCCGAGCAGGACCACTGGCTCGCCGTCAACGAGACGCGGGAGCTGTTTGCCAAGGCGTTCGCGGGCGGCCGGCGCAAGAAGTGGCGGCTCAACCACTCGCCCGTCTTCCTCGACTTCCTGGAGGGCCGCCGGGATCTCGAGTGCACGCCGTGGGGCATCCCGTCGTACTCCCTGCTGGGCTGGCAGCGACCCTGCTACCTGCTGGCCGACGGGTACGCCAAGACGTACCGGGAGCTCATCGAGACCACCGACTGGGACAGCTTCGGCCGCGGCCGGGACGACCGCTGCGCCAACTGCATGGCGCACTGCGGGTACGAGCCGACCGCGGTGGTCGCCACGATGGGGTCGCTCCGGGAGTCGCTGCGCGCCGCCGTGAGCGTGTGACCTGACGGACTGAGCCCGCCCACCGCGGCCGGCGGCGGTGGCCGGCCGGCGGGCGTGGTGCCGGCCGGCCCGCGCGCTGAGCTCAGCCCTGCCGGCCCTTCCAGTGCGGGTTGGTGCGGTTCACCACGACCACCCGGCCGCGCCGGCGGACCACCACGGAGCCGGGCTTGCGCTTCAGCGAGCGCAACGAGCTGCGTACCTTCATGTTCGGCTCTCCCCTGCGTATCGTGCCGTACGCGGGAAGGAACGCCGGCGGACCCGGCGGGATTCCCGACGACACGGCGGGTCGCCGCTACCCAGCGTGGCCCCCTTGGCGGCGATACCGGGGGAGACGAACATGCCTGAGAGTCATGATTATGACTCTCAGGCATGACTTTCGGATGGAGCCCGGCGCCGCCGGCGGAGCTTCTGGGCTATTCGACCGGTTCGTCGCTGGCCTACCAGGGCGGCCCACTCGCCTGCGCCGGTGCGCCCGGACCGTCGAGGTCAGGAGGTGGCCGCTCGGCCGGCCGGTTGGAAGAGTTCGATGAGGTTGCCGGCGGGGTCGGTGAGCAGGATCTGCCGCCCGCCGGGACCGGACACCGGGTCGCCGAGGAAGGACAGGCCGGCGGCGCGCAGCCGGTCGATCTCGGCGTCGAGGTCGTCGACGATGAGGTGGATGCGGTTGCGACCGGCGCCGGCCGCCGCCGGGGGCGTGGCGCGGGCGCCCGAGCTGGCCGGCCCGGACAGCAGCAGCCGCAGCGGGCCGCGGGACACGTCCGCGAACGCGGGCGCGGCGCTCATGTTCAGGACGAAGCCGAGGTGGCCGGTGTAGAAGTCGACGGCCGCCTGCACGTCGTCGACGATGTACCGGACGCTGGCGTACCGGGTGTGGTCTGTCACGGCTGTTCCTCCCTCAGGGATTGGCAGCGAGAACGGGCAGCAGGTTCCGGACGCGGCCGTCGATGTCCGCGGTGACGCGCTGAAACACGAGATCGTCCGCCGCTTCCGGCGCATCAGATGTGGCCGGGTCGGGGACGCTCCAGTGCAGCCGCCGCGGCCGGCCGGGAAGGTCCGGGCAGGACTCGCGAGCCTTGTCGCACAGGCTGATCACGTAGTCGAAGCGGCGGCCGGCCAGGCTGTCCCAGTGCCGCGGCCGCTGGCCGGCGATGTCGATGCCGTACGCGTCGCGGAGCGTCCGTACGGCGCCCGGGTGCAGCCGGGGCCTCGGTCGGCCGCCGGCGCTGGTCGCCGCCACCACGCCCTGGCTGTGGTGCCGCAGCAGCGCCTCCGCCACCGGCGACCGGGCGCTGTTGCCGGTGCAGACGAACAGCACCTCGATCGGGGGCGAGCGGCGCAGGGTCGCCGGGACGCCCCGCGCCGCCGCCGGCTCGCGGCCGAGCGCCGGGTGCAGCGCGGCGCCGGTGTCGGCCAGGGCGGCGGCGCAGTTGTCCAGGTTGAGGCGGTAGTAGCTGTCGCGGCCGTCGAAGCTGCTGCGGGTGGCCGAGACCAACCCTCCGTCGCGCAGCAGCCGGAGGTGGTAGGAGACGAGGCTCTGCGGCTCACCGACCAGCGCGACCAGGTCTCGGACCCGGTGATCGCCGGCGGCCAGCTCGGTCAGCAACCGCCAGCGCAGCGGATGGGCCGCGAGGCGCACGAACGCCGGAGGGGTCCGGGTCGGCATCGCCATGCCTCGGGACGATACATCAAGTCAAACTGATGCATCAAGCCAATTTGATGGATTGTCCCCGGCCGGTCA
Source organism: Plantactinospora siamensis (assembly GCF_042434095.1). Lineage (NCBI taxonomy): Bacteria > Bacillati > Actinomycetota > Actinomycetes > Micromonosporales > Micromonosporaceae > Plantactinospora > Plantactinospora siamensis. The sequence goes on from NZ_JBHLUE010000026.1 coordinate 464,879, forward strand.
GCGAGGCGGAGGGTCGCGGCGATCACCGGCCGGCATGCGCCCGGGGATCCCGGCCGGTGAACGCGAGCAACCGGTCCTGCGGATCGGTCGACCCCGTCTGCACGCGCGGGGCAAAGAAGCGCCCGGGACCCCAGAAGGACGGCGGATACTTCTCCACGACCCGCAGCGCGGCCAGGCACAGTTCCGGGTCCAGGGTGGCGTCCTGGCCGGTGGCCACGGCCAGATCCCAGCCGTGGACCAGCATGTCGGCCCCGTGCACGCCGACCGCGAAGACGGCGGGCGGCTCGCCGGCGGGCAGCAGCGTCGGGCGCATCGGGTCGTCGAGCGCGGCGACGGTGGTCGCCAGGTCGGCGGCGGTGGAGTCGAACTCCGCCAGCGGCGACGCGACCGGCTCCAGGTCGCGGCTGGGCCAGTCGGCCGGCTCGCCGCGCAGCGCCCGGGCGAACCGAATGTTCCCGCCGACCAGGTGGGACAGCAGCCCCCGGATGTCCCAGCCGGTCGTCCCGGTCGGACGGTCCAGGTCGGCCACGGTCAGCGGCGCGAGTCGGGCCCGGGTGCCCTCGGTGGCGAGCCGGTCGAGGGCGTAGTTGTCGATCCGCGCGGACACGGCGCCTCCCCTGCGATAGTGGACAGGCGTCCACCATATAGCGGACGGCCGTCCACTAACATGGCGGCATGTCACCACGCAGTTCAGCCCGGGAGGCGGCCCGGACCCGCGCGCGCATCGTGCGGGCCGCCGTCGACCGGGCCTCCACGCTCGGCCTCGCCGGGGTCACCGTCCGCGACCTGGCCGTCGATCTCGGGATGAGCAAGTCCGGGGTGGTCGCCCCGTTCGCCTCCCGCGGTCGGCTCTTGGAGACCGCGTTCGACAGCGCGGTGGCGACCTTCCGGGCCGTGGTGGTGGAACCGGCGCTGGCGCTCCCGCCGGGCCGGGACCGGCTGCTCGCGCTGCTCGATGACTGGGTCGACTACCTCGTCGACTGCCCGTTCCCGGGCGGCTGCTTCCTGACCACGGCGTCGGTCGAGCTGGACAACCAGGCCGGCCCGCTGCGCGAGCGTACGGTCGCCGCCGTGACGCGGTGGCTGGCGTTCCTGGCCGACGAGGCCCACGCGGCGCGCCCGGACCTGCCGGCCGACCGCGCCCGTGACCTGGCTACCACGATCAACGGGATCGCGATGTCGGCCAACCAGGAGATCCAGCTGCTCGCCGATCCGGCGGCCGGTCCGCGCGCCCGGCGGGCCATGCACGCGGCCGTGGCCGCGTTCGCACCCGAGCCGGCGGGAACGGCCCGGGCCCGTGCGGACCGGGCGGGAGCGACCCGCGAGCGACCGGCCCGGCCGGGCGGAACGGCGTAACGCGGCTCAGTTCGCCAGCGCGGCCGCCCGCCGGCCGGCCTCGGCCGGCGTGAGCACCTCGCCGTCCAACACCACGGCCTCGAACCGGTCCAGGGCGATCCGTTCGAAGATGGCGCCGGACAGCCGCGCGAACGGTGCCTCGGGCACCAGCTTGATCGAGGTCGTGACCACGATGGTGGGCATGGTGCGCGCGAGGCTCGCCGTACCGATGCTGTTGAAGATCGCTGTCGGGCCGACGGCGTCCGCGCCGACCAACCCGGTGGGCTCGGCCGTCCCGACCGGCTCCGGCAGCCGTCCCACCACCGTGTCCACCAGCATGCTGCCCGCGACGGTACGGACCGGGCCACCGCGGCGGGCCAGCAGCTCGACGGCCGTGGCGATGCTCCGGTCGACGTCCCGGTCGATCCCGTACAGCAGCGCGCGCAGGGCCGGCACCCGATCGGGCCGGCGGGCGGTCCGGGCCACCAGCCAGGCCGGCGCGCACCAGGTGAGGCGCCTTTCGATCAGGTCGAGCGCGGCGTCCAGCGCGGTGCCGTCATCGAGGACCTCGAACAGGGCGTCGATCACGTTCCGGGTGACGTCGGTCGCCCCGGACCGCTCATCCTCGACGGCCGCCACGAGTCGGGACGGCAGTACGGCGTGGGCCATGCAATTTTCTCCTCTGGCACGTCTTGGCACCGTGACTGTAGAGGGCGGCTGACCGCGACGCCGGACCCGGTGTCCGTTCGGGATCACCGCCCCTGGTCACCGGTCCGATGCCGGGGCCGACCCCCGGTAGCCGGGCAGGAGCACCTCCGCCAGCGGCCGCCGCGGCGTGGCCGCCATGCCCACCGTCGCCCGGCCGATGCGCAGCACCGTCTGCACGACCAGGTCCGAGGCGCTCTCGTCGAGCAGGGTCCGCAGCGCGGGCACCTCGATGGCCTGGCTCAGCGGCGTCACCGCGAGGCCGCGTACGGTGGCGGTCAGCCAGAGCCGCTGCAGCGCCAGTCCCGCGGTCAGCCACCGGGCGGGTCCGTCGCCGGCGGTGCGCACCAGCAGCAGCGTCGGGTCCCGCTCGAAGCGCACCACCGACGTGGCGTCGCCGTGCGCGGCGCCGAAGTCCCGCAGCGGGAGCGCGCCGTGCACGTCCCGCGGCCCGAACGCCTGCCGGGGCACCCCGTCCCGCCGACCCACCCCGCCCGGGGTGGTCCACGCGGCCAGCTCGGCCCGGTACGCGTGCCGCGCGCTGAGCCGATGGTCGGCCGTGCGGGTCAGGGCCAGGATCCCGGCGGTCAGCGGCGGGTCGGCCACGAGCAGCTCGGCGCCCTCGGCCTGCACCGCCCGGCGCAGCTCCTCCAGGTGCCGGTCCGGCACCGGCTCGTCGGCGAACGGCCGCCGGTTGGTGTGCCGGTGCGGGATGGCCGCCGCCAGCGCGGCCAGCTCCGCCGCGGCCGGCGCCGGTGGGCCGATCGTGACCCGCGCGACCACGTCCGACCGTTCCGGATCGGGTCGGAACCGCACCAGCGCGGCCCGGCCCAGCGCCCGGATCGACACCCGCAGGTTGAACAGCGCCGCCCCGACGCTCAGGAGCAGCTCCCGACCCTCCGGGTCGGCGTCGCGCAGCTGCCGGTCCCGATCAACCAGCACGTCCACGAAGCCGTTCCGGGAGACGCCGAACAGCCACGGCTGGGTGTTGTGCACCGACGGCGCGGCGGTGGCGGCCAGCAGGCACCGGCGCAGCGCGGGGCCGGCTTCGCCGCTCGACTCGTACCAGAGAAGTTCTTCCATGCCGCGAGCGTCGCGCCGACGCCGGGTCCGCGACCACCGCCGTCGGCCCGTCCCGGCGCGGGACGTTGGTCCCGTTCCGGTCGGGAGCTTGGACCCGGGTGCTCGGGCGCCCGGGCGACCACGCTGAAAGGTGACAGAGACGATCGGCGGGAGGACATCATGAGCATCACCCGGAACCACACCGCGCATCCCGAGCTCGCCGAGGCGCCGGGCTCGATGCTGAGCGCGACCGCGGCGCGGGCACTCGCCGTGCTGCGCATCTCCACCGGATTCGTGTTCCTGTGGGCGTTCCTCGACAAGACCTTCGGCCTCGGGTACGCCACCCCGTCGGCCAAGGCGTGGATCCACGGCGGATCGCCGACCCTGGGCTTCCTGAAGTCGGTCGACGTCGGCCCCTTCCAGTCCGCGTTCCACTCGATGGCCGGCACCTGGTGGGCCAACTGGGCGTTCATGCTCGGCCTGCTGGGCATCGGCATCGCCCTCATCGCCGGCGTCGGGCTGCGCATCGCGGCGGTCTCCGGCGCGCTGATGATGGCCCTCATGTGGTTCGCCGAGTTCCCGCTCGCCCAGCACACCGCGGCCGGCAAGCCGAGCGGCTCCACCAACCCGATCACCGACTACCACTTCAGCTACGCCGTGGTGCTGGCGGTCCTCGCGTACGCGTACGCCGGCCACACCTGGGGGATCGGTCGCTGGTGGGCGAAGCTGCCCTTCGTCCAGCGTCACCGCTGGCTCATCTGAACCTCTCGCCAGAGGGTGCCCGGCTCCGCCCGGGCACCCTCGTCTGCGTGGCGGAGCAGTTGTCAACACCTGTGGATCGGTTGGGTTCACGGGTTCGGCAGGCCGGTGAGTTCAGGGGCTCGGCGGGCCGGCCGGGACCGGCCTGATGCCATAGTCGGCGAGCCAGCTGAGCAGGTCGTCGCGGCGGGCGTGCACGAGAGAGCCGCCGGTGAAGCGGGTGTCGTCGGTGACCTCGGCGACGCTCTGCGCGGGCGGGACAAAGGAGCGCGCCGCCTCGTCGGTGGTGAACTCGACCTCGGCCAGGATCAGACCGTGCAGCGGCGGGTCGAAGACGTCGATGCCCAGCGGTGGGACGCTCAGCCGGGTCTTGGACAGCGTTGCGGCGGGCAGGCGGGCGAACAGCTCGTATTCGGCCGGGGACAGGTAGATGTTCGTGATCAGTCCCTGGACGTGGCCTGGCCGTTCGGCGGGCACCTTCTGGGTGAGCTTGAGCTCGCAGGCGCCGCCGGGGAGGCTTTCGGCCCGTCGCAGCCGCAGCCGCGTGCCGGCCAGGTACCGGTCGGTGATGCGGCGGCTGGCGGTGACCGCGGCCGGCAACGGTGCTCTGGCCAGCAGGAACCGCCGCTCCCGCTCGGCCCGCGCGTACTTCCCCTCGCGGACGGGCTCGGCTGGCATCGAGTCCTTCTGCGGCGTCATGCGGTCCTGCCTACTTCGCTTGTCCGGGTCCCTCAAGATACGCCTCCAGAGAGGCCCATCCACGGGGGTCGGGAACCCGCTACCGCGCCGGAGCGGAAGGGTCGACGCTCAGCCGGCGACCGGTGAGGTGCTGCAGGGGTACGGCGATCATCCGGCCGTCCCGGGCCGACGCGGCGCCGGTGGCCGGCAGCCGGAAGGCGAGCTCGGCCAGCCGGCGGGTGTCGAGCACCTCGTACGCCGGGCCGATGCCCAGGACGCTCCAGCCGGTCCCGCCGGCCGGGTCGATCTGGTCGATCTCGAAGGCCAGTACGGCGTGCCGCCGGGCCGCCGCCAGCTTCCCGCCACTCACCGTGCGGAACACGACCTCCTCGCCGTCCAGCACGTACGTCACCGGGTGAACGGCCGGCATGGCGCGCTCGGTGAAGACGACCCGACCCACCACGCCGGCGGCGAGCAGCCGCAGGCATTCGGCCCGGTCGAGTTCGGCCGGGCCGTCGGCCTGGGCCGCGGCACGGGCATCGGAGCTGGTCACGCATTCCACGGTCGCCCAGCCCGGGTGCGGCTGCGAGGGCCGAAGGTCCCGAGCGGGTCGGGACAATCGCGTGGGGCGGCCGGCCCGACCGGCGGTGATCAACACGTTATCGGCGTAGTTGGGGGGTTGTGGTCGGTCGTATCCCCCGGGTACGCCGATGTTGTGCTGATCAAGCATGGTGCGGTCCGGGCGTCCAGGAGTCCGGGCTGGACGGTCGGTTGGTCAGCCGCGACCTAGCCGAGCGGGATCGACCAGCACAGGTGCGTGCCGGTCGGCTGCCGGGCGTCGATCCGCAGCGTCCCGCCGTGCCGCTCGGCCCGCCGGCGCAGGTTGGCCAGCCCGCTCGACCGGGTGGCCGCCCCGATACCGATCCCGTCGTCGCGGACGTCGAGCGTCAGTGTGTCGGGCCGGGCGGCGATGTCGACCTCGGCGCCGCGGGCCCGGGCGTGCCGGGCCACGTTCGTGAGGGCCTCCCGGAGGACGGCGGAGAGATCCTCGACGATCTCGTCGCTGAGGCTGTTCTCCAGGACGCCGGAGAACCGGACGGCCGGCTCGAAGCCGAGCGCCGGCGCCACCTCCGCCACCACGGCGAGCAGTCGGCCGCGTACGCCGGACGCGCGGGTGCCGGGCGGCTGGTTGAGCTGGAAGATCGTCGTCCTGATCTGGCTGATGGTGTCGTCGAGGTCGTGCACGATGCCGGTGATCCGGTCGGCGGCCCGGCCGGAGCCGAGTTGGGCGGCGACGCTCTGCAGGGACAGGCCGGCCGCGAACAGCCGCTGGATGACATGGTCGTGCAGGTCGGCGGCGATCCGGTCCCGGTCGTCCAGCATGGCGGCGCGCTGCTGATCGGCCCGGGCGCTGGCCAGCTCGATGGCCACGGCGGCCTGGTTGGCGAAGCTCGCGGCCATCCGCAGGCCGTCGGCGGTGAAGCTTGGGCGTCCGCGCTTCCGCGCCGCCCAGAGCACGCCGTGGATCCGGTCGGAGCCGTTCAGCGGCACCGCCAGCACCGAGCCGAGGTCGACGGCGGCGTCCGCCAGATCCGCGCCGATCTGCTCGGCGGGCGTGTCGATCCGCAGCGGCTCGCCCGTGCGGAACACCTGCCCGGAAAGCGAGTCGGCGACCCCGACGCGGTGGCCGAGGAAGGAGTCGGCCCCGGCCCCGACGGCCACCTCGAAGACCAGCTCCTCGCCGTGGTCCTGGTCCGGCAGCACGACCGTGACCAGGTCGGCGCCGGCGATCTGCAGGGTGCGTTCGGCGATGGCCCGCAGCGGTGGGCTGAGGTCGGTGGGGTCGGCGGCGAGCAGTTGCCGGGTGATCGCTCCCGAGGCTTGCAGCCACTCCCCGCGGGACCGGGAGGCCGCGTACAGGCGGGCGTTGTCGATGGCCGCGGCCGCCGTGGCGGCCAGCGCCGTGACCAGCTCCTCGTCCTCGGCGCTGAACTCGCCGTTGGTGCTCTGCGACAGGTAGAGGTTGCCGAAGATCTCGTCCCGGATCTGGATCGGTACGCCGAGGAAGCTGTCCATCGGCGGGTGGTGTGGCGGGAAGCCCGAGGAGCGCGGGTCGTCGGCGATCCGCCGCAACCGGATCGGGCGCGGGTCCTCGATGAGGGCGCCCAGCAGGCCCTTGCCCTGCGGGAGGTGGCCGATCGCGGTGGCGACGTCCGGCGGCATCCCGGTGTGCACGAACTCCGTGAGGCCGCCGGCGGGGGAGATCACCCCGAGCGCGGCGTACCGCGCGCCGACCAGGTCGCGCGCGGCCTCCACGATCCGCCGCAGCACCGTGGGCAGCGCCAGATCCCCGATGATCAGCTGGTTGGCGCGCAGCAGCCCGCGCAGCCGGCCCTGGGTGGCCATCACCTCCTGAGCCCGGTCGACCAGCTGGGTCAGCAGCTGGTCGAGCTCCAGCCGCGGCAGGTCGGGAAAGGTGATGGCCGGCCGCTCCTGCTCCGGCCGCTCCAGCTCCGGCCGCTGGGGCCCGGGCGGTCCGGCGGCGTCGGCGGCCCTGGCAGCGTCAACTGGCCGGGTGGGGCCCGCGGGTTCGGGCAGTCCGGCGGCCTGCGACGAACGGACGGTCACCGCTGGCCTCCTCGGTCTCGGTCCAGGCACGGGCATCCCCTTGGTATCACGAGCCGGAACGCGGGGCCAGATCCACGAGCCGCCGAAGCCGGCCAGGGCCGGCCGACCGGGGGCGCCGGGACCATGGTCCCGGCCGGCTCCCCCAACCGGCTCTTAACAGAAGCGCCCGCAGCAGGCACCGTAATAGCAGGGGTCGGAGGGAGGACGCCATGACCGCGATCCAGGGCGCCGGGCCGCGCGTCGTCGTCGGGGTGACCGACTCGAAGGGCAGCCGGTGGGCGCTGGCCTGGGCGGTGGGCGCCGCACGGCGGTACGGCCTGCCGCTGACCGTGGTCTGCGCGTACTCCACCACGGTCGCGGCGGTGCACCCGTTGCCGGTGCACGACTGCCAGCGGGAGGCCGCGGAGGAGGTCGTGCGGCTGCTGTTCGCCGAGGTGTGCGGCGGCGTGCCGGCCGACGTGCCGGTGGCGGCCGTGTACGCCATGGACCTGCCCGGCCGGGCGCTCACCGAGACGGCGCACGCCGAGGATCTGTTGGTGATCGGCACGAGCGGCGGCCTGGGCGGCGGCACGCGGAGGTACTGCGCGCGGCACACCCGCTGCCCGCTCGTCGTGGTGCCCCGGGCCGAGGCCGCCGAGCTGCTCGGCAGCCCGGTGAAGGTGGCCCGGCGACACCGGCGCGACGTACCGGCCCTGTGACGGTCGCCCGGCAGTCGCTCCCGGCCGCCGCGGGCCCGGGTCGAGCAGTCCTCGGGCGGTCGCTTCCGGGCACCGCGGACCCGGGACGAACGGTCGCCCGGCGGTCGGGTCCGGCCGCCGCAGGCCCGGGATGGGACGACCCCCGGTCCGCTGCGAGGCGGATCGGGGGTCGGGATTGTTCCGGTCAGCGCTGCTCGGGCAGGCCCTTGACGAAACTGGTCCAGGAGGCGGGGCTGAATGTCAGCACCGGGCCCTGCCTGTCCTTGCTGTCCCGCACGCCGACGATCCCGGTCAGGTTGGCGGCGACCTCGACGCAGTTGCCGCCGTTCCCGCTGCTCCGGGTGCTCTTGCGCCAGCGAGCGCCGGTCAGGTCCATAATTCGACCGCCTTCGAGATCGTGCCCGCGGCATCGCCTCGGTCCAGACAGATTTTATTGCCGTTACGCCAGTGTTAGGCCGACGCCCGCTCAACGATCGAGCCCGGCAACTGGTTGTCCAGGCTGGAATACGACGACCCCCGGCCCGCCGCGAGGCGGACCGGGGGTCGGGATTGTTCCGGTCAGCGCTGCTCGGGCAGGCCCTTGACGAAACTGGTCCAGGAGGCGGGGCTGAACGTCAGCACCGGGCCCTGTCTGTCCTTGCTGTCCCGCACGCCGACGATCCCGGTCAGGTTGGCGGCGACCTCGACGCAGTTGCCGCCGTTCCCGCTGCTCCGGGTGCTCTTGCGCCAGCGGGCGCCGGTCAGGTCCATTGTTTGACTGCCTCCGAGATCATGTTCATGGTCTGACCATGCGGCATCGCCTCCGCCCGGACAGATTCCCATTGCCGCTTGAGCCAGTGTACGTCTGGCGTCCGCTCAACGATCGAGCCCCGCAACTGGTTGTCCAGGTACGCGACGTCGTCGCCCTCGGCCGGTGTGGCCAGCACGAACGCGCCGTTGAGCCCGGGGTACGCGCCGATGCCCCTGGGCACGACGTGCAGGTGCACCCGCGGCCGGTCGCCCACCGCCAGCAGGTGCAGGAGCTGGTCCCGCATCACCTTCGCGCCGCCGACCGGTCGCTCCAGGACGGTGTAGTCGAGCACCGCCACGAACCAGGTGGTGCCGCCCGAGGCGCCGAGGTTGCCCTCCTGAAATAGGCTCCAGGGTCGGCTCCGCGCCGTGCTGGACGGCGTCACCGAGACCAAGTTGGACGGGGAGGGCACGATGACCGACGACAGCGCCTGGCGGGAGATCTCCGAGCGGCTCGACGCGCTGGGCCAGCGGCTCAAGCAGCACTACGCGCAGGCCGGTGACGGCGATCTGCACGGCGCCACGCAGACGCTGCGCGACCGGGTTCAGGAGGCGTTCGACGCCACAGGGCGGGCGGTGGAGGACGAGGCCGTGCGGGCGGACGTGCGCGAGGTCGGCCGGATGCTCGCCGACACCCTGGCCGACACGTTGGGCCGGATGAGCGACGACGTCCGCGAGACGCTGGGCCACCGACGCCGTCCCTGACCGGCCCTGCGCTGAGCCGGCCCTGCGCTGAGCCGGCCCTGCACGGGGCCGGCCCTGCGCTGGGCCGGCCCCGTGCCTGGGCTGAGCCGGCCCTGGTCGGCCCGGCTTCGGCCGGCGAGGTCGCTCAGGTGGCCACGTCGACGTAGATCCGTCCGGGCAGCTCGCCGGCCCGGTAGGCGGCGGTGTCGCTCAACACCAGCACCACGGTCACCACCCCCTCGAAGTCGCCGGTCACCACGTACCCGCGCAGCATGGGACAGCCCGGCGTGCCGGTACGGGTGACCGTGGGCGTTCCGGCCTCGTCGTGGGCGGCGAGCGGTTCGAACCGGATCTGCAGGAACCGCCGGCCGGGCATGGCGAACGGTCGACCCGTGCCGTCTGCGACCGGGCGCGCGACGTACCGGAGCTGGTAGCCCGGCAGCGCGCCGGAGACGTCGAAGACGGTCCGGTCGAAGCCCTCGGCGGGATGCCGCGCGGTCCGGATGCCCACCAGCGTGGGTACGGGCGGGACCGCCACCGCGTGCCGGACGGTCACGGCGCCGGTCGTCCAGCCGCTCGTCGTGGCGGTCGGCGAGGGCAGCTCCCGTACCGGCGCCGCCGGGGCGGCGGTGGCCGGCGGCGCCGCCGGGGCGGCGGTGGCCGGCGGCGCCGCCGGGGCGGCGGTGGCCGGCGGGTTGAAGCCGGCGGTGGTGGGTGTCGTCGGTGTGCCGGTTCCGCCGTTGCCGCAGCCGGCCACGGCGAGGGCCAGCGCGAGCCCGGCGACCGACGAGATCAGGCGCTTCATCGTGCGCTCCTTCGTGGTCGCTCTCCCTCCAGGATGTCGCGGCGGGGCGGCGACGGGCAGGGACGTTGGACCCGCCCCGGGCGCCGGTCGGCCTACCGGCTGAGCGGTCCCCGCGACGAGGCCGCCGCATCTTCCGCGCCGGCCTCCGTGGGCACGGTCAACATGCGCAACCGGTTCTCGACCTCGGTCAGCCGGACGAGGACGGCCTCGACCGCGACGCGGATGTCGGCCTCGGCCCGCTCGATCCGCCGTTCCTCGTCGCCCACCTCGCCCACCACGATGGCGGACGCGGCCACCGCGGTGAGGAACGCGAACGAGCCGATCCCGACGAACATCAGAGCCGCGCCGACGAGCCGGCCGGGTGTGCTGACCGGCACCACGTCCCCGTAGCCGACGGTGGTGACCGTGGCCACCGCCCACCACAGCGCGGTGCCGAGGTCGGGGAACTGCCCGGGATCGGTCCGCAGCACCAGCAGGGCAGCCCCGGCCACGGCGGTGAGCGAGACCGCCGCCACCAGAATCAGCGCCTGCGACCAGGTGAGGCGGGGACGGTGCCGGATCCGGGCCCGCAGCGGCCGGAACGCGGGCCTACGGCGTGCGTTCGCCATCGCGGCCTCCCCCCTCGGGACCCGACTGCGCGGTCCGTCCCATCGAACGCCATCGGCCGCCCGGACCGGCAGGGCCGACCGGCCCGGTCGAGCGGTGCCCAGGTCCCGTCGAGCCGCGCGGCCGGCCCGGACCCGTGGGAGCGCTCCATTGACAGTAATGAATCAAACGCTTAACATCCGATCTCTGGACATCGAAATCAATGAGTTGTATTCATCCGGAGGCTCCGGCATGTTAGCGATAACACCCAGGATCAACCGGGCGACCAGACGCAGGATCGCCCTCGTCGTGACCCTGTTCGCCGTGCTGGGGCTGCTCCCGGCGATAGCCCGGGCGGACAACCCCATCGTGCAGACCATCTATACGGCCGACCCGGCGCCGATGGTCTACAACGGCCGGGTCTATCTCTACACCGGGCACGACGAGGACAACTCGACGTGGTTCAACATGAAGGAGTGGCGGGTCTGGTCGTCGGCCGACATGGTCAACTGGACCGACCACGGTTCGCCGTTGAACATCGCGAGCTTCAGCTGGGCCAGGTCCGACGCGTGGGCCGGGCAGGCGATCTACCGCAACGGCAAGTTCTACTGGTACGTGCCGATGACCGTGCGCGCCACCGGCCAGATGGGCATCGGGGTGGCGGTGTCGAACAGCCCCACCGGACCGTTCACCGACGCCATCGGGCATCCCCTGGTGAGCAACGGCCAGATCGACCCCACGGTGTTCATCGACGACGACGGCCAGGCATACCTGTACTGGGGCAACCCGGATCTGTGGTACGTCAAGCTGAACGCCGACATGGTGTCCTACTCGGGCAGCCCCACGAAGATCCCGCTCACCACGGCCGGCTTCGGCACCCGGACCGGTGACGCCAACCGGCCCACCCTCTTCGAGGAGGGGCCGTGGGTCTACAAGCGCAACGGCCTCTACTACATCGTGTTCGCCGCGAAGTGCTGCTCGGAGTTCATCGCGTACTCCACTGCGCCGGGCCCGACGGGACCGTGGACGTACCGCGGGACGATCATGCCGACCCAGGGGAGCAGCTTCACCAACCATCCCGGCGTGATCGATTTCAACGGCGGGTCGTACTTCTTCTATCACAACGGCGCCCTGTCCGGCGGCGGCGGATTCACCCGGTCGGTGGCCGTGGAGAAGTTCGCCTACAACGCCGACGGCACGTTCCCGACGATCAACATGAGCACGACGGGCGCGCCGCAGATCGGCACGGTCAATCCGTACCTGCGGCAGGAGGCCGAGAGCATCGCCTGGGAGTCCGGGGTGGAGACCGAGGCCACCACCGGCGGCGGCCGGAACGTCAGCAACATCGAGAACGGGGACTACATCAAGGTCAAGGGCGTCGCGTTCGGTACGGGCGCCAACTCGTACACCGCGCGGGTGGCCTCGGCCAACAGTGGCGGCACCATCGAGTTGCGGCTGGACAGTGCCACCGGCCCGCTGGTGGGGAGCTGCCGGGTCGCCGGCACGGGCGGCTGGCAGAACTGGACCGACACCACCTGCCCGGTCAGCGGCGCCACCGGCACCCATGACCTGTACCTGCGCTTCACCGGCGGTAGCGGGTTCCTCCTCAACGTCGACTACTGGCAGTTCACTCCGAGCGACGGCGGGCCGCCGCCGTCCAGTCCGCCGCCGAGCAGCCCGCCGCCGTCGAGCCCGCCCCCGTCGAGCCCGCCGCCGTCGAGCGCACCGCCGTCGAGCGCGCCCCCGTCGAGCCCGCCGCCCACCAGCAACCCGCCCGCCACCGGCGCCTGCGCCGCCAGCTACCGCACCACGAACTCCTGGTCGGGTGGCTTCCAGGGCGAGGTGACGGTGACCGCCGGCTCGGCGGCGATCAACGGGTGGACCGTCAAGTGGACGCTCGGCAACGGCCAGAGCATCAGCCAGGTCTGGAGCGGCACGGCGACCATCAGCGGATCCACGGTGACCGTCCGCAACGCGTCCTACAACGGCTCGCTCGGCGCGAACGCCTCCACCACCTTCGGCTTCCTGGCCAACGGCTCGCCGTCGACGCCGTCCCTCAGCTGCACCAGCCCCTGATTCCGCGGGCGGCGGCCACCGGCCGCGGCCCGGTCGCCGGCGCCGGCGGTGGAGGAGACCCTCCGCCGCCGGCGCCGGCCCGCCCGAGAGAGGAAGAGATGATGCGTACCAGGGCAGGATTGCTCGCCGCGGGGGCCGCGCTGGCTCTCGCGGTGGCTGGTGTGGCGGCGGGCCCGGGTCCGGCCAGCGCCGAATCCAACGGCGGGGTCCGGGTGATGCCGCTCGGCGACTCGATCACCGAGGGCACCCAGGTGCCCGGCGGCTACCGGATCGGCCTCTGGCAACGGCTCGCCAACGGCCGCTACACCATCGACTTCGTGGGGTCGCAGTACAACGGTCCGAGCAGTCTCGGCGACCATGACCACGAGGGCCACCCCGGCTGGCGGATCGACCAGATCGACGCCAACATCACCGGCTGGCTGAACACCTACCAGCCGCACACCGTGCTGCTGCACATCGGCACCAACGACATCCTGCAGAACTACAACGTCTCCACCGCGCCGAACCGGCTCTCCACGTTGATCGACCACATCACCGGCACGGCGCCCACCGCCGAGGTGTTCGTCGCGCAGATCATCCCGCTGGCCAACTCGGGCCAGGAATCGGCGGTCCGCACGTTCAACGCCGCCATCCCGGGGATCGTGCAGAGCAAGGTGAACGCCGGCAAGCACGTCCACCTGGTCGACATGCACAGCGCGCTGACCACCGCCGACCTGACCGACGGCATCCACCCCACCGCCACGGGCTACGACAAGATGGCCGCCGTCTGGTACGGCGCCCTGCAGGCCGTGTCCGGCAGCATCGGCTCGCCGGGCGGCTCGACGCCGCCACCGCCGACCGGCGGGCAGGAGATCGTGGGCGCCCAGTCCGGCCGGTGCGTCGACGTGCCGAACGGCAGCACCACCAACGGCACCCAGGTGCAGCTGTACGACTGCTGGGGCGGCACCCCGCAGCGCTTCACCTACACCTCCGGCAAGCAACTGCAGGTGCTGGGCGCCAAGTGCCTCGACGCCAATAACAAGGGCACCACCAACGGCACCACCGTGATCATCTGGGACTGCAACGGCCAGACCAATCAGCAGTGGAACGTCAACTCCGACGGCACGATCCGCGGCGTGCAGTCCGGTCTCTGCCTCGACGCCAGCGGCAACGGCACGGCCAACGGGACGAAGATCATCCTCTGGTCCTGCAGCGGCGGCGCCAACCAACGCTGGAGCCTGCGCAGCTGACCTGAAAGGAAGGGCCCCTTCTTATCGCTTTCTGTATAGGAAGGGGCCCTTCCTAACGCCCTTCGTCAGGAACTCGTGCAGCTGACACCGGTCGCAGGGGCCGCGCTGCCGGTGCCGGTGAATCCGAACGAGGTCGCGCCGCCGGCCGCCACGGTGCCGTTGTACGCGGCGTTGCGCACCGTGACCGAGCCGCTGGTGCCGGTGTTCACCCCGCTCCAGAGGCTGGTGATGGTCTGCCCGCTCGCCAGCGTGAAGCGCACGGTCCAGCCGTTGATCGCGCTCGACCCGCCGTTGGTCACCGCGACGCTGACCTGGAAGCCGCCGGGCCAGCTGTTCGTGACCTGGTAGGTGGCCGTGCACCCGGCCCCGCCGGGCGGCGTGGTGGTCGGGGGCGCGGTGGTCGGCGGCGCCGTCGTGGGCGGAGCGGTCGTCGGGGGCGCGGTGGTCGGTGGCGCCGTGGTGGGCGGCGCGGTGGTGGGCGGCGGGCTGGCCGGCCCGCTCAGCGCCGCGACCGTGGCGTTGTACGCCGGCTTCGGCTGGTAGTTGGCGTCGTAGAACATCGCGGCGCCGTACCCGGGGAAGGTGCCCGGGATCCAGGAGTGACCGTCGTCCACGCCCCACTGCGAGATGCCCACGCACCGGGGTACGGCGAGGCACGCCTTCACCACGTTGCCGTAGTCGGTGCCCTGCTGTTGCAGGTTGGCGCTGCTGGCCGGCAGCGGGATGCGGTCATCCAGCTCGGTGACGGCCACGTCGAGGCCCAACGCGGCGAACCGCTGCATGTTCTGCAGCAGCGAGGACGGCACCTGACCGACGATGAAGTGGCTCTCCAGGCCGATGCCCTGCAACGGCACGCCCTGGGCCAGCATCTGCTGCGCCAGCGAGTAGAGCGCGTTGCTCTTCGCGTTGACGCCCTCGATGTTGTAGTCGTTGATGTAGAGCCTGGCGTCCGGGTCGGCCGCGTGCGCCGTACGCAGCGCGTCGGCCAGGTATCCGCTGCCCATGGCCTTGTAGAACGCGTCCTGTCGGAGCGAGCCGTCCTCGTTGAACGGCTCGTTGATCACGTCCCAGGCGTACACCTTGCCGCGGTAGTGGCCGGCCACGCCGTTGATGTGGCTCTCCATGGCCGCCTGCACCTGGTTGGTCGGCAGGCTGTTCACCCAGGAGGGCAGCTGCGAGTGCCACACGAGGTTGTGGCCGCGTACCCGCATGCCGTGCGACTGGCCCCAGTTGAGGATCTGGTCGCCCCGGCTGAAGCTGAACGAGCCCCGGGACGGCTCGGTGGCGTCCCACTTCATCTCGTTGCCCGGCGTCACCATGTCGAACTGGGCCGCCGCCACCGAGCTCTCGGCGCTGTTCGTGACGTCTCCGGACGTCATGGCCGTGCCGAAGTACCGGCCCTGCGCCTCGGCCAGGGTCTTCACCGCCGTCGCGGCCTGCGCCGGCGCGGCCACCGCGACGGCCAGCGCGGCCACGGCCGCGAGTGGCGTGGCGGCCGCCCCGATCCCGGTCCAGAGACGTGCTCTGGCGTTTCGTGATCTCATTGCTGCCTTTCCGCTGCATGCTGTTAGCGCTAACATTTGGAACTCCCACCGGCGTTCCGGTGCGGATGATGAGTGCGGGCCGTCCGAACCGCGTACGTCTGTTCCCGCACGGGTGGTCGGGGACGGCCTGGCTGGTCGGGTGCGTCGAAGGCCGCCGGCTCAGCGGCTGGCACCGTAACCGGCCCATGGCGGGACCGGCGCTGCCCGTACGCCGTCGCGTGTGCCGTGGTCCCGATCGTGAGGTTCACACCCGACGACCGCAATGTCAAGCATCGAGAGGCGTCGAATGATACGACCGTCGCGGCGGCGGCGCCGGTGGCCGGGTGAGCACCGGTGAACGGGTGTAGAAGCCCCGGGGTCGGGTAGCCCACGGCCGCATCAGTCATCGAAGGAGGGGCGATGGGTGGCGGGCGGGTTCCGGAGTCCTTCACCGAGCAGACGGCGCGGGTGGGCGCTGTAACGATCAACTACGTCCGGGGTGGTCGGGGCAGCACGCTGCTCCTGCTGCACGGCTATCCCCAGACGTGGTACATGTGGCGCAAGGTCCTGCCGGAGCTTGCCCGGCACCACACGGTCATCGCGCCCGACCTTCGGGGGGCGGGCGGCAGCGACGCCCCGGCCGACGGGTACGACAAGAAGACGCTCGCCGCCGACGTGCACGGGCTGCTGACCCAGCTCGGCCTGGACGGCGACGTCAATGTGGTCGGACACGACATCGGAACCATGGTCGCGTACGCGTACGCCGCCGCGCACCGCGACGAGGTGCGCAGGCTGGTGCTGACCGAGGCGCCCATCCCGGATCAGAGCCTGTACCAGTTGCCGACGCTGACCTCGCGGGGTCCGGGCTTCTGGAACATCGGCCTCTTCAGCGTTGCCAACGGCCTGCCGGAAGAGACGGTGGCCGGCCGCGAGGAGCGGTGGGTCGATCGGTTCATCGACTCGATGGCCGTCCAGAAGGACGGCATCGGCGCCGACGACGTCCGGGAGTACGCCCGGCACCTGCGGGACGACGCCCACCTGCGGGCCAGCTTCGGCTACTTCCGGGCGCTGCCGCGCGATGTGGCCGACAACGCCGAGAACGGCAGGACGAAGCTCACGATGCCGGTCCTCGCCCTCGGTGCCCGGGCGAGCCTCGCGGAGGCGGTGCCCAGCCAGGTCGAGCGGTACGCCACCACCGTGACCGGCGGTGTCATCGAGGACTCCGGCCACTGGCTCTTCGAGGAGCGGCCGGCCGAACTCACCGCGCGACTCATGGAGTTCCTGCGAGAGTCCTGACCCGCCACCCGGGCGCCGGCCCCGGGGCCTGCCGGCGGCCGGATGATCCGGCCCCGCCGTGAGCGGCGGGGCCGGTTTCCGGCGTACGTGGATCAGAGCTGGGCCAGCACCGCGTTGGCCATGCCCTGCTCGCCGGCGGCGTTCGGGTGGAACGGCGCGGCCGAGTTCTGCGGCACCAGCCCCTCGACCCACCGGGTGCCGCTGCTCTTGCAGCTGTCGTGCCCGATCGACGGCGTGTACGTGTCGACGTAGCTGGCGTTGTTGGCGCCGGCCGTGCTCGCCAACATCGCGTTGAGCGCCTTCTCGACGCCGCGCAGGTACGGCACGTCCTGGTAGGCGATCGGGACCACCGGCCAGCAGCCGTACCCGCTGTCCGGCAGGATCGCGGGATAGCCGACCACCGCGACCCGGGCGTTCGGGGCGGCCGAGTGCACGGCCCGCAGCACCGCGGCCACCTTCGGCGCGGTGGCGTCGATCCTGGCCCGCAGCTGGTCGGTGCCGCCGGCGGTGTACCGGTTCTTGCACGGCGAGCCCAGCGGGCTGTTCACGCTGTCCTGCGCGCAGGTGGTCATGATGCTGGAGAAGCCGATGTCGTTGCCGCCGATCTGCACGGTCACCAGCGCGGTGGCCGAGTTGACGGCGCTGACCTGCGGCGGGACCGAGATGCCCAGCTCGCCGCTGCCGCCGCTGAGGATGTCGTCGGTGGTGGCCCCGGAGCAGCTCACGTCGGCGAACGAGGAGGAACCCGCGGACGCGGCGACCAGGGACGGGAAGTTGCGGTTGGAGCGCAGGCAGTTCAGGTCGACCTGCGAGGGGATCAGCGGACCGGCGGCGTACGAGTCGCCCAGCGAGACGTAGCGGCCGGCGGGCACCGCGGCGCTGGCCGGCGGGGTGACGGCGAGCAACGCACCGGCGGTGGCTGCGGCGAACGCGACCATCCGGGCGGCCGTCCGGTGGAACGGCGGGCGAGGACGGATCATGGCGCCTCCCAGGGCAGAAGATCACGGGGTGCCGTGATTCTGTCCGCGGCTAACGTCATGCGTCAATATTTACAGCGTTGTTTCATTGCCGGCCGCCAAGACCGGTTCCGGCCCTGCCGGGGCACACGCTAGTTTGAGATCATGACGCCGACCGAGGCAGCCGGCACGCGCCGCAGCTACGACACGGTGGCCGAGCGCTACGCCGCCGAGATCGGCCAGGAACTGCCCGGCAAGCCGCTCGACCGGGCCCTGCTGGACGCCCTCGTCGAACTGGCCGCGGGCGGCCCGGTCCTCGACGTCGGGTGCGGGCCCGGGCACGCCACCGCGCACCTGGCCGGGCGCGGCGCCCCGGCGGTCGGCCTCGACCTCTCGCCGGGGATGTGCCGGGTCGCGCGCGCCAAGACCGGGCTGCCGTACGCCGCCGCCGACATGACCGCGCTGCCCGTACGGTCCGGAGTGGCCGGTGGGGTCGTCTGCTGGTACGCCCTGATCCACCTCGACCGGGCGGCCCGGGCCGCCGCGTACGCCGAGTTCGCCCGGGTGCTCCGGCCGGGCGGCCACGCCCTGCTGGCCTTCCACACCAGCGACGCCGACGCCGAACCCGGCGACGCCACGAGCTTTACCACCTGGTGGGACCGGCCGGTCGAGCTGACCTTCCGCTACCTCGACCCGGCCGACGAGACCGCGGCCCTGAGCCGGGCCGGCCTGCACCTCGCGGCCCGGGTCGACCGGGCGCCGTACGCCGACGTCGAACACCCCAGCCAACGCTCCTATCTGCTGGCGCGCCGACCGTCGTAGCCGGCCGGCGCCAGCGACCCGGAACGGGCGGTGACCCGGAGAGGCCGCCGGCCGAGCCGGCCCGGCGCGGCTACCGCCGCCGTACCGCTTGTGGCAGTCTGATCCACCGAGTCGAATGCCTGCTGCGGGCCGGCAGCGGCCGCCGTGCGCCCGTACCCGCTCGCCCTCGCCCCCCACGTGCCCCGCCGAGGAGAGTCCACCCCATGACCGCGACCGCGTCCCGCGGCACCCTCACGTTCTACCGTCCCTACCTGCCACTGTTCGGGGCCATCTTCTGCTGCCTGCTGGGGATCGGCGCGTCCCTCGCCGTGCTCCCGTTCCTCATCCTCGACCAGTTGCACGGCAGCCGGATCGAGGTGGGTGTGGTGGTGGCCGCGGTGGCCGTGGCCGCGGTCATCTGCCGGCCCATCGCGGGTCGCCTCGGCGACCGGCACGGACATCGGGCGGTCATGCTCGTCGGCGCGCTCTGCTGCGTCCTGGCCGGCCTGGGATATCTGGTCGCCGGGAACGTGCCGGCGCTGATCGCGGTCCGGATCGTGCACGGCATCGGCGAGGGCGCCGTCTACACCGGCGGCGCCGCCTGGCTGGTGGCGATGGCCCCGGCCGACCGGCGCGGCCGTATCGTCGGCCTCTACGGCATCTGGATGTGGCTCGGCATCACCCTCGGCGCGCTGCTCGGAACCGTGCTGCTGCGCGAGGCCGGCGGGTATCCGGCGGTCTGGATCGGCCTGGCCGTGGCCGCCGCGGCCGGGCTGGTGCTCGTGCTGAGCCGCCCGAGTCCGCAGCGGGCCCCGGCCGCCGCCGGTCGGCCGGAGCTGCTGCCGCGCAGCGCCATCGCGCCGGGCATCGCGCTCTCGCTCGCCGGCTTCGGGTACGCGGCGCTGGCCGCCTTCGCCGCGCTGCACCTCGCGGCGCGGGGCATCGACAACGGCATCGCCGCCTTCAACGCCTTCGGCTTCACCTACGTCGGGGTGCGCCTCTTCGTCAGCGGCCTGCCGGACCGGCTCGGCGCGGCGCGGGTGGCGCTCTGGTCGGCGCTGGTGGAGGCGGTCGGCCTGCTCCTGGTGGCGGTCGCCACGAACCTCGTCGTGGCCATCCTCGGCGGGCTGGTCATCGGGGCGGGCCTGTCGCTGCTCTTCCCGTCCCTCGCGCTCATGGTGATCAACCGGTCGGAGCCGGCGCACCAGGGCGCGGCCCTCGGCGCCTTCACCTCGTTCTGGGACCTCGGCCTGGTGGGCGGCGGCCCGCTGGCGGGCCTGGTGGCCAGCCTGGCCGGCTACCCGTCGGTGTTCTGGGCCATGCTCGTGGCTGCCCTGCTCTCCGCCGCCATCTCCGCCCGCTCCCTGGCGCGCCCGGCCGGCTGACCACCGCCGACCGGTGCGGCCGCGGCCGCCGTCCCGGGTGGCCGGCGCGCGCCGGCGGTGGCCGCCGCACCGGGTGGCCGCCGTCAGGGCGCGTCGCCGAGCCGCCGCACGAGATCCGAGGGTACGACGAGGTCGGCGCGGTCGCGGGTGGCGGTGATCAGCGCGGCGTTGCGCTCGTCGGTGCCGGTGGCCCAGGCGCGGGCCGCCGCCGGGGTCTTGCCGAAGCGGACGTGCCGGTCCACCAGCCGGCGCAGCCGCTCCCCGGGCTCCAGGTCGACGTACCAGACCTCGTCGAACAGGTCCCGCAACCCGGTCCACGGCGGCTCGTCCAGCAGCAGGTAGTTGCCCTCGCTGATGATCAGCCGGGCGGACCGGGGCACCGGGATGGCGCCGGCGAGCGGCTGTTCGAGGTCGCGCTCGAAGCTGGGCGCGTAGACGGTGCCGTCGCCTGCGGTCCGCAGCCGGCGCAGCAGCGCGGCGTACCCCAGGGCGTCGAACGTGTCCGGCGCGCCCTTGCGGGCCCGCCGGCCCAACCGGTCCAGCTCGACGTCGGCCAGATGGAAGCCGTCCATCGGCACGTGCGCCACCCACTCGCCGGCCGGCAGCCCGGGCGGCGGATCGGGCGAGAGGGCCGCGAGCAACTCCGCGGCCAGGGTGCTCTTGCCCGAGCCCGGGGCGCCGGCGATGCCCAGCAGCGCCCGGGCGCCGCCGGCGGTCAGCGCCCGCGCCCGGTCGACCAGGTCCGCGAGGATCACCCGGCAAGTATCCGGCCGGGTCGCCGGGGCGGCCGGGCCGGCCCGTCAGGTGAACCGCAGCAGCGCCTCCGGAGTGTCCACGTCGACGTCGTCCGCCACGTCCCCGACGGCCACCACCCGGACCAGGTCGGCGTGCGACCGCAGGTAGTCGCGCGCGCCGTGGTCACCGACGGCCGTGGCCGCCACCCCGGCCCAGTGCTCCCGACCGAGCAGCACCGGATGGCCCCGCCGAGCGCCGTAGCCGCCCATCACCAGCACGTCCGGACCGGCGTGCCCGGCCACCCGGCGCACCGCGTCGGGCGTCACCCCGGGCATGTCCACGAGCAGCACCACGGCCGCCGTCGCCGGCGTGCCGGCCAGCGCCGCCAGGCCGGCCCGCAACGACGAGGCCATCCCGGTCGGCCAGTCCGGATTTTCCGCGTACGTCAGCTCGGGCGCCGCCGCGCGGACCCGCGCCGCCTCCGCGCCGATCACCACGAGGGTACGGGCGCAGCCGCCCGCCTCGGCCACCTCGACCGCATGCCGCACGAGAGGCCGACCCCGATACCGCACCAGCGCCTTGGCCATGCCGTAGCGGCGCCCGCCGCCGGCGGCGAGGACCAGGCCGGCCACGTGCGGACCATCGGCCGGCTCCATGCCCGGAGGATATCGAGGTACGCCGCCGGTCGGCGCGCTTCCTCGCCCACCGCGTCGGCCGCTAGATTCGCGGTGACTCCGCCGGTGCGGATCGTGGTCACCATTCCCGACGGGAGGTGCGACGAGTTGGACGGCGTCGTCCCGTTCCCGCCCGACTTCGCGGCCCGGTACCGGGCCGCGGGCTACTGGCGCGGACGGGTGCTCGGAGATCTGCTCCGGCCCAGCCCCGGCGGCGACTCGGTGGCGGTGGTCGCCGGCGGTGACTCGGTGGCGGTGGTCGCCGGCGGTGACTCGGTGGCGGTGGTCGCCGGCGGCGACTCGGTGGCGGTGGTCGATCCGGCCGGCCGCCGGTGGGCGTACGCCGAGCTGGACGACCTGGCCGACCGGTTCGCCGCCGGGCTGGCCGACCTGGGCGTGGCCCGCGGCGACCGGGTCGTGGTCCAGCTGCCGAACATCGCGGAGTTCGCCGTGGTGAGCATCGGCTGCTACCGGCTCGGCGCCATCCCCGTGTACGGCCTGCCCGGTCACCGGCAACGCGAGATCGGCTACCTGATCCGGCACTCGGACGCGGTGGCGTACGTGGTGGCCGACCAGCACCAGGGGTTCCGCTACCCGGAGCTGGCCCGCCAGGTCCGCCGGGAGGCGCCCGCGCTGCGCCACGTCGTGGTGGTGGGCGATCCGGACGGTTTCACCGGCTACGCCGACCTGCTGCTCGCCGAGCCGCGCGAGCTGCCGGGCCCCGATCCGTCCGATGTGGCCTTCTTCCTGCTCTCCGGCGGCACCACCGGGCTGCCCAAGCTGATTCCACGGACCCACGACGACTACGCGTACCAGTTGACGGCGACCGCCCGGGCCTGTGGCATGGACGAGCACGGCTGCTATCTGGCGTCGCTGCCGGTGGCCCATAACGCCGCGTTGGGTTGCCCCGGCCTGCTCGGCACGCTGGCGGTCGGCGGAAAGGTGCTGCTGCCGCCGAACCCCAGCCCGGACGAGGTCTTCGAGCTGATCGGAAGCGAGCGGGTCACGCTCACCACGCTCATGCCGCCGATGGTGCAGATGTGGCGGGACGCGCTGGAATTCTTCGACGTCGACCTGTCCGGGCTGCTTATCCAGGTGGGCAGCGCGCACCTGTCTCCGGAGCTGGCCCGCGGCATCTACACCGAGATGGGTTCCCGGCTCACCCACTGGTTCGGGATGGCCGAGGGGATCCTCACGTACACCCGGCTCGACGACCCGATCGACGTCATCGTGCACACTCAGGGCCGCCCGCTGGCCGAGGCCGACGAGATCCGGGTGGTGGACCCCGAGGGCGCGGACGTGCCCCCCGGCGAGGTGGGCGAGCTGCTGACCCGCGGCCCGTACACGATCCGCGGCTACTACCGGGCGCCCGAGGTGAACGCCACGGCCTTCACCGCCGACGGGTTCCTGCGCACCGGCGACCTGGTGCGGTTCACCCCGGACGGCAACATGGTGGTGGAGGGCCGGCTGAAGGACGTCATCAACAAGGGCGGTGAGAAGATCACCGCGGCCGAACTGGAGGACGTCCTGCACCTGCATCCCGCTCTGCGTCGCGTCGCGGTGGTCGGGGTGCCGGACCCGGTCATGGGCGAGGTCCCGTGCGTCTTCGCGGTCTGCGCCGAGCCGGTGCCGACGCTCCGGGACGTGCGGGAGTACCTGCGGGAGGCCGGGGTGGCCGGATACAAGCTGCCGGACCACTTCGAGGTGGTGGACAGCCTGCCGCGCACCACGGTCGGCAAGATCGACAAGAACCGGCTGCGGCAGAGCCTGTCGGCGCCGTCGAGCGGTCTCCCGAATCCTGGGAGGGGTTGACCGAGCCGGACCCGCGCCCGTCGACTCCGCCGCGGGTCGGACAGCCGGCCGTGACCTGCCATTCAGCCCGCCACGGTCGGGCCGACGATCACGGTCGGTGGCCGCGCCGGCCCCTCGACCGCATTGCCCGCGCGCCCTTTGCTCTGCTGCCTCCCACGCCCCACTCCGCGTCCGATAATCGGACAACTGCCGGCGCGTGGAGGGCAGCAGAGCAAAGGGAGCGGAGACGGTGCGGCCATGGGGGATGAGGGCGGCGATTCCCGGGCAGCCGGCGTCGCCGGCAACCCTCTGACCAGCGGGGTTCGTCCAACCAGGGCCGCCGTCGGGGCCGAGCCGGAGTCCGGTGGGCCGCAGCAATCCGTTCCAGCTGTCGGGATGCCGTGCCGGATGCCCCGCCCGGCGCGCTCAGTCGGTGAGCAGGGCCGCGATCCCGGCCGGGGTCGGGTGCTCGAACACCTGGCGCACCGGCAGGTCCGCCCCGAGCTCCGCGCGGATGCGGCTCACCAGCCGCACGGCCGCGATCGAGTGGCCGCCGCAGGCGAAGAAGTTGTCCCGGGGGCCGACGCTGGCCAGTCCCAGCACCTCGGCGAACAGTCCGCACAGCAGCCGTTCCCGGTCGCTGCCGGGAGCGTCGGCCGAGGTCGCCGGCAACGGGTCGGGGAGGGCCGCGCGGTCGATCTTGCCGTTCGGGGTGACCGGGAACGCGTCCAGCACGGTGATGGCGGCCGGCAGCATGTGCTCGGGCAGTGCGGCGCGCAGGTGCTGGCGCAGCTCGGCGCCGTCGAGCCGGGCGCCCGGGGCCGGGTTCACGTACGCGGCCACGTACCGGTCCGCGGGATCCTCGTTGCGCGCCACCGCGACGGCCTGGTCGACGGCCGGGTGCCGGCGCAGCGCCGCCTCCACCTCACCGAGCTCGATCCGGAAGCCGCGGATCTTCACCTGGTTGTCGACCCGACCCAGGAAGTGCAGCTCGCCGTCGTCGTCCCACACGCCGAGGTCACCCGACCGGTACAGCCGGCCGCCGGGGGGCCCGAACGGGTCGGGCAGGAACCGTTCCCGGGTCAGCTCAGGCCGGTTCAGGTACCCGCGGGCCACCCCGGGCCCGCCGATGCAGATCTCCCCGGACGCGCCCGGCGGCACCGGTCGGAGCAGGTGGTCCAGCAGATGGATACGGGCGTTGACGAACGGCCGGCCGACCGACAGCTTGCCGCCCGGCCGGAGCGGACCGGTGATCGTGGCGCCCACCGTCGTCTCCGTCGGGCCGTACCCGTTGATCACCCGGGTCCGCCGGCCCCAGCGCCGGACGATGGCCGGGGTGCAGACGTCACCGGTGGAGATCAGCGTCCCGCCGACCAGCAGCGGCACCTCCGGCAACGCCGTGACGGCGGCCGGCGGCAGGGTGGCGTGGGTGATCCGGTGCTTCGTCAGGGTCTCGGCGAGGGGCGGGCCCGGCAGCAGGTCGTCGTCGTCGGCCAGCACCAGCGTGGCCCCGGCGAACAGGGCCAGCGACAGGTCCCAGAACGCCGCGTCGAAGCTCACCGAGGCCCACTGCAGCACCCGGTCGCCCGGACCGGCGCCCACGGCCGCGGCCTGGGTGGCCGCCAGGCTCGCCACGCCCGCGTGGGTCACCACCACGCCCTTGGGCCGCCCGGTCGAGCCGGAGGTGTAGATGACGTACATCGGATCCCCCGGCGCGCCGCCCCCGGCAGACACCGGATGGCTCGCGCTCGCGTCGATCGCCGCGCTGTCGCCCTCGTCGTCCAGCCGGACGAGCCGGATCGGCCGGTCGTGCCAGGCCGGATGCACGGCGTTCGCCGCCGTGGTCAGCAGGATCGGCGGCCGGGCGTCGTCGAGCATGAACCCCAGCCGCTCGGTGGGATAGGTGACGTCCAGCGGCAGGTACGCGCCGCCGGCCCGCAGCACGGCCAGCAACGCCACCACCAGCTCGACCGACCGGGGGACCGCCACGGCCACCAGGACCTCCGGGCGGACGCCGAGCCCCACGAGGTGCCGGGCCAACCGGTCGACCTGTGCCTCCAGATCGGCGTAGCTGACCTCGTGGTCGCGGTAGACCAGCGCGGTGGCCGCGGGGTGCGCCCGCGCCTGCCGGGCGAACAGCTCGGCCGCGCCCACCGGCGGAACCGCGGTGTCCCGGCCGGCCCAGCCGGCCAGCCGCGCGCGGTCGGCGGCCCCGAGCAGGTCCACCCGGGACAGCGGCCGGTCGGGGTCCGCCAGGACCTGCTCGGCCACCCGGCACAGCATGTCGGCGACCGGCCCCGGCCGGCCGGCCGCCGGGGCGTCAACGCCGAGCCGCACGGTGAGCGAGCCCGGCGTACCGTCGTCGGTCCACGCCACCCCGGCGACCCCGGCGGCGGGCCCGGAGACCTCGACCACCGCGGCGCCCTCGGCCGCCCGGACCGCGTCGGCGAGCGTCCGGCACGACGCCAGGTCGACGTCCCGCCGGCGCCACGGGCCCGCGCCGACCCGCGCCGCGACCGGCACGCTGTCGGTACGCGCCAGCGCGCCCGCGGCCACCGCCAGGGCCACCTGGAGCAGCGTGCCGGCCCGCGAGCCGGCGGCGTCCGGACCGCTCGCGGCGGCCCGGCAGACGGCATCCAGCGCCGGCGGCGCGGATCGGGTTGCCGCTGATCCCATCGCCTCAATCCCTCCCCGGAGTCGGCGTCGGCCGCGTCAGCGACATCAGCTCCGCCACCACGCGGGCCGGCCGGGCCGACAGGTAGAAGTGCGCCCCCTCGAAGACGCGCAGCCGGAAGGCGCCGGTGGTGGACCGGGCCCACGCCTCGGCCTGGCCGCGGTCCACCTCCGGGTCGTCGGCGCCGAGGAACGCGGTGATCGGGCAGCAGACCGTCGCGTCCGGCGCCGGCCCGTAGGTCTCGATGATGAGGTAGTCCCGGCGCAGCGCCGGCAGCACCAGCTCGCGCAGCGTGGGGACACCGGCCAGTTCCCGGTCGACACCGCCGAGACGCAGCATGTCGTCCCAGATCTCGTCGTCGGTCCACAGGTGCTTCGCGGTCCGCGGTTGCGCCCGCGGACCCGGCCGGCCGGACACCACCAGGTGCTCCACCGGACCCGGTCCCCACCGCTGCAGCCGCCGGGCCACCTCGAACGCCACGGTCGCGCCGAAGCTGTGCCCGAACAGCAGCAGCGGGTCCGCGTACCGGGACAGGGCCAGCGCGACCTCGTCGGCCAGCTCGTCCATCGACGCCGGCATGACCTCGTGCATCCGGTCCTGCCGCCCGCTGTACTGGATGGCGGTCAGCCGGACCGACGGCGGCAGCAGCGCCGTCCACCCCCGGTAGGCCGCGGCCGAACCCCCGGCGTGCGGGAAGCAGACCAGATGGGTGGTCGGGGCGGGCGGTTGGCTGTACCGGCGCAGGTAGGCCCCGGCGGCCACCCCGGTCACCGCGCGAACTCCTCGACCGGCCCGCCGGCCGTACCCGGCTCGGTCATATCTCGCCCTCTTCGGCCCCGGCCGGGCCGGCGCGTTCGGCGTCGACCAGCGCCGCCAGGCCCGGCACCGTCGGCGCGGAAAACAGCTGGAGCAGCGACACCACCACGCCGAACCGCTTCCGGACCGCCTCCAGCATCCCGGTGGCGGTCAGGCTGTCGCCGCCCAGTTCCAGGAACGTGTCGCCGCGGCCGACCGGCCGGGACAGGACGGACTCCCACAGCTCGGCGAGGACCTGCTCGGTGGGCGTCCGCGGCGCCTCGGCCGGAGCGGCTGCCTCGTCCCGCTCCAGCAGCGCGGTGAGCCGCCGGCGGTCCACCTTGCCGTTGCCGGTGAGCGGGAGCCGGGTCAGCACCGCCACGGTCTCCGGCACCATGTACGGCGGCAGCAGCCCGGCCGCGGTCCGGCGCAGGCCCGCCAGCCCGCCGTCCGGCTCGCCCGTGACGGCCGCGGCCAGCTGGTCGCGGCGGGCCCCCACGGCCAGGGCCACGGCGTCGGTCACCCCGGGGTGCCGGCGCAGCGCGGCCGTCACCTCGCCCAGCTCGATCCGGTTTCCCTTGATCTTGACCTGGGAGTCCGTCCGGCCGAGGAACTCGAGCATTCCGTCCGGCAGGTACCGGCCCCGGTCGCCGGTGCGGTACCACCGCCGGCCGTCGTGCCGGACGAAGGCCGCGGCCGTACGCCCGGGGTCGTTGCGGTATCCCCGGGCGACCCCGGCGCCGCCGATCCACAGCTCGCCCGGCACCCAGGTCGGGCAGTCCCGCCCGCGGCCGTCCACCACCCGGAAGCGCTGGCGGGGCAGCGGGAAACCGTACGGGATGGCCGGCCAGCCCGGATCGACCCGGTCGACCTCCAGCAGGTTCGACCAGATGGCGGCCTCGGTGGCGCCGCCGAGCGCGCCGAATCGGGCATCGGGGCGCAACGCCCGCAGCCGGCCGGGCAGGTCGACCGGGACCCAGTCCCCGGACACCAGCGCCAGGCGGGGGAGGACCGGTTCCGCGACGCCGCCGGCGGCCACCAGGAACATCTCCAGCAGGGCCGGCACCGAGTTCCAGATGGTCACCCCCCAGCGCCGCGCGGCCAGCACCCAGGCCCGGGCCTCCCGGCGGTCCCGCTCCTCGACCCCGATCACGGCGCCGCCCGCGGACAGCAGGCCGAAGATGTCATAGACCGAGAGGTCGAAGTCCAGCGCCGACACGGCGAGCACCCGGTCGTGCCCGCCCACCCCGAAGCGCTCGTTGACGGCGGTCACCGTGTTGAGCGCGGCCCGGTGGGTCAGCTCCACCCCCTTGGGCTCGCCGGTCGACCCCGAGGTGTAGATCACGTACGCCAGCTCGTCGGGGGAGACCGGCACGGGCGCGGCGATCGGCTCGGCCGGCGCGGTCACGTCCAGCACCGGCAGCCCCGCCGGCCACGACGGCTCGGCCTGCCGGTCCGCGCCGGTGAGCACGCACCGGACGCCGGCGCCGGCGTAGATGGCGTCCCGCCGCCGGACCGGCTGTTCGCAGCCCACCGGCACGTACGCCCCGCCCGCGGCGAGCACGCCGAGCACGGCGGCCACCTGCCAGGGTCCCTTCTCGACGGTGATGGC
The DNA here is from genome assembly GCF_042434095.1 of Plantactinospora siamensis. Lineage (NCBI taxonomy): Bacteria > Bacillati > Actinomycetota > Actinomycetes > Micromonosporales > Micromonosporaceae > Plantactinospora > Plantactinospora siamensis. The sequence goes on from NZ_JBHLUE010000026.1 coordinate 493,154, forward strand.
CACCGGGTCCCCCGGCCCCACCCCGTGCGCGCGCAGCAGGCCCGCGATCCGCAGCGCGGCCCCGGCCAGCTCGCCGTACGTCATCGAGCCGGCCGCGCCCCAGCCCAGGGCCAGCCGGTCCGGATCCCGGTGGGCCCGGTCGAAGAACGCCGCGTGCAGCAGCCCGGCGGGCGCCTCGGCGCCGGTGTCGTTGACCCGCTCCCGGACGGCCGCCTGGGCCGCGGGCAGCGGCAGCGGCAGCGGGGCGTGCCAGTCGTCGTGGTCGACCAGCCACGCCAGGGCCGCGCCGTGCGCGTCGAACATGGCATCCACGAGTCCCGCCGGGAAGACGCCCCGCGCGACGTCCCAGTTGATCAGCAGCCCGCCGTCGGCCTCCTCGATGACCTGGTGGTCGAGCCACACCTGCGGGGTCTCCGAGGAGGTCCACACCGGCTCACCGAAACAGCGGCGCACATCGGCGCCGAACAGCTCGCCCATGCCGATGACGCTGGTGTAGACGACCGGCGCCCGCAGCCAGGTGCCGGGGTCGCGGCGGCCGAGGTCGCGCAGCAGCCAGACGCCGGAGTAGCGCGAGTGCGCGAGGTCCGACCGCAGCTGGTCCTGGATCCCGGCCGCCCGGTCGGCGAAGGTCGCCGGCCCGGAGGTGTCGACGGCCAGCAGGGTGACGTTGGTGAAGTCGCCCACCAGCCGGGCGATGTCGTCGTTGTGCTCCCGGCGGTCGAAGGTCGGCAGATTGAGCAGGAACCGCGGCTCCGCCGTCCAGCGGCCCAGCACCTCGGCGAACAGCGCGCAGAGCGCCGTGGCGAGCGTGAGGCCGTGCGCGCGGGCCGTACGGGCGAGCCGGTCCCGCAGCGCCGCCGAAACCTCCCGGAACCGGCGGTCGACCCCGGCGTGGCCCCGGCCGGCCGCCTCCGGCAGCACGGGCAGTTGCGGCGCCCCGGGCAGGTCGTCGAGCCGGTCCAGCCAGTACGACCGGTCGTCGGTCACCGCCGCCGGCTCGTCGTCCGCGGCCAGGTAATCCGCGAACGAGTAGCCCAGCGGCACCGGCGGCGCCTCCGGGGCGCGGTACAGCGCCGCGAGGTCCGCCAGGATGATCTGGTAGCTCTGCGCGTCGGCCACCAGCATGTCGATGCCCACGTGCATCCGGGTCCGGCCACCCGGCAGCAGGGAGAGCTGGACGTCGAAGACGTCACCGGCGTCGATCGCGAAGCGCCGGTGGGAGAGCCGGTCACGCAGCCCGGCCAACTCGGCGTCGGCGTCCACGGCCGCGCGCAGGTCGTGCACGCCGAGCCCGGGCCACGGCGAGCGCGGGAGCACCTGCTGGCGGCCGTCCGGCAGGAACCGGGCGCGCAGCATCTCGTGCCGCGCGAACAGGGCCCGGACCGCCCGCTCCAGCCGCTCGGGGTCCACCGCCGACCCGTCGAACTCGGCGTAGAAGTGCGCGCTGACGCCGCCGAGGGGTTGGCCCTCCTGCCGCCCGATCCAGTACGCCTGCTGCATCGGCGCGAGGGCGAAGGGCGCGTCCGGGTCCGCGGCCGGCGCCGGCCCGCGCCCCCGTGCCACCGCCGCGGCGCCGGCCGGCCCGGCGGCCCTCGCGGCCCCCGCGGACCCGGCGGACCCGGCGGACCCGGCGGACCCGGCGGACCCCGCGGACCCGGCGGACCCGGCGGACCCGGCCTGGCCGGCCTGGTCGGCCAGCAGCGCCGTCCACTGCTCGATCGTGGGCGCCTGGGCCAGCGTGCTGAACTTCACCGCCGCGCCCGCGCGCCGGCACGCGTTGGCCACCCGCATGATGGCGATCGACTCCAGCCCCAGCTCGAACAGGTTGGCCCGGTCGTCCACCTCCGCCGGGGGCACCGACAGCAGCCGGGCCACGGTCTCCCGCAGCCACGGTCCGGTCAGCGGCGCGGCCGCGGTCCCGGGACCCCGCCCGGGTCGGTCGGCCGGCGCGGCCGTGGTCCCGGGACCCGGCCCGGGTCGGTCGGCCGGCGCGGCCGTGGTCCCGGGACCCGGCCCGGGTCGATCGGCCGGCGCGGCCGTGGTTCCCGGGCCCCGCCCGGGTCGGTCAGCCGACGGCGAGGGCATTGGCCCGTCCCTCCAGGTAGGCCACCCCGCTGGTCCCGCCGGTCCCGCGCCGGCCGCCGACGAAGTGCCGGGCCAGCTCGATGTGCAGCCGGCGCCACTCCTCCGCCCGAGCCAGGAACTCGTCCAGCTCGTCCCAGACCTGCACCAGCCGGTCCCGCCGGACCTCGCGCGGGTCGCAGTCCTGCAACCGGCTGCTCAGCTGGAAGACGTACGGGTTGTCCATGCCCTTCAGCAGCAGCGTGAACTGCGCCGACTGGGCGCCGCTGGTTCCGGCCAGCGCGGGGCGGAACGCGTCGAAGTGCGCCCGGCTCAGCTGCGCCATGTCGCGCGCCGTGGCGATGATGAGGCCCAGGACGGTTTTGGCGCGCCGGATCGGCGGCAGGGCCCGGTCCAGGTCCCGCCGGTCGACGAGGTCGGCGGCCAGCCGCAGGTCCCGGTGCGCCTGCGACAGCCACAGCTCGCTGGTCTGGTGGCAGACGATGAAGAAGCGCTCCGCCGCGGACACCTCGGGGCTGCCGCCGGCGGCCACCGGGCGCGCGGCGCCGAGCAGCGCGTCCAACCCGACGTACTCGTCGTAGCTGCGGACCGCGCTCATGGCGACCGCAGGAGCCGGACGAGCCGCTGCACGCCGGTCAGCGTTGCTTCCTGCTCGGCGCAGAGCGTGACCCGCACCAGGCGTTCGGCCAGCGGATCGTCGGGCGGCAGGAAACCCCGTCCCGGCGCGACCCCGACATCGGTCTCGGCCAGCAGCCGGTGGCAGAACGCGTACGTGTCGTCCGTGTGGTCGGACAGGTCGAGCAGCAGGTACCAGCCGCCGCTCGGCTCGGTGTGGACGACTCCGAGCGGCGCGAGCAGCTTCACCGCCGCGTCCCGGGTGGCCCGCACGTACCCGTGGTGCGCGGTCAGGTGATCGGTGGCCCGCAGCGCGGCCAGCCCGGCGTACTGCACGGGGGTGGCCGGCGCCACCAGGGTGGCCTCCTGGACCCGGGCCAGCAGTTCGGCGCGGTCGGCCCGTGGGGCGGTGGCGTAGCCGAGCCGGCAGCCGGTCATCGAGAAGCCCTTGGAGAACGTGTGCACCGAAAACACGATCCGTTCGTCCGGCGGCACGGCCAGGTCCAGGTTGGCGATCCGGCACGGCTCGCCCTCGTACACGAAGTCCTCGTACGCCTCGTCGCTGATGATCCAGACGCCGCGCCGGGCGGCCCAGGCGTACATCTGGGCGAGGTCCTCCGGTCCCCACACGTGCCCGGACGGGTTGGCGGGGGAGTTGATCAGCAGTGCCACGGTCCGCTCGCTGGCCGCCTCGTCGAGCAGCTCCGTCAACGGCCGGCCGCCGTCCGGCATGGCGGCGAACCGGGGCTCGAGGCCGGCCAGCAGGATCTGCTGGAGGTGCATGGGCCAGTGCACCCGGGACAGGATCACCTCGCCGCCGTCGACGGCGATGGACTGGAAGATCGCGCTGATCGCCTGGCACGAGCCGGGCGTCACGAACACCCGGTCCGGGGCCGGCGCGCCGTTGTCGCGCAGCCGCTCGGCCAGCGCCGCGCGCAGCACCGGCAGCCCCGGGGCGTCGGTGTACGACGTGCGCCCGTCGCGCAGCGCCCGCACGTAACCCTCCACCGCCTCGGCCGGCATCCGCACGTGCGGCTCGCCCACGTGCAGCGCGATGGCATCCCGCGGATGGTCGGTCACCAGGCGGTGGATCTCGTGCAGGCAGGAGACCGGCAGGCGGCGGCTCCGTTGGGTGCGGTCGTTGTCGCAGAGCATGTCGGCACCTCGAAAGGGAAGCGATCCTTCAACACGAACGTCCACCGTCGACCACCAGCAGGCTGCCGGTCATCCACGTCGCGTCCGGGCCGAGCAGCATGACGATCCAGGGCACGACGTCCTCCGGGCGTCCCATCCGGCCCAACGGCGTCGTGCGGACCATCTCCGCGCGCAGCCGCGCCACGGCGTCGTCGTCGATGCCGAGGTCGTCGTACATCTCGGTGTCCACCGCGCCGGGCAGCACGGCGTTGACCCGGATCTCGGGCGCCAGCTCCCGGGCCAGCGACCGGGTCAGGTGGTGCAGTCCGGCCTTCGCGGCGCCGTAGTAGGAGCGCCCGGGCACCGCGAGCAGCCCGCCGATGGAGCCGACGTTGACCACCGTGCCCCGGCTGCGGCGCAGCAACGGCGCCACGCACCGGATGAGCGCGGCCGGCGCCACCAGGTCGACCCGGAGCAGCCGCACGAACGTGTCGACGTCGGTGTCGTCCAGCGGCCCGAACCGGGCCTGCGCCGCGTTGTTGACCAGCGCGTCGAGGCCGTCGAACGCCGCCACGGCGGCGTCCCGTACCGCCGCGGCGGCGCCGGGTTCGGCCAGGTCGACCGGCAGCGTGACGATGTCGCCGGGCTTGCCGCCGTCGGCCAGGCAGTCCTCGCGGGTGCGCAGCAGGCGCTCCGCCCGCCGGCCCACCAGCAGCAACCGGGTGCCGTCGGCGGCCAGCCGCACCGCCAGGGCACGCCCGAGCCCCGATCCGGCTCCGGTGACCGCCACGACCAGTCCCATTCTGGCGACCCTCGCCGACTCGGCCAGCGCAGTCAATTTGCCCGGTCGTTCGTCCGAGCGTCGAGGTTGTGAGCCGCCAACCCGGCACGCACGATGGACGCCATGAGCGGTGCAGCCGCGCACCCGATCGGTGACCTGGACCTGATCGACCTCACCGATCCGCACACCTTCCAGCGGGACGACCTGCCCGACATGTGGCGCGCGTTCCGCGACCGCAGCCCGGTCCACTGGCATCCCGCCCGGGGCGACGCGCCCGGCTTCTGGGCCCTGTCCCGCTACCCGGACGTGCTGGCCGTCTACCGCGACGCGGACCGGTTCTGGTCCGAGGGCGGAACGGTGCTGGCCACGCTGCTGGCCGGCGGCGACTCGGCCGCCGGCAAGATGCTGGCGGTGACCGACGGCGTCCGGCACCGCGAGATCAAGGCGGTGCTGCAACGCTCGTTCTCGGCCCGGGTGGTGGCCCGGATCAACGAGCGGATCCGGGCCCGTACCCGGCGGCTGGTGGCCGAGGTGCTGGACGCGGGCGAGGTCGACTTCGTCCCGCGGGTGGCCGAGCAGCTGCCCATGGCGACGATCGGCGACCTGTTGGACCTGCCGGCCGCCGACCTGCCGATGCTGCTGCGCTGCAACAAGCTGGCGCTCAGCTCGGACACCGGCACCACCTCGCCGCTGGAGTCGGTCGCCGCGCGCAACGAGATCCTGCTCTACTTCGCCGACCTGGTGGCCGCGCGGCGGCGGAATCCCGGCGACGACGTGGTGAGCGCGTTGGCCACCGCGCGGATCAACGGGAGCCCGCTGCGCGAGGACGAGGTCGTCTACAACTGCTACAGCCTCATCATCGGCGGCGACGAGTCGAGCCGGGTGGCCGCCACCGGGACCGTGCTGGCGCTCGCGCGGCACCACGACCAGTGGCGGGCGCTGCTCGACGGTTCCGCGTCGGTTGCCACGGCGACCGAGGAGGCGCTGCGCTGGACCACCCCGGCCATGCACTTCGGCCGCCGGGCCACCGCCGATGTCGAGATCGCCGGGGTACGCGTCCGGGCCGGCGACATCGTGACGCTGTGGAACACCTCGGCGAACTTCGACGAGACCGAGTTCGCCGACCCGGGGTCGTTCCGGCTGGGGCGCCGGCCCAACCGGCACCTGGCGCTCGGCCACGGCCCGCACTTCTGCCTCGGCGCCTTCCTGGGCCGGGCCGAGCTGTCCGGACTGCTGGACTGCCTGCGGGACCTCGTCGGCGGCATCGAGGTGACCGGGGCGCCGCGCCGCATCTACTCGAACTTCCTCTTCGGCCACAGCAGCCTGCCGGTGGTGTTCCGGCCGCGCCGCTCGGCGCGGTGATCAGCAGTCTCAGGCGCGCAGCATCCGGCACAGGAACTGCGCGGCGCCGCTGGCCAGCAGGGTCCCGTCGGGCGACCGGGTCTGCGCCGTCCCGCTGAGCAGGCCGGCGCCGGCCGCGGTGCCCCGGGCCGTCACGAGCAGGTAGTCGTCGGCCGCCGCGGGGGAGTGGAAGGCCACGTACAGGTCCATGCTGGGCGCCACGAACCGGCCGCCGCCGCCCAGCGCCATCGCCACGGCCGGCAGGATGCCGGTGTCGATGCTGATCACATCGCGGCAGGCGTCCACCCACGGGTCCGCGAAGCGGGCGCGCGGCCGGAACCGTACCCAGCTGTGCACCCGCGGCTCCTCCGGCCGGCTCCGGTCGTCGACGCAGCGCAGCTCCAGGTTGCGCCAGAACGTGCCGGTGGCCGTGGCGGCGGCGGTGGTCCGCTGCGCGACCTGCGGGTCGAGCACGATCTCGGCCAGCTGCTCCGGCGCCGGCACGTCCGGCGGGTGAGACAGCCGCTGCTCGGGGCCGGCGATGTCGTCGGCGATCGCCCACACCTGGGCGCTCAGCACCGGCGTGCCGCGCTGGGTCATCAGCACCGTGAGGGCCGCCGCGCTGCGCGACCTGCGCTGGCACTCGACCCGCAGGTCGACGGCGTCGAAGCGGGCCCGGGAGAGGTACTGGCAGCTCAGGCTCGCCGGCCGGGGCAGGCCCGAGTGGGCGCCGGCGGCCCGCAGCGCGATGCCGGCGAGGTAGCCGCCCACCGGCCCCAGCAGCGCCCAGTCGGTGGAGACGACGGCGCGGTACCGGCCCTCGCCGGTGCGCTCGACGGCCGTGTCCCGCTCCAGATCGCCCACCCGGTTCCCGTCCGTCGTAGCGACATCCCGGCGCGCCGTCCGGTTCCCGCCGCGCCGACCAACTGTTCCCGCCGCGCCGACTAACTGCGTGACTTCCGCACTCGGACACCGCCGTCGCCGGGCGCGGGGGTGGTCCCGATCGCCGACGCTACGTCACCCGCCCGTCCCGGGCGAGGGCGCGCGGCCCGGGCCGGGCCGGCGCCGGGCGAGGTCAACCCGACCGCTTGCGACCGTCCGTCGCGGCGCGCCATCGTGGCAACGACCTTGCCAGCGGTACGGGCGTCCGGCGCCGTTCGGGACGACCCCGCGCACCGGCGTCCGGGCCGGCCACGAGCGTGCCGAGGAGGCCGGGGAGTGACACAGCAGAGCGCGGACGCACACCTCGTCGACGTGGTGGACCGGCTGGCGGCGGCCGGTGTCCAGCTGTGGGCGGACGCCGGGCGGCTGCGGTACCGGGCGCCGTCCGGCGCGCTGACCGACGAGGACCGGGCCGTCCTGCGGCAGCACCGCGACGCGCTGCTGGAGTACCTCCGGGACGACGTCGACGCCGACCTGCTGCGGGCCGACCCGGACCACGCCGAGGATCCGTTCCCGCTCACCGACGTGCAGACCGCGTACCTGCTGGGGCGCAGCGACGGCCTGGACTACGGCGGCGTGGGCTGCCAGGTCTATCTGGAGGCCGAGCTGGCCGACGTCGATCCGCCGCGGCTGGCCGCCGCGTGGCGACGGCTGATCGACCGGCACCCGATGCTGCGGGCCGTGGTCGACGAGCGCGGGTTCCAGCAGGTCAGGCGCGATCCGGGCAGGTTCGAACCCACCGTGACCGACCTTCGCTCCGTGGCCCCGGCCGTCGCGGCCGAGCGGGTGGCCGCGGTACGCGCCGATATGTGCCGCCGCACGTACCAGCCCGGCAGCTGGCCCATGTTCGACGTGCGGCTGTCGCTGACGCCGCAGCGGTCCGTGCTGCACCTCTCGTTCGACCTGCTGATCGCCGACTTCATGAGCGTCCAGCTGCTGCTCGACGAGTGGCACCGGCTCTATCACGGCCAGCCGCTGCCGGAGCTGGAGGTGTCCTTCCGGGACTACCTCGCGGCCCAGCTGCGGCTCGGGGAACGCCGGGTGCGCCGGCGGGCGCGCGACTACTGGTGGGAGCGGATCGACGGGCTTCCGCCGGCGCCGCGGCTGCCGACGCGGACCGACGTGCGCCGGCGCGGGCATGCCGACTTCCGCAGGTGGGAGACGCGGCTGGCGCCCGACCGCTGGCGGCGGCTGCAGGAGTTCACCGGCGGCCACGGCCTGACGCCCTCGGGCGTGGTCCTCGGCGCGTACGCCGAGACGATCGGCCGGTGGACGCCGCAGCCCGGGTTCTCGCTGGGCGTCACCATGCTCAACCGGCTGCCGGTGCATCCCGGCGTCGACCGGATCGTCGGCGATTTCACCTCGGTGGACATCCTCGAGGTACGGCCCGACGCGGGACACTCGTTCGCCGCGGCGGCGCAGGCGTTGCAGGCGCAGCTGTGGGCCGACATGGGCCACCTGGCGTTCTCCGGTGTCGAGGTGCTGCGGGAGCTGGGCTCGCGCCGGGGCCGGGCCGAGGCGCTGATGCCGATCGTCTTCACCAGCGCCATCGCGCTGGACAACCGCGAGCCGGAGTTCTGGCGCGACGCCACCCTGGTGTACGGGCTGACGCAGACCCCGCAGGTGTGGATCGACTGCCAGGCGCTGGTGGCCAACGGCGCCCTGATCGTCAACTGGGACGTCCGGGAGGGGGTCTTCCCGGACGGGCTGATCGACGACATGTTCGCCGCCTTCGAACGCCTGCTGGGGACGCTGGCGGACGACGCCGGCGCCTGGGATCGGCCGGCCCTGCTGCCGCTCCCCGCCGACCAGGCGGACCGGCGTCGGGCCGCGAACGAGACCACGGCCGAGCCGCCGACGGCGCGGCTGCTGCACGAGCCGCTCGTCCGGCAGGCCCTGCGCGACCCGGATCGCCCGGCCGTGGCCGGTTCGTGGGGATCCCTCAGCTACGGCACGGTGCTGCGCCGGGCGGCCCGGCTGGCCACCGCGCTGGCCGACCGGCCCGGCGACCCGGCCACCCCGGTCGCGGTGATCGCCGACCGCGGACCCGGCCAGCTCGTCGGCGTGCTGGGAGTGCTGCTGGCCGGCGCGCCGTACCTGCCGATCGACACCAACCAGCCGGTGGTCCGGCGCGACCGCATCCTGGCCGACGCCGGCGTCCGGACCGTGGTGACGCAGGACCGGCTCCGCGCCGGCGGCGCCTGGCCGGACGGGCTGGACGTGGTGGCCATCGACGAGTCGGCCGGGGCGGGGGCCGAGGTGGATCTCGCCGCGTTCTGCGCGGCCGCGCTGGCCCGGCCGGGCGCCGGCCTCGCGTACGTCATCTACACGTCCGGCTCGACCGGCTCGCCCAAGGGGGTGCAGATCGGCCATCGCGCCGCGCTGAACACCATCGAGGACGTGAACCGGCGGTTCGGGGTCGGTCCCGACGACACCGTCCTCGGGTTGACCAACCTCGGCTTCGACCTGTCGGTGTACGACCTGTTCGGGCCGCTCGCGGTCGGCGGCTGCCTGGTGGTGCCGGAGCACGAGCAGCGCGGCCTGCCGGCGCACTGGGCCGCGCTGATCGCCGCGCACCGGGTGACGCTGTGGAACTCGGTCCCCGCGCACCTGCAGATGATGACCGACTTCCTGGCCACCGCGCCGACCGCGGACGTCTCGTCGCTGCGGCTGGCGCTGCTGTCCGGGGACTGGATCCCGGTGAGCCTGCCGGAGCGGATCCGGCGCTTCGTCCCCGATCTCGCGCTGGTCAGCCTCGGCGGCGCCACCGAGGGCTCGATCTGGTCGATCTGCTACCCGATCGACCGGGTCGACGAGGGCTGGCGCAGCATCCCGTACGGCAAGCCGCTGGCCAACCAGCACATGTACGTGCTGGATCGGCGCTGGCAGGACTGCCCCGACGGCGTCACCGGCGAGATCTGGATCGGCGGCGCGGGCGTGGCCGAGGGCTATCTGGGCGATCCGGTGCGCACGGCCGAGCGGTTCGTCCGGCATCCGCGCACGGGGGAGCGGCTCTACCGCACCGGCGACCTGGGCAGGTACCTGCCGGACGGGAACATCGAGTTCCTCGGCCGGGACGACGACCAGGTCAAGATCCGTGGGCACCGGATCGAACTGGCCGAGGTGGAGGCCGCGCTGCTGGCCGACCCGCAGGTGGCGAACGCGGCCGTGATCGTCGACGAGGTGTCCCGCACCGACCGGCGGCTGGTGGCGTTCGTGGAGCCCGGCGTCCGGCCGGACCCGGGCGGCGCCGAGGTCGCCGCCGCGGTCACCGAGGCGGCCGCGGCGGTGGCCGAGCAGAGCACCGCGGACGTCGACCGGGAGCGGTACGTCGACTACCTGCGCCGGCTGGACCGCATCGCGTTGCTGAGCATGCTGCGGACCTTCCAGCTCGACGGCCTGTTCCGGCGGCCGGCGGACACCCACTCGATGGCGCAGATCGTGGCCGCGACCGGGGCGCCGCCCCGGCATCACCGGGTGCTGCGCCGCTGGGTGCGGGCGCTGGTCGGGCACGACCTGCTGATCGAGGAGGACACCGACCGGTACCGCGCGGAGCGGCACGTCGAGGCGGACGCCCTGGCGGCGGCGTGGGCCGAGGTGGACGACCTGGTCGCCGACCTGGACCCGGGCTCGGCGAAGGTGCACGACTACTTCAAGGCGTGCACCAGCAGCCTCCCGGAGGTGCTGCGCGGCGAGGGCGCCGACGCGGTGCAGCTGCTGTTCCCCGAGGGCCGGGTGGACATCGGGGAGTCGCTGTACAACGTCACCCTCTTCAACCGCTGGGCCAACCTCATCCTCCGGGAGTCGGCCACCACCCTCGCGCGCACCAGCGCCAAGCCGTTCCGGGTGCTGGAGGTCGGCGCCGGCGTCGGCGGGACCAGCCTGGACGTCATCCCGGCGCTGGCCGAGTTCGACGTGGAGTACGTGTTCACCGACCTCTCCCAGTTCTTCCTCAACCGGGCCCGGGAGACCTTCGGCGCGTACCCCTGGGTGCGCTACGCCACCCTCGACATCGACACGGACTTTCGGGCCCAGGGGTTCGCGCCGAACTCGTTCGACGCCGTCATCCTCGGCGACGTCTTCCACGCCACCCGGCACGTCGGCCGGACCCTCCAGGCGCTGCGCGAGCTGCTCGCCCCGGGCGGGTGGCTGCTGTTCGCCGAGATGACCCGCGACCACTACCAGATCATGACCTCGATGGAGCTGATGCTCGGCGACGGCGCCGCCGAGGACTTCGCCGACCTGCGGCGCGGCCGCGACCAGACGTTCGTGCCGCATCCGGACTGGCTCCGGCTGCTCGGCGACGACCTGGTGTTCGCGCTTCCCGGGCCGGACGACGCGTTCACCGACATCGGCCTGTACGTGTACGGCTGCCAGGTGAAGACCGACCGGGCGCGGCTGCGCGCCCCGGAGGTCGGCGCGGCGGTGGCCGCCCGGCTGCCGGCCGCGATGGTGCCGGGGATGGTGCAGGTCGTGGACCGGCTGCCGTTGACCGCCAACGGGAAGGTGGACCGGGAGCGGCTGCGCGGCCTGGTTCCCCGCTCCGCCGGTGCGGCCGAGCCGGCCGCGGACGAGCCGGTCGACGACCTCGAACGGCGCCTCGCGACCCTGTACGGCGAGGTGCTCGACCTGCCCGCGGTGGGGCGTACGGCGGGGTTCTACGACCTCGGCGGGGACTCGCTGATCGCCTCGCAGCTGGCCCGGCTGCTGACCGAGCAGGTGCCCGAGGCCGGCCCGATGTCCTACAACGGGCTGCTCCGGGTGCTGCTGGAGGGCCCGTCGGTGCTGACCCTCGCCGCGCAGCTGCGGGAAGGCCCATGACCGCCATCGGCGTCCTCGGCGGGTACGGCTCGGTGGGGCGGGCCACCGTGGCGCAGCTGCGGGCCTGGGGGCTGGGGCCCGTGGTGGTCGCCGGCCGGGACCCCGGCCGCGCGGACGCCGTGCTCGACGTGGACCGGCCCGACTCGGTCCGGCGGTTCTGCGCCTCGGTCGGCCTGGTCGTCAACTGCACGGCGTCCCCGCCGCCGAGCCGGGCCGCCGTGGCGGCCGCGGCGGTGGCCGCCGGCGTGCCCTACGTGGACCCGGGCGGCGACGAGCCGGTGCACGAGCTGCTCTCCGGCGCTCGCCCGGACCGGCCGGTGGTGCTGTCCGCCGGCATGTTGCCGGGGCTGACCGCGCTGCTGCCCCGCCGGGTGGTGACCGGCGACGGCGACCGGCTCGTGTGCTACGTGGGCGGGCAGGACCGGTTCTCCCTCGGCGGGGCCGCCGACTACCTCGCCGCGGTGACCGGCTCGGTCGGCCGCACCTTCGCGGTGTGGCGCGACGGGCGGCGGGTGGAGCGGGCCGGCGCGCCGGTGCTGGACGGCGAGGTGCCGTACTTCTCCGAGCCGGCGCGCGGGGTCCCGTACCTCAGCGCGGAGATGGAACGGCTGGCTCGCCGGCTGCGCCTGGCCGAGCTGGTCTGCTACACGGTGCTGCCCGGCGTCCGGCTGCGCGAGACGCTGGCCGGGGCGGGCGCCGACGCGGTCGACGCCGAGGCGGTGGTCCGGGCCAGCGAGCTCGACCTCTTCGGGCGCACCCGCTACCAGCGCCTGGTGTTCCAGTCCCGCGGCGATCCGGCCGGGCCCACGCTGATCGTGACCGGCCGGGGCTCCAGCGAGCTGACCGGGGCGACCGCGGCCACCACCGCGCTGGCCGTGCTGGACGGCCGGGTTCCGCCGGGGCTGCACTTCGCCGCCGACGCGCTGGATCCCGGGTGGGCGGGGCGGCGGCTGCGGATGGCCGACGCCGTGACCGAGTTCCGCACCGTCGAGGCCGGTCGGCCGGCATCAGCGCCGCCCGCGCCGTGCGCCGGGCCGCCCGCGCGGTCCGCCGGATCGCCCGCGCCGTGCGCCGCGCCGTCCGCGGGATCGCCCGCGCCGTGCGCCGCGCCGTCCGCCGGATCGACCCGGCCGGCCGTGCCGGCCGGGCCGACGGCCGGGGCGGCCATCGATCCGGTGGACGGCATGGAGGAGGGCGCGCTGTGAACGCGCGCGACGCCCGGCGCTACGCCAGCGGGACCTGGCTGCGCTGCGTCCAGCCGCGCCCCGAGGCCCGCACCGTGCTGATCGCGTTCCCGCACGCCGGCGGCTCGGCCACCTTCTTCGGCGCCTGGGGTGAGCGGCTGCCGCCCACCGTGGAGCTGACCGCGGTGCAGTACCCGGGGCGGCTCGACCGGCTGCGCGAGCCGTGCGTCGACGACGTACACCGGCTCGCCGACGGCGTGCTGGCGGCGCTGCGGACCCGCGGCTGCACCGCTGCGGGCCGCCGGGTGGCGCTGCTGGGCCACAGCATGGGCGCGGTGGTGGCGTACGAGACGGCGCTCCGGCTGGAGGGGCTGGGCGTCCGGCCGGTCGCCACGTTCGTGTCCAGCCATCCGGCGCCGGGAAGGCCGCGGCGGAGCGCGCTGACCGAGTTCACCGACCACGCGCTGATCGCCGAGCTGCGCCGGCTGGGCGCCACCCCGGCCGCGCTGATCAACGAGCCGGACGCCCGCACGGCCGTCCTCGCCGGGCTGCGCAGCGACTACCGCGCGGTGGCCCGATACCGGCCGTCGCCCGGCCGGCTGAGCACCCCGGTGGTGGCCCTGGTGGGGGCCGACGACCCGGACGTCACCCCGGACGACATGCGGCCGTGGACCGAGCGGACCACCGGACCGATGACGCTGCACGTCTTTCCGGGCGACCACTTCTATCTCACCCCGCAGCGGGACGCCGTGCTCCGGGCTGCGACGGCGTACCTCGACGGGGCCGGCGCGCCGCCGCGGGCGTGAGCGCCGGTCGGACCGGGCCGAGTTGGAGAGGAGGTGGACCCGTGGGTCTGCCGCCGAAGTACGACCCGTCCGCGCTCGCCCTGCTCGACGACCCCTATCCGGCCTACCGGCGGTTGCGGGCGCAGGGGCCGCTGTGCCGGGGCGGCCCGGCGCAGTGGGTGGTGACCCGGTACGCCGACGTGGCCGGGCTGGTGAACGACGCCCGGCTCGGGGCGGAGTTCGCCGAGGAGTACCACCGCATCGCCCTGGGCGGCGGGGACCTCGCGGACTTCTTCGGGCACGTCATGCTGAACCGCGACCCGCCCGCGCACACGGTGCTGCGCCGGCTTCTCGGCCGCGAGTTCACCACCCGCGCCGTCCGGGACCGGGGGCGGCGCATCGACGGGATCGTCCGGGACCTGCTCGCGCCGGCCCTCGCGGATGGCCGGCTGGACGCCGTCACCCAGCTGGCCGACAAGCTGCCGATCCGGGTGCTGGCCGACTTCGTGGGCATGGACCCGGAGCATCTCGACGAGGTACGCGAGCCGGCCAGGATCCTGTCCCAGGCCTTCGCCACCTACCTTCCGGAACACGAGCGGGCGGAGACGGTGGCGGCCCTGCGGTGGATGCGGGACCGGGTCACGGCGCTGTTCGAGGAGAAGCAGCGGGCGCCCGCCCACGACGTCGTGTCCCGGCTGTGCGAGGTGGACGAGGCCACCGCCACCCGGCGGGCGCTCATCGACAACGTGGTGTTCCTGCTCTTCGCCGGCTTCTCCACCACCACGGACCTGCTCTCCGGCGGCCTCGCGGCGCTCGCCGCCCGCCCGGACCAGCTGGCGATCCTGCGCGCCGACCGGGACCTCGCCGGCAGGGCGGTCGAGGAGCTGCTGCGGTTCGACGCCCCGGTGCAGGTGAAGAGCCGGGTGGTGCACGAACCCGTCGAGATCGGCGGGCGGGTGATCCGGCCCGGGCGGGTGCTCATCCTGGCGCTCGGCTCGGCCAACCACGACGAGGACCGCTTCGCCCGGCCCGCCGAGCTGGACGTGACCCGGCATCCCAACCCGCACGTCAGCTTCGGCGGCGGGGGCATCCACCTGTGCCTCGGGGCCGCGCTGGCCCGGGCCGAGGCCGCGTCCGTGCTCCGGTTCATCGCCGGGCACTTCACCGCGATGGAGCCCGGCGGGCCGGCCGTCCGCCGGCACATCCCGAACTTCCGCTCGTACCTGAGCGTGCCGCTGCGGCTGACCCCGGCCTGACCCACGGCCGCGCGGTGGTCAGGCGCCGCGCGGTGGTCCGGCGCCGCGCGGTGGTCCGGCGCCGCTCGGCGGTCCGGCGGCGACGGACTGGCCGCGGTCCGGGCCCGCCGCCCGGCTGTACGGCGGGACGTCGACGGAGCCCGGCGCGCGCGGAGTGGGCGACTGAGCGGAACCGTCAGTCGCCCATTCCGCCGACCGGGGCGGCGAGCAGCCCCGCTCCCTCGATGTTCCCGGCCACGTACGCGGCCCACATGTCACGCCGCTTGGGCTTGCCGCTGGTGGTGCGGTAGATCGACCGGCGCGGCACGTCGAGGATCACCGTCGACATGCCCTCGGTGACCCGCTGCGCCATCGCCGCCGCGGCGGCGATCCAGTCCTGCTCGGGCCGCTCCAGCAGGATCACGCCGGTGGCGCCGGCCGCCGTGGCGCCCAGCAGCACGGCCACCCGCAGCCGCGGCACGCCGGCCTCCACCAGGGCGCTCTCGAGGTCCTCGGCGAACACGGTCCGGCCGCGCACCTTCATGGCGTCGCCCAGCCGACCGATCACGAACAGCTGCCCGTCGTCCAGGAAGCCCGCGTCGCCGCTCCACAGCGCCCCGTCGCGCCACTCGGTGAGGCCGGTCGTGTTCGCCGCCACGTACCCCTGCGCCACCGAGGCCCCGCGGACGACGATCTGGCCGACGTGGCGGTCGGGCAGCGGGTTCCCGTCCTCGTCCACCACCGTGACGGACACGCCGTCCAGCGGGCGCCCGCAGCCGACCACCGCGTGCACGTCCGCGCCGGCCGACCGCACCGGCTCGCCCAGCGAGAGCAGCTGGGGCGCGACCGGGACCGTCGCCACCTCCTCGCGCAGCGCCAGCCCGGTGACGGCGAGGGTCGCCTCGGCCAGCCCGTACGCGGGCAGCAGCGCGCGCCGGTCGAACCCGAACGGGCCCATCAGCGCCATGAACCGGTCCAGCACGGCCACGTCGATGCGCTCCGCGCCGATGATCAGGGCGCGCCAGCCGGAGAAGTCGCAGCCGGCCAGCAGCTGCGGGGACAGCCGGCGGGCGATGTAGTCGAGCCCGAACGGCGGCATGGCGGTCATGGCCGCGCCCGGCCGGCTGAAGCAGGCCAGGTAGCGCGCCGGATCCCGGACGAAGTCCGCCGGCTCCTGCAGCCACAGGTCGCGCTGCTGGACGACGGGCGTGAGCAGGCAGCCGATCAGCCCCATGTCGTGGTGCACCGGCAGCCAGGACGCCGTGGCGTCGCCCTCGCCCATCTCCAGCCAGGACCGGATGGCCGACACGTTCGCGGCCAGCGCGGAGACCGGCACCCGGACGCCCTTCACCCGGCCGCTCGATCCGGAGGTGAACTGCAGCAGCGCCGCGCTGGCCGGCGCGGCCGGGACGCCCTCGTCGCCGGCGCCGAGCTGCGCGGCCGTGCGGACCTGCGTCTCGTATCCGCCGTAGGTGAGCCGCTCCGCCAGGGCGGCCGTGGTGATCACCAGCGTCGGGTCCGCCGCCCGGCTGACCGCGTCCAGATGCCGGGCGTACTGGAGCTCGTTCTGGAACAGGTGCGGCGGCGCCACCGGGCACGGGACGGCCCCGGCGAGCATGATCCCGTACAGCGCGGCCACGAAGTCGGGACCGGCGCGCTCGATGAGCAGGACCCGGTCGTCGTGCCGCACGCCGGCCGCGGCGATGCCGCCGGCGATCCGGCGGGCGTAGGCGGCCAGGTCCGGGTAGGACCACGACTCCCAGCCGTCGTTCCGCCAGAACCGAATTCCCCGGTACGCTGCCGGCACGTCGATCCACGAGGTCAGTGGGTTGGAATTCACTGTGGATACTCCCTTTGTTCGCGGCCTTCGGCGGCAACCGGGAACCGGTGCGACAGGTGTTCAGGATGTCGGATCAGCCACGCCTGAGTCATCATGCGCAGTGCGGCAGCCGTCGCAGTGGGCGCGTGACCCGACCGACGATGAGAACGGTGGCGAGGACTCGATGAGCATTGACGCCAATTCGTCCGATCCGGAGGTTCGTGCCCGGGTGCGGTCGATCGTCCTGCAGGTGGCGCCGAATTCGGACGGCGTCAAGGCCGGCCCGACCCACCTGGTCGACGACCTTGAATACCATTCCCTGGCCCTGCTCGAATTGGGGTTCGCGCTGGAGGACGAGTTCGACCTGCCGCCGCTCGACCAGGCGCAGGTCCAGCACATCACCACGGTCGAGGAGATCGAGGATCTGGTCCTCGAACTGTTGCGGCAGGGGGCCGACCGGGGATCAGCGGAGAAGTGAGATCGAGTCCAGATCGATGGCGTGCGCGCCGTGCCGGTTCGTCATGGTGGCGAACATGTCGTCACCCCGTTCGGTCGGCGTCACCAGCGTCGAGCCCACGATGGCCATGACCAGACCGCCGAACGCGTACCGGCGGTAGTCCCGCCAGCAGTCGTCGACCGACAGCGAGACGCCGTACCCGGTCAGGGCGGCCACGTACCGTCGTACCGCCGACCGCTCGAGGTCTCGGCGACGCTCGACCTCGACGCTCGCCCCCAGGAAGTAGGCGAGGTCGGTGGCCGGGGGCTCGTGGGCCGCGGTCTGCCAGTCCAGCACGGTCATCCGGCCCCGGCCGCCCGGCACCAGGTTGTCCGCCCGGAAGTCCCCGTGCACCACGGTGCGCGGGCCCGGCCGGTCCCGGAGATACCGCTCGACCCGCGGCACGAAGCCGCCCAGCAGGTCGATCACCTCGGGCCGCAGCCGGGCGCCGAACCGGCGCAGGAAGCGCGGATGGACGCGGCGGACCAGCGACGCCATCCAGGCGGCGCCCGGTCCGTCGTGCCGCGGCAGCCAGGCCAGCGACGACAGGGCCGGGCTGGCCCACATCGGCCCGTGCAGCGCCGCGAGCTCGTCGACGGCCCGGTCCACCTCCGTGGCCGTACATCCCCGGACCTGGTCGACCGCGCGACCGGCCACGTCCTCGAGCAGCACCGTGAAGGCCCGGGTCCGCGCGTCGTAGCGGGCCGCGTGGCAGTACGGGGTACGCACCGGCAGCCGCGGCGCGAGCTGCTGGTAGAAGCGCGTCTCCACCTCGTACGCCCGCATCACCTGCGCGGCCGTGCGGCTCGCCGGCGCGGTGGCGGTCAGCTTGACCACGCAGCTGGCCGGGCCGGCGGCCGGCGGCTCGTAACCCAGCCGCAGCCGGTAGGTGTCGGCCATCTGGCCGGTCCCCAGCGGGCTGGCGGCCACGGTCCGCACCCGGGCCGGCCCGATCCGCCGGGCCAGGGCCGCCGAGCACCAGTCCGGGGTCAGCTCCTCGACCGAACGCAGCGCGATCACAGCGCCAGCGGCAGCTCGTACAGGCCGCGCAGGCCGGCGGCCGGCTTCCACCGCAACCGGGTCGCGTCGCCGCGGAAGTTCGGGAAGCGCTCCAGGAACCGGGACAGCGCCGCGGCCGCCTCGATCCGGGCCAGCCACGGGCCGGCGCAGTAGTGCGCGCCGAGGGCGAAGCCCAGATGCCGGTTGTCGGCGCGGCCCAGGTCGAGCCGGCGCGGCTCGGGGAACTGGCCGGGATCGTTGTTGGCGGCCCCGATGAGCACGGTGACGGCCCGCCAGGCCGGGACGTGCACACCCTCGATGTCCAGGTCCTCGGCGGCGATCCGCCACACCGCCTGGATCGGCGACTCGAACCGGATGAACTCCTCGATGGCCGTGGGCATCAGTTCCGGCTCCGCGCACAGCCGGCGCCGTTGCTCGGGGAAGCGCAGCAGCGACGCCACGGCGTTGCCGAGGAGGTTGGTGATCACCTCGTGCCCGGCGATCATGAGCATCATGATCAGCGTACGCAGCTGCGCGTCGTCGAACTCGCCGGCGCGGTGCCGCTCCAGCAGCCGGCTGATCAGGTCATCGTCCGGGTCGGCCTGCTTCCGCCGCAGCGTGTCGGCGATGTACGGGTCGAACTCGTGGAAGGCGCCGCTCATCCGCTTGATCCCGGCGCCCCTGATCATCGGATCGACCAGCACGAGATAGCTGTCCGACCACTCCTGGAGCCGGCGCCGGTCCCGCGGCGGGAAGCCGAGCAGCTCGGCCACCACCAGGATCGGCAGCTTGGCCGCGAAGTCGTCGATCAGCTCGATGCGGCCGCGCGCGGCCGCCTCGTCGAGCAGCCGGTCCACCCAGTACTCGATCCGGGGCAGCAGCGCGGTGATCCGGCGCTTGCCGAAGTCCTGGCTGATCGCGTTGCGCATCCGCTGGTGGGTGTCCGCCGAGACGTTGGCCAGGGTGTTGTCCAGCGCCTGTTTCTCGGTGGGGCTGAATTTTCCCAGCCGCATGAACATCCGGTTCCGCAACGACGAGTCGAGCATGCGGTTGGAGGTGTAGCGGCGGTCCCCGAGCACGTCCGTGGCCACGGCGTGGCTGCTGACCAGGTAGGAGCCGGTCACCTTGCTGTAGTAGGCCGGCGCCGTGGCGCGCAGCCGGTCCAGGTGCCGGTAGGGATCCGCGATGAACGCCGGATCGTACGGGTGGTAGCGGCCGGCGACCGGACGCAGCGCCACCATGGGCCACTTCGCCTCGACCGCGCGTTGGGCCAGTCCGAGCACGGGAACGTCCTCCCTGACGACGCGGCAACGCCGATCGAGAATGGCCGCCGATCACCGGCGGCAGCAACCAGCCGCGGTGGCCGGCCACGGCCGCGCGTGGCCGGCCGCGGCCCGCGGGTGGCCGGCCGGCGGGGGTCGGCCGATCCCTTCCGGCGATCGATCGCTGCGCGTTATCGTGCGGCCTCAGCCGGTGGCGCACAGCGCTGAGGAGGCCCCGATGCGCAAGGGCGACGAATACCTGGCGTCCCTGCGGGACGACCGCGAGATCTACCTCGACGGCTCGCTGGTGCCCGACGTGACCGGCCATCCCGCCTTCGCGCCGGTGGCCAGGACCGTCGCCGAGCTGTACGACCTCGCCGCCGACCCGCTCACCGACATGACGTACGTCGCCCCGGAGACATCTCGGGAGGCCAACCGGGTCTTCGCGATCCCACGGTCCCGGGACGAGCTGGCGGCCCGGCGGCACGCCATCGAGATCTGGGCGCGGCACACGCACGGCTGGGTGGGTCGCGGGCCGGACCACGTGGGCGCGTTCCTGGCCGGCTTCGCCTCCTGCCCCGGGGCGTTCGCCGCGGGCCCGCGCGACCTGGCGGCCAACGTGTCGGCCCACTACCGGCGGCTGCTCGACGAGAGCCTGTTCGTCACGTACGCGATCATCCCGCCGCAATTCTCCCGGGCCGGCACGGCGCACGGCTGGGATGACGAGTTCATCCAGGTGGGGGTCGTCGCGGAACGGCCCGCCGGACTCGTCGTCCGGGGCGCGCAGATGCTGGCCACCGGCGCCGCGGTGGCGGACGAGATCCTGGTCTCGTGCATCAAGCCGCTCACCGACCAGGACCGGGACTTCGCGGTGAGCTTCCTGCTGCCGCTGGCCACCGACGGGATGCGGCTGCACTGCCGGCGCTCGTACGCCACCGGCGCCACCAGCGGGTACGACTACCCGCTGTCCAGCCGCTACGACGAGACCGACGCCCTCGTGGTGTTCGACGACGTCCTGGTGCCCTGGGACCGGGTGTTCGTCGACCGGGACGTGGCCGGCCTGCGCCGCCAGTTCTTCGACACCGGCGCGCACGTCCTGGGCAACAGCCAGGCCCAGATCCGGTTCGTGGCGAAGCTGCGGTTCATCCTCGGCCTGGCCCGCAAGATCGCGGCCGTCAACGAGACCGACCGGATCCCGGGCGTCCAGGAGAAGCTCGGCGAGCTGGCCAGCCTCGCCTCCGTGGTGGAGTCGGCCGTGCTGGCCGCCGAGTACCGGGCCGCCCCGGACGGGAACGGGATGTGGCGGCCCGATCCGCGCGCCCTCTACGGCGCCATGGGACTGCAGGCCGAGCTGTACCCGCGGGTGCTGGCCATCGTGCGCGACCTGGCCGGCGGCGGGGTGCTGCAGCTGCCGGCGAGCGTGCGGGACATGGCGGCGCCGGGCATCCGCGGTGACCTCGACCGCTACGTCCGGTCGC
Source organism: Plantactinospora siamensis (assembly GCF_042434095.1). Classification (NCBI taxonomy): domain Bacteria; kingdom Bacillati; phylum Actinomycetota; class Actinomycetes; order Micromonosporales; family Micromonosporaceae; genus Plantactinospora; species Plantactinospora siamensis. The sequence goes on from NZ_JBHLUE010000026.1 coordinate 514,128, forward strand.
CCGGGGTGGCCGCCGAGGACCGGGTCAAGCTCTTCAAGCTGGTGTGGGACGCCGTCGGGTCGGAGTTCGCCGGCCGGCATCACCAGTACGAGATGTTCTACGCGGGCGCCCCCTTCGTGGCGAAGGGGTACGCCTACCGCAACTACGGCTACGAGCAGGCGGTCGCGGACGTGGAGGAGTTTCTCGCCTCGTACTCGATCGACTGACGGCGCCGGCCCGGGGAGGTCGACCCGAACGTGAAGCCCGCCCGTTTCGCCTACCACGCCCCCACCAGCGCCGAGGAGGCCGTCGCCCTGCTCACCGAGCACGGCGGCCGGGCTCGGCTGCTGGCCGGCGGGCAGGCGCTGATGCCGCTCATGACCAGCCGGGCGGTGCGTCCCGGCCGGATCATCGACCTGAACCGGACGCCCGAGCTCGACTTCGTGACCCGGACCGACGCGGGGCTGCGGATCGGCGCCCTGACCCGGCTCCGGCGGCTCGAGGACGATCGGCAGGTGCGGGCGGCCGCCCCGCTGCTGGCCGAGGCGGCCGCGCTGGCCGGGCCGGTCCAGGTGCGCAACCGGGCCACCCTGGGCGGCGCGCTGGCGTACGCGCATCCGGCGGCCGAGTACCCGGCCGTGGCGGTGGCGCTCGACGCCCGGCTCGAGCTGCGCGGCGCCGGCGTCCGGCACGTCCCGGCGGCCGAGTTCTTCCTCGGTACGCACTCCACCGCGCTGACCGGGACCGAGTTGCTCGCCGCGGTGGAGTGGCCGGTCTGGCCCCAACCGGTGGTCGGTGCGGTGGCCCGGGTGTCCCCGCGGGCCACCGGTTTCGGCCTGGCCGGCGCCGTGGTGGTCCGCGGCGCGGACGTCGGTCGGGTGGTCCTGTTCGGCGTGGCGCCGGCCCCGGTCCGGTCGGCCGTGGCCGAGCAGGCCCTGGCCGGCGGGGCGGATCCGGCGGAGGTGGCGGCCGCGGCGGTGGCCGGGCTGGATCCGCCGGACACCGGCGGCGTGCCCGGGGACACCCGGCGGATGCTGGCCCGCGCCGCGGTCCGGCGGGCGGCGGCGCGGGTACGGAGGGCGGAGTCCGATGGCTGAGCACGTCGACCTGGAGCTGACCGTGAACGGGCGGCGTCGGCGCGCCCGCACCGACCCGCGGACCACGCTGGCCGACTTCCTGCGTACCGAGTGCGGGCTGACGGCCACGCACGTCGGCTGCGAGCAGGGGGTCTGCGGCGCCTGCACGGTGTGGCTGGATGAGGCCTCGGTGCTGTCCTGCACGCTGCTCGCGGTGCAGGCCGACGGGGCCCGGATCCGCACCGCGGAGGGCCTGACCGGCCCCGACGAGGCGGTGGCGCCGCTGGCCGACGCCCTGCGGGCCGAGCACGGGATCCAGTGTGGATATTGCACGCCGGGCATCCTCATGCGCGGCTCCGAGCTGCTGCGGGACCGGCCGGCGCCGACCGACGCCGAGATCCGGGCCGGGCTGTGCGGCAACCTGTGCCGCTGCACCGGCTACACCAACGTGGTGCGCGCCGTCGCCCGGGCCGCCACGGCGACCGGCCACGCGCCGGTGGAGGCGGCGTCGCGGCGGCGCGAGGATCTGCGGCTGCTCACCGGGCGGGGCGAGTTTGTCGACGACGTGAACCGGCCCGGGATGCTGCACGCGGCCTTCCTGCGCAGCCCGGTGGCGGCGGGGCGGATCCGCCGGCTGGACCCGAGCGCCGCGCGGGACCTCGATGGCGTCGTCGCGGTGTTGACGGCGGCCGACCTCAACCCGCAGGCCGGTCCCATGCAGCCGACGCCGCGGCTGGACGACGACGATCCGCGGCTGCTGCCGCTGGCCGAGGATCGGCTGCACTTCGCCGGCGAGCCGATGGCCCTGGTCGTGGCGCGGGACCGGTACCTCGCGGAGGACGCGCTGGACGCGATCGAGGTGGAGATCGAGCCGGTCGAGCCGGCGGTCGACCCGGAGCGGGCGGCGAAGGACAACGCCCCGCTGGTATATCCGGAGACCGGTTCGAACCTCTGCGCCGAGCTGGCGTCTCCGGTCCGGCCGGCGCTGCGGCGCGCGCTGGCCGAGGCGCCGCACGTCGTCCGCGCCACCTGCCGCCAGCAACGCCAGGCCAACGCGCCGCTGGAGACCCGGGGCGTGGCGGCCTTGTACGACCCGGACACCGGCGAGCTGTGGGCCAACATCTCCACGCAGAACCCGCACGAGGCGAAGCTGGCGATCTCCCGGGTCACCGGGGTGCCGGCCGAGCTGATCCGGGTCACCGCCCGGGACGTGGGCGGCAGCTTCGGGCTGAAGTTCTGGACCGGGCGGGACGAGCTGACCGTGGCGCTCGCGGCCCGGGTGCTGGGCCGCGGGGTCAAATGGATCGAGGACGGCCGGGAGAACCTCACGGCGTCCACCCACGCCCGCAGCGACCTCGGCACCGGGACCTTCGCGCTGGACGAGGACGGTCACCTGCTGGGCACCCATCTCGACCATCTCGAGGACACCGGCGCGTACCCGACCGGGGTGATCGCCAAGGCCGGCCCGTTCGTGGGCATGATCTTCACCGGGCCCTACCGGGTGCCCCAGCACGCCTTCCGGTTCCGTTCGGTGCGCACCAACACCTGCCCGCGCGGGGCGTACCGGGGCCCGTGGGCCTTCACCACCGTGGCCCGCGAGCAGATGCTGGACGAGGTCGCCCGGGCGGTCGGGCTCGACCCGCTGGAGCTGCGCCGCCGCAACGTCCTCAGCTCCGACGAGCTGCCGTACTCGATGCCGACCCGGATCACCATCGACCACGTGACGCCGGCGGACACGCTGGAGGAGGTCGCGCGGCGGCTCGACTACACCGAATCGCGGCGGCGGCAGCGCCGGCTGTTCGCGGAGCAGGGCCGGCTGCTCGGACTCGGGCTCGCGCTCTGCGTGGAGCCGTCCAGCATCGGCACGATGGACCCGATCTCCACCGACACCGCGCGGCTGCGGGTGGAGCCGGACGGCACGGTCACCGCGTTCCTCGCCACCGGCTCCGGCGGCCAGGGCGTGGAGACGACCATGGCCCAGGTGGTGGCGGGCGAGCTGGGGCTGGGTGTGGACGACGTCCGGGTGGTGCAGGGCGACACCGGCGCCACCCCGTACGGGCGGGGCACCGGGGCCAGCGGCACCGCGGTGATCACCGGCGGGGCCTGCCGGGCGGCCGCGGCCGAGCTGCTCGGGGCGGCGCGGCTGCTGGCGGCCGCGTCGCTCGGCGTCCCGGCCGACCGGATCGAGCCGCGCCGCGGCGCGCTCGCCGACCGCGCCGACCCGGCGGCCGCGATCTCCTGGGCGGAGCTGGCCAAGGTGGCCCGCCGCGACCGGGCCGGCGGGGCGCTGGAGGCCGTCGGCCGGTTCAAGGCGCCCCCGGTCACCTGGTCCAACGCCTGCCACGGCTGCCTGGTGGAGATCGACCGGGAGGCCGGGCTGGTGCGGGTCGAGCGGTACGTGGTGGCCGAGGACTGCGGCCGGATCATCAACGCGAAGGTGGTCGAGGGGCAGATCGCGGGCGGCGTCCTGCAGGGCATCGGCGCCGCGCTCTTCGAGGAGGTGCGGTACGACGAGCGCGGCCGTCCGCTGACCCTGGGCCTGGCCGACTACCCGGTGCCGACGGCGGCCGAGGCGCCCGTCGTGGACTGCGCGCACATCGAGACCCCCTCGCCGACACCCGGTGGCCACAAGGGAATGGGCCAGGGCGGCGCGGTGGGCGCGCTGCCCTGCGTGTTCAACGCGGTGGCGGACGCCCTGGCGCTGGTGGGAGCGCGGGTGGACCGTACCCCGCTGACCCCGGAGCGGATCCTCACGGCGCTGGCCGGAGCCGGCGCCGGATAGCGGCGGCCAGCCGCTCGGCCAGCATGACCGTGCTCAGGTACGGCGGCACGCCGCACGGCACGGGCAGCACCGAGGCGTCCGCCACCCACAGGCCGTCCACGCCGTGCACCCGGCCCTCCTCGTCCACCACGGCACCGGGGTCGGTCGCCGGGCCCATCCGGCAGGTGCCGGAGGGGTGGTACTGGGCCCGGCAGCTCTCCCGCAGCCACCGGCGGAGGTCGCCCGCCGGCGGCGCGGGCCGGTCGGCGACCACCGCCCGCAGATCCCGGTGATCGAGCAGGTCGGCGGCGTACCGGACGGCCTCGCCCAGCCGGCCCAGGTCCGCGGGCTCGGTGAGCAGCCGGAGGTCGACCTGCGGGTCATCGGCCGGGTCGTCGCTGCGCAACCGCACGGCGCCGAGGGACGCGGGCCGCATGAGCGAGACGAGCAGCCCGGCCGCGGCGGGGCCGACCGTGCGGTCCAACGGCAGCAGCTGGATGTCATGGCCGGCGTCCGCGCCGGCCCCGGCGTCCGCGCCGGCGGGCGGCCCGGTACCCGCGCCCGGGCCGGACGGCAGCCGCAGCAGGCAGCAGCCCGACTCGGTGCGCCGGGCCCGCTCGGCGGCGTCGCCGGTCAGCCGCAAATCCAGCAGGACGGCGGGATGGTCGCTCAGCCGCGCGCCCACGCCCGGGACCGCGGCCACCACCTCGACACCCAGCCTGTCGAGCTGGTCGGCGGGGCCGACTCCCGAGCGCAGCAGGATGGCGGGGGAGTACACGGCGCCGGCGCACAGCACCACGGCGGGGGCGGCGACGACCGTCCGGCGCCGCCCGTCGGCCACCTCCACGCCGCGGACGCGACCGGCGGAGAACAGCACCCGCGCCACCGTACGGCCGCCGGCGACCCGCAGGCCCGGGCGGTCCCGGGCCGGTTCCAGATGGCTGTCGTTGCTGGAGACGCGCGCGCCGCCCCGGCGATGCCAGGCGGTGGGCGAGATCCCCGGGCCCTCCCCGGCGTTGAGGTCGGGCCGCTCGGCGTGACCGCGGTCCACCGCCGCCGTGTAGAGCGCCGCGCTGAGCGGGCCGCGCCGCCCGGCGGGCGCGCGGGAGATCGGCACCGGACCGCCGGCGCCGTGGCCGGGCCCGTCGCCGAAGTCGAGATCGTCCTCGATCCCGACGAACGTGGGCAGCACGTCCGGCCAGGACCAGCCGGGGCAGCCGGCGGCCACCCAGGCGTCGAAGTCGGCCGGCGTGCCCCGCGCCGCGAGCTGACCGTTGATCGCCGAGCCGCCGCCGACGCCGCGCCCGCAGGCGTACGGGCGCGGCGGCTGCGCCTCGGTGAGCCGCGCGCGCAGGTCCGGCCAGCGCAACGAGCGCAGGGCCAGCGCCCGGCCCACATCCGTGTCCCGCACCGCCGGCGGGGTCTGCGCGGCCCGGTAGTCCGGTCCGGCCTCGACCAGCAGGATCCTCGCCGAGTCCAGCTCGGACAGCCGGGCGGCGACCGCCGCGCCGGCCGCTCCGGCCCCCACGACCACCACGTCGGCGGCGGTCGGCAGGGCGTTGTCAAATTGCGGTACGGCCATGGTGCGCATTCTCGTGCTTGCCGCTTTCCGGCGCGAGCGTACTGTTGTCCTATCCGCGTTGCCGACCGAAGGAAACAGCGATGCGTGACGTTCTCGAACCAATTCTCGGGTGGTACGACAGCGGTAAGACCTTCGGCTTGGCGACCGTCGTCGACACATTCCGGAGCGCACCCCGACTGCCCGGCGCGGCCATGGCGGTCTCGCCCAATGACGAGGTCGTGGGGAGCATTTCCGGCGGGTGCGTCGAGGGCGCGGTTTTCGAGGTCGCGAAACAGGCGATCGAAACCGGCGAGTCATTTTTTGAAAAGTACGGATTCAGCGATGACGACGCGTTCGCCGTCGGGCTCACCTGCGGAGGAATTCTGCACGTATATGTGGAGCCCGTCGATCGGCGCACTTTTCCGGAACTGCCGGCCATCGCCGATTCGGTGCGCCGGCGCGAGCCGGTGGCGGTGGCCACGGTGGTCACCGGGGCCGGCCCGGTGGGCGCCCGGCGGGTGATCTGGGACGACCGGACCTCCGGCTCGCTCGGCTCGTCCGGGCTGGATCGGGCGATCGACGACGACGCTCGCGGAATGCTGGCGCAGGGCGTCACCGGGCAACGGCACTACGGCCTCGACGGGCAGCGGCGGATGACGGAGGTGTCGGTCTTCGTGCAGGCCTTCGCGCCGCCGCCGCGGATGCTCGTGTTCGGCGCCATCGACTTCGCCTCGGCCGTCGCCCGGGTCGGCAAGTTCCTCGGCTACCACGTGACGGTGTGCGACGCGCGCGGCGTGTTCGCCACCGCCCGCCGGTTCCCCGACGCCGACGAGGTGGTGGTCAAGTGGCCGCACAACTTCCTCGCCGAGACCGCCGTGGATGCCCGGACCGCGATCTGCGTGCTGACCCACGACCCGAAGTTCGACGTGCCGCTGCTCCAGGTGGCGCTCCGCACGCCGGCCGGCTACATCGGGGCGATGGGCAGCCGGCGGACCCACGACGACCGGCTCGGCAAGCTGCGCGAGGCCGGCGTCAGCGAGGAGGAGCTGACGCGGCTGCACTCGCCGATCGGGCTGGACCTGCACGCGCGTACCCCCGAGGAGACGGCCGTGGCCATCGCCGCGGAACTGATCCAGACGCGCTGGGGCGGGACCGGCCAGCCGTTGAGTGAGACGCGCGGCCGCATCCACGGCGTCACGGTCTGACCGGCGCCGGCCGTATCTCCAGCGCCGGCGCGGCGGTCTGGGCGACGCCGGCCCGGCCGGGACCGGCGCGACCCCCGTCGGCCCGGCCGAGACGGGCGCGCCCCTCGTCGATCCGGCCGGAACCGGCGCGACCCTCGTCGGTCCGGCCGGACCGTGCGGGGCGGCCGACTGTGGAGAACGCTCAGTCGAGCGATGCCGGCCGGGCCGTGCGCAGGGGCACGTTCCGCTCCCGCCACCCGACGCCGTGCTGCCGCCCCGCCGTCCGGACCAGCGTCACCGCTCGGCGGAGCTGGCTCGGTCCGCCGGCCGACGGCGGCAGGTCCACCGTGACCCGCCCGACGTCCGTGAACTCCAGCAGGGTGTCGTTCATCCGCACCCCGTCGGGATGGACCGCCATCCGTCGTACCGGATCGGGGCGGTGGTCCGGCGCCATGAGGTACCCGTCGGGCGGCACCCGGCCGCGCGCGTCCAGCCGGGTGGCCTGATACCGGGTGCCGTCGGACAGCCACCCGGCGCACCAGGTCCAGCCCAGCCGGCTCCAGTCCCGGATGCCCCAGGACTGGTCCCGCTGGCCGGGGCCGTCCAGCCGGAGCGACTGCCCGCCGACGTCGACGTCGCCGACCGCCCAGCCCGGCTGCTCGAGCCGGCTGCCCCGGGCGTACGAGTAGGCGGCCGCGCGGGCCTGCCAGCGGAGATCCATGGCGAACCCGACGCCCTCGGCGGTGAGCCGCCACCCGTCGGGTCCGGGCCGGATCAGCAGCCGGAGGGCGGGGTCGTCGGTCCGCCAGGGGGCGTCCCGGGGACCGGGTAGCGGGCGGTCGACGGCGTGGCCGACCGCCCGCCCGCCGGTCGTCAGGTAGGCCCAGAACCAACGTCGGCCGAGGTTGGGGTAGTCGCCGACCCGGACGAAGCCGCCCAGCGAGCCATCCACCGCGGCGAAGTCGAAGTACCACGACTCGCCCCACAGGCGGTCGGAGCGGGCCTGATGCGGGTCTGTCATGGTCCGCCCCCATCCTGTCGGGCCGGGTCGGGCGGGGCTACGGCTCGAGCGCGTCGCGGCGGCGCATCTCGCTGGCGAACTCCAGCCACGCCTCGGCGATGGAGCAGGCGAGATCGGCCACCAGGCACATGCAGTGTTCGGGCAGCCGGGTGGCCAACAGCCCCCAGTCCTTGTCCACCTGCTTGCTCTCCGAGTGCAGCCACCGCAGCATGGCGCGCCCGTGTTCGGTCATCCGGATGGCGGGATCCCGGCTCAGGTTCTGCAGGATGTCGTCCCGGCACCGCAGCGCCGGCAGCTGCTCGGTCTTGATCCGTTCCTGCAGCCGGCGCTCGCGGGTGGACCGTTCGGTGTGGTGCCCGGTCGGCCGCCGGGTCGGTACGGGGTCGTCGCCGCGGCGGAGGCGGTCCCGGACGTCGCGGACGGTGCTGGGCGAGATGCCGGCCTTCCGGGCGATCTCCCGGGAGGAGGACTCCGGATTCAGCGCGATCAGCTCGCTGGCGAACCGGCGCCCATCGACCGTACTGAGCGGACGGACCCGGCCGTCGCGGCCGATCCGGTGGCAGACCTCCGCCACCGCGGCCACCGAGTCCGACCGGATGGCCGCGACCGTCTTCGCCGAGAGCCCGGAGACCTGGGCGATCGCGCGGTCGGACCAGTGCGGGTTGGAACGGACGATCCGCAGCGCGGCCGCCTTCCGGTCCGCGAGCGAGAGCGGCAGGCCGTGCTGCACGTTCGCCCGGACGGCCATCACGAATGCCTCGGCGTCGTTGCCGTCGTAGAAGGTGGCCACGATGGCGCGCTCGCCCCGGAGAATCGCGGCTTTGAGCCGGTGCATCCCGTCGATGACCCGCATCGTCCGGCGATGGACGAGAATGGGCGGCAGTTCGTCCTGCAGCTCGGCGAGCGAGCGGATGTGCTCGATGTCCTCGCCCTGCAGGCGCGGCGAATCGGCGGGCTGCAGGTCCTCGATGTTGATCCGCACTGACTCGCCGGTCAGCCGCGCGGGTGGCGCGGACATGACGAGCACGGGCCCGGGGCGAGGACATTCTTCCTCGACGGGCTCCTCCTCGACGCGTTGTTCCATGGTGAGTTCCCCCCTCCACGGTGAGTCCCGGTGGGTGGCGCATCCCCTGATCCGTACCGGTATCACGAACATTCTTCCCACGAAGTATGGATGTCAACACGGTGCGTACAGATGGATGGGCATCACTCGACTACGGATCGTGGTCGGTGTTCGCCCGTTACGCCGGCGGCCCGGGACGGCCGCCGCGGGCGGTCCCGGGGCGCGCCCGCCGGCCGGTTCGGCGCGCCGGCTCCGGTGGCTCCGTCCCAGCTCGCGCCGCCGGCCGCCGGCCGCCGGCCGAACGGCCGGGGCGCCGGAGGTCCACCGGGTCCGGGCCGCTCGACGCGCCGTAACCGGGACCGGCCCGCCGAGGTCGCGACCGGGCCGCCGGGGGCCGGGAGCGGGCCGCCGGAACCGGGCCGCCGGAACCGGGCCGCCGGGACCGGGCCGCCGGGACCGGGCCGCCGGGACCGGGCCGCCGGGTCCGCGCCGCTCGAGGCGCCCGGGGCCGGGCCGCCGAGGCGCCGGGGCCGGTACGCCGGGCCAGCCCGCCGGGGCACCGGCGGGCTGGCCGCCGCCGGTCGGCGCGACGCCGGCGCCCTCGACACCCCGCTCGCGGCTGTGACACATTGCCAACGGCCCGGCCGCCGACCGTGCCCTCGGCTCGTGGGTCGCCAGGACCGGCCGGCCGACCTTCTGGAACCCGGCCCACCGCCCCGGACGAGATGGTGCCCGTATGGATTTCGACCTGAGTGCGGCGCAGCGTAAGCGCTACGACGAGGTGCTCGCGGGCGTACGTGAGCAAATGTCGGATGTTTCGCCGCGCGGATCGCTCGGGCCGTTCTCCCGGGACCAGTGGGCCGACGCGGGCCGGCTCGGCATGACCGGCCTGTGCCTGCCGGCCGAGTACGGCGGCGGCGGCCTCGGCGCCCTCGACACGGCGCTGTGCCTCGAGGCATTCACCGAGGGGGGAGCGGACACCGGTCTGGCCTTCGCCATCGGCGCGCACCTGCTGGCCTGCGCCGTACCGGTGCGCGATTTCGCCGACGCCGCGACGCGGGCCGAACTGCTGCCCGGCCTGGTCGGGGCGGAGCTGGTGGCCGCGAACGCGATGACCGAGGACGAGGCCGGATCCGACATCAGCGCCCTGCGCACCACCGTGGCGCGGGACGGCGACGCGTACGTCGTGACGGGCGTGAAGTCGTACGTCAGCAACGGCCCGGCGGCCGACATTTTCGTGGTGTACGGCACCTCCGATCCGACCGCCGGGTTCCTCGGGCAGACCGCCCTGGCGGTGCCCCGCCGGCTGCCGGGCGTCACCGTCGGCGAGCCGTTCACGAAGATGGGCCTGCACGCCTGCCCGGCCGCCCGGGTGGAGTTCGCCGGCTGCCGGGTGCCGGCACGCTACCGGCTGGGCGCCGAGGGCCAGGGCAGCGCCATCTTCCAGCACTCCATGGGCTGGGAACGCAGCTGCCTGTTCGCCATCTACCTGGGCCAGATGCGCCGCCAGCTGGACAGCTGCGTGGCGCACGCCAAGCGGCGGCGTCAGTTCGGCCGACCGATCGGCGCGTTCCAGGCGGTGTCGCACCGGATCGCCACCATGATGCAGCGGCTGGAATCGGCGCGGTTGTTGCTCTACCGCGCCTGCTGGCTGCTCGACCAGGGCCGGGCGGACCCGACGGCGACGGCCATGGCCAAGCTGGCGGTCTCGGACGCGACGGTGGCCAACAGCCTGGACGCCGTGCAGGTCTTCGGCGGCGCCGGCTATCTCGCCGACCCGGGCATCGAGGCCCAGCTGCGGGACTCGGTCCCCGGCGTCATCTTCTCCGGCAGCAACGACATCCAGCGGGAAATCCTCGTCAACCGAGCCGGGCTATGAGCCTGCACCAGCTCGTCGTCGACGCGGCGGCGCGGTATCCGGACCGGCCGGCCCTGTCCGGCGCGGGGGGCACGCTCAGCTACGCCGAACTCGACCGGCGGGCCGACGTGGTCGCCGCCCGGCTGCGTACCGCCGGTGTGGTCCGCGGCGACCGGGTGGCCATCTGGGCGCAGAAGTCGCCGGCGGTGGTCGTGGCCATGCAGGCCGTCCTCCGGCTCGGCGCCGCGTACGTGCCGGTGGACCCGGCCACCCCGGCCGCCCGGGCGGCCGTCCTGGTCCGGGACTGCGCCGCCCGGCTGATCTGCGGCGCCGGGCCGCGGCCACCCGAGCTGGCCGGCGCCGGGCCGTGGCCACCCGAGCTGGCCGGCGCCGGGCCGTGGCCACCCGAGCTGGCCGGCGCCGGGCCGCGGGCCGTGCGGCTGGCCGGCGCCGGGGCGCCGACGGCGGGAATGGCCGGCGACGAGCCAGGGCCGGGCCTGCCCTGGCTGGACACCGCCGCGGTTCCGCCGGGCCGGGTCGAGCCGGTCAACGCGCGGGTGGACGACGACGATCCGGCCTTCATCCTGTACACCTCCGGCTCCACCGGCGTGCCGAAGGGGGTGTGCATCAGCCACCGCAACGCCCGGTCCTTCGTGGACTGGGCCGCGGCGGAGCTGGACGCGGGCCCGCGGGACCGGTTCGCCAACCACGCCGCGCTGACCTTCGACCTGTCGGTCCTGGACCTCTACGCCGCGTTCGCCCGCGGCGGCATGGTCCGGCTCATCCCGAGCGAGCTCGCGTACGCGCCGCGGCGGCTCGTCGAGCTGCTGCACCGGGACCGGATCAGCGTCTGGTATTCCGTGCCCTCGGCGCTGACCCTGATGATCCGCGAGGGCGGCCTGCTGGACCGGCCCCCGCCGGCCGCGCTGCGCGCGGTGCTGTTCGCCGGCGAACCCTTCCCGATCGCCCAGGTACGCCGGCTCGCCGGCTGGACCGGCGCCCGGCTGCTCAACCTCTACGGGCCGACCGAGACGAACGTCTGCACGTTCCGTGAGGTCACGCCCGCCGACCTGGGCCGGGACCGGCCGGCGCCGATCGGCGTGCCGGCCAGCGGGGACCGGGTGTGGGCCGTCGGCGGCGACGGCCGGCCGGCCGCGGTGGGGGAGGAGGGTGAGCTGTGGGTGGACGGCCCCACCGTGATGCTCGGCTACTGGGGACGGGAGCGGCATCGGGGTCCGTACCGCACCGGGGACATCGTCCGGGTGCTCCCGGGCGGCGCCTTCGACTACGTCGGCCGGCGCGATCTCATGGTGAAGGTGCGGGGATACCGGGTGGAGCTCGGGGACGTGGAGTCGGCGCTCGCCGCGCACCCGGACGTCGAGGAGGCCGCCGTCGTGACGACGGGCGCGGGGGCCGAGGTACGCCTGGAGGCGTTCGTGGTTCCCGCGCCGGGGCGGACGCCGGGCGTGTTGGCGCTCAAGCGGCACAGCGCGGAGCATCTCCCGCCGTACATGATCGCCGACCGGTTCCATATCGTCGCTGGGCTTCCGCGCACCGGCAATGGGAAGGTGGATCGGGTGGCACTGAGCCGGTACGACCATGACCAGCCGGCCGGCGAGCCGGTGGAAAGGGCGCCGAGGTGGGCGAAGACCAGCTGACGTGCGACCTGCTCGCGTTCATCCGCACCGAGTTCCTCGACGGCGACGCCAACGGGGAACTCACCGAGGACACCCCCTTGCTGGCCTGGGGCGTGCTCGACTCCTTCAAGACGGCCCGGCTGCTGGGCTTCATCGAGGACGAGCTCGGCTCGCAGATCCCGCCGGAGCAGCTGTACGCCGGAAACTTCCGGGACGTCCGCAGCATCGCGGCCATGGTCCGGGCCACCGGAGGTCAGCCGACCAGGCAGGCCACGTGATCGCTGCCGCCGGGGAATCCCACCGGGTCGACCTCTCCGCGGGCCGGTTCCACTACCGCGCCTGGCCGGCCGGCCCCGGCGCGCTCACCGAGTTTGGCGCTTCGGCCGGGTTCGGCGCTTCGGCCGGGTTCGGCGCTTCGGCCGGGTTCGGCGCGGGCGCGCCGGCCGTGATCCTGGTGCACGGCAACGGCAGCTCGTGGACGACGTGGTCCCGGGTCGCGCCGGCGCTGGCCGCCGCGGGAATGCGGGCGTACGCGGTGGATCTGCGCGGCAGCGGGTCCAGCGTGCGGCCGCCGGTCGGCGCGTACGGGCTGCCGGAGGTCGCCGCCGACCTGCGCGAGCTCATCGCCGCGCTGCGTCTCGACGCGCCGTGGCTGATCGGGCACTGCTGGGGCGCGGCCGCCGCGCTCGCGCTGGCCACCGGCGCCTTCACCGACCGGGCGCCGCCGGCCCTCGGCGGGCTCGTCCTGGAGGAGCTGCCGCCGGACATGTCCGGCACCGCGGACCAGCCGGTGGTCCGGGACTTCCTGGGGATGATGCGCAAACCCCGGGAGTACGTGGCGCGGCGGATCGCCCTCATCTGCCGCGACTGGGATCCGGTGGATCGCGAGAGCCTGCTCGGAGACGTGTGCGACACCGACCCCGACGTCTACCGCAGCGTCATCTCCGATGGCGCCGCCGCCGGGCCGCTCATCCCGCTGCTGGCCCGGCTGACGGTGCCCGCGCTGCTGCTGCGCGGTAATCCGCGCCGGGGCGGCATGCTGGACGACGAGCACTGGGGGCAGGTCCGGCGGTGCCTGCCCGGGCATTCCGCGGCCCGGGAACTGCCCGGCAGCGGCCACGAGGTCCACCGCGGCGACCAACCCGGCTTCCTGCGCCTGGTGGCCGACTTCCTGGGCAGCGCCACCGGGGCGGGGCGGCCGGCCGACGCGCCGGTCACGCCGGCCCGAAACGGGGGCGCGTTCTGCCACAATGGGCCGGAGTTGCACCTTCCCCGCGAATGACGAGCGAAGGAACGGGCATGGGCGAGTCAGGCGGCAGCGGCCGGCATCCGGCGCTGCAGGACCCCACCGATGCGCAGGCGCACATCACCACCTTCTGGAGCACGGCCGCGTCCAGCTACGAGACCCACGACGGCAACGTGGCCGAATACGGCTCGGCGGCGTACCAGCGGTGGGTCGACGCCCTGGCCGCGGTCCTGCCGGGCCCGCCCTGCGACGTCCTCGACGTGGCGTGCGGCACCGGGTACCTCGCGCTGGCCGCGGCCTCGCTCGGGCACCGCGTGACGGCCATCGACCTCGCCCCGGCCATGCTCGACGAGCTGGCCGCCAACGCGTCGGCCCGCGGGCTCACCGTCGACGCCCGGCTCGACGACGCGGTGGCGCCGGGCTTCCCGCCGGCCCGCTTCGACGCGCTCACCTGCCGGCACTTCCTCTGGACGCTGCGCGAGCCGGCCCGGGCCATGGCCAACTGGCGCGAGCTGCTGCGGCCCGGCGGTCGGTTCGTGGCCGTGGACGGCTTCTGGTTCACCGACTGGGACGACGGCGACGTGCCGGCCGTCTTCGCCGAGCACTACACCGCCGAAACCCGCGGCGAGCTGCCGTTCATGCATCTCGACCGGCCCGAGCCGATCCTGGATGCGCTCGCCGCGGCCGGCTTCACCGAGGTGGCCGCGCAGCCGCGGCCGGACCTCGGCATCTCCGACGGCACGCCGTACCTCATCACCGCTACCAGGGCCTGAGCGACCGCGCCGCACGCCGGCCGCGGCCCGGCCACGGGTCGACGCCGGCCGCGCCGTACCCGCCGGCCGCCGACGGCGCTTCAGCCGCCCGTTACGCGCCGGCCGCAATCCGGCCGTGCGGGCGGCCGTGCCGTGCCGTGCGGGCGGCCGTGCCGTGCGGGCGGCCGTGCCGTGCGGGCGGTCGCGCCGTGCGGGCGGTCGCGCCGTGCGGGCGGTCGCGCCGCACGTCGTGCCGGCCGGGGCGACTGAGGTTTTTCCGCACTCGCGCGTCGAGCTGATCGGTTGCGACCGGGCCGGCTCTATGGCCAGGATCAATGTATCGCCATGCCGGGGTGCCGCCTGCCACCCCCATTCGAGAACCGGTCCTCGGCATCACGTTTCCTGTGACGATGGGCTGCATCGCGCCGTCGGTGGACCCACGGAGGATCACGAGGAATGCGGGGAAGCACCTCGCTGACAGCTGACCGGAGGCGCGGATGGCCAGAATAAACGTGGATTTTCGCCCGTACCTGCGAGGCCTCGTCATCGACGCCCTCGGGATAAGCAAGCCGCCCAGGAATCCGACGGTGCCCAAGGGCGCCTCGATCGTCGTGCTGCCGTTCGAGAACGTCAGCGGGGACGAGGAGCAGGAATACCTCACCGACGGCGTGACCCAGGAGCTCACCAACGCGTTGTCGCGCAGCAGCCGGTACGTCTTCGTCATCTCCTTCGAGACCGCCTTCAGCTACAAGGGCCGCAATGTGGACCCGGCCCGGCTCGGCACCGAACTGGGCGTGCGGTACGTCCTGCGCGGATCCATCGAACGCAAGGAGGACCGGGTCCAGATCAAGGCCGACCTGATCGAGGCCCAGGACGGCCGGTCGCTGTGGTCGGACAGCTTCGACTCCGAGCTGACCGACACGTACGCCGTCCAGACGGAGATCGTGAAGCGGATCCTCGAGGCGGTCGGCTACAAGCTGGAAACCTCCGAGCTGGAGCGGTTTGTGAAGCCGCCCAGCAGCCTCATCTCGGTCGAGGCCCTGTGGCGGGGCTATTACCACCTCCGCCAGCTGCGCAAGGAGCACATGCTGAAGGCGCGCGCCCTGCTGCAGAGCGCCATCGACGAGGACCCCAAGCTGGCCACCGCGTACGGGCTGCTCGCCGGCACGTACACCCAGGAGTTCGCCCAGGGGTGGACGCTGGACCGGTCGAACATCGACCGGGCCCGGGAGCTGGCCACCAAGGGCCTCTCGATCGACCAGAACGCCGGCAGCTGCCACGCCCTGCTCGGGATCGTCGAGCTGATGGAGGGCAACTGGCGTCAGTCGGTCAAGCACCTGGACCGGGCGGTCGCCCTGGACCCGTGTCTGACCTGGCCGCACGCCATGCGCGGGATGGCGCTGGCCGAGGGCCATCAACGCCTCGAGTCGAGCCGCTCCATCAAACGCGCGCTCCGGCTGGACCCCAACCCGCCGCCCGGGCTGCTGATGGCGCTCGCCTACATCAACTACGGCGCCGGACGCAAGACCGAGGCGATGGAGCTGCTGGAGAAGGTGCGGCACGAGAAGCCGGACAACCTGCTCTGCCGGGTCGGGCTGACCGCGTACCACCAGCGGGAGGGCAACAAGGGGTACGCGCGGCAACTGGCCCGGGAGATGATCGAGATCAATCCGGACATCTACGTCGAGGCGGCGATGGAGCTGATCCCCTCGCTGGAGCAGATCCACCCGAAGTGGGAGTTCGCGCGCTACGCCGACGATCTCGCGGCGGCGGGACTGCCCCGCAAGGCCGAGAAGGTGGGTGAGCCGCGATGACGGTCAGCTACAACCCGCTCGACCCCGAGTTCGTGGCCAACCCGTACCCCGTGCTGAAGGAGCTGCGCGAGTCCGCGCCGGCGTACCAGATCATGGACGGCCTGTGGCTGCTCACCCGGCACCACGACATCGACGAGGTCCTGCGCGACCGCGAGGGGTTCACCGTCGACCACCGCAAGCTGAGCGCGGGGCCGGCGCAGAACGGCGTGCCCTACGAGAGCATCGCCAACATCCTGTTCCGTGACCCGCCCGAGCACACCCGGTGGCGGCGGCAGATGGCCCGGGCGTTGACACCGGCGCACATCGAGGCGTTCCGGCCGCGCGCGGCCGGGCTGGTCGACGAGCTGCTCGACGCCATCGGGGAAAAGGGCGAGACCGAGTTCATCGAGGCGTTCGCCGGCTCGCTGCCGTTCCTGGCCATCTCGGAGCTGCTCGGCACGCCGGTCGCGGACCGGCCCCAGCTGCACGCCTGGACCTCGGACATCGTCAACATCACCGAGCCCATCGCCAGTCCGGAGGTGTCCGCGGCGATCGTCCGGTCCAGTGACGAGATGCGGGCGTACCTGACGGACCTCTGCGCGCACAAGCGGACGCACCCGGCCGACGACGTCATCTCCCGGCTGGTGGCCGCGGACGGCGACGACCACCCCACCCCGGAGGAGGCCGTCGAGCACGTCCTGCTGCTTCAGGTGGCCGCGCCCGAGCCGACCACCAACCACCTCGCCTTCGGGGCGCTCGAACTCGCCCGCCACCCCGACCAGGCCCGCGTCCTGCGTGATGACCCGTCGCTGGACAACGACGCCACCGAGGAGCTGCTCCGGTACGAGGCGCCGCTGCAGATCGCCGTCCGTGGTGTGCTGCGGGACACCGAGCTGCACGGCGAGAAGATCCAGGCCGGGGCGGCGGTCGTGATGTCGATCGCGGCGGCCAACCACGACGCCGAGCGGTGGGGCGACACCGCCGACGACCTCGACCTGCGGCGGAACCGCCCGCAGGACCACCTCTCGTTCGCCCGCGGCATACACACCTGCTTCGGCGCCGCGCTCGCGCGGCTGCTCGGGCAGGAGACGTTCGGCCGGCTGGCGCGCCGGTTCCCGGACCTCACCCTGACCGCAGATCCGCAATGGAACATCCTGCTCAACCGCCGGGGCCCCACCCAGGTCCCGATCTCCGTCCGCTGAATTCCGCCGCACCGGGTCCGCGGCCCGGTGCGGCGGCGCCTTTCGGTACGGCTGAATTCGGATCCGTCAGCCGTTTCGCTCAGCTGTTCATCACCATTGTTTCCGGCAACGCCAATCCCTGTCCCGGCACGGCCCGTCCTCGTCCATCCGCGCTGCTACCGACCGGTGTCAGCCTCGTGATAGGAACCCAACATGGAGTCCTTGGAGCAGCAAACTGCCGTCGAACAAACCGCCGAGGGTAAGTACCGCGGCAACGTATCCGAAGATTGGAAGCTGTGGGCGCCGGTCGGCGGATACCTGTCCGGGATCGCTTTGCGGGCTGCCCAATCGGCCAGCAACATGGCACGGCCGGTCAGCTTGACCTGCCATTACCTGCACGAGGCGACATTTGGGTCGGTCGATCTCGAAGTGACCACCCTGAGCGTCACGGAACGGGCCGACTCCCACCTCGTGCGGATGACCCAGAACGGGAACGACATCCTCGTCGCGCTGGCCACCGCCGCGCCCACCGACCTGCCGGGACCGAACGAGAACTGGCAGGAGGCCCCCGAGGTCACCGAGCCGGAGGACATGCCGGGCACCCTGCTCTATCCGGACGCGGCCCAGCTGCTGGGCGACCAGCCGTACTGGAAGATGCTCGAGTTCCGCATGGTCAAGGGCATGCAGCCCACCCACGCGTACCCGGACCTGAGCGGCCTGTCCGAAGAGGAGCTCATCGAGCGCCGCTTCACGCCCCGACGGGACGCGCACATTCGCGGCTGGCAGCGGATCGCCAACGGGGAGGGGGCGAAGGACCCCTGGGTCGACGCCTGCCGCTATCTGATCATCTGCGCCGGGATGATGTTCCCGGTGGTGGCGGACCCCTTCACGCCGCCGCTGCGGTTCATCGCCCCGACGCTGAACCTCACCGTGGACTTCCACACCTTCCACCCGGAGGACCAGTGGCTGCTCGCGGACGCGACCGGCGCGCACGCCGGGCAGGGCGTGCTGGGCGCCGACACGAGGCTCTGGGCCCGCAGCGGTGACCTGCTCGCCACCGCCCAGGCGCAGCTGACGTACCACGACTTCTCGGACCCGAAGCTGATGGAGCGCCTGCACAAGTCGTGGTTCGCGCTGCGGGAGGGCTGAGCGGTCCGACGACCGGACGGGGGTTTCGCTGACGGGCACGCGGTCGCCACGGCGGCCGCGTGCCCGTGCGGCGCCCCGTGATCCGCGCGAACGCACAACCGCGCCGGCCGGTGGCCGCGCGACGGTGAACCGAAGGGACGACATCATGACCTCTGCGCCAGGTTTAGGTCCGGACAACCCCGCCATGCTGGAAGATCCATATCCCTTCTACGCCGGGCTGCAGCAGCGCCACGCCGTGCTCTGGAGCGAGGGCATGCAGTCCTGGCTGGTGACGCGCTACGCCGAATGCCGGGACGTGCTCAACGATCACGAGCGGTTCACCCAGGACCGGAAGCAGATCGGCGGGACGGCGTCCGAGGCGCGGCAGAACCTCCAGGCGTCCGCGCTGTCGGACGGCCTCGATCCGGCCGGGGAGAAGGCGCTGCGCCGGCTGATCGTCAATTCCATCCACTCCCAGGACATCGACCAGCTGGCCGGGTCCATCCGCGCCGACGTGGACCGGCTCTTCGCCGCGCTGGCGTCGCGGCCGGTCTTCGACTGGATGACCGAGGTCGCGGCCCCGCTGGCCGCCGCGATCACGGCGGAGCTCCTGGGCCTGCGGGAGCCCGAGCCCGGCACCTTCAAGCGGGTGTCGGAGGCCATCGCGCAGGGCTACAACGCCGACGTCAAGCCGGAGAACTCAAAGGTCGGCCAGGACGGCCGGGCGCAGCTCGGCGCCCTGATCGAAGACGCCTGGGGGGCCGCGGCCGACCGGGGCGGCGCGGTGGCGGTGCTGAAGAACAGCGCCGACACCAACGAGTTCTCCACGAACCGGATGAAGGAAAACCTGGGCCTGCTCTTCAACGGCAGCTTCGCCGCGATCTTCGCGGCCTGCGGGAACGTGGCGCTGACCCTGCTGCGCCGGCCCGACGTGCTGGACCGGCTGCGCGATCCCGCCCTGCTGGACACCGGCATCGACGAGCTGATCCGCTATGACGGCCCCGCCCAGGTCACCAGCCGGGTGGCCACCCAGGACACGAAGATCCGGGACGTCGCCATCAGGGCCGGCGACGGCGTGATCGCGCTGCTCGCCGCGGCGAACCGCGATCCGGAGGAGTTCCCCGAGCCCAACGAGCTGGTGCTCGATCGCAAGCCGAACCGGCACCTCGGCTTCGGCTGGGGCATGCACGGCTGCGTCGGGCAGGCGTTCGGCCGGGCGGCGCTCCGCGGGCTGGTCACCGGCCTGCACGAGGCGCCCACGCCATTGCGCCTGGCCGGTACGCCCGTGCGGCTGCGCGCCACGTCGGTCCGCAGCCTCGATTCGCTCCCGGTCACCTTCGCCGAATAGCCCCCGGTCATCCCCACCGCCTTCCGGCCGCCGACGCGCAACGCTCGGCGGCCGGTCGCCGCGCCGCCGGTGGCGGCCCGCCGCAACTGGTTCCCCCGCGGCCCCTTGACCCGATGGCGGGCCGGCCGCCCCGGTCGAGACGAACCGCCCCGGCTCACCCGGTCGGGCCGGGCGCCCGGTCCGCGAACAACAGCCGCAGCTCGCAGGTGTAGACGTTGCCGGCCGCGTCGGCCAGCCACGACTGGTCCGGCGCGGGCAGCATCTCGCTGATCGTCACCGTCGCGCCCGCCGTCGCGCCGGCGGCGCGCAGCAGTTGCGCCAGGTTGCCCACCTGGACCTCGCTGCGGAAGTCCACGAAGATCGGCTTCGGCTCGGAGCTGATCGAGGCGAACACGATGTCCGGCAGCCCGTGGGCCCGCAGCCAGCGCCGCGCGGCCACGAAGTGCTCGGGATCGCTGCGGGCCGAGATCCAGTCCAGCCCGTCGATGGGGAACGACCAGGTCTCCCGGAACATGACGAGGTCGTCCACGACCACCCTGGGGGTGTGCGGCCGCGTCCCGACCACCTGCTTGAAGGCGTCCACCAGATCCCAGGTCAGCCACGCGCCGCCGACGTCCATGACCTCGAACCGCTCGGCCGCGCCGGGCAACCCGAGCATGAGGCGGTCCCCGTCCCGGCGGGCCTCCAGCCCGTACAGCGGCAGCAGCCGCTCGTCGCCGCGGGGCGGGTACGCCGACACGCACAACCGCCAGTCGCGGGCGTCGTTGAGCCACGGATAGGTCCGGGCGGTCACCCGCGGGTAGTCCTTGACCGGGCTGAGGATCACCCTGCTGGCCGGGATGACGGTGGCCAGCATCGCCCGCAGTTCCTCGCGGTCCGGATGCGGCCAGCTGAAGCACGGGGTCTCGAACGGGCAGTAGGCGATGTGGAACTCCCCGAGCACCGGCTGGAACGCGCCGCGGGCCAACTCGGCCGCTCCGCGCGCCGCGAGGAGCAGGTCGATGCTGTGGGTGTGCGCGGAGCCCCAGCTCGGGTACCCGCCGGCGAACACCTCCGCCACCCGCTGGCGCAGCGCGTCACTGCGGTGCGTCACCACCCGGGCGTCGGTGTCCAGGCCGAGAATGGCCCGCCAGCCGGCGACGAACTCCCGCGCCACCTGGTCCTGGGGCCGGTTGCCGGGGGTGAGGAAGGTGTCCGCGCAGCCCAGCACCAGCTGCATGTAGTTCGTCGATTCGACGCCCATCGCGTCGAACGCCGCGAGCTGGGTACGGCGCATCCGTTCCGCCGCCTCGTGGACGTACCAGCGCGCGCTGGTGAGCAGCAGCGACAGCGGCTCGGCGATCGCCCGCAACACCTGGGGACCGAACGACAGCGCGACGTCGCGGGCGCAGTCCACGTAGGCCAGCCGCCGCCCGCCGTAGGACTGTCCGGGCCGGCGCGCCGGGTCCACCCCGGTCAGCGCGGTGAACTCGTGCTCCAGCCGCTCGTTGAGCCGGCGCAGCTGATCCGGGTCGCGATAGTCGGCCAGCGCGTCGCGGGCCGACTCGAGCCGGTCGAGCGCCGCGATCGCCCGGCCCCGGACCGTGGCGTCGCCGATGCGGTCGAGCCGGCCGCGCAGCTCGCGCTCGGCATGCTGCACGAGCGGCGGCTCAAGGTCCCAGATCAGCAGCTCCCTGGCCGCCAGCAACTCCAGCGTCTTGTGCAGCACGCTCGGTTCGACGCCGCATTCGGCGGCGATCTCCGCCGGCAGCCGGTGGCCGTCGACGAGCGCCAGCACCCGTGCCTCCTCCTCGTCGAGATCGACCGGGCCGCCCAGGGTGCGCACCCGGGCCCCGGCGAGGTGCACGATGGGGTGGCGGCGCGGCGCGACCCAGGGTCGCACCTGCGGATCGGCGGTCAGCCGCGCCGCGAGGGCGTCCACGGCCCACGTCTCCAGGTGCAGCTCGCCGCGGGCGATGAGGGCCGGACCGGGCCGCATCCGCAGCGGCTCGCCGCCGTCGCGGAAGTCGAACCAGCTCACCGGCCCGAAGAAGCCGATGGTCTCGTTCTTCGCGCAGTACCGCGCCCAGTACTTGGCCACGATCCGCTGCCGCTTGCGCAGCCGGTGGTTGTTCGGGGCGTCGGCGCCCAGCTGCCCGAGCCGCACGATCATGGGCTCGACGACGTCGGGGTTCTGCCAGCCGACCGCCTCCAGGAAGTCGGGCCGGCGGGCGATCCGGCCGAGCAGCTCGGCCTGCCGGACGGTCGCGCGGGCCGCCGCGGCGGCCAGGCCCCGCCGCGTGTCGTCGCCGGGCTCGGCCAGCCAGCGGTCGGCGGCCGCCGCGTACTCGTGGTCGCCGAGGTCGAGCAGCCCGGCGATGGGGAACCCGCCGCTGCGGAGCACGCCCTGTGACCACAGCTCGAATCCACCCGGCAGCGGGATGAAGTGCCCGGGCGCCAGGGCGGGCGCGGCCGGCGGCGCGTCCCGCAGCCTGGCCATCGGCGTCGCGGTCCCGGTCTGGGTCGGTACGGAGGGGTTGTTCATCCGGAATCTCCCGTGAACTGGGCAGGGGGAGCCGCTGCCACCGCGCCGGTTCCCGTCCGGACCGGCCCGGGGGATCAGGCTCGGTTGTACGCGCGCACGGCCAGCGGCACGAACACGATGAGGCCCGCGGCCAGCCAGAGGCCGCTCTTCCACAGGTCCTCACCGACCGGACCGCCCAGCGCGAGCGCGCGCATCGTGTCGATGAGCACGGTGACCGGTTGGTTGTCGGCGAAGGCCTGCAGCCAGCCCGGCATCGTGTCGACGGGCACGAAGGCCGAGCTCACGAAGGCGAGCGGGAACAGACACACCAGGCCGAAGGCCTGCACCGACTCGGCGGTGCCCATGGCGAAGCCGGCGTACGCCCAGACACAGCAGGCCACGACGGCGAAGACGGTGGCCAGGACGACCATGCCGACCGCCGGGCCGAATCCGTTGGTGAACCGGAACCCGACCGCGTAACCCACCCCGACGAGGATGAGAATCATCAGGAACACCCGTGCGGCGTCCGCCACCAGCCGCCCGACCAGGTACGCGGACCGGGCCGTCGGCATCGACCGCAGCCGGTCGATCACCCCCTGCTGCTTCTCCTGCACCAGGGCCACGGCGGTGCCGAAGGTGGCGAAGGCCACGCTCTGTCCGATGATGCCGGGAATGAGGAAGTTGACGTAGCCGCCGGGGACGCGCACCGGGATGGCGCCCCCGAAGACGTACCGGAACAGCAGCACGAACATCACCGGCTGGATCACCGTGATGACCAGGAACGACGGGACCCGCGCCCAGACCAGCAGGTTGCGCCTGGCGAACGTGAGCGTGTCGCCGAGCAGCCAGCGCAGCGACGCGGACGCCCCCGGCCGATCCGCCGCGGTGAGCACCGTCATGACCGCACCCCCGTACCGTCGTCGGGGCCGCGCCTGCGGCGTCCGCCCCGGCCTCCGCGGCCCCGGCCGGGCCGCTCCGCCGTGCTGTGGTTCTCGACCGCGTGGCCGGTCAGCGCCAGGAACGCGTCGTCCAGGGACGGGCGGCGCAGCATGAGCCCCCGGATCTGGATGTCGGCGCTGTCGAGCCCGCGGGCCGCGTCGATGAGCGCCTCCGAACCGCGGTCGCCGACCCGCACGCTGACCAGGCCGGTCTCGGTGTCGACGGACGGCTCGCCCGCGGCCCGGGCCGCGACCACGGCCGCGGCCTCGGCGAGCCGGGCCCGCTCCGGCACGGTGAACTCCAGCACGTCGCCGCCGACCCGGCCCTTGAGCTTCTCGGCCGTGCCGGCCGCGATGACCACGCCGTGGTCGATCACCACGATCTCGTCCGCCAGCTCGTCGGCCTCGTCCAGGTTCTGGGTGGTGAGCAGCACCGTGGTGCCGCCGGCGCGCAGCGACCGGATGGTGTCCCACATGCCCAGCCGGGACCGCGGGTCCAGGCCGGTGGTGGGCTCGTCGAGGAAGAGCACGGCGGGCCGGCCCATCAGGCTGGCCGCGAGGTCCAGCCGGCGCCGCATGCCGCCCGAGTATGTCCGGGCCAGCCGGTCGGCCGCGTCGGTCAGGCCGAACTGTTCGAGCAGTTCGGTGGCCCGGCTGCGGGCCGGCGCGGCGCCCAGGTGGAACAGCCGGCCGATGAACTCGAGATTCTCCCGGCCGGTCAGCGCCGCCAGCACCGACGCGTTCTGCCCGGTGAGCCCGATCGAGCGCCGGACCTCGGCCGCCTCCCGTACGACGTCGTGGCCGTTCACCTCGGCCCGGCCGCCGTCCGGGGGCAGCAGCGTGGTGAGGATGCGCAGGGTGGTGGTCTTGCCCGCGCCATTCGGGCCGAGCAGACCGAGAATCGTGCCCCGGGGCACGGACAGATCGATGCCGCGCACCGCCTGAACGTCGCCGAAGGACTTGGTCAGTCCCTCGACGAGAATGGCGGGCTGGGGCACGTCCGATGGGAGCGTCGGCACCGTGGGAACCCTTTCTCGGGGAAACGGCGACGAACTCCGACCTAACCAGATGGATTCCCCGGTGGGTAGTGCCCGAAAATCCATCATCCTGACGTTGATGAATGGTTTACATTTTTCCGCATCGCCGGCCAACTGCGGCGGTTCCACAGTCGAGGCGCCGATCGGCCGCCCGGGAAGGGCCGCCGCGGGTCAGCTCGGGACCGGATGGCCGTCCCCGCGTGCCACCGCCGCGGCCGTGGCAACGTAGTCACCGACCAGCCGCGCCGCCAGCGCGTCGTCGAGCCGGGTGCGGTTGTAGCACAGCACCGCCCGCAGCGCGCCGTGCTGCGGGTAGAGCTGGAACTCGCACTCGAACCGGCTGCCGAGCTGGTTGACCACCACGATCTCGGCCTCGGCGCCGGCGACGCGCAGCCCACCGGGCAGCTGCGGGACGAGCTGGAACATGACGTCGTCCGGTCGCCGGCCCGGCTCGGCGAGGGTGTCGCCGCGCAACAGCTGGTAGGGCAGTCGCTGGTGGACGAACGCGTCCATCGCCGTCCGGTGGGTGCGCCGCAGCACCTCGGCGAACCCGTCCCGGTCGCCGAGCCGGGTCCGCAGCACGGCCATGTTGGCCAGCAGCCCGACGGTGTGCCGCAGCTCCGGCCGGGTCCGGTTGGCCAGGAAGGAGGCGACCGCCAGGTCGTCGTCGCCGGTGTGCGCGCGCAGGACCAGGTAGTAGACCGCCAGCGTGGCGGAGGCGAGGGTGGTCCGGTGCCGCCGGGCGAGGTCCGTGAGGGCGGCCACCGTGGCCGCGTCGATCGTCCCGGTGCTGCTGGCGCTGGCCCACGGCGCTCCGGCGGGCGCCGGCCGCAGCGGCAGGCGGGGGACCCGGGCCCCGGCGAGATGGCCGGCCCAGTACGCCCGGTCCTCGTCCGACTCGGGACTCGCCAACCACCCGGCCTGCCACCGGCAGAACTCCGGATACTGCCAGCGCACCGCCGGCAGCGGCGGACCGCCGCCGGCGAGCGCCTGCAGGTCCCGCACGATGAGCCCGCAGGAGGCGCCGTCGGTCACCGCGTGGTGCAGGTTCACGCAGAGGCCGTGGTCGTCGTCGGCGAGCCGGAAGAGGGTGATCCGGGTGGGCCACCGCTCGGCGTCGACCGGCCGGCTCACCTCGTCGGCCACCGCGGCGTGCAGCGCCCGCGCCGGGTCGGCCGGGTCCAGGTCGCGGTGGTGCAGCCGTACCGGCCCGGGGTCGTGGACCAGCTGGGTCAGCCGGGCGCCCCGGCCGGTGAACGTGGTCCGCAGGCTCGCGTGGCGGGCGGTCAGCGCCGTCAGGGCGTCGGTGAGGCGGTCCACGTCGAGCCGGCCGCGCAGCCGGAGCACGATCGGGCAGTTCGCCGACCCGTGCGCGCCGCGGAACTGCTCCAGCACCCACAGGAGGCGCTGGGCCACCGAGGCCGGAACCCGGCTCACCTCGGCCATACGGTCACCGGCTGGGCCGCGAAGCCGCGCAGCACGAGGCTGTTGCGGCGCACGAACGGCCCGCGCGCCGCCAGGCCGCCGGTGGCGCCCACCAGCGCCTGGAGCGCGGCCACCAGCTCGACCTTGGCCAGCCCGGCGCCCAGGCAGCGGTGGTGCCCGTACCCGAAGGCGAGGTGCGGGTTCGGCGAACGCTGCGGGTCGAAGGCGTCCGGGTCGGCGAACGCCCGCTCGTCCCGGTTGGCCGACCCGAACAGGATCAGCAGCCGCGCGCCGGCGGGCAGGACGACCCCGCCCAACCGGTCCTGCGCCACGGTGGCGCGCCACAGCCCCTGCACGGAGGTGTCGAACCGCAGCGCCTCCTCCACGACCGCGTCGGCCAGATCGGGCGTCGACCACAGCCGTTGCCGCAGCGCGGGCCGCCGGACCAGCACGTCGACCAGGTTGGTGAAGAGGTTGGTGGTGGTCTCGATCCCGGCCACCAGCAGGAAGGCGCAGAACGCCATCACCTCGTGGTCGGTCAGCCCGGCGGCGTCCGTGCCGGCCACCACGCTCAGCAGGTCGTCGCTCGGTTCGGTGCGCCGGCGGCGGATCTCGGCGTAGAAGTACCGGAACATGTCATAGCCGCGGCCCAGCCGGGTGTCGGCGGCGCCGGCCAGGTCGAGGTCGTCCGTGATCACCGACGCCCACTCCCGGAACTCGTCACGCATCCCGGTGGGCACCCCGAGCAGCTCGGCCAGCACCAGCACGGGCAGCGGGGCGGCCAGGTCGCGGCAGATGTCGGCCGTGCCCCGCTCGGCGTTGGCCATCAGGTTGCCCACCAGCTCCGCGGCGATCCGCTCGATCCGCGGGACCATCCGGACGATGGCCGAGCGCCGGAACGGGGCGATCACCGCGCGTCGCAGCCGGGTGTGCTCCGGCGGGTCGGTCGCGATCAGCACCCGGACTCCCGGCGCCCCGATGCGGTAGTCCACCGACTGCGGCGCGTGCAGGCGGTGCACGGCGCCCATGCCCAGCCGCGAGGAGAACCGATCAGGACTGTTCAGGACCTCGACCACGTCGCCGTGCCGGGACACCAGCCACAGGTCGTGGCTCGGGACGTACGTGACGGGGGCCTGCGCGCGCAGTGAGCGGTACCACGGATAGGGATCCGCCACGGTGGCCGGGTCGTCCGGATCACCCGGATCGAACGGGCAGGAGGGCGGTTCTTCCGCCGCCCGGCGGGGTGACCTCATGTTTCCGCAGCCTGTCAGGCCGGGCCCGGGCAGTCGAGGACCGCGGTCTTCCACCCCGGCGGCTCAGTCCGCACGGCGGATCAGCATCAGCCCGGCGCGCACCGTGAGCACCACCTGGACGAGGTCGGCCCGGCTCGCCACGTACGCGTTGAAGGCCTCGATGGCGGCGGCGTCGGTGGCATCGGGGGTGATGGCGAAGTGCAGCACGTTGTCGACGGCCACGACGCCCAGCGGGTCGAGCAGCGGGAGGACGGCCTCCAGGAAGCGGATGTAGGACGGCTTGTCGGCGTCGATGAACACCAGGTCGAACGGTCCACTCAGGCCGGCCAGGGTGTCCAGGGCGGGGCCTTCGCGCACCTCGATCCGGTCCGCGTACGGCGATGCGGCGATGTGCCGGCGGGCCAGGTCCGCGTGCCGGGCGTCGGCCTCGAGGGTGACGAGCCGGCAGCCGGCCGGCATGGCCTCGGCCATGCTGAGCGCCGAATAGCCGGTGAACGTGCCGATCTCCAGGATGCGCCGCGGCCGGCGCAGCGCGACCAGCATCGCCAGCAGGGCGCCCTCGACCGCGCCGGTCATCATCTCGGGGTGCTCCGCCGCCTGCTCGGTGGTGGCCGCCACCGTTTCGAGCAGCGGTGACGGCGGGGTGGTGTGGTCCCGGGCGTACCGCTCGATCGTCGGCCGGACGATCATGCGGCCGCGCCCCGCTCCGGCCGCGCCTGCGCGCCCCAGTCCCGGGGCGGAACCTCGCGCACGTGCTGGCTGAACTCCCACAGGTGTCCCTCGCGGTCGTGCACGAGGTACTGCCGCAGCCCCCACGGCTTGTCGGTGGGCTCGTGCAGCGTCTCGACCCCGGCCCCGGTCACTGCCGCGAAGTGCCGGTCGACGTCGTCGACCAGCACGATGACCTTCGCGCACACCCGCGGATCGCCGTGCGGGCTCCGCAGCCGGTCGCCGGCGGTGGTCAGCATGACCACCCCACCGCCGCCGGTGTCCAGCTCGGCATGGTCGACCCTGCCGTCGTCCCGGGTGTGCCGCAGCGTCTCCCGGAAGCCGAACACCGCGCACAGCCAGTCGAGCGCCGCGGCCAGGTCCCGGTAGACCAGCTCCGGCACCACCCGCGGGTATCCGTCGTCCGGGTTGTACATCCCGTCCCCCTCCTCGCCGGCACGCCCCAGCAGTACACCCCGCCGGCCCCGCCGGGCGCGATGCGCGCCCGGCATGCCCCGGCGCAAGCCCGCGTGCCCGGCGCGAGCCTGCGTGCCCGGCGCGAGTCCGCGCCCCCGGCGCGGGCCGCGGCCAACGTTCCGGCGGCCGGCGGGCCGGATGGACAGCCGGATCGCCGCCGAGGTAGGACAGCTACGACGCGCCCGGTCCGCGCCGGACCCGGCCGCGGCGGGTGGCCGGGGTCCGCGGAGGGGAGCACGGCATGACCCAGGCAGAGACGGCGGTACGGGGCCTGGACGTGGCCGCCGTCCGCGCCCAGTTTCCGATCCTGACCCGGCGGACCCGCGGGGACCGGCCGCTCGTCTATCTCGACTCCGGGGCGACGTCCCAGAAGCCGCTGCGGGTGCTCGACGCCGAGCGCGACTTCTACCTCACCCGCAACGCCGCGGTGCACCGCGGCACGCACCTGCTCGCCGAGGAAGCCACCGACGTGTACGAGGGCGCACGGGAGCGGGTGGCGGCCTTCATCGGGGCCGACGCCGGGGAGGTGGTCTTCACCAGGAGCGCCACCGAGGCCGTCAACCTGCTCGCGTACGCCATCGGCAACGCCACCATCGCCGGCGGCCCGGACCGGCTGCGGCTGCGCCCGGGCGACGAGATCCTGGTGACCGAGCTGGAGCACCACGCCAACCTGGTGCCCTGGCAGCAGCTCTGCCTGCGTACCGGCGCGGTGCTGCGCTGGCTCGGGGTGACCCCGCAGGGCCGGCTGGACCTCGCGGACCTGGGGCGGTTGCTGTCCGCGCGGACCAGGATCGTGGCGCTCACCCACCAGTCGAACGTGACCGGCGCGGTCTCGCCGGTGCCGGCGGTCGCCCGGCTGGCCCACGAGGTGGGCGCCCTGGTGGTGGTCGACGCGGCCCAGTCGGTGCCGCACTTCCCGGTCGAGGTGCGCGGGCTGGGTGCCGACTTCCTGTGCTTCTCCGGCCACAAGATGCTCGCGCCGTACGGGACCGGGGTGCTGTACGGCCGGGCCGAGCTGCTGGACATGCTGCCGCCGTTCCAGACCGGTGGCTCGATGATCGAGGTGGTGACGATGGAGCGCTCCTCGTTCCTGCCGCCGCCGCACCGGTTCGAGCCGGGCGTGCCGCTGGCCGCTCAGGCCGCCGGCCTGGCGGCGGCCTGCGACTATCTCACCGAGCTGGGCATGGCGCGGGTGGCCGCCCACGAGGAGGCGCTGACCGGGCGGGCCCTGGCCGCCCTCGGCGCGCTGCCCGGGGTCCGGATCATTGGGCCCGGCACCACCGCGGACCGGGGTGGCACGGTGTCCTTCGTGGTCGACGGCATCCACCCGCACGACGTGGGCCAGTACCTCGACGAGCTGGGTATCGCGGTCCGCACCGGGCACCACTGCGCCTGGCCGCTGCACCGCGCCCTGGGGGTGCCGGCCACCACCCGGGCATCGTTCTATCTCTACAACACGCCCGACGAGGTCGACGCGCTCGCCGCGGGCGTCCGCCGGGCGCAGGAGTACTTCGGCCGCGACTGACCGGCCGAGCCGCGCCACCGGCGTCGCCCCGCCGCCGGCCTCGCCGTGCCGCCGGTGGCGTGCCGCCGGTGGCGTCGCCGTGCCGCCGGCGTCGCGCCGACCGGTGGCGTCGCCGTGCCGCCGGCGTTGCGCCGGCCGGTGCCGGGTTGGTCAGGGGCGCTGCCCCGGCAGTAGCGGCAGCGGCGCCCAGCGCACGCCCGCGCCAGCCTCGCCGTCCGTGCCGGGCGGGATCACCGCGAAGCCGTCGGACCCGGCCAGCCCGCGCAGCATAGCCGCGCCGGTGTGCCCGACCGGCTCGGCCACGCCGCGCTCCACCCGGACGGGCACGAGTCGGGCGAACGTCCCGCGGCCGGGAACCCGCTCGGCCAGCCGCGCGGTGGGCAGCGGCGGCTCCGGTCGGCCGGCGAGGCCGCGCAGCAGCGGCGCCACCAGCGACACCAGCGCCGCGATGGCGGACTGCGGGTTGCCGGGCAGCCCGGCCACGAAGCGGGGCCGGCCGTCCGGGGCGGGGACCTCGGCCAGCACCATCGGGAAGCCCGGCCGCACGGCCACCCGGTCGACGACGTACCGGCCGCCGAGCGCGGCGAGGGCCGGCCGCAGGTGGTCGACCGGCCCGCGCATGGTGCCGCCGGCCGTGCAGACCAGGTCCGCGTGCGCCAACGCGGCCTCCAGCGCCGACGCCTGCGCGGTCAGGCTGTCCGGCACCGGACCCAGCGGGGCGAAGCCGGCCGCCGGCAGGGCGCCCAGCCGGCGCAGCCAGCCGGGCAGCTGCGGTCCGAGACCGTCGCGGACCCGCCCCCGCCCCGGTAGGCCGGCCGTGAGCAGCTCGTCGCCGAACACCAGCACGGCCGCCCGGACCGCCGGGATCACCGGCAGCGAGTCGTGGCCGCACACGGCGGCGAGGCCGATCAGCGCCGGCGTCACCGGCGTCCCGGCGGGAGCCAGCTCGTCCCCGCACGTCGCCTCGGCGCCGGGCTCGCGCCACTCCCGCTCGGGCCGGCCCCGCCCGTCCACCCGACCGTCCGGCCGGCGCCGGGCCTCCTCCGCCCGGATGATCTGCTCGGTGCCCGCCGGCACCATGGCGCCGGTGGCCACCTGCACGGCGGTGCCCGCCCGCAGCGGCTCGGGGACGGCGCCGGCCAGCACCCGGCCGGCCACCGACCACGGGCCGGGGCCGCGGACGGCGTAGCCGTCCACCGTGGCGGCCGGGAACGCCGGCAGGTCGGTGCGGGCGGTCAGCGCGGCCGCCAGGGTGAGCCCGTCGGCCTCGGCGAGCGGCACCGAGACCGGGCCGGGCCGGGCGGCGAGCCCCGCCGCGTGGGCCGCGGACCGTGCCTCGGTCCACGCCATCGGTGGCGCAGCGACTGTCACGAGGCCGACCGTACCGGCCCCGGCCCCGCACGTGGACGGGCGAAGCCACGCGCGTTCGTGGACGTTCCTGTCGGGTGGAACGCGGGCGACCGGCGGGCCGTGCTGCCGGGCGGTGGCCCCGCGGGCGATGCCGCGCGCGTTCGTGGACGGGCGATGCCGCGCCCGGGGGCGGGCGGTTCAGCCCAGACCGCGGTGGGCCGCCCAGAGCGCGCCGGCGCGGTCGGCCGCCGCGGCCACGAGGGCCCGCAGCTCGGGCCGGTCGGGGACGGCGAACGAGACGTACGTGCCGCGGCCGCCGCCGGTCGGCCGGCCGTACGCCTTGGCCGCGAGGCGGCCGTCGGGCAGCAGCCGGACGTTCAGCGAGGTCAGGGTGAACTCCTGGCCGCGGCGGGTGTCGGTCCAGCGGAGCGCCTCCGGGACGGTGACGTTGATCGCCAGCGCGGTCACCTCGACCGCCGCCTCGTCGCTCATGGCGGGCATCCTCTCATCCGGCCGGTCACCGGCCGGCGTTGCGGCGACCGGGTTCCCGGTGGAGGATCTGGATCGCCACGGTCAGCCGGGCCGCCGGCCGGCTTCGCCGAGCCAGGTGAGCCCGGCGTACTGGTCGGCGGTCAGCCGCAGCTCGCCGGCGGACGGTCGCCCGAGAAGACCCGGCGCGCGGCCGAGCCCGACCCGCTCCGGCGCGCGGCCGAGCCCGACCCGCTCCGGCGCGCGGCCGAGCACGTCGAGCCCGGCCGGGGTGAACAGCGACCGGCCAAAGGCGAGCACGGCGATCGTCCCGTCGTCGCTCAGGTGGTGCACGGTCCAGACGCTGGTGAGCGGCCGCAGCATCCCGGCGCCGCGCCAGACGAACCGATCGGGGCCCGGCCGGTAGCGGTCGATGCCAATCAGGTGCCGGCGCCGGCCCCGGCGGGTGGTCCAGCTGACGTCGTCGCGCAGCGCGAGCGGATCGCCCGGCAGCACCGTGTAGGTGATCATCGGGTCCGACCGCTTCCCGCTCAACCAGAGCGGGAAGGTGGTCGCCAGGATCCGCCAGCTACCCGGCAGCGCTCGGCACGGCTCGGCAGTCATCGCCGGTACGGTAGCGGGCCGCCGGCCCGGCCCACCAGCGCCACCCCGGGGGCGCCCGGATATCGTGAAACGCGTTCGAGTCCGGTCCGCGCGAGGGATGCCCGATGCCGCCGTACGCCGCCGATTCCCGTCCGCTTCCGCCGCTGGCCCCCGGGCTGCCGCTGCTCGGGAACGCGCTGAGCATGCGGGGCGACGTCCAGGCGTTCTTCGTCCGGCAGTACCGGGCGCTGGGACCGATCTACCGGGTCCGCGCCCTCAACCAGGCGTTCGTCATCATGGCCGGAACGGAGGCCAACCGCTTCCTGCGCACCCGGGGCGACGACCATTTCTCCACAGCGGACACCATGGGCGGGCTCGACGACCAGTTCGGCATGCGGGTGCACGCCCTCGCCGGCCGGCCACACCGCCACCTGCGCGGCCGGTTGGGGCTGGGGCTGTCCCGGGAGCTGCTGCGGGCCCGCTGGGACGCCTTCGCCGAGCTGACCGAACGGCGGGTCACCGGCTGGCGCGCCGGCAGCACCGTGCCGGTGGTCGATCAGTGTCAGCGACTCGCGGCCGACCAGCTCTCGGTGGTGCTCACCGGCACGCCGGCCACCGCCCAGTTCGAGCTGTTGCGCCGCGCCTTCGAGCTGGTCCTCGACGTCACGGTCACCGGGAAGCTGCCGCCGGCCGCGCTGCGGCTGCCCACGTACCGCGCGGCGCGCCGCCGGATCCTGGCCTTCGCGCAGGCGGCGGTGGACGACCGCGCGGCCCATCCGCACGACGGGCCGCCGGACCTGCTCGACCAGGCGGTGGCCGCCGCGGACGAGCACGGCCGGCCGTACCCGCCGCGGGTGCGGGCCGGGATGGCGCTGCAGGGCTACTTCGGCGGCATCAACACCGTGGCATACCTGTACGGCTTCATGCTCTACGCGGTGCTGCGGCACCCGCACGTGCACGCCGAGGTGCTGGCCGAGGTCGACCGGGCCGGCGGCCCGCCGTCGTTCGACACGCTCCGCCGGATGCCGGCGCTGCACGGCCTGGTGCTGGAGACCCTCCGCAGCTACCCGAGCGCCCCGGCGTCGGCGCGGACCGTCGTGCGCCCGTTCGACTTCGGCGGCTTCGTCGTCCCGCGCGGCAGCCGGGTCCTGGTGGCCACGACCGTTCCGCACCACCTGAGCGAGCACTGGACCGATCCGGAGGGCTTCCGGCTCGACCGCGATTTCGCCGGGATGCGCCGCCGGGACGCGTACGCGCCGTTCTCGGTGGGCGCGCACACCTGCCTGGGCGCGGGCCTGACCGAGGTGCTGGCCGCGGCCACCATGGCGATCCTGCTGCGGCACGTGCGGCTGGCCCTGCCGGCGCCGGACCACCGCCTCCGCCCGCGGGCCACGCCGGGTCCCAATCCGGGACGGCTGCGGGTACGCGTCCTCGGGCCCGCGACGATCTAGGATCCGGCCATGCCCCTACCGCTGCGCCGGCGACCGTACGATCTTGTCTTCCTCGCGTTCTTCGCGGTCAACCTGCTGTTCATCACGTACATCGTCGACCTGGAACAGCTGGTGGTGGCCGACCCGACGCACTTCGACTATCCACTGTGGCCGCCACCGCCGCTGATCGATCTCGTGCACTGGTGGGGCAACCACTACGACCCGCTGCTGATGGCCCGGCCGCCGTTCTGGCGGATGACGATCTGGATCGACGTCCTCTTCTTCGGACCCTTCTACGCCTTCGCCCTGTACGCCTTCGTCCGCGGCCGGGACTGGATCCGGGTGCCGGCGCTGGTCTGGTCCGGCACCATGCTGGCCAACGTCCTGATCATCCTGATGGACGAGCGGTACGGGGTGACCGCCACGCCGCACTTCGGGATCGTGCTGGCCGCCAACGCGCCGTGGCTGCTCGTACCGCTCCTGCTGATCGCGCGGATGCGCCGCGACCGCCCGTTCACCCGGCCCGAGCCGGTGTCCGCGTGACGGCCGCGCCCGCCGGCCGGTCCCGCGTCGGTGGCGCGGCCGGGTTCGCCGCGCGGTACGGGCCGTGGGCGCTGGTGGCCGGCGCGTCGGAGGGCCTCGGCGCGGCGTTCGCCCGACAGCTGGCCGAGCGCGGGCTCAACCTGATCCTGGTGGCCCGCCGGTCGGAGCCGCTGGCGGAACTGGCCGGGCGGTTGCCCACCCGCGCCGAGCCGGTGGCCGCCGACCTCGGCACCGCCGACGGACTGCGCCGGGTGACCGAGGCGGCTCGCGGCCGCGAGGTCGGCCTGGTGGTGGCGAACGCCGCGTACGCGCCGATCGGCCGGTTCGCCGACCTGGACCCCGAGCAGACCCGGCGGGCCGTCGACCTGAACTGCCGGGCGCCGCTGGAGCTGGCCCACCACTTCCTGCCGCCGATGCTGGCCCGGCGCCGGGGCGGGCTCATCATCATGTCGTCGCTCGCGGGCCTCCAGGGCGCCCCACCGATCAGCGTGTACGCCGCCACCAAGGCCTTCGGGACGATCCTCGCCGAGGGACTGTGGGCGGAGCTGCGCGGCACCGGCGTCGACGTGCTCGCCTGCGTGGCGGGCGCCGTGGCCACCCCCAACCTGGCCGGCGCCAAGGGCCGGCCGGCGCCCGGCACCCGTACCCCCGATCAGGTCGCGGCGGCCGCGCTGCGCGGCCTCGGCCACGGCCCGCGGGTGGTGCCCGGCCTCGGCATGCGGCTCTCGGCGGCGGTGCTGTCCCGGCTGCTCCCGCGCCGCGCCGCCATCTCGGTGATGGCCCGCGCCTCGGCGGACGTCACCGGCCCGGGCCCGGGCTGACCTTGCGGCCACCGGCCCGGGGCCGGGCCGACCCCCTGGTCACCGGACCGGGCCCGGGCTGACCCCGTGGTCACCGCCCGGGCCCGGCCTGACCCCTGGCCGCTCGCCCGGGCTGGCCCGTCGTCAGCGGCCGACCCGCGACCGGCGTGGACAGTCCGGGCCGGTGCAGTCGCGGTAGCCGATGCCCGAGCCGTACCGGTAGATGACCCGCTTGCCGTCCGGGGTGCGGATGGTGACCGGCAGCCGGCCGACCGGCTCGGTGCCGACCAGGGTGTTCGCCAGCGCGGCCAGCGAGACGTCCCGGTAGCCGTACGCCGCCACGTACGTGCGGGCCGACCGGAAGTAGGCGATGTCGTACGGACCGCCGACCGCCACCGGCACCACCGGCACGCCGGCGGCGAGCAGCGCCTTGACCAGGTCCTGCTGCTTGGTGTCGCCCCACGCGTTGTTGGTGAGCACCACGGTGACGTCGCTGGCGCGTGCCGCGGCCACCACCTGCCGGATGGTTCCCGCGTTCGGTGAGCCGGTCCACATCGGGGTAGCCACCAGGCCCTTGCCGGTGAGCTGCGTGGCCAGTCCGGGGACCGCGGCCACCCCCCAGCCGGTGACCAGCACGTGCCGGCCGGAGTTGGCCGGCAGCGGCAGCACGCCGGCGCGGTTGCGCAGCAGGGTGATCGAGCGGTGCGCGGCCTCGGCCATCGTCTGTTGGTCGGCCGCGGTGCCCACCAGGGAATCCACCGCCTCGCTGGTGGTGAACGGGTCGTCGAAGAGGCCCAGTTCGGCCTTCATCCGCAGGATCCGGTAGACCGACTCGTCGATGCGCCGCTCGCTCAGGCTGCCGTCGCGGACGGCCTGCGTCACCGTGGCGATGGCGGCCGGGGGGTTGGTGGGCAGCAGCAGCTCGTCGTCGCCCGCGTTGATGGCGCCGAGGATCACCCGCGGCTGCGGGATGTCGGCCAGCGCCGAGGCGCGCAGCGCGTCGGTGACCACCACCCCGTCGTATCCCAGGGTGTCCCGCAGCAACCCGGTGATGATGGGCCTGGACAACAGGGCCGGCGTCCCGGTGGGATCCAGGGCCGGAACGATCACGGCCGTCGGCATGATGGACTTGACGCCGGCGGCGATGGCCGCGCGGAACGGCGGGATGTCGGTCCGCAGAATCTGCTCGCGGGTCTCGTTGACCACCGCGATGCCGGTGTCCGGGTTGGCCTCCGCGTCGCCGAGGCCGGGGAAGTGCTTGGCCGTGGCCGCGACGCTGGTCTGGTACCCGAGGACGGCCGCGGCGCCGAGCGCCGACACCATCCGGGTCCGGTCGCCGAACGAGCGGGTTCCGTCGGCGGTGTTCCGGGGGTTGGTGTTGACGTCCACCACCGGGGCGTGGTCCATGTTGATCCCCATGGCCCGCAGCTGGGTGCCGGTCGAGGCGGCCGTCGAGTAGGACAGGTCGCGGTCGAACGTGGCCCCGATCGCCATGTTGCCGGGGGAGACCACCGCCGGCGGCGGGACCCGGGTGACGAACCCGCCCTCCTGGTCGGTGCTGATCTGCACCGGCACGCCGTGGTCGGCCTTCGCCGCCCGCTGCAGGCCGTTCGACAACAGCGCCACCTGCTGCGGATTGTTCAGGTTGTTGCTGGCGGTGAAGTAGATGATCCCGCCCGGGTGGTACCGGGCCACCAACTCGGCGCCGTTGCGCACGTCGCTGCCGTACAGCGCCTGATTGGCCGCCACGTCGGTCGGGTTCGTGGTGGTGGCGGTGTCCCCGTACACCTGGAGGACGAACAGCTGGCCGATCTTCTCGGCCAGGCTCATCCGGGCCATGGCCTCCCGGACCCGCCGTTCGACGGAGCCACCCATGCCGGGGTGCTCGCCCGGCCCCGGGCGCCCGCCGTCCGAGCCGGGGGCGCCATCCGGACCGGCTTCACCGTCCGGAGCGGCTCTACCGCCCGGTTCCGGTCCGCCGTCCCGGCCGGGCGGTCCGGCGTCCGCCCGGTAACCGATGGACGCCGCCGCGGCCGATCGGCCGAGCAGCATGCCAGCCGCGGCCGATCGCTCGGCCGACATGCCGGCCGCGGCCGATGCGCCGGCCGAGATCAGGAGACCGGACAGGGCGGCGAGCGCGAGGGAGGCCCGTACGACGGGAACCCGACGGAACATGGCGATGTCCTCCAGCCAGCGGTGACCCACCATCCGCGGGTCGACTCTTCGCACCCTGCCCCTCTGAACCCGAATGCGGTTCTTTGTCGCTTTCCAATCACCCAGAAGTGAACATATCTCCGGGCCGCCGGTGACGGAGCCGGCGTTCCGTTCGACCCCGATCAGCGACCAGCATTCCTGCTCGCCGGACAGATCTGTCGGATCCGGACCCTAGGGTGGGTCGATCGGCCGCACGATGGGACTGGAGGGTCCATGACGTACCCCAAGCTTCTGCACACCGTCCTCGACACCACGAACGTCCGGGAGCTCGCCGAGTTCTACCGGGAGCTGCTCGGGCTGCGCTACCGGCCCGGCGACGAGCCGCCCGCGGACGGCGCCGCCGACACGGCCGCCGACGACGAGGGCTGGCTGGTGCTCGTGGACTCCACCGGGTCCCCGGAGCTGGCCTTCCAGCAGGTCGACAGCCTCACCCCGACCACCTGGCCGAAGCACGACGTTCCGATGCAGATGCATCTGGACCTCACGGTCCCCGACGTGGCCGAGCTGGAACGGCAGCGCGAGCGCACGGAGGCCCTCGGCGCCCGGCTCCTGCTGGACCGCACCGATGACCCGGCGGAGCCGTTGTACGTCTTCGCCGACCTTTCGGGCCACCCGTTCTGCCTGTTCGTCGGGTGATCGCGCCGTCGGTCCACCCGGTGCGGGGACGTTCCGTCCGACTCCGCAGCGACAGACGTGATTCAGCACACCCCCGCCCGGCCCGGCGGGGGTGGGACGGGCGGTCGCTGTCATGCTGCACAGGCCAGCAGTGGCGACGGGGGACGCCACTACGCGCCGCTCGGCCGTGCTCCACACCGGCCCTGCTCGACGGGCACCATGTCGATCTCCCGCCGGCAGCCCACTGGAGGCTCATGTGACCGCGCCCGCCGCGGCGGCACCACCCGACAAGCTCGATGCCGCAGTTCTCAAGATCGCCGGCGTGGTCGTGCTGGGCGCGATCATGTCGATCCTGGACGTCACGGTGGTCAGCGTCGCGCTGCCGACGTTCCAGACCGAGTTCAACGCGACGTACGCCCAGGTCGCCTGGACCATGACCGGTTACACCCTGGCGCTGGCCACGGTGATCCCGCTGAGCGGCTGGGCCGCCGACCGGTTCGGCACCAAGCGGCTCTACATGCTCGCCCTGCTGCTGTTCACGGCCGGCTCGGCGCTCTGCGCCACCGCGGACTCGATCGGCCAGCTCGTCCTCTACCGGGTGCTGCAGGGGCTGGGCGGCGGCATGCTCATGCCGCTCGGCATGACGATCATGACCCGGGCGGCCGGTCCCCAGCGGATCGGCCGGCTGATGGCCGTGCTCGGCATCCCGATGCTGCTGGGTCCGATCGGCGGGCCGATCCTCGGCGGCTGGCTCATCGAGGCCGCCAACTGGCACTGGATCTTCCTGATCAACGTCCCGATCGGGGCCGTGGCGCTGCTGTACGCCCTCATCGCGCTGCCCAAGGACAACCCCGAGCCGTCCGAGTCGTTCGACTTCCTCGGCATGCTGATGCTGTCGCCCGGCCTGGCCCTGTTCCTTTACGGCGTCTCGTCGCTGCCGGAGGCCGGCACGATCACCGCCACCAAGGTGTGGGTGACCATGCTGCTGGGCGCCGTCCTGGTGACCGGCTTCATCCTGTATTCCCTCCGGGTCCGGCATCCGCTGCTCGATCTGCGGCTGTTCCGCAACCGGAGCCTGCGGATCTCGACCATTTCGCTGTTCGTGTTCATCATCGCCTTCATGGGCGCGGGCCTGCTGTTCCCGAGCTACTTCCTGCAGATCCGCGGCGAGTCAACGCTGCACGCCGGCCTGCTGATGGCGCCGCAGGGCATCGGCGCGATGCTCACGATGCCGCTGGCCGGGACGCTGTCCGACCGGGTCCCCGTCGGTCGCACAGTGCCGTTCGCCATGGCGCTCATCGCGGTCGGGTTCTTCGCTTTCACCCAGGTGGACACGGACACTTCCTACTGGCTGCTGTGCGGTTCCCTGTTCGTGATGGGCCTCGGCATGGGCGGCACGATGATGCCGATCATGACCTCGGCGCTGCGGACGCTCAGCAACCAGGAGGTGGCGCGCGGCTCCACGCTGACCAACATCCTCCAGCAGATCGGTGGCTCGATCGGCTCCGCGGTCATGTCGGTGATCCTCACCAGCCGGCTCAACGGGTCGACGCCGATCCCCGGCTTCACCGACCCGCGCACCGGCAAGCCGGTCACGGAGGCGGCGGCGGCCATCGCCGTTCAGCAGGGGATCAAGCTGCCGTTGCCGCCGGCGGTGATCCAGCGCGGGCTGGACTTCGCGGCCGGCTCGTTCGCCACCACCTTCTGGGTGGGTTTCGCGCTGGTGCTGGCCACGTTCATCCCGATCGCGTTCCTCCCGCGCAAGCGGCAGGCGTCGCCGCTGGTGGAGGAGCCGCCCGCTGACGGCGGCGAGCGCAGCGCGACGCCCGTCATGATCCACTGACCCGCCCGGTCGGGCGGCCCGGTTCGTCGGGCCGCCCGACCATCGGGCGGCGCGACCATCGGGCGGCGCGACCATCGGGCGGCGCGACCATCGGGCGGCGCGACCATCGGGCGGCGCGACCATCGGGCGGCGCGACCATCGGGCGGCGCGACCATCGGGCGGCGCGACCATCGGGCCGCCCGACCATCGGGCGGCGCCGATCGAGGCGGCCCGGTTCGTCGGCTGCCGATAGCGCCGGCGCCCCGTGCGGGGTGTCGGCCGTCGCCGGCGCCTCCGGCGCCGGCGGGATCAGTCGTCGTCGGCCGGGTTCTCGATGCGGATTCCCAGGGCCCCCGCGAGGGTGTGCGAGAGGGCCGCGAGATCCTGCGGCGCGACGGTCGCCCCGCGTAGGCTCGTCACCCCGCCGATGCCGGCGAGGGTGCAGTTGACGAACCGGGCGCCGGCCATGGTGGCCTGGGAGAACTGGGCGGCCGTCAGGTCGCAGCGGGTGAAGCTCGTCCCGCTCAGATCGGCGTTCTGGAAGTCCGCCCGGGTGAGGTTGCAGCCCTCGAAGACCACTCTGGCGCACCTGCTGAACCGGAACGACGACAGGTCGAGCCGGCACTCGACGAACGCGACGTCGCGCAGCGAGCCGTTGATCCAGTGCACTCCGGTCAGCCGCGACGTGCCCACCCGAACCCGGTTCAGGGCCGAGCGTTCGGCCCGGACGTTCGCCAGGTTGGCGTTCTCGAACAGGCAGTCGGTGAAGATCGCGCCGCCCAGCCGGACCCCGCTCAGGTCCGAGCCGGCGAACCGGCACTGCTCGAACGCCGCGCCGTCCGCCGTCCGCCCGGCCAGCTCGAGATCCCGGAAATCCAGCCGGTGGAAGTCGGCCTCCTCCGCCAGGGCGGGTCCCGCGGCCGGCGCCGGCGCCCAGGCGGAGGGCAGCCGCGGCGCCGCCGGGGGTCGTCGCCCGCTGCCGTCCCGACCACCGTGCCTACCCGACGAGCGCGCAGCCATCCACGGAACCTAGCCGACCGCCGCCCGAACGACCTCATCCAGGCGCCCCACCCCGCAGTACGTGGAGAAGCGCCGGGTGTCGTCGGCCGGATCGACCGGCCAGTCGGGCCGCCATTCCGGCAGCTGCACCAGACCCGGCTCGATCAGCACGAAGCCCGCGAAGAGCCGTTCGATCTCGGGCCGGCTGCGCAGGGTCATCTGCGCCGCCCGGGCGTACCCCCGGTTGTAGGTGTCCCGTAGGGCGAGCGCGTCAGGCCGCTCGTCCGAGGAGGCGTGCGAGAGCGCCAGATAGCCACCGGGCGCCATCCGGTCCCGGTACCGCCCGATCACCTCGGCGGGACTGGCGTCGGCGAGCTGGTGCAGGACGCCCACCAGCAGCACCGCCACCGGCCGGTCGAGGTCGATCAGGCCGCGCAGCGCCGGGTCGGCCAGCACCCGGTCCGGGTCGGTCAGATCGGCGTGCAGCACGACCGTCCGCGGATTGTCCGCGAGAATGGCCCGGCTCTGCGCCACCGCCACCGGGTCGATGTCCACATAGGCCACGACGGTGTCCGGGGCCGCCTGCTGGGCGATCTCGTGGACGTTGCCGACGGTCGGGATGCCGGAGCCGAGATCGACGAACTGCCGGATGCCCAGCTCGACGAGCGCCCGGACGGCGCGCCGCAGGAACGCCCGGTTGGCCCACATGATCTGGCCGATGTCGGGCATGGCCTGCTGCATCCGGGCGGCCAGGGCTCGGTCGGACGCGAAGTTGTGCGACCCGCCGAGAAAGTAGTCGTAGACCCGCGCCGGGCTCGGCGTGTCCAGGTCCGGGATGGGTTCCATCGTGCTCCCTGCCTGATCGTCGTGGGCGTGCTCATCGGGCCGCGCCGGCCGGTGCGCCGTCCGCCACCGGCCGGGCCGGCCGGCGCCGGTCCCCGACGGTACCGAGGTCGGCCGAGCGGGGGATGGGCCGGCGCACCAGCAGGGCCAGGCCGCCGGTCGCCAGGCAGGCGACGGCCAGGGCGTAGAGGTAGGGCTGGCCGAGGGCATGGCCCAGCGCGAGGCCGGCCAGGACCGGTGCGATGACCGGGCCGACCTGGTTGGAGAGGCTGAACACGGCGTTGTAGCGGCCGCGGAGGCGCTCCGGGGCGAGGTCGTTGACCAGGGCCGGCAGTGTTGGCGACAACATGGCCTCGCCCAGCGCGAACACGCCGAGCGAGGCGATCTGCAGCAGGTCGTGCCCGGGACCGGTCAGTCCGAGCGTGGTGGGCAGGACCAACACCACCCAGGCGGCCGCGAAGAGCCCGGCGGCCCCGGCCGCGCCGGCGAACCGGGACCGCCCGCGCGCCAGCCGGATGGCCGGCAACTGGGCCAGGAGCAGCACCGCGATGTTGACGCTGAACGCGAGGCCCACGACCCGGGTCGACCCGCTGCCGTCCCCGGTGACCCACGCCGCGAACGTGACGTTGGTCTGCGACAGCGCGAAGACCATCAGCAGGCTGTGCACCAGCAGGGCCGCCAGCAACGCCCGGTCGCGCAGCACCTCGCGGTAGCCCTCCCGGCGGTCGCCCGCCGGCGCCGGATCGCCGCGCTCCCGCCCGGCCGCCGCCGCG
Source organism: Plantactinospora siamensis (assembly GCF_042434095.1). Classification (NCBI taxonomy): domain Bacteria; kingdom Bacillati; phylum Actinomycetota; class Actinomycetes; order Micromonosporales; family Micromonosporaceae; genus Plantactinospora; species Plantactinospora siamensis. Next base: position 556,042 of record NZ_JBHLUE010000026.1, read on the forward strand.
TGCTCCGGCCCGCCCGGCGCGGCATGCTCCCGCCCGGCCGGCGTCGCGCGGTCCTGCCCGGCCGGCGCCGGCGGCCCGGTCGAAAGGGACCGCAGGCGGATCAGCGCCACGGCGAAGAGCAGATACGACGCCGCGTCCACCAGCAGGATCGCCACGTACGGCCCCGGCCGGGCCGAGAAGGTCACGAATCCGGAGATCAGGGCGCCGGCCCCGAACGCCACGTTGGCGCTCATGTAGCGCAGCGCGAAGACCGACCCGCGCTCGGCCGGAGCCACCAACGAGGTGAGCAGCGTGGCGAAGCCGTTCCACATCAGGCCGCTGGCGCAGCCGTAGACCACCGCCGCGAGGACCGCGAGCGGAACGGTGGTGGCGAGGGCGTACAGCGCGATGCCGAGGCCGCCCGTGACGAGGCCGGCAACCAAGGCCCGCGACGAACCGACCCGGTCGACCAGCGGCCCGGTCAGCGGGGTGGTGACCAGACCGACGACCGCGGACAGCGCAAGGATGAGGCCCGCCGTGGGCAGGCCGAACCCGCGAACCTGGTGCAGGTAGACGATCAGGAACGGCAGGGTGAGACCGCTGCCCAGGCACGAGAGCGCGTTGATGCCCAGCGCCAGCCAGGCGCCGCGGCCCAGCCGGGGCAGCCAGGGCGATGGGCGCGCGGCCCGGCGGTCGGGGAGGGGACGGCTCATGGCGGGCACGCTAACCCGCCGGTCCGACATCGTCCGCCCGCACCCGTGCCGGTACGCGGGCGGCGGCGTCAGCGCTGGCCGGTGCCGTCCGTGCCCGGCACCACCGGATGGATATGCAGGCCATCGCACCCGCGGGCGCCGGTGTCCAGTCGGACCGAGTGGGTCTCGTCCGGGGGCGTGACCAGCAGCCCGGCGTACTGCGGGCAGTCGGTGGCGGTGCCGCGCGGGACATTGCTCCCCTCCAGCAGCGCGGCGGCGCTGGCGCCGGGCGCCAGCCGCACCAGCGGCGGGGTGGCGTTGCCGGCCAGCCCGCCGAGGTAGCCGGACGCCTCCCGGCGGGCCTGGGTGACCTGCCGGCCGGCGGCGTTCAGCCCGGCCACGCCCGGATATCCCTTCAGCTCGCAGGCCGTCCCACCGCTGTTCGTGAAGACCAGCGGCAGTCCCCAGTGGCCCGCGCCGGCGTCCGCCTGACCGATCGTGACCCGTAGCTGCCGGAGCGCGCACCGTGCCGCCGCTCCGCCGCCGGGACCGCTCGGCGCGTTCGACGGCTCCGTCGACGCCCCGGCCGTGCTGGGGATGCCGGTCGGAGCGGGGGAGCCGGTCGGGCCCGGTCCGCCGCTGTCCGCGCCCGCCGTGGTCGCGGCGCCGCTCGGGGTGGTCGGGGTAGCTCCGCCGCCGGACCCGCAGCCGGCCGCCGCGAGCAGAACCGCGATCATCAGCACGGCCACCGGCCGGAATCTCCGCATGTGGCTTCCCACTCCCGCCATCGACGCCGGTCGGTTGTCGCCGACCATCATGCGCGCACCGGCCGACCCTCGATCGACCGGGTCGGCCCGGACGGCGACGGCCGGTGGGCCCACCCCCGTGGGACCCACCGGCCGCGTCCGCGAGCCCCGGCCGCACCGGCCGGGACCGGATCAGAAGGGCTGCCGATCGGCCGTACAGGCGATGGCGTCCGCCGGGCGCCGCGCCGTCACCAGGTACGCGCTGACCGCGAGCCGCGCGCAGTCGCTCTGCCCGAGGCTCAGGTGCCCCCGCCCGTCGGTGACGGTGAGCAGGCCGCCGTCGATGAGCCGGGCGAATCGGGCCACGCCGGCGTAGTCGGCGACCGGGTCGTACCGCATCCCGACGACGAGCCCGCCGGGACGGGCGGCGCGCCGCCACGGCCCGAGGTACCGGTCCGGCGCGGGGCCCGGCCAGGCGGCGCACTGCCCGACGTACCAGGCGTAGTACGGGCCGAAGTGCGGCGCCACGGCCGCCCGGCGCCGCGCGGCCCGTTCGGTGGCCGCGGCGCCTCGATCGCGCGCTCGGAGGTGGTCAGGGCGGCGGGATCCGGCCACGCGCCCACGGGCCGCCGCTACCGGGTCGGCGCAGGCCAGCCGGCCACCGCGCCTCCCGGCCCGGGATTGGGCGGCCCCGGCTCTGGGTACGGGCGGTGACACGGGCGACCGACCGGGGTCGCCGCTGTGCTACGGAGCAGCTGGGCCGCCGTGGGTTCCACGCCCGTGATCCGGTCACCGGGTGGCCAGCTGGAGGGGGAAACCGCGCGATGGGCGACGTCGAGCATCGGCCGCCGGCCGAGGGTGAGGTGTTCACCCTGGGCGGCGAGGTTGGTCGCGACCTGGCCGTGCTGGACTGGGCGGCCAGCCCCCTCGGGCCGCCGGCCGGCTGGCCGCAGAGCCTCCGGACCGCGGTGAGCATCCTGCTGGCCTCGCGGTTCCCGATGTGGATGGCGTGGGGACCCGAGCTGACGTTCTTCTGCAATGCGGCGTACCGGCGCGACACGCTGGGCCGGAAGTATCCCTGGGCCCTGGGCCGTCCGGCCAGCGAGGTGTGGGCGGAGATCTGGGGTGACATCGGCCCGCGGATCGACACCGTGCTCACCACCGGGGAGGCCACCTGGGACGAGGCGCTGCTGCTGTTCCTCGAGCGCTCCGGCTACCCGGAGGAGACGTACCACACCTTCTCCTACAGCCCGTTGCGGGACGATGACGGGACGGCGGTGGGCATGCTCTGCGTCGTCAGTGAGGAGACCGAGCGGGTCATCGGGGAACGCCGGATGACCACGCTGCGGGATCTCGGTTCCGATCCGAGCGTGATCCGCACCGAGCAGGAGACCCTGGCCTTCTCCAGCCGGCAGCTCGCCGGCAACCGGCGCGACCTGCCGTTCACCCTCACCTACCTGTTCGACGAGGACGGGTCCGCCCGGCTTGCGGGCTCGACCGGTGTTCCCGCCGGGCACCCGGCCGCGCCCGGCGCGCTGCGGTTGGATGAGCCCGGCGGCGTCTGGCCGACCGCGGCGGTGGCCCGCGGCGAGTCGGAGGTGGTGCAGCTCGACGGCGACGCGTTCGCCGAACTGCCCAGCGGGGACTGGCCGGACCCGCCGACCCAGGCCATGCTGGTGCCGCTGCTGCGCCAGGGCGACGCGCCGCACGGCTTCGTGGTGGCCGCGCTGAACCGGTACCGGCCGCTGGACGAGGGCTACCGGGGCTTCCTCGAACTGGCCGCCACCCACGTGGCCGCCGGGCTCGCGAGCGCCCGCAGCTACCAGGCGCAGCAGCGGCGGGCCGAGGAGCTGGCCGAGCTGGACCGGGCCAAGACCACGTTCTTCTCCAACATCAGCCACGAGTTCCGCACCCCCCTCAGCCTGATCATGGGACCGCTCGCGGAGCTGCGCGGCCGGCTCGACGGCGCCGACGGGTGGATGCGGGACGAGCTGGAGGCCATGCACCGCAACGGGCTGCGGCTGGGCAAGCTCGTCAACACGCTGCTGGACTTCTCCCGGATCGAGGCGGGCCGGATGCAGGCCCGCTACGAGCCGGTGGACCTCTCGGCCACCACCGCCGAGCTGGCCAGCGTCTTCCGTTCGGCCATCGAACGGGCCGAGCTGGGCTTCGAGGTGGACTGCCCGCCGCTGCCCGAACCGGTCTACCTGGACCGGGGCATGTGGGAGAAGGTCGTTCTCAACCTGCTGAGCAACGCGCTCAAGTTCACCTTCGACGGCGGCGTCACGGTCACCGTGCGGGCCGACGGGCGGGACGCGGTGGTCACCATCGCCGACACCGGGATCGGCGTTCCCGAGGCGGAGATGCCGCGGCTGTTCGAGCGGTTCCACCGGATCGAGAACACCCAGTCACGCTCGAACGAGGGCAGCGGGATCGGCCTGGCCCTGGTCAAGGAGCTCGTCGGCCTGCACGGCGGCACCATCACGGCGCACAGCGGCGTGCAGGAGGGCACCTCGTTCACCATCCGGCTGCCGTTCGGCAGCGCCCACCTGCCGGCCGACGCCCTCGCCCCGGCCGCCGACACCGGCGCCGTCTCCGCCACGGCCGATCCGTTCCTGCAGGAGGCCCTGCGGTGGCTGCCCGACGGCGCGGACGGGTCCGAGGCCGGCGGCGCGGACGGGTCCGCGGCCGGCGGCGCGGGCGAGGTCGAGGCGGGCGACCCGGGCCGGGCCGGGACCGGCGCGACCGAGGCCGCCAGCGCCACCCGTACGGAGCTGGGCGATCCGGACGGCCCGTACCGGACCGGCGCCGGCGCGGCGGCGCGGATCCTGATCGCCGACGACAACGCGGACATGCGCGGTTACCTCACCCGGCTGCTGCGCTCGGCGGGCCACCGGGTGACCGCGGTGGTCGACGGCCAGGCCGCGCTGGAGGCGGCCCGGGCGGAGGGTCCGGAGCTGATCGTCAGCGACGTCATGATGCCGCGCATGGACGGGCTGCAGCTGGTGGCCGCGCTGCGCGCCGATCCCCGCACGATGAGCACGCCGGTCCTGCTGCTGTCCGCGCGTGCCGGTCAGGAGGCGGCGATCGAGGGACTCGACGCGGGCGCGGACGACTACCTGGTCAAGCCGTTCCTGGCCGGCGAACTGCTGGCCCGGGTGCGGGCGAACGTCGAGCTGGCCCGGCTGCGCAGCCATCACGCCCGCTGGCGGACCGCGCTGGTGGACTCGTTGCAGGAGGCGTTCTTCGTCTGCGACGAGGACGGCGCGGTCATCGAGATCAACCCGAAGTTCACCGACATCCTCGGCTACGGCCCCGAGGGGCTGCCCTATCCGGCCGTCCAGCCGTGGTGGCCGGCCAGCGAGGATGACCCCGAGGCCCACCAGCAGGTGGTCGACGCGTTCGCCCTGCTGCTCAACCAGCAGCACGGCGCGTACACCGTGCCGGTGACCCACCGCGACGGGCACCGGCTGTGGGTGGCGGCCGCGTTCAACCAGGTCGAGGACCCGGACACCGGCCGCCGCGTCATCGTCGGAACGCTGCGCGACGTCACCACCGAGCACTACGCCGTGCAGCGCGACACCGCGGTGGCCGCGCTCAGCCTCCGGCTGGCCCGGGCGGAGAGCGTCCAGGACCTCCTGCCGGGCGTCCTCGACGAGCTGCGGGAGCTGTGGCAGCCTGCCTACGTGCTGGCCGCCGTCTTCCGGGGATCGAAGGCGCCCGTGGTCACCGGCACCGACCCGGGGCTGCGCTGGGAGGGCCTGACCCAGGAGCGGCGGCGGATCCTCACCGCGCTGCGGGACGGTCCGCCGCTCACCCCGGCCACCGACCGTACGGCGGGCACGGGCATCGCGCTGGAACATCCGGACGGCACCATGGTGATCTGGATCGAGGGGGGCAGCACCCGGCCGTTCACCTCGGAGGACGAGACGCTGCTGGCGCTGCTGGCCGGGCACCTCGGGCAGGGCCTGCACCGCCTGCACCAGATCGACCAGCAGCGCGAGACCGCGCTGGCCCTGCAACGCGCCATCCTCGGCCCGGCGCAGCTGCCGCTGGGCTTCGCGGTGCGGTACGAGCCGGCCACCCGGCCGCTGAAGGTGGGCGGCGACTGGTATGACACGGTCGAGCTGCCGGACGGTCGGATCGGCATCGTGGTCGGCGACTGCGTCGGCCACGGCCTGCGCGCGGCCACCGTGATGGGCCAGCTGCGCAGCGCCTGCCGGGCGCTGCTGCTGCAGGACACCACGCCGGCCCAGACGCTGCTGGCGCTGGACCGGTTCGCCGCCGCGCTGCCGGGCGCGGCCTGCGCGACGGTGTTCTGCGGCGTGCTCGATCCGGCCACCCGGAAGCTGTGCTATTCCAGCGCCGGCCACCCACCCGCGATCGTGGCCCACCCCGACGGCAGCACCCTGCTGCTCGACCAGGGGCACTCGCGGCCGCTCGCGGTCAACCGGGGGGTGGACCGCCCGCAGGCGGAATGCTTCCTGCCGCCGCGGGCCACCCTCCTGCTCTACACCGACGGGCTGGTCGAGCGCCGCCGCCGGCCGTTGACGGACGGGGTGGCCGAGGTCGTCGCGGCCATCCAGGCCGGCCGGACCGCTCCCATCGAGGAGCTCGCGGGCGACGTGCTGGCCCGGCTCACCCCGCCGGGCGGCTACGACGACGACGTGGCGCTGCTGGTCTATCGCCATCCCGAGCCGCTGGAGTTCGAGTTCCCCGCCGAGGCGACCCGGCTGGCCAAGGTCCGCAGCGAGCTGCGCGGCTGGCTGGGCCGGTGCGGGCTGGACCCCGGCACGGTGCAGAACCTGCTGGTGGCCGCCGGCGAGGCGTGCGCCAACGCCATCGAACATGGCCACAGCAACAGTCCCGGTGGCCGGATCCGGCTGCGGGCCAGCGCCACCGCCGACGACGTCCACCTCACCATCATCGACAGCGGCCGCTGGAAGCCGCCGCGGCCCGAGGCCAACTCCCGGCGGGGTCGCGGTCTCCTGCTGATGCGGGCGATGATGCAACGGGTCACCATCACCACCGGCACCACCGGGACCACCGTCGACATGCAGGCAAGGATTTCCTGATGACCGCGCCGCTGACCCTCACCACCGGCAGCCGTTCCGACGGCGCCACCGTGCTGGCCGTTGTCGGTGAGATCGACATGAGCAACGTGGACACCTTCGCGGCGGCCCTGACCGACGCGGCCGCCCGGGCCGGAGAGGCCCAGTTCGTGGTGGACCTCACCCGGGCGGAATACATCGACAGCGCCGGCCTGGCCGCGCTGTTCGCGCACACCGACCGGCTGCGGATCGTGGCCACCCCGCTGCTGGCGCCGGTGCTGACCGTCTCCGGCCTGTCGGACCTCACCCAGGTGCTCCAGCGGTAACCCTCGTCCTCCTCGCGCGGCGCTGGCCGGCATGTGATACCAAGGTGCCCCGTACGGCTGTCATATCTTTCGGGGGAGCTGATGTCACCGCACCGGGACTCGACCCGGCCGCCCGCCTTTCTCGCCGCGGCGGTCTCGGCCTTCCTGGCCACCGGGCTCGCCGGCTGTGGCAGCGGCCGGTCGGACCGGTACGTCAACTGCATCGACCGCAACGGCCGGGTGGTCGACCCGGCGTTCTGCGAGGACCGCTCGTCCGCGTACTGGTACTACCTCGCCTCCCGGCGCTACGGCGTCGGGTCGAGCGTGCCCGGCGACTACACCCGGACCCGGATCAACCCGTCGGACCAGGCGGCGCGGGCGGCGGCCGGGATGCCGAAGACCGGCAACGTGGGCGGCACCAAGATCAGCAGCGGGGGATTCGGCAAGGGCAGCAGCAGCGGTCACCACGGGGGCGGCAGCTGATGCTCGAACGACACCCGTGCCCGGGCCGCACCCTGTGGGAAGAGGCCATCAAGCAGGACGGCGTCGTCTACGCCGACACCTCCGTGGCGGACGGCGGCACGATCTCCTACTGGGTGGAGAACGCCTACTATCAGGTGACCGAGCGGGACACCGAGGACCTCGCCGCGGCCTGTAACGAGCTGACCGCCATGCTGATCCAGGCCGGTGACCACATCATCGCCGAGAAGCTGTTCGACCGCCTCGGCATCCCGCCGTTCGCGGTGCCGGCCATCGTGCGCAGCTGGGCGGACGACGACCCGACCGGCTACCACCCCAGCGTGTACGGGCGGATGGACCTGCGCTGGGGCAACGACCCGGCCCTGCTGGCCCGGGACCCCACTCTCGCCCATCCCAAGCTGCTGGAATACAACGCCGACACCCCCACCTGCCTGCCGGAGTCGACCGGGGCCCAGTGGAACTGGCTGCTGCTCAACCCCACCGTGCGCGGCGACCAGTGGAACAACGCCTTCGAGGCGCTCGTCGCGGCCTGGCGCCGCAACCTCGAGCTGCTCGGAAAGCGGCGCAACCGGAAGGTGGAGACCGTCCACTTCGTCCATACGGCGGCCGAGGCGTCCGGCGAGGACCGGATGAACACCGCGCTGGTGGCCGCCGCGGCGGAGCAGGCCGGCTACCGGGTCAAGATGCAGTACATCGAGGACATCCGGCTGGAGACCCTCAACGAGTCGTACGCCATGCTGGACGCCGACACCCTCGCCCCGATGGGCAGCTTCCTGGACTCGGACGGCGAGCCGATGCGGGTGGTCTTCAAGCTCTACCCGTGGGAGTGGATGCTGGAGGAGCCGTTCGGCAAGACCGCCCTGTGGAGCCTGCAGCAGTCCGGCGGCACGGTGTGGGTGGAGCCGCCGTACAAGCTCATGTGGAGCAACAAGGGCATCCTGCCGGTGCTGTGGGAGCTGTTCCGCGACGATCCGGTGCGCAGCCGCTACCTGCTGCCGGCGTACTTCGAGGGCGACGAGCCGGCCGGCTTCCGCGACAACTGCGTACGCAAGCCGCTGTTCGGCCGCGAGGGCGGCAACGTCGCCGTGCTCCGCGACGGCGAGGTGGTCGTGCACAACGGCGGCGGGTACGGCGCCGAGGGGTACGTGCTGCAGGAGTTTGCCGAACTGCCCGTGTTCGAGGGCATCGGCGGCCCCTTCCACGCCCTGACCGGGGTGTGGATGATCGACAACGAGGCGGCCGGGCTCTGCTTCCGGGAGAGCAAGGGCCCGATCACCGACAACATGAGCTTCTTCGTCCCGCACGTGATCAAGGGCCTGGGGTAGAACGATGTCGATCAGCGACAACCTGCCGGACGCGACCTGGACCGACTACGGCGTGGCGGCCGGCAAGATCGTCATCTTCGGTGTGCTGGTGGCGGCGCTCTGGTCGGCGGTGAACCGGGTGACCCGGTTCGACGACCACGAGCAGTTGTTCGTCCGGCACAACCGGTCGTACCTCATCCAGCGGTGCGGCCTGCTGATCGGCCAGGGCGTGGCCATGTGGCCGCTGCTCGGCTCGACCGGCCGGCCGTGGCCCGAGCTGGCCTGGGTGGCCGGCGGCGGCCTGTGGGCGGCCGCGCTGCTCGGGCTGCTGTGGCCGGTGCTGAACCGGCTGGTCGGGCACGGCGACATGACCGACCCGGCGGACCCGGTCGAGCAGTCCACCAGCCTGGTCCGGGCCGGGTTCTTCGTGGCCAGCGGCGCGGTCATCGGGGCCGGCCTGAGCGGCAGCTCACCCTCGGTGGCGGTGGGCATCGCCGCCACCGTGGTGTTCACCCTCCTCGGCCTCGTGGTGCTGTACGCGGCGTACCGGCTCAACGGGGTGCTGCCGCAGTTCGACCGGTTGAGCCGGCACGTGGCCCGGGGCAACCTGGCCGCGGCGATCATCGCGGCGGGCTTCACCGTGGCGCTGGGCCTGGTGCTGCACAAGGCCATCGCCGGCGACTTCACCGGGTGGGGGAGCGGCCTGGCCGCCTTCGCCATGACGGCCGTGCTGGCCACCGCCGGCTTCTACCTGGTCAGCTGGCTGATGGACCGATTCATCATCACCAGCGCCACGCTGGCCGAGGTGGTCCGCACCGACCAGCGGCTCGCGGCCACGGCCACGGCCGCGCTGCTGGTCACGGTGGCCGCCGCGGTGGCCGCGCTGCCCGTCTGACCCGGCGTCCGTCGGGGGCGTCTGGTCGCCCCGCGTGCCGCGAGGCGGCGGCCCGGTCGCACGGCCCGGGCCCGGGCCCGGTCGCGGCCGGGGCGGGCCGGGCCGGGCCGAGGGTCAGGGTGTGACCACGGTACGGGCGCCCTCGCCGCGGGCCATCCGGGCGAACGCCTCCGCGGCGCCGTCCAGGTCGGTCCGATCGGTGATCAGCGGAGCGAGGTCGAGGCCGCCGTCCAACACGGACCGGGCCAGGTCGGGCAGGTGCCGCTCCGGGTCGGACGAACCGTAGACCGAGGAGCGCAGCGTGCGGGCCGAGTGGAAGATCTCCAGCGCGCTCAGACCGACGACGTCGTCCCGGGCGCCCATGCCCACCACGGTGACCCGGCCGCCCCGCCGGGTCGCCCGCCAGGCGGTGCGGATCGTCTCGCCGCGCCCGACGCACTCCACCGCGTGGTCGACCCCGCGGCCCCCGGTGCGGGCCCGGACGGCCCGGCTGAGGGCGTCGTCGGCCGGCAGGAACTCGGTAGCGCCCGCGGCGACGGCCAGCCCGGCCTTGGCGGCCGAGGAGTCCACCGCGAGCACCGGGTCGGCGCCGGCCGCGCGGGCCGCGGACACCACCGCCAGACCCACCCCGCCGAGGCCGATCACCAGCACCGACTCGCCCGCGGCCACCGCGGCGGTCCGGCGTACCGCCCCCACTCCGGTGAGCACCGCGCAGCCCAGCAGGGCCGCGTCGGCGAACGGCAGTTCGTCCGGGACCGGGATGACCGCCCGCGCCGGCACCACGACCTGCTCGGCCAGCGCGCCGAGGCCGAGCGTGACGTGCAGCTGCTCGCCCGCCGACGTGCGCCCCCGGGCCGCGGCCGGCGCCCCGGCACGCTCACACAGCCACGGCTCGCCGTGCCGGCAGAACCAGCAGTCGCGGCACGGCGGCGCCCAGTTCAGCACCACGTGCGTGCCCACCGGCAGCCCGACGCCGGCGCCGGCCTCCACCACGACGCCCGCCGCCTCGTGCCCGAGAACCAGCGGGTACGGCGGCGCCAGCGTGCCGTTCATCATCGACAGGTCGGAGTGGCAGACCCCGGCCGCCCGGATCGCCACCCGGACCTCCCCGGGGCCGGGGTCCGGCAGCTCGACGTCCTCGACCCGGGGTGTCCCGCCGACCTCCCTGGCTACCAGCGCCCTCATCGCTGGATGGCCTTGACCTGGCGAAACTCGTCCAGCCCGTGGCTGCCCAGCTCCCGGCCGAGCCCGGACTGCTTGTAGCCGCCGAACGGCGCGAGCGGGTTGAACGCTCCGCCGTTGATGTCCACCGCGCCGGTGCGGATGCCCCGCGCCACCCGCAGGGCCCGCTCCTCGTCGCCGGACCAGACCGCGCCGGCCAGCCCGTACCGCGAATTGTTCGCCACCGCGACGGCGTGCTCGTCGTCGGAGACCGGAAGCAGCGCGAGCACCGGCCCGAAGACCTCCTCCTGGGCCAGCGCGCTGTCCGGATCGACGTCGGCGATCACCGTGGGCGCCACGAAGAAGCCCCGGCCCGGCAACGGCGCGTCCGGGCCGCCGGCCACCAGCCGGCCCCCGTCGGCCAGCCCCTTCTCGACGTGGCCGCGCACCCGCTCCCGTTGCGCGGCCGAGACCAGCGGACCCAGCCGGGTGGCCGGGTCGAACGGATCACCCAGCCGGTACGTCCCGGCGGCCGCCGCGGCCAGTTCCACGGCCTCGGCGTAGCGGTCCCGGTGCACGAGCATCCGGGTCCAGGCCGTGCAGGTCTGCCCGGAGTTGAGGAACGCGTTGCCCACCCCGACCTTCACGGCGGTGGCCAGATCGGCGTCGTCGAGGATCACGTTGGCCGACTTGCCGCCCAGCTCCAGCGCCACCCGGGCGACGCGGTCGGCCGCGAGGTGCGCGATCCGCCGCCCGGTGGCGGTGGACCCGGTGAAGGACACCATGTCGACGTCCGGGTGCGCGGCCAGCGCCTCGCCCACCACCGGGCCGGCGCCGGGCACCAGGTTGATCACGCCCGCCGGCAGGCCGGCCTCGTGCACCGCGTCGAACAGCAGGTACGCGGTCAGCGGCGTCAGCTCGCTCGGCTTGAGCACCACGGTGCAGCCGGCCGCCAGCGCCGCGCCGACCTTGGCGACGACCTGGTGTAGCGGGTAGTTCCACGGGGTGATGGCCCCGACCACGCCGACCGGTTCGCGGACCACCAGCGAGTTGCCCACGGTCTCCTCGGCCGGCGGGCGCGCCGCCAGCTCGACATAGCCGCGCAGCACGGTGAGCGGCAGGCCGGCCTGGATCCGGGTGGCCACCTTCAACGGCGTACCCAGTTCGGTGGCCACGGTCCGGGCGATCTCGTCGGCGCGGGCGGTCAGGGCCGCGTGCAGCCGGTCGAGGTGGGCGGCCCGGTCGGCCGGCGCGGCGCTGGCCCAGCCGGGGAACGCGGCCCGGGCGGCCGCCACGGCCCGGTCCACGTCGGCCGGCGTGCCGGCCGGAACGCTCGCGAAGACCTCCTCGGTCGCCGGGTTCCGCACCGGCAGCGTCTCGCCGCCGGACGCCGCGACCCACCGGCCGTCGAGATAGATGTCCGTTCGCGTGCGGTCCATGGGCCCTCCCGTACGTCGCCGCAAACTAGCGGTGGAAGTTTTCCACCCTAGTACGTCGGCTCGCGCCGGTCATCGCGGAGCGGCTGTGCTGAGCGGGGGCAGCGGCCCGATGGTTCGCTCGTAGGTGCGGGCCAGGCCGTCGACGAGCAGGTCGAGGCCGAGCGCGAAGGCGCCCTCGTCGACCCGCTGCTGGTGCTCGGCCAGCCGGTGCGCCTGGGTGAGGTGCGGATACTGCTCGGCGTACAGGCCGGGGTCCTCGACGAAGCCGCGGGCGAACGATCCCAGCGCCGAGCCGGCGACGAAGTAGCGCACCAGCGCCCCGATGTGGGTGGCCCGGGCCGGTGGCCAGCCGGCGTCGACCAGGCCGCCGTACACGGCGTCGGCCATGGCCAGCGCCGCCGGCCGGCGGCCGGGACCGCGGGCCAGGTACGGCACGATGTTCGGGTGGGCGGCCAGCGCGGCCCGGTACGAGTGCCCCCAGCGCAGCAGCGACTCCCGCCAGTCCACCGTGCCGAAGTACGACACGTCCACCCGGGCGGTGATGCTGTCGGCGACGGCGTCCAGGATCTCGTCCTTGGTGGCGAAGTGGTTGTACAGCGACGGTCCGCGCACCCCGAGTTCGGCGGCCAGCCGGCGGGTGGAGAATCCCGCCAGCCCGTCCGAGTCGATCATGGCGGCGGCGGCGTCGATGATCCGCTGCCGGCTGAGCAGCGCCTGCCGCGGCCGGGGCATGGCTGTCCTCCCTCGCTCGGCGACCCACCGGGAACTCTGCCACAACGGGGTCTGGACGAATGAAAACTTGCACCGCTAGTTTAGGTCCAAGGCCAACGCCCCGGCGGGCCGACGCCCGGCGGGGCCGACGCCCCGACGCCCGGCGGGCCGACGCGGTCGAGAGCGGGCGAGAGGATCCGGAGGGACCATGGATTTCGCACTGTCCGACGAGGAACGAGCCGTCCGGGACACCGCGCGCGCCTTCATCACCCGCGAGGTGATGCCGCTGGAGGCCGAGGTGCTGCGCCGCGAACGCGCCCACCGCCCGAGCCTGGACCGCTCCGAGCTGCGCGAGTTGCAGGGCAAGGCCCGGGCCTTCGGCTTCTGGGGCCTGGCCACCCCGGAGAAGTACGGCGGGATGGACCTGCCGGCCGTCATGCAGTCGCTGATCTGGACCGAGCTGGGCCGCACGTTCGTGCCGTTCCGGTTCGGCGGCGAGGCGGACAACATCCTCTTCCACGCCACCGAGGAGCAGCAGCGGGAGTTCCTCATCCCCACCATCGAGGGCGAGCGGCTCTCCTGCTTCGCGATTACCGAGCCGGGCGCCGGGTCGGACGCGGCGAACATCCGGCTGCGGGCCCGGCGCGACGGCGACGACTGGGTGCTCGACGGCGAGAAGACCTTCATCACCGGCGGCAACGACGCCGACTTCGCCATCGTGGTGGCGGTGACCGACCCGGAGAAGGGCGCCCGCAACGGCGGCGCGACGGCCTTCCTGGTGGACCGGGCCATGGGCTGGCGGTCGGAGTTCATCCAGACCATGGGCGAGGGCGGGCCGGCCGCGCTGATCTTCGACGGCGTACGGGTGCCGCACCGGAACATCCTCGGCGAGGTCGGCCAGGGTTTCACGCTGGGCATGGAGTGGATCGGCAAGGGCCGGTACACGATCCCGTCGCACGCCCTCGGCATCGCCGAACGGGTGCTGCAGATGGCCATCGACCAGGCCAACACCCGGGAGACCTTCGGCGCGAAGATCGGGGCCAACCAGGCGATCCAGTGGATGATCGCCGACTCGGAGACCGAGCTGGAGGCCGCGCGCTGGCTGGTGCTCCGCTCGGCCTGGGCCGTCGACCAGGGCATGGACGCCCGGCACGCCTCCTCGATGGGCAAGCTCTACGGCGCCGGCATGGTCAACCGGGTGGTCGACCGGGCGCTGCAGATCCACGGCGGCATGGGCTACACCCGGGAGCTTCCCCTCGAACGCTGGTATCGCCAGGTCCGGCTGTACCGGATCTTCGAGGGCACCGACGAGATGCAGCGCCTCATCATCTCCCGCGACCTGCTGCGCGGATACACCCGGATCGGAGGGCACCTGGCATGAGAGAGTTCGCCGGCATCGAGGCGCTGGCCGCGGCCGTGGGGGAGACCCTCGGCCCCGGGCCGTGGGAACGGATCGACCAGCGCCGCGTCGACCTCTTCGCCGACGCCACCGACGACCACCAGTGGATCCACGTGGATCCGGTACGGGCCGCCGCCGGTCCGTTCGGCGGCACCATCGCGCACGGCTACCTGACCCTGTCGCTGCTGCCGGTGCTGGTCGGGCGGCTCTTCCGGGTGGACGGGGTGGCCATGGGGATCAACTACGGCCTCAACCGGGTCCGCTTCCCGGCGCCGCTGCCGGTCGGCCGGGCGGTCCGGGCCACCGCCCTGATCGCCGAGGTGACGGCCGTCGAGGGGGGCGTGCAGGTAGTCACCACGGTGACCGTGCAGAGCGACGCCGGCGGCAAACCGGTCTGCGTGGCCGAGTCGGTCAGCCGGCTCTACCCCGGGGCCGCGCGGTGACCGCCCTGTCCCTGGCCATGATCCTGGCCGAGTCGGCCCGCCGGCACCCGGACACCGTGGCCGTGGTCGACGGCGGGACCCGGGTGACGTACGCCGAACTGTGGCGGCAGGCCCGCGGCGTGGCGGCCGGGCTGCGGGAGCTGGGCGTGCGTCCGGGCGACCCGGTGGCCCTGCTCGCGCCCAACGTGGTCGACTTCCCCCGGGTCTACTACGGCGCCGCGGCGGCCGGCGCGGTGCTGGTGCCGGTGCACCTGCTGATGACCGGCGACGAGGCCGGGTACGTGCTGGCCGACAGCGGCGCGCGGCTGCTCGTCTGCCACACCTCGCAGCTGGAGATGGGCGCCCGGGCGGCGCGCCGGGCCGGCATCCCGCTGGTGACCGTCGGCCCGGCGGTCGCCGGGACCGACGCGCGCCGGCTGGAGGACGTCACCGGACCGCTGACGCCGCTCCCGTCGTACGTGACCCGGCAGGCCGAGGACACGGCCGTGGTGCTGTACACCAGCGGCACCACCGGGGTGCCCAAGGGCGCCCTGCTCACCCACCTGAACCTGGTGATGAACGCGACCGTCAACGTGTTCGACGCCAACGACGCCCGATCCTCCGACGTGGTCCTCGGCTGCCTCCCGCTGTTCCACAGCTTCGGGCAGACCGTGGCCATGAACGGCACCTTCCGGGTCGGCGCGACCCTGGTGCTGCTGGCCCGCTTCACCGGCGAGGCAGCGCTGGACCTCATGGTCGCGGAACGGGTGAACGTCTTCCACGGGGTGCCCACCATGTACGTGGCGCTGCTGGAGGCCGCCCGCGACCGGGACGCGCTGCCCCGGCTGCGGCTGTGCATCTCCGGCGGCGCGTCGCTGCCGCTGGCCGTGCTGGAACGCTTCAACGCGGCCTTCGACACGGCCATCTTCGAGGGGTACGGGCTGTCCGAGACCTCGCCCACGGCCACCACCAACCAGCCGCACTTCGGCACCCGGGCCGGGACCATCGGCCATCCGGTGTGGGGGGTCGAGGTGGAGATCGCCCGCGCCGAACTCGACGACCGGATCGAGTTGCTGCCGGCGGGCGAGTTCGGCGAGATCGTCATCCGCGGTCACAACGTCTTCGCCGGCTACCTGGGCCGGCCGGAGGCGACCGCCGAGGCGCTGGTGGACGGCTGGTTCCGCAGCGGCGACCTCGGGCGCAAGGACGCGGACGGCTTCATCACGGTCGTCGACCGCAAGAAGGACATGATCATCCGCGGCGGCTTCAACGTCTACCCGCGCGAGGTGGAGGAGGCGCTGGCCCGGCACCCGGCGGTCGGCCAGGTCGCCGTGATCGGCGTGCCCGATCCGGTGCACGGCGAGGAGATCTGCGCCGTGGTGGTGCCGGACCCGGCCGGATCCGGTACGCCCAGCGAGCAGGAGCTGATCGACTGGTCCCGCGAGCACCTGGGCCGGCACAAGTACCCGCGCCAGGTCCGCTACGTCGACGCGCTGCCGCTCGGGCCCAGTCACAAGGTCCTCAAGCGGGAACTGCGGCGGACCCTGGGTGGGTCGTGAGGGTGGCGAGCAGCGCCGGATGGTCCGTCGTGCCGTGCAGGCTCACCGGCCGGCTGGACCGGATGGAGATCTCCGGCCCCGCGACGATCTGCTGCACGGCGCCGTCGTCGACCCGCGACCAGCCGGAGGGTACGCAGTCCCGCACGTCGGGGGCGCCGCCGAGCCGGAGGTTGAGGTCGCCGCTCAGCACGGTGGGTGCGTACCCGGTGGCGTCGTCGATCGCCGGGAGAACCGTGCCGAGCAGGTGCCGGCACTGGGCAAGCGCCACCGGGCCGCTGCCGGCCACCAGGTGCGTGGTGCAGGCGCGCACCACCCCGGGGACGGTGATGCAGAGCCACGACCGCTCCTCCGGGTCGATGGCGTCCTGCGCCGGGTAGATCCCGCTCCGCACGGTGTGCCGCGGGTGCCGGCCGGGGAGGTGGAGCAGCAGCCCCACGCCGAACGGCTGCCCGTTGGCGCACCGGGTCACGTCCCCGCTGGGGCGGTCACCGGCCGCCTGGAACGCGGCTACCACGGTGCCGCCACCGTGCACGTCGGCCAGCACGGCTCGCAGCGTGGCGGTGTCGTCGCGGCAGATCTCGTTGAGGGTCACCAGGTCGGGCCGCCCCGAACGGATCGTCGCGGCCGCCTCGGTGACCGATCGTCCCGTGTAGCAGCCGGCTCGACCGCTGTTGCAGAGGTTCATCTGCAGCGCCCGCAGCGTGGTCGAGCCGTCCCCGGCGGCCACCGACGGCCCGGGCAGCAGCGCGATCGCGGCCACCAGGAACACCACCGCCAGGGCTCGGCGGAAGGTCCGGAAGGAACGGTCAGCCATGCACCCGCCCGGGGAGAACGTGGCGCCGACGCTCGGCGCCGGGATGCGGATGATCCTACCGCCGGGTCGGCTGGGACCCGGCCAGCCAACGACGACGCGGATCGATCGCCACAGTGGACCGATCATCACGACTTAGATATCCTTCGATTAATTGGACTCCCGACCGCGTCCGGGACGCGGCCGGTCGGCCGAAGGAGCGGGATGTCGCGGCGGTCACGGTTGTCCCTTGCGGTGCTGGGCGCGCTCGCGCTGGTCCTACCGGTCGGCGCGGCAACCGCACCCGCCGGCGCCGCCGACCGTCGGGGGGCGGCGCCCGCCGCCTGGGACGGCGCCGGACTCCGGCCGGCAGACTGGACGGTGTACGGCTTCAGCCAGTCGGCCGTCGGCCCGGCCGAGGAGGACCCGCAGGTCTACCGGCTCGCGCCGGACGTGAACATCCGGGCCTTTCAGCAGTGGTCGACCGCCGGCGACGAGGCGTCCGACTACAACTTCGGCCACCTCGCCCGCTACCACGGCGTGGGTGCCGCGCTCATCGGCGGCGGCACCGCCAGCGTGATCTTCCGGGAGCAGTTCCCCAGCGAGGCGGACTTCGCCGACATGTCCACCCGGGACGCCGACAACCTGCCGTTGCCGCACGACGAGATCGTGCCGAACGCGCGCCGGGGCAACCTGTTCAACCCCAGGTTCCGCCGATACCTGATCGACTGGGCCAGGATCCAGATCGACGGCGGGGTGGACGGGCTGTTCCTGGACGAGGTGCTCGGCGGGTTCAGCGGCGGCCAGCTGCACGGCTACAACGGTGACGAGGGCTTCGACGACTACACGATCGCCGACTTCAACCGGTACCTGCTGGCCACGTACCCCGGCTTCACGGTCGACGACTGGAAGTCGCGGTTCGGGATGACGGACGACAACGTCGTCCGGCCCGACGTACCGGCCGACGATCTCACGCACAACTTCAACTACCGGACCTACCTGCGGGACCACGGGTGGACCGGTAACCCGCTGACCTCGGCCAACCCGCTGAGCGGCGTCTGGGGGAGGGTCACCAGCAACCGGATGTACGCCGACGACGCGTCGTTCACGGCCACGTACCTGCGCCGCTACTGGAAGGAGATCGTCGACACGCTGCGGGCGTACGCGAACGACACCTACCACCGTCCCATCCTGATCACGGCCAACGGGCTGTTCCCGTACGTCGACCTCAACAGCGTCGGCATGTACCCGTGGAACCCCGACGAGCAGACCCCCGACGGCAGGGGCGCCGACTACGTGCCCGTGGTCGGCGGCCACCTCAACGGCGCCAAGTCGCTGCAGGCCAACTACCGGTACCTGAAGGATCTGGGTGACCGGATCTCCGGCGACGTCCCGACCACGGTGTTCATCGACTGGCCCACCGACATGATGAGCGCGTACCTCAACCTGCCGGCGTCCGAGCGCCAGGACTACTGGCGGATCTTCGGCGCCGAGGCGTACGCCAACGGCCTCTTCCCGGCCTTCTTCCTCAAGGACACGGTCGGCGACCCGACCGCGGACCAGCTCGGCCTGCTGGGCTTCCTCCAGACGTACGCGCAGTTCTACCGGAGCCACGCGGCGCTGTTCCGGGACAACGGCGCGGCGACCGGTCGGGTCACCGCCGGGGCGGCCAACGTCTCGGCCAGCCTGCTGGCGCGGCGCGACACCGGGGCGCGGACGCTGCACCTGGTGAACCACAACTACAACCAGCGGATCATCCCGCAGCGCCGGTTCACCGTGACCGCGGACGTCGGCGCCTGCCCGGCCGCCGTCACCGTGGTCTCGCCGGACTTCACCGGCACCCGGAAGCCGGTCTGGTCGTGCCGGCAGGGCACCCTCACCGTGACCGTGGACCGGCTCGACTACTACGACGTCCTCGCGCTCGGCTGACCTCCGCATAGCACGGTGCCGTGCGGCTCGCGCGGTGTCCGGCCGGCTGGCGCGGTGTCGGGCCGGCTGGCGCGGTGTCGGGCCGGCTGGCGCGGTGTCGGGCCGGCTGGCGCGGTGTCGGGCCGGCTGGCGCGGTGTCGTGTCGGCTCGCGCGGGCACCATGCCGGCTCACGCGGCGGGTCGGCTCGGGCGGTGTCGTGGCGGCCCGTGCGGGCGTCATGTCGGCTCACGCGGCGCGTCGGCTCGGGCGTGTGTCGTGGCGGCCCGTGCGGGCGTCATGTCGGCCCGTGCGGTGTTGGGTCGGCTCGGCCGAAGCCCGCCGCAAAATGGTCCGTCTCGGATGTTGGAAGGCGGGGTCGGCCCTCTCCCGGGGGTGAGCCAGCGTCCCGGCCCCGTCGTGCAGCCCCGTCCTCGGAAGGAAAGCCCAGCTCTCCGCATTGCGGAACCGGGAGGTGCGGCCGTGTGCACCCGGGCCGCCGGGTTCCGGCAAACCTTTCGACCGCCCTTTGCTCTGCTGCCCCGCACGCACCGGTCGTTGTCCGATTATCGGACGTTGCCTGGGGCGTGGGAGGCAGCAGAGCAAAGGGCCGGCCGCAAGTACCCGGTGGGGCGCGCCATCGGGCTTCGCGAGCCGGTCCGCGGCGGTGCTCACCGCCGCTCAGCTGCGCGTTTCCCGGACCGGGAGATGGTTGCGGTCCCTGCCCGGCCGCCGTGGCGGGGCCGCATCGGCGTCCGAATGCTGGGCTGGTCCTTCGAAGTGGACGCGCACCTGGTGCTGACCTTCACCGGCCGGGCGGTGGGCGGCCGGGCCGGCCGGTGGGGCCGGGCGGCGAGGCGGCGAGGCGGCGGGGGCCGGGCGGCGAGGCGGCGGGGCGGCGGGGCCGGGCGGTGGGGCGGTGGGGCCGGGCGGCGGGGCCGGGCGGTGGGCGGCCCGGCGGCCGGGCCGGCCGGGCCGGTCACCCGCCGGGCGCGGGGCGGCGGGTGACCGGGACCAGCGCCAGCGCGGCCAGCAGCAGCACCGGCACGATCAGCAGCGCCCGCAACGTGCCGAACCGGTCGCCGAGCAGCCCGACCAGCGGCGGGCCGCCCAGAAACGCGGTGTAACCGATCATCGCCACCACGCTGACCCGGGCCGGCGCCCGGTCCTCCTGGTCGGCCGCCGCGCTCATCCCGACCGGGAAGCCGAGCGACGCGCCCAGGCCCCATGCCGCCACCCCGATCAGCGCCACCGGGCCGGGGCCGGCGAGCACGGCGATCAGCACCCCGGCCCCGGCCAGCCCGATGGTGGCGGCCAGCACCGGCACCCGACCCCAGCGGTCCAGCGCCACGGTGCCGGCGAGCCGGCCCACGGTCATGGCACCGACAAACAGCCCGAAGACGGCCGAGCCGGCCGCCTCGGTGAACCCGTGCCCGTCGACGAAGGCCACCCCGACCCAGTCGTTCGCGGTGCCCTCGGTGAACGCCATCACCAGCACGAACAGGCCGACCAGCAGGGTCCGCGGCTCGCGCCAGGCGGCCAGCACGCCGCTGCCCCGGCCCGCCTCGGTCGCGTCCCGGTCGCCGGCCGCCCCGTCCGCCGGGGTCGGCAGGAAGCGCCGGGCGCCGGCCACCGTGCCGGCGAGCACCAGCACGGCGACGACCGCCAGGTGTACGGCGATCGGCACCCCCGTGTGCGTACCGAGCGCGCCGAGCAGGCCGCCGGCCACCGTACCCAGGCTCCAGGCGGCGTGGAACCGCGGCATGACCGTGCGCGCGAGCCGGCGCTCGACGGCGGCCGCCTCCACGTTCATGGCCACGTCGCAGCTGCCCGAGCCGTAGCCGAGGGCGGCCAGCCCGACCGCCGTCACCGGGATCGACGTCCACGCGCCGATGCCCAGGCCCGCCACGGCGAGCCCGGCCGCCACCAGGGCCGTCGCCCCGACCACCACCCGGGCCGGGCCGAAGCGGTGCACCACGGCGCCCGCGGTGGACATGGCCAGCACCGCGCCGGCCGACATGGCCAGCAGCACCAGGCCGAGCCGACCGGCGCTGATCGCCAGCTCGTCCCGGGCCGTCGGAATCCGGGCGAACCAGCTGGCCACGGCCAGCCCGTTGAGCCCGAAGACCACCGCCACCCCGGTCCGGGCGCTGAGCACCCGCCGCAGGTCAAAGTCGACGGCCGTGCGGGTCAGGGACCGCTGCACCGGTTCGCTCCTTTCGATCGGCTCCGCCGCCCGGCCTCGCCGCGCGATGAAAGATCGACCGTACGCCTCCACGGCGACGGCCGTTGGGAGCGCTCTCGGGGTTCGGTGGTCGGGCCGCCAGAACGGGTGGTCGGGCCGTCCGGCCGACGGTCCGGCCGTCGGGACGGTGGCCCGGCCGTCGGGACGGTGGTCCGGCCCGTCGGGACGATGGTCCGGCCATCGGGACGGGGGTCAGGCCGAGGGCTCCGGATCGGTCACGTCGGCCAGGGTGGCCGCCAGCGCCGGCAGGGCCGCGTCCGCGTCGACCGCCACGGCCGTGCCGTGCCGACCGGCGCCGAGGGTGATCGTGCGGCCCCGCAGCCGCTCGTCGGCGATGACCGGCCACGGGGTCGTGGAGCCGAACGGGGTGATCGTGCCCCGCTCGTATCCGGTGGCCGCCCGGGCCGTCGCCGCGTCCGGCATCGACAGCCGGCTCACCCCGAGCAGCGCCCGCAGCTTGGGCCAGGAGATGACCCGGTCCCCGGGAACGAGCACGAACAGGTGGTCGTCCTCGCCCCGGCGTACGACCAGGGTTTTCACCACGTCCGGGACGGCCACGCCGCGCGCGGCCGCGGCCTCGCCCAGGCTGCGCACCGGGCCGTGCTCGATGACCCGGTAGGGGATGCCGGCGGCGGCGAGCGCGTCGAGCGCCGGAGTTGACATGCCTCCGAACCTAGCGCGCCGACCACCGGCGCCGGGCCGGGAGACCGTACCGGGCGGGGCGGCGGCCGGCGGCGGTCCGCATTGTTTGGTGAAATTTCCACGACCAGCGGTGGCGCGCGGCCGGGTCTTCCGGTCGGTGCCGAAATCGATCTGAAAGGGGGCCCGGAAATGCCTTATTTGCTTAACGGTAATTAGAGTTTCGAATCGCATGAGCGGGTCGAACCGGTCCTCGGGCCTCGGCTCGGCGCGGGCTCATGGGACGGGCGGTCGTCCGATCGTCCAATTCGCGCTGGCCACTGGTACACATTCCCGTCAATCAATTGCACGAGTGCGGCCGCGTCGTCCCAGATACTGGTCGGTGCGGCGATGCGGACGCTGGCGATCCGGGTGAGGTCTGGGATTGTGGCAATCGTGTCGGAGCGATGAGCGTCGGGTTACGAAGGCGGGCGGAAGCCGCACGTCAGTCGAGTCAGTCGCCGTGACGCCCGAAGTGTCGATCTACCAACTCGTAATGTTTCCGCCGTCCGATGGGGGCGCTCGCCTAACATCAGCGCGCATTATCGTCAACGGATGCTGCGGTGAAATCTCGGTGCCGAGAAATGCGGTGTGTAATTGCTAGACTCCGATTAGACATCTACGGCCCTGGATGGGCTGTCACCCCGGTCCGCTCCTCATCGGAGGTCTCCTCATGGTCCTCGCTGGACCGTCGCGCCGTCGCGCATCCCAACTCGTCCTCACCGGCCTGACCGCCCTCGCGGTCGTTCTCGGCGCCCAGACTCCCGGCCACGCCCGCACGCCGGCGCGGCCGGCCCAGCCGCCCTCGGTCCCCGGTCTCGGCCAGGTGGCGAGCCCGCGGCTGGCCCGTCCCGGCGCGCTGCCGCCGCGGGCCGGAACGGTCCGGGTGACCGGCGCCACGCCGAGCGGGACCGGCTCGGCGTCCCGAGCCGCCGCCGGCACCCAGGGGCTCAACGACCGGGTGGCGCTGCGGGCGCTGATCGTGGCCACCGACACCGCCGACTTCGGCGTGCCGACGCTGACCACCACCCTGGACCGGGTCGGCGCCGGCTACGACGTCCTCTACACCGCGTCGGACCCGCTCGGCACCGGCACCCTGGTCCGCCCGGACGGCGTCGGCAGGTACAACGCCATCCTGCTGACGAACAGCATGCTGCTGTACTCGGCCGGCGGCAGCTACGTCTCCGGGCTGACCAGCGCGGAGTGGAACATCCTGTGGGCCTACGAACGCAACTTCGGCGTCCGGCAGGCCGCGCTCTACACCAGCTACGGGACCTGGCCGGAGGACTACTGCCTCAACTCCAACGGCGAGGGCGGCGTCGGTGACACCCCGCTGCCCGCCTCGCTCACCGGCCAGGGCGCGTCGGTCTTCGACTACCTGACCAGCACCGCGCAGGTCCCGCTGACCCAGTCGTACGTCTACCGGACGTCGATTCGATCCGGCTGCGCCGCCGACGCCCTGCTGACCAACGGCGCCGACGTGCTGGGCGTGCGGACCACCTCCACCGACGGCCGCGAGCGGATCGCGCTCACATTCACCTCCAACCAGTACCTGCTCCAGTCCGACCTGCTGGTCTATGGCCTCTTCCGGTGGGCCAGCAAGGGGCTCTACCTCGGCGAGCAGCGGCACCACCTGAACGTCGACATCGACGACTGGTTCAACACCTCCGACCATTACCACACCGACGGGACCGTGGAATACAGCCCCGGCTGGCAGGTCAGCGGCCACGACGTGGTCAACCTCGACGCCCAGCAGACCGCGCTGCGGGCCGCCCACCCCAACGCGTCGGGCCTCACCCTGAACATCCCGTACAACGGCGCGGACATCGACCCGTTCGCCGGCAGCGCCTGCAGCCCCAACGGCGACGCCAGCACGCTCACCGCCACCACGAAGTGCCTCAAGGACCACTTCCGGTGGATCAACCACACCCTCAACCACCCCGAGCTGAACACGACGAGCTACACCACCACCTACAACGAGATCAACGACAACCGGGTCGCCGGCGCCGCGATCGGGCTCAACGCCCCGGCCAGCGTGCTGAAGACCCCGGAATACTCCGGTCTCGGCGTCTACAACGACAACCCGAACGACGACGTCAGCCCGCCGACCGACCACGGCCTCGCGGCGTCCAACCCGAACCTCCTGAAGGCCGCCGACGACCTTGGCGTCGACACGCTGGTCGGCAACATGTCGTTCGCCAGCGAGGTGCCGCCGCACCTCAACGCCGGCATCCGGCATTCGTTGGACCAGAAGATCCAGGTGGTGCCGGTCTGGCCGACCAACATCGCCTACCACTGCACCACGCCGGACGAGGAAACCGCCTTCTACAACTCCTTCTACGGTCCCGGCGGACGCTTCCCGTACTGGCCCACCAACCGCACGTACGCGCAGATCGTGGACTACGAGGCCGGGATGGCGCTGCAGCACGCGGCGTCCGGCTCGATGTACGCGCACACCTTCCACATCGCCAACGTGAACGACTACGGTTCGGGCCGGACGCTGCTCACCGACTGGCTGAGCGCCGTGCTCGGCAAGTACGACTCCTACTACTCGGTGCCGCTGCTGAACACCGCCTGGCCGGACCTCGCCGCGTACGCCCGGACCCGCACGGCCCACTTCGCGGAGCTGGCCGCCGGGGTGGACCCCGTGTACGACCGGAGCGCCGGCACCATCACGGTGACCTCGCCGGCCGCCGGCACCGTCCAGCTCGGCGGGGTGGCCGCGACCACCCCGGGCGCGACCACGTACGGCACCGACGTCACCGCCCCGGTGACGCTCGCGGCCGGCGCGGCCGTCACCGTCAACGCGGCGCCGCGCGCCTAGCGGCCCGGCACCGCGGCAGAGGGGGGACGTGACGGTGGACGGGGGAACCCGGTGAGGATCGCGCTGGTGTCGGAGGGCACGTACCCGTACGCCATGGGCGGCGTGAGCATCTGGTGCGAACAGCTCATCCGGGGGATGCCGGACCACCGGTGGGAGGTGGTGGCGCTCACCGTGGACGGCACCGAGAGGTCGGTGTTCGACCGGCCGGCGAACCTCGACCGGGTGCACTCGATCCCGCTGTGGGGCGGGCGGCCGCCGGGCCGCCGCCCCCGGCGCGGGTCGCTGGTCCCGGCCGGGCGGCCGGGCGCCGGCTTTCTCGAGTCGTACGAGGTGTTCCTGCGGGCGCTCGTGACGCCGCTGGAGTCGACCCGCTCGCAGGCCGGCGCGGTCAACCGGAGCACCTTCCTGCTCGCGCTGCGGGGGATGTTCCAGTACGTCGTCGACGGCGGCGATCTGAGCGCTGGCCTGCTCTCCAACCGGGCCCTCGGCATGCTGCTGGACGCCTGGCAGACGCTGCGGGTCGACGAGGCGGGACCGGCGCTCACCGTCGGCGACGCGCTCGAGGCCAGCTGGCTCATCGCGCACATGCTGCGGCCGTTGAGCGCTCCGCCGGTCCGGGCCGACATCGTGCACGCGTCGATGAACGGCCTCGCCATGCTCGTCGGCATGGCCTCGGCCTGGACCTACGGCACCCCGCTGGTGCTCTCCGAGCACGGCATCTATCTGCGCGAGCGGTACATCTCCTACCTGCACGACGAGTCGCCGCACCCGGTACGCGTGCTGGTGCTCAGCTTCTTCCGGTCCCTCACCGGCTCGGCGTACCTGATCAGCGACGCGCTGGCCCCGCATTCCCGGTACAACCGGCGCTGGCAGCTGCACAACGGCGCCGACCCGGCCCGGATGTGGACGATGTACAACGGCGTCGACCCGGACGAGTTCCCGCCGGCGGCCGGCGAGCCGGCGGCGCCGACCATCTCGTTCATGGGCCGGGTCGACCCGCTGAAGGACCTGCACACCCTGATCCGCGCCTTCGCCCTGGTCCGCGCCGAGATCCCGGCCGCGCGGCTGCGCATCTTCGGCGGGACCCCGGCCGCCAACCGGGTCTACCACCTCAGCTGCCAGGCCCTGATCGACGAACTCGGCCTCACCGGGCACGCCACCCTGGAGGGCCGGGTCGGCAGCGCCGTCGAGGCGTACCACGCCGGCAGCCTGGTGGCGCTGACCAGCATCTCCGAGGGCTTCCCGTACACGGTGGTCGAGGCGATGGCCTGCGGCCGGCCGACCGTGTGCACCAACGTGGGCGGGGTGGCCGAGGCGGTCGCCGACACCGGGATCGTGGTGCCGCCGCGGGACGTGCCGGCGGTCGCCGCGGCCTGCGTACGGCTGCTGCGCGACCGGGAGCTGCGGCTGCGGCTCGGCGCGGTGGCCCGGGCCCGGGTCCTGGAGCGGTTCACCCTGCGCCGCTCGCTGGACGCGTACCGCGAGATCTACCAGCGGCTCACCGCGCCGGCCGAGATGGCCGCGCCGCCCAGCGAGCCGCGGGGCCGGGCCCAGGGCCGGGTCCGGGTGCCCGATCACGGGATCCGGCCGGGGGTGGCCGCCGTGCCGGTGCGGCTGCCGGATCCGGTGATCCGGCCGGGGGTGGCCGCCGTGCCGGTCCGGCTGCCCCGGCAGCGGAGCCCCGAGGAGCCGGCCGGGGACACGCTCGCGCTGCCGACCGGTGAGCCGGCATGACCGACAGCAGCGGCGCGCGGGCGGGCGGGTCCGCACATCCGGTCCTGCTGCCCAGGATCTCCACCGACCCGGTCGACGAGCTGGTCGAGCGGATCCGGCCCCGGCTGGCCCGGGCCGTCGACGCGCTCCAGGTGGCCGCCGCGCTGGAGGCCGACGGACACACCGATCGGGGCGCGCAGGTCGAGTACGGGTACACCGACGTCTTCGTGCTCGCGTCCGAGGTCTACCGGCGGTTGGGGCAGCCGGGGCCGGCCGCCGGCCAGCCGGCCGGGGCGGCAGGTCGGGGCTGGCCGGACGGGCTGCGCACCGTCGCGCACGGCCCGCTGTACCTGCTGCCGAGCGCCGCGTTCCCGGCGGTGGTGTCGGTCGTCGGGCGGCCCGGCCTGGTGCTCGGGCTGGTGCTGGCCGGCACGCTCGGCTGGACCGCCTCCGGGGTGGCCGCTCACCTGGCGCACCGCCTGGTCGGCCTGGGCCGGCCGCGCTCGGCGAACCGGGTGCTGCGGGCGGCCCTGCTGGCCGGTCCGCTGCTCGGCGTGCCGCTCGGCGCCGCGCTGGCGCCGCTCGGCGGCCTGCCGCTCGCCGTGATGGTCGTGCTCCAGCTGACCTACCAGCTGGCCAGCACGCTGCTGATGTTCTACCGGCGCGAGGCGTGGCTCGCCCTGGTGATGTGCCCGACCGCGGTGACCGGGGTGGTCTACCTGATGTTCCACGGCGCGGCGCAGCGCCGGTGGGCGGTGGCCACGGCGGCCCTCTGCGTGCTGGCGGCGTTCGCCGCCGCCCTGCTGGCCGCGCGGGCCGCCGCGCCGACCGGGGCGCCGTCCGCACCGGCCGGGGCGCCGTCCGCGCCGGCCGGGGACCCGTCCGCACCGGCCGCCGGGCCGGCCGCGCGGGCCGGCGGGCCGGCCGCGCGGGCCGGCGAGCCGGCGGTGGGCGAGCCCGCGGCCGCGCCGGTGGCCGAGAATCCGTGGTGGCCGGAGGCGGCCGCGCTGTGTGGCGTGGCCGGCTACGGGCTCTGCTCGGCGGCGCTGCTCTTCCACGCGGAGGCGCCCTACCTGGACCGGTTGAACCTCGCCGTGGCGGTCGTACCGCTGATCCTCTCGATGGGCTTCGTCGAGTGGCGGTCGAGCCGGTTCTGGCCCGACATGGTGGCGCTGACCAGGCGGGCCCTGCGGCCCCGCGGGTTCGTCAGCGGGATCTGGCGGGCCATCGGTCGCGAGTCCGCGGCCTGCATGGCGGTGCCGGCCGTGCTCGGCGCGGCGCTGCTGGCCCTGCTGCACCGGGCCGGGGAGCTCACCGCGGCGGCGGCGGCCATGACGGCCGCGCACGCGGCGCTGGCCGGCGCGTACTACCTGGCGTTCCTGCTCGTCGGCCGGGGGAGGTACGGCTGGCTGTGCCTGTCCATCGGGTTCGTGGTCGCGCTGCACATCGGGGTCGGCGCGCTGCTCGGCGCGGCGCCGCTGCTGCACCGGGTCGGCTCGGCGGGCACGGACACCTCGCTCTACCTGGGCAGCGTCCTCCTGCTCCAGGCCCTGTTCGCCATCGGTCTGCTCCCGGTTATCGGGCAGATCCGGCACTACCGATAGCCCTGAGACCCTGGGGAGGTCCGGTTGCACGCGGTGATCCTCGCCGGCGGCAAGGGAGTGCGGTTGCGGCCCTACACGACCGCGCTGCCCAAGCCCCTGATGCCGATCGGTGACAGCCACTCGATCCTGGAGATCGTGCTCGACCAGCTCGCGGCGCGCGGCTTCCGCTCCGTGACGCTGGCCATCAACCATCTCGGTCCGCTGATCCGGGCGTTCGTCGGCGGCGGCGAGCGGTGGGGGCTGAGCGTCGACTACGCCGAGGAGGAACGGCCGCTATCCACGGTCGGTCCGCTGTTCGGCCTCAAGGACCGGCTGCCCGACGAGTTCCTGGTGATGAACGGCGACATCCTCACCGACCTGGACTACGCCGACCTGCTGCGCACCCATGCCATCTCCGGCGCCGGCCTCACCCTCGCCACCTCCGAGCGGGTGCACCGGGTCGACTTCGGGGTCCTGGACGTGTCGGCGGGCCGGATCGTCGGCTTCCGGGAGAAGCCAACGCTGCGGTATCCGGTCAGCATGGGCGTGTACGGGATGTCCCGCAAGACGCTCGCGCCGTACGCGCCGGGGCAGCCCCTCGGGTTCGACCAGCTGGTGCTGGACCTGCTCGCGGCCGGCGACAGCCCGGCCACGTACCCGTTCGACGGGTTCTGGCTCGACATCGGCCGCCCGGAGGACTACGACGAGGCCAACCGGGCGTTCGGCCAGCTCCGGCAGATCCTCCTGCCGACCGACCGGTCGGCGCGCCCGGCGCCCCCGGCCGTGCCGCCGCCGTCGGCCGCGGCGCCGGTGTCGCCGGCCCTGCCGCCGCTGTCCGGGACGGCGCCGGTGTCCCCGGGGCTGCCCCCGCTGTCCCGGACACCGGCGGCAGCCCCGGTGTCCCCGGGGCTGCCCCCGCTGTCCCCGGCGAGCGCGCCGGCGCCGCCGGGGGAGCTGGTATGACCCGGGTGCTGCTGTTCGGGGCGTCCGGATTCATCGGCCGGCACACCAGGACGGCGCTGGCGGCCGACACCCGGGTGGCCGAGGTCATCTGCCCCGGTCGCGACGCGCACGACCTGGTCGACGGTCCGGTGAGCGGGCTGGCGGCGCTGCTCCGGGAGGCCGCGCCGGACGCGGTGGTCAGCTGCGTGGGCGCGCTCACCGGCTCGACCACGCGGCTGTGCACGGCCAACGCGCTGGTCGCCGCGAAGCTGCTGGACGCGGCGGAGGCGGCCGCGCCGGCGGCCCGGCTGGTCCGGCTCGGCTCGGCCGGCGAGTACGGGGTGGTCCCGGCCGGTGAATCGGTCGCCGAGGAGGACCCGGCCCGGCCGCTGAGCCCGTACGGCGTCAGCCACCTGGCCGGAACCCGGCTCTTCCAGCTGGCCGGCGAGTCCGGGCGGGCGGACGCGGTGTCGCTGCGGGTTTTCAACCCGATCGGCCCCGGGCTGTCCGGGGAAACCCTGCTCGGCCGGGCGGCGGAGGCGATCCGCGGCGCGCTGGGCGGCGGCGCCGCCGAGATCACCCTCGGACCGCTGTCGGCGTACCGGGACTTCGTGGACGTGCGGGACGTGGCCGCGCTGGTCAAGGCCGTGGTGCTCGCCCCCCGGCTGCGGCACCGGGTCTTCAACGCCGGCAGCGGCCGGGCGGTCACCGCCCGGCAGGCGGTGGGGCTGCTGGCGGCCACGGCCGGCTACCACGGCGCGATCCGCGAGGTCGGCGCCGGACCGTCGCGCTCGAGCGCCGTCGACTGGATCCGGGCCGACACCGGCCGGGCCCGCGCCGAGCTGGGCTGGCGACCGGCCCACGATCTGCCGACCTCCATCATGGACCTGTGGCGCGCCGGGACGGCGTCGTGAGCCGGCAGGCCACGGCCGGGCGGGCGCGACGGCGCGGCGCGCTCGTCGCGGCCCTCGCCGGGGCGGCCGCGCTGGTGCCGGTGGTCGTGTGGGTGATCGGCCCGGCCGCTCCGGAGGACGGCGGGCGGGCCGCGCCGACATCCGCGGGCGTCGGGGCGCCCGGCGCCGGCCGCGCCCGGTCCGAGCCGGCCGGCGCCGTCGGCAGCGGGCGCCGGCCGGGCGGATCCGCCACTCCGGCGCCCGAAACCGCCGGCACGCCACCGCGCGGCCCGATCACCGACTGGGCGTACCAGCTCCAGGGGTACGCCGGCGGTCGGCTCGACGCGCTGGCCCGGGGCCGGTACCAGCTCGCCGTGGTGGACCTGGCCCGGGACGCGGGGAGCGACTACTTCAGCCCGGCCGAGATCGGCGCGCTGCGCCGCAGCGGCAAACGGGTGCTCGCGTACTTCGAGATCGGCAGCATCGAGAACTTCCGGCCGGAGTATCCGGTGCTCCGCCGGGACGCGCCCGACCTGCTCGCCAACGAGTGGCCGGACTGGCCCGGCGAGTACTTCGGGCACTACTGGGACGCCCGCTGGTGGGACCGGGTCGTCCGGCCCCGGGTGGACCAGGCGCTGCGCGCCGGCTTCGACGGGGTCTACCTGGACACGCCGCTGGCGTACGAGGAGATCTCGCTGGCCGAGGCCGGCGGCCGGGACCGGGCGCGGCTCGCCGCCGAGATGGCCGCGCTGATCACCCGGATCAGCCGGTACGCCAAGGACCGCCGGCCCGGGTTCCTGATCGTCCCGCAGAACTCCCCGGAACTGCGCCGGCAGCGCGGCTACACCGCCGCCATCGACGGCATCGGGATGGAGGAGCTGTTCTACCTGGCCACCGACGAGCCGTGCGTCCGGGACTGGTGCGCGGAGAACCTGGCCGACGCCCGGGCGCTGCGCGACGCCGGCAAGTTCGTGCTGGCCGTGGACTACGCCGTACGCGCCGAGCACGTGCGGGCCGCGTGCGACCGGTACCGGGCGGAGCGGTTCGCCGGCGTGGTCACCGTCCGGGCGCTCGACCGCGCCCCGGCGGCCTGCGGCTGAGCCGTGCCGCCGGCCGGCGCGGGCCGGCGGCGGGAACCAACGGTCCCGGGGCGGGGCCGGACGAGGCGGTCCCGGGGCGGGGCCGGACGAGGCGGTCCCGAGGCGGGGCCGGACCGAAAGGGAAGGGACAGCAGGATGAGCAGGAAGATCGGGATCGTCGGCATGGGCTACGTGGGGCTCACCCTCACCGCCGCGCTCGCCGACCGGGGCTGCACGGTGTACGGGGCGGATGTGTCGCCGGCGGTCGTGGCGGCGCTCTCCGCCGGCCGGCCGCACATCTTCGAGCCGGGCGTCGCGGACGTGTTCGCCGCGCACACCGGCCGGACCATCCACATCGACACCGAGTTGCCGCGGGACACCGTCGACGTGGCCGTGATCAGCGTGTCGACGCCGGTGGACAACGTCACCCACCGGCCGAACCTCGCCAACCTGGCCGCCGCGGCCCGCGCGGTGGCGGCCAGTTGCCGGCCGGACACGCTGGTGGTGGTGCGCAGCACGGTGCCGGTCGGCGCCAGCCGCCGGGTGGTGCTGCCCGAGCTGCGGGCCGCCTGGGGCGAGCGGGTGCGGCTGGTGATGGCGCCGGAGCGGACCATCCAGGGGCAGGCCCTGCGCGAGCTCGTCGAGCTGCCCCAGGTGGTCGGCGGCCTGGACGCCGACAGCCTGGCCGCGGGCGTCGAGTTCTTCGGCCAGCTGGCCCGGACCATCGTGCCGGTCAGCGGACTGGAGACGGCCGAGCTGGTGAAGCTCTCCAACAACTGCCACACCGACCTGATCTACGCGTTCGGCAACGAGGTGGCGCTGATCGCCGAGCGGCACGGCCTGGACCCGCTGGAGGTGATCCGGGCCGCGAACGTCGACTATCCCCGCCCCGACCTGGCCCGGCCCGGGTACGTGGGCGGCGGCTGCCTCTCCAAGGACCCGTACATCCTGATCGACAGCGCGGGCGACCGGCGGCCCTTCCTGGTCGGCAAGGCCCGCCAGCTCAACGAGTACCTGCCGGTGCACGTGGCGGAGACCGTGGTCCGGATGCTGGTCGAGGCGCGCGGCCGCAGCCTCGGGGCCCGCCTCGCGGTGCTCGGCTGGGCGTACAAGGGCTGGCCGCCCACCGACGACATGCGCGGCACCCCGATCGCCACCATGATGCGGGTCTTCTCGGCGGCCGGCGTCACCGTGCTGGGCCACGACCCGATGGTGACCGACGACGTGATCCGGCAGTACGGCGGCGAGCCGATCGTGCTGGACAAGGCGTTCACCGACGCCGACGCCATCCTGATCATCAACGACCACCCGGACTACCGGGCCATCCGGATCTCCGAGCTGCTCGGCACCCCGCGGCCGGCGTTCGTCTACGACTCCTGGCGGGTGCTCGACGCGGACGCGGTCACGGCCGCCGGGATCCGGTACGCCGGCCTCGGCTACCTGCCGGCCGCTCGCGCCGCGACGGCGGGCGGCGCGGCCGTGCCGGACGGACCGGCGGGCGGCGCGGCCGTGCCGGACAGACCGGCGGGCGGCGCCGCCGGGGTCGACGCGGAGGTGCTGGCATGAGGGCGCTGCTGCTCGGCGGGGCCGGCTTCATCGGCCTGCACCTCGCCCGCCGCCTGGTCGCCGACGGGCACCGGGTGACGATCGTGGACGACTTCTCGCGCGGCCGCGACGACGCGGATCTCGACCGCCTCCGCGGGCACCCGGCGGTGCGGGTGATCTCCGGAGACCTGACGGCGCCCGGCACCTGGGCCGGCCTGCCCACCGAATGGGACCAGATCTACCTGCTGGCCGCCGTCGTGGGCGTGCGCAACGTGGAGCAGGATCCGGCTCGGGTGGTCCGGGTCAACACCCTCGCCGCGCTGCACCTGCTGGACTGGGTGGCGCCGGGCCAGCGGGTGTTCTTCGCCTCCACCAGCGAGGTGTACGCCGGCGGCGTGACGGCCGGACTGGTGCCGGTGCCCACCCCGGAGACGGTGCCGGCGGCCATCGCCGACATCACCGCGCCGCGCTTCGCGTACGCGGTCAGCAAGCTGCTCGGGGAGGCCGCGTTCCTGCACACGGCCCGCGCCCGTGGCTTCGCCACCGTGGTCGGCCGGTTCCACAACGTGTACGGGCCACGGATGGGCGCCGACCACGTGATCCCGGAGATGTCCCTGCGCGCCATGCGGGGCGTCGACCCGTTCCCGGTCCCGGGCGCCGACCAGTACCGGGCGTTCTGCCACGTGGACGACGCGGTCGAGGCCATGCTCCGGCTGATGGCCAACCCGGCCGCCGCCGGGCAGATCGTGCACATCGGCAACGACCGCGGGGAGACGAACATCGCCGACCTGGCCAAGCTGATCCTGCGGGTGGCCGGGGCCAGCCCGACCATCGAGGCCGCGCCCGCGCCGCCCGGCTCGGTCCACCGCCGCTGCCCGGACCTGTCCCGGCTGCGGGCGCTGACCGGCTACGAGCCGACCACCAGCCTGGAGGAGGGCGTCCGGGCCACGTACGCCTGGTATCTCGAGCACGGGTGGCCGCGATGAGCCGGCGGCCGATCTGCTTCTACTACGGCGACGGGCGGCTGGACCAGCTCGTCGGATACCAGCGCGTGGTCCTGCAACCGGGCTTCTACCGGCCGGCCGAGCTGCGATACCTGGCGGAGCACGACGTGCAGGCGCTGGGCTACCTGTCCCTGTCCGAGGACCAGGGGCCGCCCGCGCCGTGGCAGCGCCCGGACCGCAATCCGGACTGGGGCGGCGCCTTCGTGTACGTCGATCACCCGCTCTGGGTGGCGCACGTGATCGGGGCGGCGAAGGCGGCCCTCGACCGGGGCTTCGCGGGGCTCTTCCTGGACACCCTCAACGTGGAGCTGACCCATCCCGAGGACGTGCCGCACCTGCTCACCCTGGTGGCGGCGGTACGGGAGGAGGCCGAGCCGGCGTACCTGCTGGCCAATCGCGGCTTCGGGATGCTGCCCCGGCTGGCCGAGATCGTCGACGGGATCGTCTTCGAGTCGTTCTCGGTGCGGTGGACCGCCGAGGGCTACGCGCGGTGGCCGTCGGACGTGCTGGAGTTCCATGCCCAGATCGCCGAGCAGCTGCTGCGGCTGGAGCTGGACCTGTACAGCCTCGACTACGCGGACAGCCCGGGCCTGGCCGACTATGCCGAGCGGCGGGCCCGGATGTTCGGCCTGCAGTCCTTCGTCAGCGACCGGGCCCTGTCCCGGACCTGATGACCGCCCGACCCGAGCCGGGCCGCCGCCCGACCCGAGCCGGGCCGCCGGACGCGGGTCGGCCGGATGTCCGGCGTGGGCCGGGCCGGGGGCCCGGCGTCGCCCGGGGGAGTGGCCGAGCCGCGGTGGGCCGGCCCCGCGATCGCGGAGCCGGCCCACCGGCGACGCATCGGGTCAGGACACCGAGGCCGGGAAGCGGTCCCAGACCCGGTGCAGGGCCATCAGCTGCTGCACGGCCGTGAAGGTGTCCGCGCCCGAGTCGGCCGTCACGACACCGGCCGAACCGGCCACCCCGGCCTGCTCGAGCACCCGGGCGCCCGCGCCCCAGGCGCCGATGGCCTTGGCGTGCCGCCAGCACTCCTGCACCATCAGCAGCACCCGCGGATCCACCGGCGTGGCCTGCGGGCTGCCCGCCTTGGCGTCCCGGGCGACCAGCGCGTCCGGCGCCGGCGCCGGCGCGCCGGCCAGCAGCAGGGCGTCCACCTCGACGGACCGGCCGGTGGCGAAGGTCCGCTGCACCGGCAGGTCGCCGACCATGCCGCCGTGCGCGGCGATCAGCAGCGGCACCATGCCGGCCGCGAAGACCGCGCGGCGGAGCGTGCCGAGGCCGTCGAGGTCACCGTCGGCGTCGACCACGATGCCCACCGTCCGGCCGTCGCCCGGCCACTCCCGGCCCACCTGA
Source organism: Plantactinospora siamensis (assembly GCF_042434095.1). Classification (NCBI taxonomy): domain Bacteria; kingdom Bacillati; phylum Actinomycetota; class Actinomycetes; order Micromonosporales; family Micromonosporaceae; genus Plantactinospora; species Plantactinospora siamensis. Next base: position 590,740 of record NZ_JBHLUE010000026.1, read on the forward strand.
GACAGCGCGGGGCTGGGCGTCACGTCGGTGAGCGGCAGCGTGGGCTCCGGCGCGGGCAGGCCCAGCCCGGTGGCCACCTCCGCGCAGAGCACCGGGTCGATGTTGGCCAACGCCCGCAGCTGCCGCTCCTTGATCGCCTGGTGGTAGCACTTGCCCAGCTCGAACGTGTACGCCCGGATGATGTGTTCCTTCTCTACCGGGGACATGCTCAGCCAGAACAGCCGTACCTGGGAGTAGTGGTCGTCGAACGAGGCGGGGTTGGCGCGTACCTTGGGCGCCTCCGCGACCGTCACCGGCACGTCGACGAACGCGTGCTCCGCGTCCCCGGCTGGGAACGGGTTGCCGCCGTCCAGCGAGTTGGGCCGGTACGGCGCCACGCCCCCGTGCACGGCGTCCTGGTGGAAGCCGTCCCGCAGCATGTCGTTGACCGGGGCGTGCGGGCGGTTGATCGGGAGCTGCGAGAAATTGGGCCCGCCCAGCCGGGTGAGCTGGGTGTCGACGTACGAGAAGAGCCGGCCCTGGAACAGCGGGTCGTTCGTGACGTCGATGCCCGGCACCAGGTGGCCGAGGTGGAAGGCCACCTGCTCGGTCTCGGCGAAGAAGTTCGTGGGCGTCCGGTTGAGCACCATCTTGCCGATCGGCTGCACCGGGGCCAGCTCCTCCGGGACGATCTTCGTGGGGTCCAGCAGGTCGATGCCGGCGAAGGTCTCCTCCGGGGTGTCCGGGAAGACCTGGATGCCCAGCTCCCACTCCGGGTGGGCGCCGGCCTCGATGGCGTCGTAGAGGTCGCGGCGGTGGAAGTCCGGGTCGAGGCCGCCGAGCAGCTGCGCCTCCTCCCAGGTCAGGGAGTGCACCCCGAGCTTCGGCTTCCAGTGGAACTTCACCAGCACGGTGCCGCCGGCCGCGTTCACCAGCCGGAAGGTGTGGACGCCGAAGCCCTCCATGGTCCGGTACGACCGCGGGATGCCCCGGTCGGACATGTTCCAGATGGTGTGGTGCTGCGCCTCGGTGTGCAGCGAGACGAAGTCCCAGAAGGTGTCGTGCGCGCTCTGCGCCTGCGGGATCTCCCGGTCCGGGTGCGGCTTAGCGGCGTGGATGATGTCCGGGAACTTGATGGCGTCCTGGATGAAGAACACCGGCATGTTGTTGCCGACCAGGTCGAACGTCCCCTCGTCGGTATAGAACTTGGTGGCGAAGCCGCGGGTGTCCCGGACCGTGTCGGCCGAGCCGCGGGAACCGAGGACGGTGGAGAACCGGACGAAGACCGGAGTCTCCTTCCCCTTCGCCAGGAAGCCGGCCCGGGTGACGTCCTCGGCCGTGCCGTACCCGGTGAAGACCCCGTGCGCGCCGGCGCCGCGGGCGTGCACCACGCGCTCCGGAATGCGTTCGTGGTCGAAGTGGGTGATCTTCTCGCGGAAATGGTGGTCCTGCAGCAGGATCGGGCCACGCGGCCCGGCCTTCAGGGAGTGGTCGGTGTCGCGCAGCCGCGCCCCCTGCGAGGTGGTGAGGTACGCGCCCTGCTGCCCGTTGGCGGTGGTCGGCGCGCCGGTCTCGGCGCCCGTCGGGGTACGGGTCTCCGGCGCGCCCTGCTCCTTCTTCGGTGGCAGCGGATCGTGCGGCTTCGTCGGCTCCTCGAGCGGTGGCGGGGCGCTGCCGGGCGCGCCGGGAACGTCCGGAGTCACCACGTCCGAGATCTTCTCGGCTGCGGCCTCCACGACGGCCTTGGCGGCCTGGGCGGGCTTGTTGGATTCCATCGGGGGTACCTTTCCGTGGGCATAGCTGGCTCGCTGTGCCCCTACCCCGGCAAAATGCGTAAAAACACCCGCCGGTCCGGGACCGGGCCGGCCCGGGGTCACCCGGACCGGCCCGGCGCGGACGGCGGTGGATGTCAGGCCGGCAGCCGCCACACCTGGTTGGCGCCGCCGAAGCAGTCCCAGATCTGCAGCCGGGTGCCGTCGGCCGAGCCGTTGTCGGTGGCGTCCAGGCACTTGTTCGACTGCGGGTTGCGCAGCGTGCCGTTGGACTGGGCCTGCCAGACCTGGGCGCCGGTGCCGTTGCAGTCCCAGAGCTGGACCTTGGCGCCGTTGGCGGTGGAGCCGCTGGTCACGTCGGCGCACTTGGCCAGGGCGCGCAGCGTGCCGTCGCCGCCCACCGTCCAGGACTGTGCGGCCGTGCCGTTGCAGGTGTAGAGCTGGATGGCGGTGCCGTTGGCGGTGCCGGCCGCGGCGACGTCCACGCACTTGCCGGCGATGCCGGTGATCGGGCCGGTCCGGCCGGTCGGCGGCGGCGTGCCACCCGTGACGGTCTGGTAGATCGCGCTGACCAGCGAGGTGGAGCCGGTGCTGTCCTGGGACAGTTCCCAGTTCATCATCCCGCCGGCGTTGGCCAGCGCCCACTGGGTCTTGCGCGTGATCGTCGGGATGCCGTTGTAGCACTCCTGGGAGCCACCGACCGTGGCGCAGTCGCGGTTCGCGTTGGCCGGGTCCATGCCGACCAGCGCCGCGTAGGTGTAGTAGCCCGGCCGGCTGTAGAACGGCACCCCGAGCACGGCCTTGGCGGCGGGCAGGCCGCGCGCCTTCCAGCCGTTGACGCTGGCGATCGACCAGTCGTAGTTGGCGTGCGGGCTGCCGCCGTCGTACGCCATGATGTTCAGCCAGTCGACGTAGCCGAAGACGGTGGTCGGGACCCCCTGCAGGTAGTAGCCCTCGGAGACCACGGCCGAGGTGAGCAGCTTGCCGCGGGCGTGCAGGGCGGTGCTCAGCTGCTGCATCAGCGACGCGTAGTTGTTGGCCGACGTGCCGGGGTCGGGATATTCCCAGTCGATGTCGACGCCGTCGAGGTTGTACTGGTTGACGAATCCGATCACGTTGTTCACGAACGCGCCCCGGGCGCCCGAGTTGCCGGCGAGGGCCTCGAACGCGGAGTCGTCGCCGTCGTTCCAGCCGCCGATTGCGATCGACACCTTCACGTTGTTGGCGTGCCCGAGCGAGACCAGCGAGGAGAGTTTGCCGGGATTGTCCACCGCCCGCAGCGTGCCGTCGGCGTTCGGCAGCGCGAACGCGTAGTTGATGTGGGTGAGCTTGCCGTACTGGACGGCGTTGACATCGCCGCTCCAGGACGGCAGGTAGCCGACGCTCTTGAAGTTGTTGGGCAGCACGGCGGCCTCGGCGGCGGCCGGCGCGAGGGCGACGGTGGCGCCGGCGGTGACCAGGGCGAGCAGGCCGGCCGCAACCGTCGAGCGGCGGGGGCGTGGTGAGGGCATCGAGGACCTTCCCGGTGGCGGGGCGCGGCGCCGTACGTCCCGCCCGGCCCGGGTCGGACCCGTGGCCGGGTGGGGCGGACGAGCGGGGTCTCCTCGAGGCAGCAAAATAATAAGGACAGTTAACAAAAGATGTCAACGATAGCTTTCGATGCCCCGCCAACGACCGGCGGGCCGGTCCGGGACAACCCGAACCGACCCGCCGGCCACCTTCCCCGGGAGGATCAGGGACTGGTGCAGCCGACGTTGCTCGGCTGCTGGGAACCGTCCCCGGTGCCGGTGTACCCGAACGTCGTCGAGGCGCCCGGCGCGATCGTGCCGTTGTAGGCGGCGTTCTTCACCGTGACCGCCCCGCTGGTGCCGCTGTTGACGCCGTTCCACAGGCTGCTGATGTTCTGCCCGCCCGGCAGGGTCATCCGGACGGTCCAGCCGTTGAGCGTGGACGAGCCGGCGTTGGTAACCGTCACCGTGGCCTGGAAGCCGCCCTGCCAGCTGTTGGTCAGCGAGTACGTGGCCCGGCAGCCGCCCCCGCCCGGCGGCGGGCTGCTCGGCGGCGGGCTGCTCGGCGGCGGGTTGGTGGGCGGCGCGCTGGTGGGCGGCGGGTTCGTGGGCGGCGCCGAGGTGGGCGGCGGGGTGCCGCTGTCCACCGTGATGTTGGAGCTGCCGCTGCTCTGGTAGCCCTCGGTGGCCAGGATCTGGTAGTCGAAGCTGCCGAGGTTCATGCCGTACCGGGACCAGGCGTCGAAGTGGTTTCCGGTGCTGATGGTGCCGCCGGTCCGCTTCGACTGCCGGACGCTCCAGTACTGGTTGAAGGTCGCGGTGCCGATGATCGAGGGCGCGTTGTACCGGGTGGTCTCGTAGATGTCGTACGTGCCGCCGTCGCTGGTCACCGTGCCCTTGTAGGTGCCGGTGGGCCGGTAGGTGCCCCAGTTGTCGACGATGTAGTACTCGACCAGCGGGTTGGTGGTCCAGCCGTACAGCGACAGGTAGCTGTTGCCGGAGGTGTTGAAGCTGCCCGAGTAGGTGACGTTCCGGCGCGCGCCGGGCTTCCAGCCCTTGCCGGCGACGAAGTTGTTGACGCTGTTCCAGGAGGTGCTGTATTGCCCCCCGGCGCCCATCGTCATGGTGACGTTGCCGCTGTCCTTCCAGAAGGAGAAGAAGTAGCCGTTGTTGGTGCCGGTCTGGTTTGTCGTGACGGTCGTGTCGGCGCTGGCGGTGCCGGGCAGCGCCATGGTGGCCGCGGCCAGTGCCACGGCACAGGCACCGCCGAGCAGCAGCCGGATCCGGCCGCGTCCGCGGCGTACCGGCTGAGCGGGGGCGTCGTTCATCCGCGTGCTTCTTCCTCGTGAGGCGGGCCGGCCCGCCGCGCGGCGTGGCTCGACCCGGCCGGTGTGGATGCCCGGGTGTCGGCCGTCGCGCCGTGCAGGACGCGCCGGCCCGCCACGGTCCGCCCGCTCCGGCATGCCCCGTTGCCCGGCGGGGCCGGCCGGTCGTCGTCTGCTCGGCGGCCGGGCACCGGGTCGCGGCAGGGACCCGGAATCGACGCTAGTTGATGTCGATGGCGCCAGTATTGGTCCGACGGAGCGCGACTGTCAACGACTTTCGGAAACGTTGCGGACACTTTCGAGGACCGCGGTACCGGATGGATTCTCCCCGTCAGCGGGACCGGGACCCCGGCCTGATACCTGGAGCTCCCTCCCGGTCGAGCCGACGGGTCAACCGATCGGGGCCGGCCGGCGGCGGCTCACCGCGGACCGGGCTCGGCCGAGTACACGGCCTCGGCGATCGCCCGATGACCGCGGGCGTTCGGGTGGTCGCCGTCGTCGGCGAGCAACTCGGTCGGGTCGGCGTTGCCGTCGTGGCCCCGGAACGCCGAGCGGGTGGGTACGTACCGCGCCGCGTGGGCGTCGGCGGCGACCCGCAGCGCGTCGTTGGCGTACCCGGTGATCAGATCCGCCTCGGCGGTCCGGTCGCCGTAGTCGGCGCGGGCCACGGCGCCGTCCTCGACCACGTTCCAGTAGCCCAGCACCAGGATGGGCACCGACGGGCCGGCCAGGAACCGCAGCCGGTCCAGCGCGGCCGCCACGTTGACCTCGACCCCGTCCGCGGCCGCCCGGTAGTCCGGGTCGCCGCCCCGGTCGAAGACGCCGGCCAGGTCGTTCGCGCCGACCATCACCATGATCACTGTGGCCGAGCGGACGCTGTCCTCGACCGCGGGCGCCCGCACCTGGTCGCGGACGTCCGCCGAGGTGTAGCCGGGATGCGCGAGGTTGACCGACCGCGCCTCGGCGGAGATCCGCCGGGCGTACAGGTCCGGGAAGGGGAGGCAGCCGCAGGCGGTTCCGGCCGGCACCGAGTCGCCGAGGGCGACCACCACCGGCCCGGCCGGCCGGCCGGGCACGGCGGCCGGGCGCCCGTGCGCCGGCAGCACGTCCGGCCCCCACGAGGTGCAGCCGAGCAGCACCGCCAGCCCGAGCGCCACTCCGCGCGCCGCCGCCATCAGAGCCAATCCGTCACCTCCGCGAACTCCGCGAGGGTACGCCCGGCCCGCGGCGGGCCGCATCCGGTCGCCCGGCGCCACCGGCGCGTCGCGGCGGGTCGCCACCCGTCCTGGCCGGTCGCCCGCGGGACGCGCCGGTCAGGTGACCCGGGACGGCTCGGCCGGCATCTGCTCGTGGACCCGACGGTCCACGATGTCCCGCAGCCGGTCCATCGCGTCCCACACGTCGACGAACCGGGTGTACAACGGCGCCGGGCCGAGCCGGAGCCGGTCCGGCACCCGGTAGTCGGCGATCACGCCGGCCTCGGCCAGCGCCCGGCAGATCCGCAGCGCCTCCGGGTGCCGCAGCGACACGTGCCCGCCGCGCCGCTCCGGCTCGCGCGGTGAGGCCAGGTCGAAGCCGTACGGCGCGAGCCAGGCGTCGGCCAGATCCACCAGCAGCTCGCCCAGCCGCAGCCCCTTCTCCCGGACCCGCTCGATGCCCGCCTCGGCCAGCACGTCGACGGCCGGCTCCAGCGCGGCCAGCGACAGGATCGGCGGGGTGCCGACCAGGAACCGGTCGAGGTCGGGCGCGGGCTCGTAGTCGGCCGGCATCCGGAACTGGTCCCGTTGGCCGAACCAGCCCCAGATCGGCTGCCGTAGCGACTGCTGCAGCTCCCGGCGCACGTACAGATAGGCCGGGGCGCCCGGGCCGCCGTTGAGGTACTTGTAGGTGCAGCCGACCGCCAGGTCGGCGCCGGAGTCGGTCAGCCGCACCGGCACGGCGCCGGCCGCGTGCGACAGGTCCCACAGCACCAGCGCGCCCACCCGGCGGGCCGCCGCGGTGACCGCGGCCAGGTCCAGCAGGGCGCCGCAGCGGTACGACACGGCCGACAGCACGACCAGCGCGACGTCCTCGTCCAGCGCGGCCGTCAGGGTGTCGAGCGCCAGGCCCTGGTCCAGGTCGGAGGGGAGCGCCCGCAGGGTGAGGCCGCGCTGCCGGGCCAGGCCCTGCAGGACGTAGCGGTCCGTCGGGAAGTCCTCGGCGTCCATCAACACGGTGTGCCGGCCGGGGGTGGCGTCCAGAGCCGCGGATGCCAGCTTGTAGAGGTTGACCGACGTCGAGTCGGACACCACCACCTCGCCCGGCCGGGCGCCGAGGGCCGAGGCGGCCAGCCGGTCGCCCAGCCGCCGCCCCCAGTCGATCCACACCGGCCAGGAGCTGACCAGGTCACCGCCCCAACCGTCCTCGATCAGCCGGGACAGGAACCGCGGGGTGGCCGCCGGCAGCCGGCCCAGCGAGTTGCCGTCCAGGTAGACGACCTTCTCGTCGGCGATCACGAACCGCTCCCGCAGCCCCGCCAGCGGGTCGGCCGCGTCCAGCTCCTCGGCCCGCGACCGGGACAACCGATCTGGCATGTGGTGCTCCCTTCGGACGACACCCGCGCCGGGGGCGACGTCCGGGTGTCCGCTCGCTGCGAACCCTAACCGGGCCGTGCGCCGGGCCCGCCCCCCGGGCCGGCCCCGGTGAGCCGCACCGCGACCAGGCGGTCGACCGGGAGCAGGTCGGCGCCCGCGCCGGCGCAGCCGGCGCAGTCCCGTACGTGCCGGCCGAACCGCTTGCGCCACAGCGGGCTCGGGCGGCCGTCCCACCGCAGGCCGACCCCGGTCAGCCGCGGGCAGCCGGGCCGGCTGCCCAGCGCCCGGGCCACGCCCCGGCCGATCCGCAGCTGGTCCTTCATCCGGCGCACCCGCACGGCGGCGGTGGCGGGCGAGATCTCCAGCGCCGCGGCCAGCTCGGACCGGGTCAGCGCCCCGGTCTCGGCCAGCCACCACAGCGCCAGCACCGTACGGTCGTCCGGATCGAGCCACCGGGTGGCCGCCGCCAGCTCGCGGCGCTGATCGGTCAGCCCGAGCCGGAGGATGACCGCGGCCACGAAGTCCGCGCCCGGATCGGCCACCTCCCGCGCGCGGTCCAGCTCGGTGGTCCGGGCCGCCGCGAGCCGGCGCCGGCTCTCGTGCTCCCGGATCTGGCGCAGGGTGATGGCCGCCAGCCAGGTCCGGAAGCCGTCGGGCGCGGGCAACTCGCCGAGCTGCCCGATGACCCGCAGCAGCGCCTCCTGCGCCACGTCGTCCACGTCGGCGTGCCGGTGCAGCGCAGGCCCGACGATGGCGTAGACCAGCGGCAGGGACCGGGCCCCGAGGGTGTCGAGCGCCGCCCGGTCACCGTTGCGCGCCGCCAGGACCAGGGCCCGCTCGGACGCGTCCGGGCCGGCCGGCGGCGCGCTGCCGCCGGCCGCCGGACCGGTCACGGATAGCTGACCAGGTAGACCGGGACGGTCGCGGTGCCCTGCGCGGTCGCTCCGGTGTCGTTGATGACGTGCACGATCGAGCCGACGCCGCCCAGCGACACGGTGAGCAGGTCGTGGAAGCGCACGCCGGATCGGGCCGGCGCCTCGAACGCGTGGTAGGCGGCGATGGACGGGTCGGCGGTGAAGTTGCAGTAGCTGCCCATGCCCCAGCCCTCGAACGAGGTCACCGAGCCCGCCACGGAGAACGCCGGGTAGCCGGTGTGGCCGCCGCTGCTCCAGGCCGCGGCGCTGGGCGGGTCGTACGGCAACTCGTTCTGGAAGAAGATCTCCCGGCCGTTGTTGCCGTTCCAGATCACCTCGGCCTTCTGGTAGTGCTCGACGAACAGCCCCTCGGCGGTGACGTTGTCGCCGTTGACGATCAGGCCGGTGTCGGCCGTGTTGCTCGTCCAGCCGACGCCGCTGCCGTGGTCGGCCCGCCAGGCCCAGATGTGGTCGATCAGCGCGTCGCGCTGGTTGACCACCAGGCTCGTGGTGGCCTTGCCGACGCCGGCGCCGCCGATCCGGAAGAACACGTCCTGCACGCTGGTCGGGTCGGCCGCGTGCCCGGCGGCGGCGCCGGCCGGGCCGACCTGCAGCAGCACCGGAGAGTTCACCGGGCCGGCGTCGAAGAGCAGCCCGGCCAGCCGTACGCCGTCGACGTCGGCCACGGACATCGGTACGACGCCGTTCTGCGGGATCAGCGTCGGGTAGCCGATGCCGAGCACCACGGTGTCGGCCCGGTTCACCGTGATGGTGCCCTCGACCGGGTAGACCCCGGGGGTGAACAGCAGGTTGAGCCCCTGCGCCAGGGCCGCGTTGATGGTGGCCGCGGAGTCGCCGGGGTGCGCCACGTAGAACCGGCTGAGCGGGATCGACGTGCCGGGGGTGGGGCCGTTCTGCCAGGACGGCCCGGCCGCGTTCGTCCGCAGCGCCGGCACGAACACCTGGTACGCGCCGGCGGAGTCCAGGTAGAGGTACGGCACGTCCCGGCTCACCGGGGTCTGCGCCAGGGTGGTGTACGGCGGGTTCGGGAAGCTGGTGGCCGGGGCGCCGGGCACCCCGGAGTTCACGACGTTCCACACGGCGTTGGAGTAGCCGCCCACGGTGCTGTCCCGGGTGTACCACTGCTGCTGGGAGTAGGGCTGGACGGTGCCGGTGACCCGACTGTCGGCGATGTACCCGCCGCTGGCCCAGCCGTACGAGGCCGGGGCGAGGTTGAGGTTGCCCTGGATGTCCATCCGCCGGAACGGCGCGGCCTGCGCCACCGCCCAGCGGGTGAACCCGGCGGACGGGAAGACCTCCATGTTGGACGCCGAGCGCCAGAAGTTCTGGGTGGCGTTGCCGTTGAACCAGCCGGCGTCGACGGTGATGTCGCCGTGGATCCGGACGTCGTCGGGGTTCCGGCCGAGGCCCATGATGGAGGTGTAGAAGCCGATCTGCGCGTTGATCCCGGAGTAGTCGCCGGGCTTGAACAGCAGCGCGTACCGCTGGCTGCCGAACTGGTTGGCCTCCTGCGACCGGAACACGGTGTCGAGCTGGCCCTGGATCGCCGCGCTGGACATCGACGGGTCGAAGGTGATGACGTTCGGCCCCAGCGATCCGCCGCCCGGGATGGCGCCGCCGGTCGTCCGCACCGCGAACTCCCAGAGCGAGTAGCCGTACGGGGTGGCCCGCTGGGTGCCGTACATCCGCACGTACCGGCCGGTGCCGGCGAGGTCGATGGTCTGGGTGCCGCCGCCGCCCGCGGTGGTCGACCAGACGGTGGTCCAGCCGCTCCCGTCGGTCGAGGTCTGGATCTGGTACGCCCGGGCGTACGCCGCCTCCCAGTTCAGCGTCACCTGGCAGATGGGCATCGAGCTGCCGAGGTCGATGGTGATCCACTGGGGGTCGCTGAACGCGCTGGACCAGCGGGTGCCGGTGTTGCCGTCGACCGCGTTCGCCCCGGTCAACCCGCCGTTCTCGGTCGAGGAGACGGTCACCGGCCGGTTCAGCGCCACGTTGGCGCCGGTGTCGCAACCGGTCGCGGCGGCGGCCGGCTCGGCCGGGCCGACCGGGGCGGCGGCCAGTGGGGTCGCGCCGAGCAGGGCCGCGGCGACCAGCACGAGCGCCCGCCGGGGCCGGCGGCCCGGGGTGGGGGTGCGGGGGATCGGTGTCATGGGGTTCTCCTGGGGTGGGTGGAGCATGACGGTGACGGCACTTCCATTACGCCTTAATCAATGTATTTATTAAAGTTTGTTTCCGATGAGGCCGTCAAGACCGGAGCCGTACAGTCGGAGCCGGGGGAGCGGGGTGACGGATGGAGCTGGTCCGGGCGACCAACCGGGGGGTGCGGCTGCGGAACCGGTCGTTGCTGCTGTCCCGGCTCTACCTGGACGGTCCGCTGACCCGGCCCGACCTGGCCCGCAGCACCGGGCTCAGCCAGCCGGCGGTCAGCAACGTGGTGGCCGACCTGATCGACGAGGGGCTGGTGGTCGAGGCCGGCGCGGCCGCGCCGGACGGCGGGCGGCCGAGCATGCGGCTGCGGGTGGCGCCGGACTTCGCGGCGGTGATCGGCGTGGACGTCGGCGAGACCCGGGTCCGGGTCGAGCTGTTCGACTTCGCCATGGCCCAGCTCGCCGCCGTCGCGTACCCGCTCGATCCGGCGCGCACGGAGCCCGCGCCGGTGGTCGCGTCCGTGCTGGCCGGCATCGCCGCGGTCACCACCCGGGCGGGCGTGCCGCCGGATCGCGTGCTCGGGGTCGGGGTCGGGGTGTCCGGCGTGGTGGAGCAGGGCGCCGAGGCGGTGGTGCACGCCCAGGCGCTCGGCTGGGACCGGATTCCGCTGCAGCGGCTCATCGCCGAGGGAACGGACCTGCCGGTGCACCTCGACAACGGGGCCCGGACGCTCGGCCAGGCGGAGATGTGGTTCGGCGCCGGCCGGGGCGCCCGCGATGCCGTGTTCGCGCTGCTCGGCACCGGCGTGGGCGCGGCCGTGGTCACCGACGGGGTCACCTACCGCGGCGCGTCGAGCAGCGCCGGCGAGTGGGGCCACACCACCCTGGTGTACGGCGGCCGGTCCTGCCGGTGCGGCGCCCGCGGCTGCCTCGAGGCGTACGTGGGGGCCGCCGCGATCATCGACCGCTACCGGACGGCCCGGCGCGGCCGTCCGGTGCCCGGCCCCGACGAGGAGTCCCAACTGGGCGCGCTGGTCGAGGACGCCGCCCGGTCCCCGGTGGCCCGCCGGATCCTGACGGAGACCGCCGACCAGCTGGGCGCCGGGGTGGCCAACCTGATCAACGTGTTCAACCCGGAGCGGGTCGTGCTGGGTGGCTGGGCCGCGGTGGCGCTGGCCGACCTGTTGCCCGCGATCCGGGCCGCGGCCGGGCGGCAGGCACTGCGCCAGCCGTACGAACGGGCGTCCATCGAGCTGGGCCGGCTCGGCGTCGACGCGGTGGCGCTCGGCGCGGCCACCCTGCCGATCGCCCGGCTGCTCGCGGCCGGTGGCCGCGCCTGACTGCGCCACCGGCAGGGCCTCCCGACCAGCGCCGGCCGGCCCAGGCGGCCGGCCGGCGCCGCGGAGATCCGGGTTCCTTCGTCCGGTGTCAGCGGTAGCCGGCGGCCGTGACGTTGGCCTGCACCGCGTTCTCGGTGGCGTCGGACGGGTAGCCGGCCACCATGGCGCCCTCGTAGAAGGTGCCGACGCTCTGGTTCGAGTTGCTGATGCAGCAGTCGCCGCCGCTGCCCAGGATGATGGCGCCCTGCTTCTTCATCGGGCTGTAGCCCGGCGGCAGCGAACCGTCGTACAGCGTGTAGAGGCTGCCGGACTGCGCGTTGCTGCCCTTGATGGCGAACCGCGACGTGCCGTTGTTCTTCAGGGTGGCCGTGACGAACTTGCTGGTGAACGCCCGCTGGTTCGGGTTCCACGAGCTGCTGCCGCCGGGGTAGAGGCCGTACTCGAGGTCGGCCTGCACCCACGGCCCGCTGCCCGAGCAGCCGCCGAACCAGCAGCTGGTGCTGAAGTTGATGGCGTCCATCGCGCCCGCGCCGTCGGCCCGACGGGTGGTCTCGCTGTTGCCGTAGTCGAAGCAGCAGCCGCTGTTGACGTGCGTACCGCTGGTCACCATGTACATGCCCTCGGGCGCGCTGCCGGTGGGGATGCCGGTCGTGTGCCCGTCGCGCCAATAGCTGCTGTTGCCCGGAATGAACAGCGAGTACGCCTTGGCGCCGCCGACCGTGACCGACTCCCGGGTGGCGGAGGCGGGTTGGACCGCACCGCCGATCCCGCCGGATCCCTGGTAGCCGAGGTTGTTGCCGTGCCCGGACTGGTCGTAGATCCAGGTGATCACGCAGCTGGCGCCCGCGCAGAACGAATCCTGGGTTGCGGCGTTCGCCGGCCCGCCGGCGCTCAGCGTGTTGATGTCCCGGGTGGTGTTGTCCGAGGAACGGCGTACCTGGTAGAGCCGGCCGTTGTAGCCGGCGTAGAGCGCTCGGGTGGTGCTGTGCGCCGCGACGCACGGGGTGCCGCCGGCCGCGTAGATGTCACACGGTTGGTTGCCGCTCGGCGGCGGGGTGCTCGGCGGGGGAGTCGTCGGCGGGGTGGTGGTGGGCGGCGTGGTCGTCGGTGGGGTCGTGCTCGGCGGCGGGGTGCTCGGTGGGGTGCTCACGCCGCCGGTGCAGGTGACGCCGTTGAGGGCGAAGCTGGTGGGTACGGGGTTGGCGCCGGTCTGCGAGCCGTTGAAGCCGAACTGCTGGCTGCCGCCGGTGCCGATGCTGCCGTTGTACGAGACGTTGGCGGCGGTGACCGCGCTGCCGGACTGGGTGACGGTGGCGTTCCAGGCCTGGGTGACGGTCTGACCGGCGGTGAAGTTCCAGGTCAGCCGCCAGCTGCCGACGGGGTCGCCGAGGTTGGTGACGCTGACGTTGGCGTTGAAGCCGCCGGGCCAGGAGGACGAGACGGTGTAGCTGACCGAGCAGCCGGCCGCGGCGGCCGAGGCGAACTGTGGCGCGGTGAGGCCGGCGCCGAGCAGGGTCAGCGCGCCGGCGCCGGCGATCAGCGCCCACCGCCGCCGGGACAGGGTGGAATATCGCACGAAGGGTCTCCGGTCTGTGGGGGTGGTGCGGGACATGACGGGGGCCGGGTGCGGCCCCCGGTCGTCGCTCGTCGCCGCTCGGGCCCGGACCGGCGGGCGGCGAGGTCTGGCCGAGGCGGCGGAACCTCTCGCGCTCAAAAAAGTTAGCGTTCACAACGACTTATGTCAATCAATGGCGGGGGCGGTGGGCCGCCGACGCGGCGTCCGTACGGCCCGAGCCGGTGGGACGGGAGTTGACCGGATCGCGCCCATCGAAGATGGTCTTAGTTGGGAGTCCGCTCGACCGGGGAGCGCCAGTGTTAGCCAATGCCATTCAGATCTTCGGTCTGCTCGCGGTCGTCGTCACCCTGTACTTCGCCGGGGTGCAGACCCGGAAGTTGCAGCAGCAACTCGACCTCACCAACCTGTTCAGCAGGTACGAGGTCCTGAATCACTCGAGCGAGCGTTACGACGCGGCCCTTGCCCTGGTCTTTCAGCGGCCCCAACTCCGGCCGTACATATTCGGCCGGCGGCCGCTGGATCTGGGCGAGGAGGATCTGGCCCGGGCGCTGGTCATCGCCGATCTGATGGCGGGCGCGGTCGACTACGCCGTCCGGGTCGGCGCCCGTTTCCCAGAGGACGCGCAGTCGGGCTGGACGGAGGTGGCCGAGGACATGGCGGCGCAGCCGCTGTTCCAGCGGGTCGTCAACGAGCAGCCGCACCACTTCCCGGACCTGATCCGGATCTTCCGCCGGGTCGCTCCGGTCGCCGACCGGTCGGCCGTGGCGGCCACCGGGAAAACCGCCGACGAGGTACGGGTGAGTTGATCTGCCGCGGCGAAGGCGGGGCGTCCGGACGCTTGCGGGGCGCAGCCGGTTCCGATACAAAGTGGTCAGCGGGTCGAGCGCGCCGCACCAGCGGGCAACGTCATCCAATTCCCTCGACGGAGGCGCACCTGTGGCACCGATGCCGGTAACCGGAACGGGTTGCGATCCGCCATCCACTCCCGTGCCATTCGGCGCGGCCGGTCGGGCGAATTCCGAAGTCGAATGGGACGGATTCGATCCGCAGTCGTACGTGCGTAAGAATTACGCGGCGTTGCGCCCGGACGACCGGCAACTCCTTTGTGGGATCCGAGACTTCTTCGCCGCCGCGGGCCTCGACGAGGCGCGGTGCGTCGATGTCGGCTCGGGAGCGAACCTGTATCCGGTGCTCTCGCTCCTGCCGTTCGCGCGCAGCATCGACCTGTGCGACCTCTCGCGCTCCAACCTCGCCTGGCTGCGACGCCAGATCACCGGCTACGACCCGATCTGGGATCCGTATTGGCGGGTCTGCGCGGAGCTTCCGGCCTACGCGGCGGTGACCGACCCGCGGGCCCGGCTCGCGCAGGCGGGTCGGGCGCTGGAGATCAGCGTCTTCGACCTGCCCCGGCGGATGTGGGACGCGGGCACCATGTTCTTCGTGGCCTGCTCGATCTCGGACGATCCGGTGGAGGCCGAGCGGGCCACCTCCCGGTTCCTCGGCGCGCTGCGCCCCGGCTCCCCGTTCGGGGCGGCGTTCATGCTCGGCTCCGGCGGCTACCGCGTCGGCCAGCGCTGGTTTCCGGCCGGCCGGCTGGAACGGGCCGATGTGGCGGCGAGCATCGCGGCCGGCGGGTACGAGTTGGCGTTCCGGGAACTGCGCCCGGTTCCGCCGCTGCGGGACGAGCACCTGACCATGCTGCTGGTCACCGGGCGCAGCCGCGGCTAGCCGGCAGGTGCGGCACGGGCAATGGCTCGCCAGGGGCCGCCGATCCCGCACCGTCGGCCCGGCGCGGGTGTCGAACGGGTCGGGTGTGCGCGCCGGATCTGGACGGGTGACCGTTTCGGCACCGACACTGGGCCACGGAGCCGTGCCCTCGCTTGAAGGCGATGGATACCATCGTGGCCCAGCCCCATCGCGGGCTTTCCGGCGTGCAGCGGCCTCGGTTCGGGTGTCGACGACTACACAGACGGCGGTGGACAATGCGGATTCAACCACGCCAGGAGATCCTCGAGATCTGGCGGGCCACCGTGCGCAGTTGCTGGCAGGACGGCGAATGGCGGTGGGGCGGCCGCCGCGGCAGCAACTCCGTCAGCGACGCGGAACAACTGCTCACCCTGCTGCTCCCGGCCGCCAAGCTCCCGGTGATGTCGCTGGACGACCCGGACCGGACCGACGACGAGGTGATCGACGCGCTGAACCCCATCGGCGGGGCGATCGAGATTCCCCGCCGGCTGGTCGAGGTGATGTTCGACTACTACAGCCGGTACACCGACGAGTCCGGCACGCCCATCTTCGGCGGCGCCGGTTATCTCAGCCCGGTGGACGGCGGTCCGGATCTCACCGACGAGCAGCGCGCGCAGCACATCGTCGACTCGTTCGCCGTCTCGACCACGCTGACCCTGGCGACGATCGGCTTCGTGAAGGTCTACCGCGCCTCGACCCAGCGGCGCGACCTGCTGGCCCGGTTGGACGCCATCGAGGAGATGGCGAGCGTCCGGCTCAGCGCGGCCATGGTCGGCCTGCTGCGCAGCTTCAGCACGAACATCTTCACCTCCGCCGAGGATTACGGCGTCCGGCTGTGCGACATGGTGAACCAGGACGGGTTGCCGCGCCGGGAACTGGTGGCCGCGTTGCGCGATCAGTTGCGGGACACCATCGCCAGCCTGCGCAGCGTGGTGATCGGTTCCGGTCGGATGACCGAGGACCTGGACAACAGCGACATGCTGTTCGAGTGCGGCTGGTCCTGGGGGGTCATCGCGGGGGCCGACGAGGTGCCGACCTCGGAGCCCATCGGCCGGCAGCCCGCGGGCCTGGCCGAGAACGCGCCCTACCTCTACTTCACGGTGATCGCGATGGACGCGATCGAGGACCTGAACTCCGAACGGACCCGGCTGCTCGGCCTGCTCAACGAGGAACAGCAACGGCTGGCCCGGGCGCTGCAACTGCGCTGGGAGCTGACCCGCACCTACTGGGCCACGGTGGCGACCTTCGACAACCGGCGGCGGTGGCCCATCGAGGACGTGCCGTGGCGGACCACCGACGGCGACCGGACCGACTACTACACCCTGCAGGCCACCTCGCTGGCGGTGAAGGGCCTCATCGCCGGCGGGCGCGGCGGCCAGGCGGAGCTGGGCCGGATCGCCAACGTCCTGGTGGAGCTGGCGCAGCGGGCGCGGATCACCCGGCGCGCCTCGCCGGGCGAGCCGGCCCTGGTCGTCCACTCGCCCGGCAAGCGGGTCACCCTCAACGACGAAAAGCGCACGGCGCTGATGACGTGGAACGTGAACGAGTTCTCGGCGGTGCTGCTCCAGCGGGCCATCACGGTGGCCGGTCTGCTCACCGACGCCCGGCAGCGCAGCCAACTGCTCGACCTGGCCGACGAGGTGTGGGACCACCTTCTGCTCCGCCGGTTGCCGGACGGTCGCCACCGGGGGCTGTGGGACCACGTCGGCGGCGCCTTCCCGGGGTTGGCGCCGAAGCCCGAGGAACCCTCGTGGTATCTGACCGCGCGCGTGGTGCAGGCGCTGGTCACCGGCGGTCAGTTACTCTGGGAGCGGCCCTATCCGCGAGCCGCTCGGCTCGCCGCCCACGCGCAGGACCTCATCGATGAGGCCGAGTATGTTTTCGATCGGGAGCTGATGCGGGGCACGTTCGCCGGCGACGCCATGCGACGCAGCATGCGCAGCATCCGGGCGAGCCTGCGCCGCGCCCAGTCGCTGGTGGACGAACGCCCAGGCACCGCGGCAGCGCTGGCGAACACCATGCTGCTGTTGCTCAACGACATCACGACCGGGCAGCAGAAGGCCACCGAGGGGATCTGAATGCTGGTCTTCGTCACGTCCCACAAGGGTGGCACCGGGCGATCGGTCACCGCGGCCAACCTCGCCTACCGCAGCGCCCTGGCCGGCCGGGCCACCTGCTATCTGGACTACGACTTCGGCTCGCCCACGGCCGGCACGGTCTTCCAGATCCCGCAGGCGACCAACGGGGTGGAGGGCGCCGGCCCCAGCGGCGGCGGCCTGCACCGCTATCTCCGCGGCGAGATCCCGTCGCCGGAGCGGTTGGACGTGTGGGCCGAATCCGAGCGGGCCAGCCTGCGGCAGCGACCCACCGGCTCCGGTCCGCTGCTGCTGCTCCCGGGCCAGCGCAGCGGCAGCGAGTTCAGGTTCACGAACGAGATCGGCAGTCGCTCCGCCGAGCTGTTCCTCCGGCTGGAGGAGGAGTTCGACCTGACCCTGGTGGACCTGAGCGCCGGCCGGTCGTACGCCAGCCAGATCGCGCTGGCGGCCACCGCGCATCCGAGCCTGCGCAAGGTGACCGCCCGGTGGCTGGTCTTCCACCGGTGGACGCCGCAGCACGTGATGGCGGCGGCCGACCTCGCTTTCGAGGCCGGCGGGATCCTGGCGATGGCCAAGGAGTACGGCCACGAGCCGGAACAGCTGCGCGAGTCGCTGCGCTTCGTGCGTACGGCGGTGATCAATCCCCGCGGCGCCGAGGTCGGTCATCTCGACCTCGCTCAGCAGGCGTTCCTGCGCAAGTGCGACACGGAGCTGGCGGAGATGGCCCGCCGGCGCGGTACCGGCCGGACCACGCTGCTCGGAGCGGTGCCGCTGGACCCGCTGTTGCAGTGGCGGGAGCAGCTCATCTCGGACAACGACGTTCAGATCAAGATTGCGAATGGCCGGACCGTCGACGCGTTCGTCGAGCTGACCGAGAAGCTCTTCGACCCGACCGCATGGGAGGCCGTGTGATGATCGTGGATGTCAGCTTCCGCGAGGCGGCGGCGGTGCCGCGCACCGAGGGCGTCGCCTTCGCGCACCTGTCCGTGGAACTCGGCCACATCTACGCGGAGGATTTCGGCGACGGCTGCCGGGAGCTGCGCCAGAAGTTCGAACGGATCGCCGAATTGGCGTCGGTGATGCCGGCGCTGGCCCGTCGCGGGCTGCCGGCGGGGCGGCGGCCCCGGATCAGCACCTGCTTCCTGGTGGACGACTACTTCCACCGCTTCGGCACCCCGGCCGAGACGATCCCGCGGGTCCAGGAGGCCGCGGCGGAGTACGGGCTGGTGCTCGACTACGTGGCGCGCGAGTCGAGCTTCGCCCGCCACGAGGACGTCGAGCTGGCCCAGCTGGTGGTCGACACGCTGGTCGTCGAGCCGCCGCGGCACACCACCGGCAGCCGGCCACCATTGGGCGAGTCGGGCTGGCTCTCCAACGGCCAGCGCTCGCCGGGACACGTCGACGCGCCGGCCATGACCCTGCCGGCGCCCTGGTCCCCGCCCCTGCAGTCCGGCGACCTGCGGCACTCCATCTTCGTGGATCTGGAACTGTGGTCCGACGCGCCGAACGGCCGGACGTGGTCCTGCGCGCTGCTCGCCGCGGTGTGGCAGATGGCGCGGCTGGGCGTCCTGCGGCACCGGGGGGAAACCATCGCCCAGCCCTACCGGCTGTCCCCGGCGGAGCCGCTGCCGGCCGGCTGGGACGAGTTGCCGGCCATCGTCCAGCTGAACCCGGCCGCCGCGCCGTTCTGCGCGTACCGCACGGCCACCCTGATGGACACCCACTACCTGCCCGTGGAGCAGGCGGTACGGACCATCCTCGGTCAGGTGGCCGTCCCACCCGCGGTGGCGCGCCAGGTGGCCGAGCGGGCCCGGGGCGAGGGCGTGGAGCTGCCGGCCGAGCTGGTCGACCGCCTGAGCTACGTGTTCATCGGCGGGTGACGACCCTCAGCGCTGGCAGGGCTCGCCGAGCGGCACGCGGTCGGCCACGTCGCGCAGCAGCGCCAGGTTGGCGGCCGCGGTCTGATCCCGGATCCAGCTGACCGCCGAGTTCCACTGCCGGCTGAACCCGGGGACCTGCTCCAACCGGTCCCAGACCGGCCGCAGCCGCGGATCCACCCGGGCGCCCGGCAGCCACAGGTGCAACAGGTGCTCCAGCACCGGCCGCAGCCGCTCGACACGCTCGTACGCGGGCGCCCCGCGGGCCACCGCCAGCTCCATCAGCGCGGACAGCGTCGTCAGCAGCCAGTCGTGCAGGGCGAGATCCTCACAGAGCCCCGCCACCAGGGCCGGCACGTCCTGCGGGCCGACCACGAGTTCGACCGTACGCAGGGTGGGCGACTCGACGGTGACGACGGCGGAGCCCGCCGGCTCCGGCCGGTCGTCGACCCGGGCGGTCCAGCGCAGCCGGGTCCGGGCCGCGCGCAGCGGCGGGCGCCGGTCCAGCAGGTCGGACATCTGCACACCATCCAGCACCCGACCGGTGATCGCCCCCAGGTTGAGCACGTCGGCCGCGTTGCCGCGCAGGAAGCCCGCGGCCAGGTCCGCGGCGTCCAGCTTGCCCACCGTCTCCAACACGCCCGGACTGGCCAGGTAGTGCGACCAGGGCCGGCGCCGGTCGCCGGCGACCACCTGGACGACCGACGAGGTCTGCACGATCCGGCCGCCGGTGATGAGCGCCCGGGTGACCACCGCGCCGACCCCGCGGAGCTGGCGGTTGCGCCCGCTGGGCAGCCAGCAGTCCACGCCGGTGCGGATGTCGGGGGACACGGCGTACAGCGACGGGCGGCGGGAGGTGAGCACGGCCTCGCCCGCCACCAGACCGAGCACCTCGGTGCTCTGGGACTGCGCCAGGGCGGTGCTGTGCTGCAGCAGGCTGGTGTGCACCTCACCCACCGTGAGCATGGCTTCCTCCGCACGTCGGCCGGTCACCGGCGGACCCGCGTCCGTCCCGCGGTCATCATAGGCCAACCGGTGATGGCGAACCGGAGATGCGCCGGCCGTGCCGGGACGTTCGTGGGACGGGGTGGGGGTGCGGGCGGCTGCTAACTTGAGGGTTGCGGTTGCCAGCGACCCCTGGAGCTTGCCGACGATGAAGGTCTACATTTCGGCCACCCAGAAGGACCTGCTGGAATACCGGGCGGCCGTGCACGCGGCGGCGCGCCGCCTGGAGATCGAAGACGTGGCCATGGAGGCGTACGGCGCCGACGCGCGGCCGCCCCTGGAGCGGTGCCTGGCCGACGTGCGCCGGTGCGATCTGTACGTCGGGCTGTTCGCCTGGCGGTACGGGTACCGCCCGGCCGATCAGGAGTCCTCGATCACCGAGCTGGAATACCGCGAGGCGCTCGCGAACGGGAAGCCCTGCCTGATCTTCCTGCTGGCCGAGGACGTGCCGTGGCCGGTGGACATGATCGACCGCGACCGGGACTGGCAGCGGATGGTCGAGCTGCGCAACGAGCTGAAGGAGCGCCACCTGTGCGCCTTCTTCACCAGCGTGGACGACCTGGCCGCCAAGGTGACGGTGGCGCTGGCCGACGTCCGCAGCGGGCGCTCGCCGGGCCGGGTGCTCGGCGACCCGGACACCCACCTTCCGGAGGCCGTCCGCGGCCAGTACTATCGGCAGCTGCGCCTGCGCTATCAGTCCGTGCCGCTGGACGCGGTGGCGCCGCGACCCACCATCGGGTTCCTCACGGTCGGCCTGTCCACCGTGTTCGTCGAGCCGCGGGTGCACGAGGACGCCCGGCCGGAGATGCCGCTGGCCTGGTGGCGCTGGGCCGGCTCGGCGCCGGAGGGCGGTTCGACGCCGGAGGCCGGCAAGGCGCCGGAGGGCGACGGCGGCGGCCTGCCGGGCGTGGTGGACGCCGAGGACCTCGAGCGGCTCCGCGAGGAGTACGCGGCCAAGACCACGGCGCCGCTGTTCGACGTGGTCTGCGATCCCGGCCGGCGGGCGATCGTGCTGCTCGGCGACCCCGGCTCCGGCAAGTCGGCGGCCGCTCGGTACCTCGCCCTGGCGCTCGCCGGGGTGCTGACCGAGCCGCGGCTGGCGGCCCTGGAGGGATACCTGCCGGTCCTCATCGAGCTGCGCTCGTACGCCGCGCACTGCGGCGACGGCCGGTGCGACGGCCTGCTCGACTACCTCGGCCACCGTCGCCAGCAGGGGCTCGCGGGCATCGACCGGGACGTGCTCGAGGCGTACCTGCGGGAGGGCGGGCAGGCGCTGTTCCTGTTCGACGGCCTGGACGAGGTGTTCGACCCGGTGCAGCGGGAGGAGGTGACGGCCCAGATCGCGACCTTCGCCAACGAGTACCCGGGGGTGCGGTCGGTGGTCACCTCCCGGGCGGCCGGCTACCTGCGGCACACCTTCGCGAACGCCGGGTTCGACCATTTCACACTGGAGGACCTCGACGACGAGCGGATCGAGCGGTTCCTCGGCAACTGGTACCGGCACGTGATGCCCACCCCGGACGCCGAGGCGGACCGCCAGCGCCGACAGATCCTGGACGTGGTGCGCGGTTCCCGGGCCATGCGCGAGATCGCCGGCAACCCGCTGTTGCTGATGCTGATGGCGATCGTCGGCCGGGACCACCCGCTGCCGCGCAACCGGCGCCGGTTGTATGCGCACGTCACCGAGGTGCTGATCTCCGAATGGGACGTGACCAAGCAGCTGCGGGAGAACCACGCCGACGCGCCGCCGCTGGAATCGCCGGAGCGGCGCGCGCTGCTGCGCCACCTGGCATTCCGGATGCAGTGCCGGGAGTCCGGACCGGCCGGCAACTACATCGAATCGGAGGAGCTGGCCCGCATCTTCCGGGATCACCTGGTGCGGCTCTACGGTTTCGAGAACGACCGGGCGCTCGCCATGGCCCACTCGATGATGGACAAGCTGCGCCAGCGCAGCTTCATCCTGGAGCGGTACGGCCGGCGCCTGTTCGGCTTCGTGCACCGCACGTTCCTGGAGTTCTTCTGCGCCGAGGAGATCGTGGACAGGTTCAAGCACGACCGGGACGCCTGGGGACTGGACCAGCTGCGCGCGCTGTTCCGCGAGCACTGGGCCGATCCGTCCTGGCGGGAGGTGCTCCGGCTGGTGGCCGGCGCGCTCCCGGCGGGGGCGGCCGACGACCTGGTCACCCTGCTGGCCACCGAGGTCAACCGGCCCTGGCCGCCGCTGAACCTGGCCGGCCCGCCGTGGAACCTGGTGCTGGCCGCGCAGTGCGTGGCCGAGGCGCCACGACCGGCCGACCTGGACGGCGCCGGCGACGCGGTGCTGCGTCAGGTCGTGCTGCTGGTCGAGCACGGCATCTCGACGGACGATCCGAACCTGGTGGAACTCACCGAGCAGGAGCTGCTGTCCTCGATCCGGGCGCTCGGCCCGCAGTGGCCGGGCCGGTCGACCTTCCTGCACTGGTACCGCCGCCGCGGCGTGCACACCAGCTGGCGGTCCGGCTCGACCTTCGCCACCCAGGTGGCCGCGGCGCTGTCCACCGCCCAGGAGCGGTTGCCGGAGCTGCTGCTGCGGGAGCTGGCGGAGGTCCGCGAGCGGCAGGCCCGGCTCGCCCTGGTGGCCGGGCTGGCCGAGACGGCCGGCCGGCTGGACGTCACCGGCCGCGGCCGGCGGTACTGCCGTGACCTGCTCGCCGAGCAGGCCCGGGCCGAGGGTTCGACGCTGGTGCGCCAGGCCGCCGTGCGGGCGCTGGCCGCGCACTTCGCCGGCGACCCGGAGTTCGTCGAGCTGATGCGGGAGCTGGCCGGCTCGGCCGATTCGGCCGTCCGCGGCCTCGCCGTGCGGTCGCTGGGCGGCCGGGCCGCGTCGTCCGACCAGGTCCGCGCGCTGCTGCTGGCCCGCGCGGGTGAGGACCGCGACACCAGCGTACGGCGCTCCGCCGCGCAGCTGCTCGCCGACTGCGCCGAGCTGCCCGACGTGGCCGCCGCGCTGGGTCGGCTGCTGGCCGCCGACACCGATGCGCAGGTGGTCCGGGCCGCGCTGCACGGCCTGCTGGCCCGGCCCGACCACGCGGACGCGGCGCGGTCCCGGGCGATGGCCCGGCTGGTCGACGACGACGCCCCGGACGAGGTGCGGCGCTGCCTGGTGACCGACCTGCTGTCCGGCCGGGCCGATCCGGAGGGCGTCGAGGTGCTGCTGAAGCTGTCCGGTTCGGACTCCTCCGCCCGGGTGCGCGCGGTGGTCGTGCAACGGCTGGCCATGTCGCCCGACGCGGACGGGCGCTGCCGGGACCGGCTGGTGGACCGGATCGAGCAGGACGAGGATGCGGCCGTGCGCGGCGCCGCGGTGACCGCGCTGGTCGACCGCTATCGGTCCGACGACGCCAGCTGGGCCGTGGCGGCCCGCGCCGCCCGCTCGGACGACGACGCGACCGTGCGGCTCGCCGCGGTGCGCGCGCTGGCCGAGGCGTACCCGGACCAGCGCAGCGCGGAGCTGCTGCTGGAACGGGCCCGCCACGACCCGACGGCGGGCGTCCGGCTCGCCGCGGTGGAACTGCTCACCGCGCGGGCGCCGTTCGGGCGGGCGGTCCGGGACCTGCTGATCGACCGGGCCGAGCAGGAACGGGACCCGATCGTCCGGCTCCGGATCACCCGCAGCCTGACCCGCACCGGCGTGCCGCTGGACGATGGGGTGCGGGAGTGCCTGGCCGAGCAGGTGAGCCGGGATCCCGATCCCAACGTGCTGCGCGCGGCAGCCGAGGCGCTGGCCGCCGACGAGGGCGGTGGCGACACCGGCGCCACCGACCTGGCGGAGACCCTCGCCCGGCGGGCCCGCCGGGACACCTACCCGGGCATCCGGCTGTCCGCCGTGCGGACCCTGTGCGCGTACGGCGATCCGGAGTTCGTCACGGACGTGCTGCTGGAATGCGTCGAGTCGGACACCGACCCGAGCGTGTTCGACGCGGCGGTGCACTGCCTGACCGAGCGTGGCTCGGCATCCATGGCGGTGACCCTGCGGCTGATGCGGCGGCTGGCCGACCGGGACGCGGCGATCCGCGCCCGGATCGCGGCCGCGCTGGGCGAGCACTTCGGCGCCGACCCGGAGGTACGGGTGCTGCTGGTGGGCCTGGTCCGGGACGACCCTGACCTGGAGGTACGCCGGCGGGCGGCCGCCACGCTGCCCGGCCGGGCGGGGATCGAGCTGCTGACCAGGCTGGCCGGCGACGACGACTGGGAGATCCGCCGCACCGCGCTGCTCGCGCTGGCCCGGCACTACGGCTCCGACGCCCAGACGCGGGACCTGCTGGGGCGGCTCGTCCGGCAGGAGGACGACGGCCCGGTCCGGCGGTTGGCCGCCCAGCTGCTGGCCGCGCTGCCCGACACCGACCCCGAGGACTTCCCGTAGGCGCGGCCGGCCCCGACGGCCGGCCCGACGGGCGCCGCTGTCGCGCGGCGCCGACCCCGGCGCGGCGGCGCGCAGTGCCGCGGCGCGGCGGCGTGCAGTGCCGCGGCGCGGCGGCGTACCGGGTAATCGAGCGATCCGGCGCGGGCGGACGGCCCCCGCTGCTACACATGCTGGGTGTGGCGTCGAGCATCCCCGCGGGCCCGCCGCGATCCCCTCGTGCACGAGGTGGCCCCGGGCGCCCGGGCGGACCGGTTGGAGCTGTTCTTCGACCTGGTCTTCGTCTTCGCCTTCATCACCATCACCCGGGTCGAGACCAGCCGGCTCACCGCCGCCGGTCTCGCGCAGGGCGTCCTGGTCCTGGCGCTGCTGTGGTGGGCCTGGTGCGCACACACCATGGTGGCCAACCGGATCCGGCTCGGCGAGGGCATCACCCCGCCGGTGATGTTCGCGGCGATGGCCGCTGTCTTCGTCATCGCCCTGGCCATCCCGCAGGCCTTCGAGAACCGGCCCGGCGGGCTGCACGAGCCGATCGTCTTCGCCGGCGGCTATTTCGTGGTGCGGGGCACGCACCTGGCCCTGCACCGGTACGCCGCCCGGGACGATCCGCCGCTGCGCCGGCAGCTGCGCCGGCTGACCGCGTCGACGTGCGCGGCCACCACGCTGCTGGTGCTCGCCGCATACCTGCCCGAATGGTGCGCCGGGCCGTACCGGACGGCCGCCCGGTTCGGCCTGTGGACCCTCGCCGTGCTCGTCGAGTACGGCGCCGGCCTGGCCGTCGGGCTGTGGGGCTGGGCGGTCCAGTCGGCCGGACACTGGGTCGAGCGGTTCGAGCTCATCCTGATCGTCGCGTTCGGTGAGACGATCATCGCCATCGGGCTGGGCAGCGAGCTGACCGGCCGGTCGATCACCTGGGTCACGGTGCTCACCTCGACCCTCGGCATCACGATCGTGGCCATCCTGTGGTGGGCATACTTCGACCTCATCGGACCGGCCGCGCTGAACACGATGCACGGCACCCACGGCAGGGCGCGGGTGGCGCTGGCCCGGGACGCGTACATCTACCTGCACCTGCCCATGATCGCCGGCCTGATCACGGTGGCCCTGAGCGGCGAGATCCTGCTCCGGCACCTCGGCACCGTGCGGGTGGCCCTCGCCGTTCCGCTGCCCGGCCCGGGGGTCCCGCTCGCGTATGCCGGCGTGGCCATCTACCTGGCCGGACTCGTCGGATTTCAGGCCCGGGCGCTGGGCACCCTGCTGTGGAGCCGGGCTGCCACCATCGCCCTGCTGGCCGCGGCGGCGCCGCTGGCCGTGCGGCTGCCGGCGCTGGTGGCGCTGCTCATCCTCACGGCGATCTGCCTGGCGCTGGTGGTCACCGAGCTGGTGGTGCTGCGGGAATCCCGGCGGGCGCTGCGCGCGGCCGTCCGGCGGGAACGGTCCGCGCACGAGGCCCGGGAGACCGAGTGGCGGCGCGAGCCATACCGGTAGCTGCCCGGACCGGCGTCCGCGGTCCCGGAATGGCCGGTTCAGTGCTCGCGGCGCTCCGCCGGCAGGCCGGTCCGGCGGATCTCCTCGGCCTGCTCCACCGTGCCCCAGCACAGCCCGCAGGTCTGGTCGTCGCACGGGTCCCGCACCAGCCGCCGCGGATCGTTCCACTTCTGCACCAGGACGGGCGGCACCTCCCAGCGGGCGAGCGCCTCGGCGACGCGCACGCGCTGCTCGTGGGTGCTGCGGCGGGGTCTAACCACGGTGCTCGATGTTACCGCTCGTTGCGGTCCTGTGGCGGTGCGCGACCCGCCGGCCGCTGCCGGACGGCCGCCCACCGGTGCCGACCGGCCGGTGCGCGCGGCCGGGGCGGGCCGTACCGTCGGGCCGGGACCGGTGGCCGAGCACGGAGGAGCGGGTACGGCATGAGGGTGTGGCTATCCCTGGACATGGAGGGCGTGGCCGGAGTGGTCGACTGGGACCAGTGCCGGCCGGGCAACCCGGCGTACGCGCTGGGCTGCGAGCTGCTCCAGGCGGAGGTGAACGCGGCGATCGAGGGCGCCATGGCCGGCGGGGCCACGGAGATCGTCCTCAACGACTCGCACGGGCGGATGGCCAACCTGGACCCCCGGCGGATCGCCGGCGCCGCGCAGTACCTGTCCGGCCGGCACAAGCCGCTCTACATGATGCAGGGGCTGGACGACACGTTCGACGCCGCGTTCTTCATTGGTTACCACGGCTCGATCTCCGGCCGCCCGTCGACGCTGTCCCACACGTACAACCCGGAGGTGTTCACCGCGGCCCGGGTCAACGGCCGGGAGGTGGGGGAGAGCGGCATCAACGCGCTGGTGGCCGAGCACTACCGGGTGCCGATCGCGCTGGTCTCCGGCGACCGGGTGACCTGGGAGGAGACCGAGCCGTTCGCGCCGGGCGCCGTACCGGTGATCACGAAGGAGTCGATCACCCGGGGAAGCGCGCTGAGCCTGCACCCCGACGAGTCGTGCCGGCGGATCGCCGCCGGCGCCCGGGCGGCGATGGCGGCCGTGGCGTCCGGGCGGGTGTCGCTGCCGGGCATCGCCCGGCCGGCCGCGCTGGAGCTGGACCTGGCCACCACCGACATGGCCGAGGTGGCCACCTGGGCCCGCGGGGCGGTGCGGGCCGGCGAGCGGACCGTACGGATCGAGGGTGAGGACCTGCTCGGGATCTTCACCTCGTTCGTGGCGGTCAACTACATCACCCGGCAGGCGGGCGGACGCTGACCCCGAGGCGCCGGTCCTCCCCGGTTGGCGGGCGGCGTCGGCGCCGACGAGGATGGCGCGGTGAGATCACCCGACGAGGTGCTGGTCGACCTGCGGACAGCCTGGACCGCCGCGCTTCCCGACCGGCTGCTCGGCCTGTACGTGCACGGCTCGCTGGTGACGGGCGACTTCGCGGCGGACCGCAGCGACCTCGACGTGCTCGCGGTGCTGGCCGTCGAACCGGACCCGGGGTTGCTGGCGGAGCTCGGCGTTCTGCACGCCGACCTGGACCGGCGGCACCCGGACTGGGCCGGCCGGGTCGAGGTGGAGTACGTGTCGCTGGACGCCGTCCGGGACGCGGCCGCCCGCCGTGCCCGGGACCACCTGATCGCCCGGATCAGCCCCGGCGAACGGCTGCACCTGCTTCCGGCCACCAGCCACCGGCTGGTGACCTGGTCGACCGTCCATGATCTCGGGCGCGCCCTGTCCGGCCCGCCGCCTCCCGAGTTGCTGCCGGCGGTCGATCCGGAACTCACCCGGGCGGCGCTGCTCGATCATGTCCGCGACTGGCCGGCCTGGCTCACCGACATGACGAGTACGCCCGGCGCCCAGGCGTACTCGGTGCTGACCCTCTGCCGTGCCCTGCAACGCCTGCGGCATGGCCGGCAGTTGTCGAAGCGGCAGGCCGCGGCCGAGACCATCGCCGGGCGTCCCGAATGGGCCGGACTGGTCGTCTGGGCGCGCGACTGGTGGTATGACCGGGGCCGGGACACCGATGCCGGCCGGCCCGCGGAGGTTCGCGACTTCGTCACCCGGCTCAGCGCCGACCTGCTGGCCGGGGAGCGGGGCTGAGCGGTCAGCCGCGGCTCCACCGCGTCAAGGTCCCGGCGCGCCGGCCCCCGGCCCGGGCCACGCCGATCGCCGGGCAGTCGGTCCGGCGGCACGCGGTCAGTTGGTGATGCCGGTCGAACTCAGCCCGGGAGATGGCCACCACGAGCGCCTCGGAGGGGCGGTTGGGGCCCGCCCGCAGGAACCGCGCCAACCTGTCCCGGGCCCGCCACGCCCGGTCCGCGCCGGGGAAGAAGCCGTGGAACTCGTGGATGTGCTGGTGCTCGCGGCGCCACTGCAACCGGATCGTGTAGCCCGCCGTCCCGGGTGGGCGCAATCCGGTGGCGGCTCCTGAACCGTGCATTCGGGGAACCTCCCGTCAGCAGGCGGCGCGGCGGCCGCGACCGGAATGTCGGCGAGGGCGTGCTGCGGGGGTGACCTCAGTGTCCCAGATCGCACGGCCGGAATGCGCACCGTGACGCCTCACCGACAGATCGGGACCCGCCCGCCGGACGGGCCGGGAAGTTCACCCGGCGGCCGCCCCGGCGCGGCGGGGCCGTCACCCGGTCCGGAGAGGATGTGTGGGTGCGCGCCAGCGTGCGGACCGGTGGGTCCGGCCACCCGACCCTTGTCTCCCTCCTCCTGCTCGGCGGTGCGGTAGGCGTGCTCGCCGTCCAGCTGCTGCTGCTCCCGTTGTGGCTGCTGCCGGCGGACGGCCGGTGGGCCTGGGCGCTGCTGCCGTTGGCGCTGCTGGCCACCCCGTACTGGTCCCTGCTGCATGAGGCGATCCACGGGTCGCTCCTGCCCGGCCGGCGCTGGAACGACCGGTGCGGCCGGCTGCTGGCGGTCGGCTACGGTGCGCCCTTCGTGCTGCTGAAGCGAGGACATCTGCTGCACCACCGGTACAGCCGCACGCCGTTGGAACGCACCGAGGTTTACGATCCGGCCACCACCACTCGGCTGCGCACGGCGCCCGGCTACTACCTGCGGCTGCTCGGCGGGCTGTATCTGGCCGAGGTGTCGACCGTGCTGCTGCTGGCCGTTCCGGTCCGGCTCTGGCGGCTGCTCGCGGCCCGGTTGGACCGGCCGGACAGCGTGGCCGGGCTGCTGCTGGAGGGCGTACGGCGGCGGCAGTTGCGCGAGTTCCGGGTGGACGCCGCCGCCGTGCTGCTGGCGTACGCGGCGGCGTTCGTCGCCTATGGAAGCCGTTGGTGGTTGCTGGCGGCCGCCCTGGCCGCGCGGGCCGTGCTGATCTCGGTGGCCGACAACGCCTACCACTACGGCACCCGGCTCGACGCGCCCCTCGAGGCGCTGAACCTGCGCCTGCCGCGGGCGCTCGAGGGGTTCGTGCTCGCCTTCAACCTGCACGCCGTGCACCACCGGCATCCCGGCCTGCCCTGGCACGCCCTGCGCTCGGCGTTCCGGGCCGACGGCGACCGCTTCCACCTGGGCTGGTTCCGGGCCACGGCCCGCCAGCTGCGCGGGCCGCTCCCGGCCGATGCCCTGCTCGGCGCCGGCCCTCGCGGTACGGACCGCCGGTGGGTCAGTCCTCGCCGGCCGCGGCCAGCGTCCGCCGGCCGAGGTCGCGCACGGCCGCCCGCAGCTCGGCGCAACGGATGATCCGGTACGGCGCCGCAACGGCTGCCAGCTGCGCGGCGTACCACCGGGGGTTGCTGGTGCTGCCCACCAGCCGGCTCGTCCCGGCGGTCAGCGGCTCGACCCGGCCGAGGGCCCGGGGGAGGCATCGGCTGACCGCCTCGGCGGGCGCCTCGATGACCAGCTCGGTCTCGTACTCCCAGCCCACCGCCAGGTGCTCCTCCAGCATGGCGACCGGGTCCAGCTCGGCCGGCGGCTCGAAGGCGCCGTCCAGCGGCTCCACCCCGCGCACCCGGTCGATCCGGTAGGCCCGCCGGGCGTCGTTGCGGTGCGTCCGGCACAGCAGGTACCAGCGGCCGTGCCGGACGACCACCGCCCACGGATCGACCTCGACCAGCCATTCCGAGCCGGCCTCCGAGCGGTAGTCGAGGCGTACCGGCCGGTGCTCGGTGCAGGCCCGGACGAGGGCCGTGGTGGTCTCCCGGTCGGGCCGGGCGGCGGAGCGGTCCGGCGCCGGCGCGGTGGCGCGGCGGACCGTCTCGGCCTCCGCGGCCACCGGCGCCGGCAGGGCCCGGATCAGCTTGCCGAGCGCGCTGCCCACCGGATCGGTCGGGTCGCTCGCGTCATGGTGACCGTCCAGCACGGCCATGACCAGGCCGAGGGCCTCGGTGGCGCTGAACACCAGCGGCGGCAGCCGCAGACCGCGGCCGACGCGGTAGCCGCCGAACGGCCCCCGCGCGGACTCGATGGGGATGCCGGCCTCGCGCAGGATGCCGACGTACCGTCGGGCGGCCCGTTCCGAGACGCCGAGCTTGTCGCCGAGTCGCTCGGCGCTGATCCCCGGCGCGCCCTGGATCAGCTCGAGGGCCAGCAGCGCCCGGGCCGTGGGGCTCGCGTCGGGCCTCATCACGTCCTCACCGATGCGGAAGCGGAATGTCCGGAACCCACCCTAGCCGCTGCGGCATGGCGCAGGACGCCGCGCCGCCGGCCGACCCCCGGCGGGCCGGTTCCCGGCAGGCCGATTCCGGGGCGACCGACCCCGGGCCGGCCGATTCCCGGCCGGCCGCGGACACGGTCCGGATCGTGCCGGCCAACCAGGCGTCCCGGTCGGACCTGGCGGCGATCTTCGGGACGGCCGACGCGGGCGACTCCCAGTGCCAGTGGTTCAAGCTGACCGGCGCCGCATGCGCGGGCCTCGAGGCGTACCCGATGCTCACCCGCTCGGGCGCCGGCCCTCGCCGGCTGGCTGGCGGTTCCGGCTGGCTAGCGGTTCCGACGGGCCCGGGCCAGGCCCGCGATCAGCAGACCGATCCCGACCAGCCCGATCGCGCCCGCGGCCAGCAGCACCGGCCGGGCCCGGTGGGCGCCGGCGGCGCCCGGGCGCGCCGCGGGGGTCCGCGCGCCGGCGCCGTCCCGACCGGCCGGTGCGGCGGCACCGGTACGACCGGCGGCCGGCGTCGGCAGCGGATAGCGCAGGATCTCCGGCCGGGTCCCCGGCGGCTGGTCGGCGGTCTCCGAGACGGTCAGCAGCGACCGCCCGTCCCGGCTGTAGGTGACCGACTCGCCCTGCGGCTCGTCCGGCAGCGGGACGATCCGCGGCGTGCCGCGGGTCAGCGCCGCCACCACGTCGCCGTCCGGAACGTCGAACTCGAACGCGTCGGAGTACGTGCGCAGCACCACCCGCCGGCCGTCCGGGGCGGTGGCCCCGCCGGTGATCAGGGCGCGGCCGAAGATGGAGAACGGGTTGCTGGTGGTGGTGGCCGGCAGGTCCACCCGGCCCAGTTGGGTCAGCGGCGCGGTGGCGCCGGCCCGCGGCGCGGTGGCCGGGGCGTACAGGCCGGCGGCGCTCGGCTCCTTGGTCACGATGATCGGCCGCCCGTCGCCGGTCAGCAGCACCGCCTCGGCGTCGTGCGGGCCGTCCGGGTAGCGCATCCGGCGCAGCGCCGGCCGGGCGCCGCCCGGCGGCAGGGTCCAGACCGCGACGGTCTCCCGGGTGCGGTCGTTGTCGCCGATGTCCGCCACCCAGATCGTGCCGTCCGGCCCGACGGCCAGGTCCTCGGTGTCCCGCGGACGCGACGGGTAGCGCACGGTCCGTACGACCGCGCAGCCGGCGTCGAGGAAGAAGATCCGGCGCCGGGGCTCCTCGTCGGCGCTGTCGTTGACCACCACGAAGCCGCCGTCCACGGCGGCCATCCCGGAGATCTCCGTCAGCCGGTCGTCGCGGACCCGGCACACTGGCGTGCCCTTGGCGGGCGCGCCCTTGGCCGGCGTGCCCTTGGCCGGCGTGCCCTTGGCCAGCGCGGCCTTGGCCAGCGCGGTCGCCGGAAGCCCGCTGGCGCCGGCGGCCGCCGGCATGCCGAGAAGGTACGTCGCCGTCGCCGCGACGCAGGCCAGTCGCCAGCGCCTGCCCATCCCCGTCTCCCCACGATCCGCCCGTGCGACCACCACGGTCGCACCCTCCGGCCGCCGCGGTGCGCCGGGGCCGGATCCGCCGCGTCGCGCCGGGGCCGGATCCGCCGCGTCGCGCCCTGCCCTTGCCGTGCGCCTGCCTGTGCCTTGCCTGCTCTGGCCCTGCTCTTGCTTGCCGTTGCCCGTGCGGTGCCGGGCCGTGCGCCCTGCCGCGCCGACCATAACGGTTGCCGTACCCGTGGTCGCGAGGTTCCGATGTCGATCGGTCCCGGGGAGAATCATGTCGACGGCACTCGATCAGGGAGGACATCGTGCACGTTACGGGCTTCATCACCGCCATCATCATCGGTCTGATCATCGGCGCGCTCGGTCGGCTGGTGGTGCCGGGGAAGCAGGACATCGGGATCCTGTTGACGCTGCTCATCGGCGTGGTGGCGGCCATCATCGGCACCGTCGTGGCCGGCGCCCTCGGCGTGGCCGACACCAAGGGGATCGACTGGATCGAGCTGCTCATCCAGGTGGTCTTCGCGGCCGTGGGCGTCGCCCTGGTGGCCGGCATCATGGGCCGCCGGCGAGTCTGAGACCCACGAGGCGGGAACGGCGCGAGCCGTGGCCCGGTTCGCCCCGCCTCGTGCCGTTCCCGCCGTCCGGCGTCGACCTGCCCGTACCCCGCGGGGGGACCACCGGGGCACAATCGACGGATGATCACTTGTGTCGTCGAGTACACCATCGACCCGGCCAAGATCGCCGACTTCGAGCGCTTCGCGCGCCGCTGGCTGGACCTCGTCGGCCGGCACGGCGGCACGCACCACGGATACTTCCTGCCGGGGGAGGGCGCGAGTGACCGGGCCCTGGCCCTGTTCAGTTTTCCCAGCCTCGCGGCCTACGAGCGGTACCGCACGCTGTTCGGCGTGGACCCGGAGTTCGTCGCGGCGGACCGGATCCGGGACGACAGCGGCTGCGTGCTGAGGTACGAGCGGACCTTCATGCGGCCGCTGCTCCCGGATTCGCCGGCCGGCGGTGTCGGCTGACGCCCCCGGCGCGGCCGCTCGGGGCCGTATCGTCGTTCGTGGACGGTGGGACGTGCGTCTTCGGCTGGAGGTGGGCACGGGTGCCCGAGCAGGAGTCGGATCATCCGGAGCAGGACTACCTGGTGCGGCCCGTGGGTTGGGTGGCCTCGCCGTTGGCGGATCGGGGCGACGCCCCCCGGCAGGCCGACGAGGGCGCGCCGCCAGCGCGGATCGTGCTCCGCCCCGAGCTGCGCGAGGCCGCCGCCGGGCTGGCGGCCGGCGACCGGATGCTGGTGCTGACCTGGCTGCACCGGGGCCGGCGGGACGTGCTCGCCGTTCACCCGCGGGGCGACACCGGCCGGCCGCGCCAGGGCGTGTTCGGCACCCGGTCACCGGACCGGCCCAACCCGATCGGACTGCATGCGGTGACCCTGCTGGCCGTCGACGGCGACACGCTGACCGTCGACGGGTTGGAGGCGATCGACGGCACGCCGGTGGTGGACCTCAAGCCGGTCCTCGGGCCGATCGACGAGCGCTAACCGCCCGCCGCCCGCCGCCCGCCGCCCGGCTCCCGGACCGGACCGGACGGGGTCGGCGGTCGCCGGCGCGCCCGTTGACCGGACGGCAAGGGTGGGGCGGTGCCCGGGTGCGCGGCGGGTCAGCGCTCGCCGGTGTCGACCAGCGGGGGCCGCCAGGTCGCCGGAGGATGACCCGCCACGATCACCGGCGCCGGCTCGGTGGGCACCGGCGCGGCCCCGGCCCCGCGCGGCCGGCGGGGACGGCGCGGCTGGCCCGCGCCCGCGCCGCCGCCGCGACCCGGGTAGATGTAGAGCCCGTTCACCCGGTCGGGCACGGCGTCCAGGGCCGCCTGCACGCCGGGCAGGTCGCGGAACCGCGACCATTCCGCCGGCTCGCGGAAGCCGACCTCCAGGACCAGCCCCCAGGGCGCCTCGACCCAGTTCCACTCCCGGGCGCCGTTGGTGAGCGCGGCCTCGACCAGCGACTCGCCGTGGGCGTCCTTCCAACGCGCGGCCGGGAAGGCGCCGTCGCGTACCTCGATCGACCACCAGTGCACGTCCATGGCGACCTCCACCGCCCGCTCGGGGCTGACCACCGACATGGTATGCCCAGGCCGCCACCCCGGCTCGGCCCGCGCTGCAGGCGGTCCGTTCCGAGGACCGGGTTGCGCAGGATGCAACAAGTTGTGGCGCTCAGCGCAACGCGGCTAGCGTGAGCCCACCCCGCCCCGCCGACCCCGGAAGGACGTGCCGTGCCGAGCCCGCTTCCGTCAGTCGCCGCCGCGCCCGAGGTCGTCACCTGCGGCGAGTCGATGGTGGTGCTCTGCCCGCCCCCGCCGGAGACCCTCGCCGACGCCGAGCGGGTCTCCGTGACCGTCGGCGGCGCCGAGTCCAACCTGGCGATGAGCCTCGCCCGGCTGGGACACCGGACCGCCTGGCTCAGCCGGGTGGGCGCCGACCCCTTCGGCCGGCGGGTGCTCCGGCACGTGTCCGCGGCCGGCGTCGACACCGCGCTGGTGACCGTCGACCCGGACGCGCCGACGGGCGTCTACTTCAAGGACCCGCACGCCGGCGGCACCCGGGTGCACTACTACCGCGCCGGGTCGGCCGCCTCGCGGCTCGGGCCGGAGGCCCTGGCCGATCCCCGGCTCGTTGGCGCCCGGGTGCTGCACCTGTCCGGCATCACGGCGGCGCTCTCCGGCTCCTGCCGCGCCCTGGTCGCCGACGCGGTGCACCGGCGCCCGGTGGCCGGCGCGCTGGTCAGCTTCGACGTCAATCACCGGCCCGCGCTGTGGCCGGCGCGTCGGGCCGCCCCGGTGCTGCGCGAGCTGGCCGACGCCGCCGACCTGGTGTTCGTGGGTCGGGACGAGGCCGAGACGCTGTGGGGCACGCCGGATCCGGCGGCCGTCCGCCGGCTGCTGCCCCGGCCGGAACTGGTGGTGGTGAAGGACGGCCCGATCGCCGCCACGGCCCTGCCGCGCTCCGGCGCGCCGGCCACCGTGCCGGCCCCCCGGGTGGGCGTGGTGGAACCGGTGGGCGCCGGTGACGCCTTCGCGGCCGGATACCTGTCGGCGCTGCTGCGCGGGCTCGGCCCGGTGCCGGCGCTGCGGCTGGGCCACCTGGTCGCCGCGCAGGCGCTGGCCAGCGCCGGCGACAACGCGGCGCTGCCGGCCCGCGGCTGGTTCGACGACCTGGTGGCCGCGCCGGCCACCGTGTGGTCACCGCTGGACCTGACCGACCCGCGGTACGTGGCGGGCTGACCGGTGTCGCAGGCCGTGCACCGGGCGATGACCGTCATCGAGCTGCTGGCCGGCGGTCCCCGCCGGCTCACCGAGGTGGCCGATCATCTCGGCGTGCACAAGTCGACCGCGCTGCGCCTGCTGCGGACCCTGCAGGCCGGTGACTTCGCCCGTCGGCGTCCCGACGGCGCCTGGGCCGTCGGGTTGGGCCTGCTGGGGATCGCCCAGCTTACCCTCGACTCGCTGGATGTGCGCCCCGTCGCCCGGGACCGGCTGGAGTGGCTGGGCCGGCGGTGCGGGCACACCGTCCACCTGGGACAGCTGGTCGACGGCGAGGTGGTCTACGTCGACAAGGTGGAGGCGCGCAGCCCGGTGCGGATGCACTCCCGGATCGGCCGGACCGCCCCGGCCCACGCCACCGGCATCGGCAAGGTGATCCTCGCGTACCGGCCGGAGCCGGCCCGGTCGGCGCTGCTGGCCCGGCACGAGCTGCGGCCGTTCACGCCCGCCACCATCAGCGACCCGGCCCGGCTGCGCGCCGACCTCGCGGCGGTCGCGGAGCGGGGCTGGGCCGAGGACGACGGCGAGTTCGAAGCCCTGGTCAACTGCGTGGCCGCCCCGGTACGCGGCGCCGACGGCACCGTCCGGGCGGCGGTCTCGGTGACCGCGCCGAAGGTCGTCGCCACGCTGGCGGACCTGCGTCATGTCGTACCCGACCTGCTGACCACGGCGGACGGGATCTCCCGAGACCTCGGATGGAGCGGACCGTGACCCACCCCGACTTCGACACCCTGTTCGGCGCCCGTCGGGTGATGGCCATCCTGCGCGGGATGCCCCCGGCGGAGACCGTCCGGCTCGCGGAGCGCGCCTGGGCGCTCGGCATCGACCTGGTGGAGGTTCCGGTGCAGACCTCCGACGCGGTGCCCGCGCTGCGCGCGGCCGTGGCGGCCGGTCGTGAGCGCGGCCGGCCGGTGGGCGCCGGCACGGTGATCACCGGCGAGCAGGTGACCGCGGTGCTCGAGGCCGGCGCGGCGTTCACGGTGGCTCCCGGGCTGGACCTGGCCGTGGCCGACGACTCGCTCCGGCACGGCCTGCCCCACCTGCCCGGGGTGGCCACCCCGAGCGAGGCGCAGCTGGCGCTGCGGCACGGCTTCACCTGGCTCAAGGCGTTCCCCGCCGTGACCCTCGGGCCCGCCTGGTTCCGGGCGGTGGCCGGGCCGCTGCCGGCGCTGCACTTCGTGGCCACCGGCGGCCTGGACGCGGACAACGCGGGGGACTTCCTTGCGGCCGGGGTGCGGATGGTCGGGATCGGGTCGGCCCTGGCCGATCCGGCGCAGGTGGACCGGCTGGCCGAGCTGCTCACCGCGGACCCCGTGGGCTGAGCGACGGCGTCGGCCAGCGGCCGGACCGCACCGAGCGGCCGGCGCGCAAGCCCTGGACCCTGGCCGCGATGTGGCCGAGGATGTCCGGATGGTCAACACCGTCGTGCCCTTCGACCGGGTGCAGCATCTGGTCCGGGTGCCCGTCGAGCTGGCCGGGGACGGCCACCGGTTCCTCATGGACACCGGCATCGGCGTCACGGTCGTGTCGTCCGCGATCGCGGCCCGCCCGGACGTGCGGCCCACCGGGCAGGTGTTCGGGGCCCGGCGGATGTCCGGCCAGCTGGTCGAGGCGCCCCTGGTGCGGCTGCCCCGGCTGCGACTCGGGGCGTACACTGTGGACGATCATCTGGCCTGCGTGGCCGACCTCGGCGAGACCGACGGCCCGGCCGGCTTCACGGGCATCCTCGGGCTCGGCTTCCTCGGCGATCACGCTTACACTACCGACCCGGCCGCGTCGACCCTCACCGTGCACCCGGCCGCGGACGTCCCGCCGGGCGGCGTCGAGATTCCGCTGGAGATCCGACGGAACGGCCCCTCCGTCGACCCGTTCGCCCGCCTGGTGCTGCCCAGCGGGCGGGAGGTGCTGGTCGAGATCGACACCGGGTCCGGCAGCCTCATTCTCGACACCCGATTCATGGCCGACTGCGGTATCGAGCCGGGCGCCCCGGAGGTGACCACGACGACGGGCACGGACGAGACCGGCTATGCCTGGACCCGGCACTGGGCAACGATCCCCGGCGCTGTCCACCTGGCCGCGGCGCCGCAGACCCGGCAGGCTGCGCCCCGGGTCCAGTTCCAGCGGATCATCCACGACGGACTGTTGGGCGCCGAGTATCTCGACCGCTACCGCTACTGCGTCGACCCGACGGGCGCCAGGCTGGTGCTCGGCCCGCTCGCGCCGCCCGGCCAGGCTTTACGGGCCGACGGGGCCGAACCGGCCGGCCAGGTCGTGCCGCCCGGTGGGGCCGCACGGGCCGATGAGGCCGGATCGGCAGGCCAGGTCGCGCCAGCTGGCCAGGTCGGGCCGGGCGCGCCGGCCGGGCCGGGCGACCGACCGGGCGGTGGGCGCCGGCGCTGACCGGCGGACCGCGCGGGCCCTCCGCACGCTCGCCGCCGCGATGGGCGAGAGGTACTGTGCCGGAATGGCCGTGGACGCCCCGCGTACGCGGTCCAGCGCCCGGACGTTGCTCCCGCTGGCCCTGATCTCCCTGTCGACGGGCCTCTCGACGTCCGTGGTGCTGCCCTTCCTGGCGCTGTTCCTGCGGACCGCGGTGCACGCCGGGCCCACCCGGATCACGGTGTTCCTGGTCGTCACGCCGCTGGCCGGCGTGCTGGTGGCCACCCTGCTGGGGCGGCTGTCCGATCGGTGGCCCATCCGGCGCAAGCTGCTGATCGGCGCCGCCCTGGCCGGGCTGCTCAGCAGCGGGCTCACCGCCGTCATCCGGGACTACTGGGTCCTGCTCGGGCTGGCGGCCACCAGCACCGCGCTGGCCGCCTCGCTCTACCCGCAGACCTTCGCGTACGCCCGGCAGGCCGTGGCCCGGCACAGTCCGGAGCGGGCAGCCCTGGACGCCAGCCGGATCCGGACGGCCTTCTCGCTCGCCTGGGTGGCGGGGCCGCCGTTGGCCTCCGTGCTGCTGACCGCCGGCGGGTTCCCGCTGGTGTACGCGGTGGCGGCCGCGACCTACGCGGGGGCCGCGGCGGTGGCCACCTTCCTGCTCGCCGAGATCGGCGTGCCCGGCGGCGGAACGGGCGTCGGGGTCGCCGAGGACGGCCGTGGCGCAGCCGCGGCCGGGCCGCCAGCCGCGGCACCGCCCGACGCCGGGGCACCGCCCGACGCCGGGGCACCGCCCGACGCCCCGGCGCCGCCCGATGGCGCGGATCCGGCCGCGGTGGGCGGGCCGCCAGCCGACGGCGCCGCCGGTCCGGTCGGCGTGTCCCGTCGGGTCCTCGCCTCGACCGTGGTCGCGTTCACCATGCTGCAGTGCCCGCTCACCCTCGGGGTCCAGGCCCTGCCCCTGCTCATCGGGGAGGACCTGGGCGGCGACCCGTCCCGGGCCGGCCTGATCCTCGGGCTGTGCGCCGCCCTGGAGATCCCGGCCATGCTCGCCCTGGGCGCCCTCACCACCCGGGTCCCGCTGCGTCTCCTGCTGGCGGCCGGCGGCGCGTGCGGGGTGCTGTACTACGCGGTCGCCACGGTGGCGCCGAACATCTGGGTCCTCGGCGCCGCGCAGGTCGTGAACGCGCTGTTCATCGCCGGCGTGTCC
The DNA here is from genome assembly GCF_042434095.1 of Plantactinospora siamensis. Taxonomy (NCBI): domain Bacteria; kingdom Bacillati; phylum Actinomycetota; class Actinomycetes; order Micromonosporales; family Micromonosporaceae; genus Plantactinospora; species Plantactinospora siamensis. Next base: position 629,493 of record NZ_JBHLUE010000026.1, read on the forward strand.
GCGCTGGGCATCTCCTACCTGCAGGACATGCTGCCGCACCAGCCCGGCCGGGCCACCACGCTGTTCACCAACACCTTCCCGATCGGCGCGGTGCTGGCCGGCCCGCTGTGGGGCCTGGCGGCCGGGTTCGGCTACCGCTCGGCCTTCGGGATGGCCTGCGCGCTCTGCGCCGGCGGCCTGCTCCTGCTGCTGACCACCCGGCCGACGAACGGCGGCTACCGGGGGCCCGCGAAGGCGCCGGCCCGGGCCGCCACGACGGCGTCCCGCGCGGCCCGTTCGGCCAACCGGGTCGTGGCGGCCGACCGCAGCAGCACCACCTCGTGATACAGCGGCGCGGTGGCGGCGATCAACAGCCGGCGCGGGTCGGTCCGCGGCGGGACCTCGCCGCGGTCGATCGCCCGGCGGACGACGGGCGCGCAGCGGTCGTACCGGCCGATCCAAAAATCGTGTAGCGCCGCGGCCGCCGCCAGCCGTCCCCGGTGGCCTCGGCGAGCACGTCCGCGAGCAACCCTCCGACGTCGCGCCAGCGCCGGTAGACCGTGGTGCGGTGCCCTCGGCGCGGTCGGCCACCGCGTCGACGCTCAGCGCGTCGTAGCCGCGCTCGCGATCGGTCCGGACGGCGCGGTGTGGGTCGCCCTGGAGACCGGCGCCGTGGCCCGGCTCGAGCCGAGCGCCGACCGGGACTGACCGGCGCGGTGCCGGTGCGGCGTGCGCCGTGCGTTCAGTCGCCGGCGGGGAGGGCGGCGAGCAGGCCGTCGACCAGGCGCTCGGCCACCGCGTCGTCGAGTGAGCCGGGATCGAAGATCACCCGGTAGACGATGGGGGCGACGACGTGGTCGATGACCTCCGGGACGTCCGGGACGGGCCCGCTGCTCGCCGCCGCCACCCGCTCGACGAGGCGGGTCGCCTCGGCCCGCCGGTTGCGCAGGCAGTCGCTCTCGCCGTCCCCGGCGAGCGCCGCCCCGGCGCGCAGCATCGCCGCATTGCTGGGCCGGCCGAGGTGCTCGACCAGCTCGCGGGCCCAGCCCAGCAGGTCGGACCGGAGGTCCCCGGTGTCCGGCAGCGGGCGGTCCGGATCGAGCCGGTAGGTCGCCACCTCCGCGAGCAGGGTGGGCAGGTCGCCCCACCGGCGGTAGATGCTCGACGCGCTCACGTTGGCCCGCTCGGCGATCGCCGGCACGGTCAACTGGGCGGCACCCCTTTCGGCGGTGAGCTCGGTCACCGCCGACCGGACGGCCGCGAGCACCAACGCGCTCCGCCCGCCCTCCCGGCGGGCCACGCCTTCCGCTGTGGTCATGGCAACAGCTTAACGCAAAGATCTTTGCATCGACCAACGCGGGCCCGTACAGTGGCTAACGCAAAAAACTATGCGTTAAGGAGCCGCTGTGACCTCGATCCAACCGGCCGAGCTCGACGCCCGGCCCCGGAGCCGCCGGGACCCTGCGCCGGACGGCGCTCGGCGGCTGCCGCCGGCGGCCGCATTTCCGCTGCTGGCCGTCGCGCTGCTCGGGCTCTTCGCGGCCGGCAGCGCGCCCTCCCCGCTGTTCCCGATCTTCCAGCACCAGTGGGGCTTCGCGCCCGGCATGCTGACGGTCGCGTTCGCCGTGTACGCGCTCGCCCTGCTGGCCACCCTGCTCGTCGCCGGATCCCTCTCCGACCACCTGGGTCGCCGCCCGGTGCTGGTGGCCGCCCTGCTGCTGCAGGCGGTCGCCATGGTGATGTTCCTGCTCGCCGACGGCGTGGGCTGGATCGTGATGGCCCGGGTGGTCCAGGGCGTGGCCACCGGCGCGGCCAGCGGGGCGCTGACGGCCGCGGTCACCGAGGCCGCGCCGCCCGCGTACCGCCGGTTCGGCACGCTGGTCGGCGGCCTGGCGCCGCTCGCGGGCCTGGCGGTGGGGGCCCTGGCCACCGGGTTCGTGGTCCGGTTCACCGGCCGGCCGACGGAGATCGTCTTCGCCGGGCTCGCCGCGTTCTTCGTGCTGGCCGCCGGCATCGTGCTGGCGGTGCCGGAGACCGTGCGGCGCCGCCCCGGTGCCTGGCGGTCGCTGTCGCCGCGCCTGTCGGTGCCGCCGCGGGCCAGCCGCGAGTTCGCGACGAGCCTGCCGATCGCGATCGCCAACTGGGCCCTCGGCGGGCTCTACCTCGCCCTCGTGCCGACCCTGGTACGCAGCACATTCGGGGTGGACAGCGGGCTCGTCAGCGGCTTCGCCATCGCCACGCTGGCCGGCGTCGGTGCGCTCGCCTCGGTCGCGCTCGGCGGCCTGCACCCGCGCCGGACCACCGTGATCGGCGCGACGGCCGTCGGCGTCGGCGGCGTGGTGCTGCTCGGCGCCGTGTGGTCGGGGTCGCTCGCCCTGCTGTTCGCCGGCACGGCCGTGGCGGGCGTCGGCTTCGGCGCGGCCTTCACCGGCACCCTCCGGCTGCTCGCCCCGCTGGCCGAGCCGCACGAGCGGGCCGAGTTCTTCGCCGCCTGCTTCATGGTCAACTACCTGGCGTTCGGGCTGCCGACCATCGTCGCGGGCCAACTGATCGCGCCGCTGGGCCTGCGCGCCACGGTCCTCGGGTACGTCGTGGTGGTGATCGCCCTGGAACTGGCCGGCCTGGTCGGGCAGTCCGCGCTGGCGCGGTCGGCCCGGACGGGCGCCGCGCCCGCAACCACCTGCGGCCGACCGCGGGCGCTGGCGGTGTGCCCGGGCGAGTGACGTCGGGCGCCGCGCCGGCTGGCGGCGGCGGTGTGCCCCGGTCGACTGCGCTCCGGCGCCCGCGCCGGAGCGCCGGACGGGCCGGGTCGGGGGCTTCACCCGGGTCGCCCGGCCGGATATGGTCCGCTCGGGCGGTGGGGCCGCCGTCGGCGACGAGCGGGGGAGCGGCATGCACGAGCGGCACGGCGGCGGCCGGCGCCGGCACGGCGGGCGGTGACCGGTGGGCCGGCTGCTCGCGGTCAGCGACCTGCACGTCGGGTACGCCGACAACCGCGCCGTGGTGGACCGGCTGCGCCCGGGCGACCCGGACGACTGGCTCATCGTGGCCGGCGACGTGGCCGAGCGCTTCGCGGAGGTCCGCAAGACTCTGGCCGAGCTGCGCGACCGGTTCGAGACCGTGCTCTGGGCGCCGGGCAACCACGAGCTGTGGACGGTGCGCGACGACCCGGTCCGGTTCCGGGGCGTGGAGCGGTACGCCGCGCTGGTCGACATGTGCCGGGAGCTCGGCGTGCTGACCCCGGAGGATCCCTATCCGGTGTGGACCGGGCCGGGCGGGCCGGTGACGGTGGCGCCGCTGTTCGTGCTGTACGACTACACGTTCCGGGCGCCCGGCACGGCCAGCAAGGAGGAGTCGCTGCGCCGGGCGTACGAGGCCGGGGTGGTCTGCACCGACGAGTGGCTGCTGCATCCCGACCCGTACCCCGGGCGGGAGGCCTGGTGCGCGCGGCGGTTGCAGCTCACCGAGGCGCGACTGGCCGGCACGGACCCGGCGCTGCCGACGGTGCTGGTCAACCACTTCCCGCTGGTCCGCCAGCCCACCGAGGTGCTGCGCTATCCGGAGTTCGCGCAGTGGTGCGGCACCGTGCACACGGCGGACTGGCACGTCCGGTTCCGGGCCAGCGTGGTCGTCTACGGCCACCTGCACATCCCGCGGACCACCTGGTACGACGGCGTGCGGTTCGAGGAGGTCTCGCTGGGTTACCCGCGGGAGTGGCGCCGCCGCGGCGCGCCCGCGCTGCCCCGGGTGGTGCTGCCCGGATGATCGAGCCGATCCTGCCGGCCGGCGCGGTGGCCGTGGAGGCCCGCACCGATCCGCCGGGGCTGACCGCGCACCCGGCCGAGGAACCCCTGCTGGCCCGGGTCGTGGACAAGCGCCGCCGCGAGTTCACCACCGTCCGGGACTGCGCCCGGCGGGCACTGGTGCTGCTCGGTCACCCCGCCGGGCCGATCCTCCCGGGCCAGCGCGGCGCGCCGGTATGGCCGGCCGGCGTGGTGGGCAGCATGACGCACTGCGACGGCTACCGGGGCGCCGTGCTGGCCCCGGCCGCGGCGTTGGCGGGGGTGGGTGTGGACGCCGAGCCGCACGCGGCGCTGCCCGACGGGGTGATCCGGCTGGTCGCCGGCCCCGGCGAACGCGACCGGCTGGCCGGGCTCGCCGCGGCTCGCCCGCAGGTGTGGTGGGACCGGCTGCTGTTCAGCGCCAAGGAGAGCGTCTACAAGGCGTGGTTCCCGCTCACCGGGCGGTGGCTGGACTTCACCGAGGCGGACGTCAGCTTCGCGCCGGCGGCCGGCACGTTCACCGCCCGCCTGCTGGTGCCCGGGCCGGTGGTCGGCGGGCGCCGGCTGGACACCCTGGACGGGCGCTTCCTGGTGACCGACGGGCTGATCCTCACCCTCGTGGCGGTGCCGCCGGCGCCGGTCTGACTCAGCCGAGGCCGCCCGCCGTCCCGGTCCCTGTCGTCCCGGTCCCCGTCGGGCCGGTCCCCGTCGGGCCGGTCCTCGGCGGGGCGGTCCCTGTCGGGCCGGTTCCCGCCGGGGCGGCGGCGGTGCGCAGCCGGGCGTAGACGTCGCCCGAGCGGCCGAGCGGGCGGATCCCGTCCAGCAGGCGGACGAGTTCCGCGGCGTCCAGCCAGCGGTCTCGGGCGAACCGCATGGTCTCCACAGGGGAGTAGTTGTAGACGTACCCGCCGGCCGGCTCGCCGAGCTTCTCGACGAGCCGCAGCGCCGCCAGGGCGGCGTCGTGCGCCGGCGGCAGGTATTCGAAGGACAGCGCGCGGACCGGCCGGGTGAGCCCGCGCAGCACGTCGAGCTCGAACCCCTCCACATCGATCTTGCAGAAGGCCGGCTCGCCGTGCTCGGCGATGAGGCGGTCCAGGGTGGTGACGGGCACCTCGACCCGGCGGTCCCAGCGCACCCGGCGGAAGCCGCGATCGGCCGAGACGGACCGGATCCAGTCCGGCGACAGCGACGACACGGTGGGGGTGGCGGTGGACAGCGCGAGGCTGGCCGTGCCGGCCCGCTCGCCCGCGGCCGCCGGCACGATGGTGACGGCGCCGTCCCGGCCGAACAGCAGCCGCAGCACCCGCAGGCAGTCCGGTTGCGGCTCCAGCGCCACCACCCGGGCGCCGATCCGCCGCCAGGTGCGGACCCGGCCGCCGACGTGCGCGCCGACGTCGAAGCCGAGCTCACCGGGAGCCAGGAACTGCCGGTAGAGCCGGGCCGCCCGCCGGTGCTTGGCGGGCTGGCCGTGGTAGATGACCAGCGACCGCAGGAGGCCGCGGAGCCGTCCGCCCATGGCCCGTCCCTATCGCTGGAAGCTGGTGAGGAAGCGGTCGCGGAAGGCGTCCATCGGCCACACCGGCGCCTGCGGGCTCGGGTGCATGCCGGGCTGCCAGCCCCAGCCGGTGATCCGGTCGAGCACGGCCGGGTCCTTGGCCACGATGGTGACGGGCACGTCGTGGCTGGCCTCGTTGCCGCTCACCTCGGGCGCCGCCTGATGGTCGCCGAGGAAGACCAGCACCAGGTTCCGGTCGCCGTATGTCTTGACGTACGAGATGAGGCTGCTCAACGAGTACGCGATGGTCTTCGCGTAGTCGGCCCGGGTCTGCGCGGACCTGCGCTTGAGGGACTCGGCGGTGCTCGCCCCGGCGGCCATCGGCGTGAAGATCGACCCGTCGCCCAGCGCGTTCCAGTCGATCAGCTGCGGGCAGGGGGTCCACGGGGAGTGGCTGGAGGTGAGGACCGTCTCCACCATCACCGGGGAGTGGCCGGGGCCGCGCTCGGCCTTCTGCATGGCGCCCAGGGTGAACTGGTCCGGCATCGGGCTGAACCCGAACTTCGGGCCGTGGTAGTCGAGTTCGGCGGCGCCGTACATGTGGTCGGAGGCGAAGAACCGCGCCTGCGGCCAGCGACCCTCCAGCGCGGGCATGACCAGCGCGGTCCGCCAGCCGGCCCGCCGGAACGCGCCGTTGAGGGTCAGCCGGGTGCTGTTCACCAGCGTGCTGTAGCGCTGCTGGTTGTTGGCCCACACCCCGGACATCAGCGTGGCGTGCGCCAGCCAGCTGCCGCCGCCGTAGGTGGGCGAGCCGAGGAAGGCGCTGCGGGCGTCGTAGCCGGCCGCGTGCAGCTGCCGGGTGCCCTCGTCCAGGACCGGGTTCACCACGGCCGACATCTGCGGATCCTCCACGGCGGCCCGGCCGTAGCTCTCGATGAACGTCACCATGACGTCCTTGCCGCGCAGGCCGGTCAGCAGCTGCGAACCCGGGGTGTCCTTGAATGGGTCGTTGCCGGTCACGGCCGCGAACAGCTGCCGGTCGCGCAGGCCCGCGTCCACCTGCCGGGTGTGCGCGTACGCCAGGTGCGCCGCGCTGTCGGCGGCCAGCGGGACGCCCGGCACGATCTGCACGCCGATCAGCGAGCAGGCGATCCAGACGACGCCCAGCCCGGTCACCACCCGCATGGTCGGGGTGCGGTGCGCCACCAGCACGCCGGTCACCCGCCGCACGGCCAGCACCAGCAGCACGAGTACGGCGAACACGGCGACGATCGCCGCCACCACCGCGGCAATGCTCGCGCCCCGGCCCATCGAGTCCCTGAGGTAACCGACGCCGGCGCCCAGGAACGGCCAGTCGACCGCCGGGTTCGACGGTCGCGCCATCACCAGATAGAACCCCATGTCGGCGATCTTGAGAATGGTGAGCACGCCGAGGCCGGCGCCGATGACCACGGTGGCGATCCGCCGCAGCCGCGGCGGCAGCAGCAGCACCAGCGCGGCCCCGACCAGCGCCTCACCGGGGATGCGGACGAACGAGCCCGGTCCCATCCGGTCGAGCCGGTTGGGCGCGAGCAGGGCGAACAGCACCACCAGGCAGGACAGCACGGTCAGCGTGGTGGCCAGGACGCGGCGGACCAGGGAACGCGTACCGGTGCCCCCGCCCGCGGCCTCCTCGTCCCGGACGGGCCCGGCCGGCGTCCGGTCGGCCCGGTCCGCACCCGCCGGCTCCGGCTCCGCGCCCGGTCGCGCCGGCTCGGCGCCCGCCGCCGGCTCGGGGTCCGTGCCCGGCTGGGGGTTCGCGCCCGCGCCCGGTCGCGCCCGGTCCGTGTCCGCGCCCGGTCGCGCCGGGTCCGTGCCCGCGCCCGGTCGCGCCGGGTCCGTGCCCGCCTCCGGCTGGGGGTCCGTGCCCGTCGGCCCGGCGTACGCGGCCGCCCCGGCGTCCGTGGCCGCCGGCTCCGGCCCGCCCGCGTCGGCGGTCGGGTCCGGGTGGGAACGCATGACCTTTGACATCCGCAAGCCTTCCTGGTGGTGCGCTGGTTCGACGATGATCGCTCAGCCGGCGATCAGGAACGCGAGAGGGACCCCGCGGTGACCGGGAGGGACCGCCGGCCGTCCGGGGCGACGGTGCGGCGGTCCGGGGCACGTCGCCCGGCGGCCGGGGTCGACCCGCGGGCGGCCGCCGCGGCGGCCCGCGCGTTCCGGCCGGCCGGGGCGGTCACCGCGAGGGCGGAAGCCCGGGCTGCCGGCGCGACGGGCGAGGGGACCGGGGTTGCCGGCGCGACGGGCGAGGGGATCGGGTTCGCCGGCGCGGCCGGCGAGGGGACCGAGGTCGTCGGCGACGGCGCCCGGGCGGCCGGAGCGGAGAGCCGGGCGGCCGTCGGGACCGGTCCGTCGGTGCGGTGCAGGACCAGCCACAGCACGTCCCGGCCGAACGACTCCAGCAGCAGCACCAGCGACACCACCAGGACCGCGCTGGCCAGCGGACCGGGCAGCACCCCGGCGGGGACCGCGACGAGCGCGACGCCCTGGACGGCGGCCACCACCTTGCGCCAGAACCGTGGCGGCAGCTGCCGGCGCATCCACGGCAGCAGCCAGACGGCCAGCGCGAACACGTACCGCATCCCGCCGAAGACGAGCGCCCACGGGCCCAGCGAGCCGGCCAGATAGACGCTCAGCGACATGAGCAGGATGGCGTCGATCTCCATGTCGAACTGGGCGCCCAGATCACTGACGGTGCCGGTGCGGCGGGCCACCTGCCCGTCCACGCCGTCCAGGGCGAGCGCCAGCACGGTCAGCGTGATGAGCACGGGTACGGACACCGGCCGGGTGAGCGAGTCCACGGTCAGCGCCACCACCCCGCCGACCAGCGTGGCCCGGGCCAGCGTCACCCGGTCGGCCGGGCCGAGCGCGGCGGCGTCGGCCCGGATCAGCCCCCGGGTGAGCGCCAGGCAGGTGCCGACGGCGTACGCCATGGCCACCAACCAGCCCCCGAGACCGACGCCGACCGTTCCGGCCAGCCCGGCCAGCACGGCGGCCTGGCCCACGACTCCGACCAGCGGACCGATTCGCATCCTTGGCACCGTTCCTCCCGATGGACACCTGTACCCGGATGGAAGTACGGCCTGCGCCGCCGATCGGTTCGGCCTATCCGGAACCGAGTTGCTACCCAGGATCTCCGGCATGATCCGGCCGCAGGCCCGTGCATCCGCACACACACCGGAAGATAGCGGGTGGTAACCGGCACCGACCGCGGGCCGGCGCCGGGTCGGCCGGCGATTGGAACCGCGACCAGCGGGAACGCGCCCTGGTCGGCGCGCCGGACGACCTCTCGGCGCGCTTCCGGCTAGGGCGGGGGAGACATGACGGCCCGGAGCTTCGTGGTGGTCGGTGGCACCGCCGGCCTCGGCCTGGCGGCGGCGCGGCTGTTGGTGAACGAGCACCGGGTCACGGTGTTCGGCGACGCGCCGGACGAGGTGGCCGCGGTGACCGACGAGCTCGGCTGTGCCGGGGCGGTGTGCGACGTGTCCTCGTACGAGCAGGTGCGGGCCGCGTTCGCCGAGGTGGTCGACCGGACGGGCGTCATCGCCGGGGTGGCCGCGTGCACGGCCAGGTGGGCGGGGGGTGACCTGGACGAGCTCAGCCCGGACCAGCTGCGCCGGATCGTCGAGGTCGACGTGCTCGGCGCCACGTACGTGCTGCGGGAGGCGCTGCGGCACCTGCGCCGGCAGGGCTTCGGCACGATCGTCTACCCGGGCGCGGCGGCCGCCACCTCGGCCCGGCCGGATCTCCCGGTCTACCGGGCCGCCAGGAGCTACGGGACCAGCCTGGTCGAGTCGCTGGCCGGGCAGCGACGCGACGACGGCGTGCGGGTCCTGCTGGTCTGCCCCGGGCCGATGCCGACCCGGCTGCGGGAGCGGGCCGACGGCGAGCTGCTGGACGAGGCGTACGCCCAGCCCGAGCCGGTGGTGGCCGAGCTGGTCCGGCTGCTCCAGCTCGACCCGGCGGACGTGTCGGATCGGGCGGGCGCGGCGGACCCGGCGGGCGTGTCGGATCGGGCGGGCGCGGCGGACCCGGCGGGACGGCCCCGGATGACCGCGGAGCCGTCCCGGTGACCGGTGCTCAGTTGCCCGCGGAGAGGTCCTTGAGCTGGTTCATCATGGTGGCGAAGTCCATCACCTCGCCGGCCGGCGGCGTCTGGACCGTCACCGGCTTGTCGTAGTCGGTGTACCGGACGGTGAAGTCGCCCTGCTTGCCCATCAGCATGTGCACCTGGCGCGGCCGGTACTGCTCGTCCACCCAGGCGTCGATCTTGACCTCCTTGACGCCGGTCTTGGCCAGCTGGGCCTTGGCGTCCTTGCGGACCTTGCCGTCGACCTCGCCCAGGTAGCTGTCGATCGAGGTGGTGGTCGTGTAGTGCACGGTCGGCACGCCGTCGACGGTCTCCTGCCCCACGACCGTGACGTTCTTGCCGTCCAGCAGCCGCTTCATCCCCTTGGCCGGGTCCATGTCGTCGAACTGCCGGCTCATCTCGGCCGAGTTCTCGGCGCCGAGGTCCATCTTGAACCACTTCTTGCCGTTCATGGACTTCCGCTGCGCGGCGGGGACCTGGACGTAGATGGCGGTGCCGATCATCCGGACCGTGGTCGGGCCCTGCTTCGGGTCGTCCAGCGTCATGTCCATCTTGTGCGGATCACCGAGGTCGACCGCTCCGCGCATGTTGAGCTTCTGGCCGGCCGCGGTGCCGGTCATCGTCACGGTCACCGACGTGGACTTGCCGGTGGTCTCGACGGACTTGTGCAACGAGCCGGTGGCGTCGGCGGCCATCAGGGCCAGCACGCTCTGCTGCTTGGGCGCCTCGGCCGAGCCGCTGCCGGCCGGCTTGGCGCAGGCCCCGAGCGCGAGCGCGGCGACCGCGACGCCGGCCAGGACGGCGGCCTTCTTCGATGCTGACATGAATCTCCCCCGTGAATGGGCAACCAATGAACGGCACGGTGATGCTAAACGACGGCGGCAACGCCGGTGCCCGCGCCGGGCCGCCGCGAGTGCGGGGGTGGCTACCATGAGCGGCGCCCGGGAACGCCCCCAGCCCTGTGGAGGACCACCGTGTCCACGAGCGACGCCGACCAGACCGCGCCGGACCACCGGCTGGACTCGCAGACCGTCTCCGCGGCCCGGCGCTGGAACTACTGGCTGGGCGGCAAGGACCACTTCCAGGTCGATCGGGACGCGGGCGACCGGATCGCCCGGGTCTATCCGGGGATCCGGACGGCCGCACGGGAGGGCCGCGCCTTTCACGGCCGGGCCATCCGGTACCTGGCCGCCGAGGCGGGGATCCGGCAGTTCCTGGACATCGGCACCGGCCTGCCGGCGCCGGCCAACACCCACGAGGTCGCCCAGGCCGTCGCCCCGGACTCCCGGGTGCTGTACGTGGACAACGATCCCATGGTGCTCACCCACGCCCGGGCGCTGATGGTCGGCGCGCCGCAGGGCGCCACCCGGTACCTCGACGCCGACCTGCGCGACCCGGCGTCCATCCTCGGCTCGCCCGAGCTGGCAGACACCCTCGACCTGCGGGAGCCGGTGGCCATCCTGCTGATCGCGGTGCTGCACTTCATCCGGGACGACGAGCAGGCCCGCCGGGTCGTCGCGGAGCTGCTCGACGCGGTCCCGCCGGGCAGCTACCTGGTGGCCACCCACGGCACCAGCGACTTCGTCGATCCGGAGACCGCGCGGCGGTTCGCGGCCATGCTGGTGGCCGGGCAGGTGGACACCTGGCCCCGGGACCGGGCCGGGGTGTCGGCGTTCTTCGCCGGCCTGGACCTGCTGGCGCCCGGCGTGGTCCCGGTCAGCCAGTGGCGGCCGGACCGGCCCGACCGCCCGGCGCCGGCCGAGGTCTCCACCTATGGGGCGGTCGGCCGGAAGTAGCGCTCGGGGCAGCTCGCCGACGATTACTTGCGATCGTCATACTCGCGTGCGAGTATAACGTCGTCGGGAGGTGGGGCGATGGCGAAGCGACGCAAGGTCGGCAACCTGCTGGGGTTGGCCGTGCTGTCCGTGCTCGGCCAGCGGCCCATGCACCCGTACGAGATCGCCTCGGCCCTGCGCGGCTGGGGCAAGGACCAGGACATGGCGATCAAGTGGGGATCGCTCTACACGGTCGTCCGCAACCTCGACAAGCACGGCTTCATCGCCGAGGTGGAGAGCGTCCGGGAGGGCCGGCGGCCCGAGCGGACCGTCTACCGCATCACCGACGCGGGTCGGGCCGAGATGGCCGACTGGGCCCGGGAGTTGATCGGCGACCCGGAACCGGAGTTCCCCCGGTTCCGGGCCGGGTTGTCGGTGCTCTCCGTGCTGCATCCGGACGAGGCCGCCGAGCTGCTGCGCGGCCGGCTGAGCCGGCTGGAGGGCACGGTGGCGGCGGCCGAGGAAACGCTGGCCGGACACCTGCGGCAGGTGCCGCGGCTGTTCCTGGTCGAGGCCGAGTACGACCTGGCGATCCTGCGGGCCGAGGCGGCCTGGATCCGGGCGCTGCTCGCCGAGTTCGACTCGGGCAGCCTGCCGGGGCTGACCGAGTGGCGACGGTTCCACGAAACCGGCGAGATGCCGGCCGAGCTGGCCGAACTCGCGGAGAGGACGGGCACACCGGACTGACGAAAAACGGACCCCGGCGGGTGCGCCAACACCACGCCGGGGTCCTGACCTCGAACCACACCTGGGAAGGCGCCCGGCCCGAGGCGGCAATCACGAGGATAGCCGGCGCCCCTCCCGGGATGGTTCGCGCATCGCAACCACATGCATCGCAACCACACGGGAGGAACGACCATGACCGACGTACGAACAGCGATCATTATCGGCGGCGGTGTCGCCGGCCCCGTCGCAGCGCTCGCGCTGGCGAAGGCGGGCATCACCGCGACGGTGTACGAGGCGTACCCCAGCAGCACCGGCGGGACCGGCGGAACCCTGGCGCTGGCCCCCAACGGCGTGGCGGCGCTCCGCGTGATCGACGCGGACGCGGCGGTGACCGCCGGCGCCACCCCGATCCGGCACACCGCCATGGCCATCGGCCGGAAGCGGATCGATCTGCCCGGCCTGGCCGACCTGCCGCCGCTGCGCGTGGTGCACCGCAACGACCTGCACCGGGCGCTGCACGAGCGGGCGGCCGCGGCGGGCGTGCGGATCGAGCACGGCAAGCGCCTCACGGCCGCTCGGGAGACCGGTGCCGGTGTCACGGCCGAGTTCGCCGACGGCGCCACCGCCACGGCCGACATCCTGATCGGCGCCGACGGGGTGCACTCGACGGTGCGCCGGCTCATCGACCCGGCGGCCCCCGGGCCGCGGTACACCGGGCTGCTCGGCTTCGAGGGGCTGGCCCGGCACGAGGTGGAGGCGCCCGCCGGCACCATGACCTTCACCTTCGGCCGGGGCGGCTACTACCTGTACTGGCCGGAGCCCGGCGGTGGCACCCGGTGGGGCATCAACCTGGCGCAGGACCGGCCGATGACTCTCACCGAGGCCCGCGCCGTGCCGGCGGCGCAGTGGCAGCGCCGGCTGCTGGCCGCGTACGGCGCGGACGAGCCGGCCGGCGACCTGCTGCGCAGAACCGACCCGGCCGGGTTGCTGGTCTCCGGATCGCTGCACATCATGCCGCCGGTGCCGCGCTGGCACGCCGGCCGGATGGTGCTGCTGGGCGACGCGGTGCACGCGCCGTCCAACAGCTCCGGCCAGGGCGCGTCGCTGGCCATCGAGAGCGCCGTGCAACTCGCCCGCTGCCTGCGCGACCTGCCCGATGTCCCGGCCGCGTTCGCGGCGTACGAACGGCTGCGGCGCGCCCGGGTCGAGGGCATCGCCGCGGGGGCCGCGAAGATCAACCGAACGAAGGCGCCCGGTCCGCTGGCCCGGGCCGTCCTGCCGGTGCTGATGCGGGTGCTGCTCAAGGTGGCGATGAACCCCGAGAAGACCCTCGGCCCCCAGCAGCGCTACACCATCGACTGGTCCGCCCCCGCCGCCTGAGCCGAAGGAGGGGCCCCTTGTTATCGCTTTTTGTATAGCAGGGGCCCCTTGTTAACGCCGGGCCGGCGGCGGTCAGCCGCGCTGGGCGGTCAGGCATGGCGGGCGGTCAGGCGCGGCGGGCGGTCAGGCGCGGCGGGCCAGGTAGATCACATCCGGCTCGCCGCGCGGCACCTCGACCCGCAGCTCGGTCACCGGGCCGACCACCGAGGCCAGCCGGGCGGCGTACCCGGGAGAGGCGGCCGCGCTCCAGACCGCGAGCACCCCGCCCGGGTTCAGCCGGGTACGCAGCAGGCCCAGCCCCGGCTCCCCGTACAGCTCCGCGTTGTGGTCGAACACCGTCCAGTCCGGTCCGTTGTCGGTGTCCAGGCAGATGGCGTCGAAGGTGGACCGCGTCCGGCCGAGCCAGCCGACGAGGTCGTCGGCGACCACCCGTACCCGGGGGTCGTCGAGGGCATGAGCGCTGTACGGCGCGAGGTGGCGCCGGTGCCAGCCGATCAGCGCGTCCTCGATCTCCACCACGACGATCTCGCTGGGCCGGCCCGACGCGGCCGCCTCGGCCACCGAGAAGCCCACCCCGAGCCCGCCGATGAGCACCCGGGCCGGCGCGCCGACCGCTTCCAGGGCGGCCCGCACCAGCAGCCGTTCCGAGGCGCCGGCCCGGGTGTCCATCAGGAACACGCCGTTGCTGATGATCTCGTAGTGGTCGCCGCAGCTACGCAGCGCCAGCTCGCCGCGCTCGGTGCGGACCCGCTCGACCACTGTGGCCGGTTCGCTCATCCGGCCAATCTACGTCTCGCGCCCGGCCACCTCGTCGTACAACAGCTCCAGCCGGCGCGTCTGCCGGCGGATGTCGAAGTGTTCCGCGACGCGGCGCCGGGCCGCGCGGCCCAGCCGCGTCCGCAGCTCGTCGTCGCCCAGCAGCCGGTCGATGGCCGCGGCGAGCGCCGCCGGGTCCGCCTCCGGGCAGAGCAGGCCGGTCTCGCCGTCGAGCACGGCCTCCGGGATGCCGCTGTGGTACGTCGAGACGGCCGGTACGCCCAGCGCGCCGGCCTCGAGCAGCGTGGTCGGCAGGCCCTCGGTGTCCCCGTCGGCCGCGGTCTTCGACGGCGCCACCAGGATCCGCGCCGCGGCCAGTTCCCGGGCCACCACGGCCGGCGGTTGGCCGCCCAGGAAGGTGGCGTCCAGCCCCGCCCGCGCGGCCCGGTCCCGGATCTCCCCGAACAGCGGTCCGTCGCCGATGAAAACCGCCCGCGGCCGCCGGGCCGACCGGCTCAACGCCGCCACCAGGTCGTCGACGCCCTTCTTGGGCACGAATCGGCCCACGAACGCCACGTCCCACCCCTTGGCCGCCGGCGCCGGCTCGGGCGGCACCGGCACGCCGGTGTGGTGCACCCGGACCTTGTCGGGGTCGGCGCCCAGCGCCACGGCGCGGTCGCGGATGAACCCCGACACGGCCAGGATCAGCGCGGCCCGCCCGAACGCGTCCCGCAGGTTGTGCCGGTGCCGCCTGCCGCGCGCGCCGGTGGCGGCGGCCTGGCGGGTCACGTCCAGCCCGTGCAGGGTGACCACCAGCGGGATGCCGAGCCGCTGGGCGGACCGGGCCACGAGCCGTCCATCGCCGCCGAAGTGCGCGTGCACGAGCGCCGGATCCAGCTCGGCCAGCAGCTCGCGCAGCCGCCCGGACCGGCCGGTGAGCCGCAGCTCGAGCCAGCCCCGGCGGCCCGCCGGCGTGTCCGGGAAGGCGATGACGTCCGACGCCGAGGCCAGCGCCGAGTCGACCCGGACGGCGCCCAGGTAGCTCGGCCGCCAGGTGGTGAGCGCGGCGCCCTGTTGCCGGATGAACGTCTCGGACGCCGGCAGCAGGCAGCTGCGCCAGATCACCACCCGGCGCTCGGTGGACGTCCCGCCGCCGGCCAGCGGGTCAGGACCGGACACGGGCGACGGCCGCGGGCCGGGAGCCGGCCGTGTGGGCCGGTTCGGCGGCCGGCTCCGCGGGGTGGGCGGCCAAGTCCGCCGGGTCGGCGGCCGGATCCGCGGGGTCGGCGGCCGGGTCCGCCGGGTCGGCGCGGCGGGACTGCCGGCGCCCCAGCACCAGGTCCCGCACCGCGTGCCGCAGGCCCGGCGGGATCATCCAGATCTGCAGGAAGGTGAGGTAGTCGATCAGCGCGGGGTCGCCGTGCCGGCGGGCCTCGGTCAGCAGCTCGGTGAAGACCGCCCGGCTGCGGGTGTGCGCGGCCATCGAACCGACCACGCTGAGCAGGAAGGCCGCGTACGCGCGCGGGGTGAACAGCTCCCGCGCCGTCCGCAACCAGGCCAGCTGCTCCTGCCACGGCATGTCGTGGCTGATCCGCGCCCGGTCCTCGTCCTGGTGCCACACCACCAGCGGCCGCGGGGCGATCAGCAGCTCGGCACCGGGGTGCCGGACCGCCCGCAGCGCCCAGTCGAGCTCCTGCTGCCGGCGCAGCCCGACGGTGAACGGCACCGCCCGGAACAGCTCGGTGGGGGCCAGGATGGTGGACGTCTGAATGAAACCCTCGCCGTGGAACAGACCGCGGCGCACCGTGAAGTACTCGCTCAACGGCTCGCCCGGGTCGGGCAGCCGGCGCGGGATCACGTACTCGGCCCGCGGCGTCCGGTTGATCAGCTGGCTGGCCACGATCGGCAGCGCGGCGCGGGACCCGCGGGCCAGCTCCAGCTGGGTGGCGAGCTTGTCCGGCAGCCACTCGTCGTCGTCGTCCAGCAGCGCCGTCCAGCGGGCGCGGGCGTGCCGCGCCCCCACATTGCGGGCGTTCGGCGCCCCGCCCGACTCGGCCAGCGGAACAGGGCGCAGCCGGGCGTCACCGAGCCGCTCCAGCGCCGCCTCGGTGTCCGGGTCGGGACCGTCGATCACCACGATGACCTCGATGTCGGTCACCGTCTGTGCGAGCGCGCCGCGAACGGCCCGCAGCACCAGTTCCGGCCGGAGCCGAGTCGGGATCACCACGCTCACATCGGGTGGGTAGGACATCGACCAGCCAACTTCCGCCTCGGGACCCGGCCGGGACGCCCGGGCGGGCGCCCGGAGCGCCCGGGTGGGCGGCCGGATCGGTCTGCTCGCGTCGCGGCGCAGCGCGACCCGGACGGTGACGCTAGGTGGCGTTGGTTGCCCGCCGGTTAACCCCGGGCGACGGCCACGGGTGCGGGCGACGAAGTGCCGCCCCGTCGTCGCCCCAGGTCA
The DNA here is from genome assembly GCF_042434095.1 of Plantactinospora siamensis. NCBI lineage: Bacteria > Bacillati > Actinomycetota > Actinomycetes > Micromonosporales > Micromonosporaceae > Plantactinospora > Plantactinospora siamensis. Next base: position 645,976 of record NZ_JBHLUE010000026.1, read on the forward strand.
ACGCCGGCGCCACCCGGTTCCGGCCGATCTTCGTGCTGCCGGGGTCACCGCGCCGCTGGCCCCGGCGTGCAGCGCGGCATCGACGCCGGGCGGGCTCCCCGCCCGGCGCCGGGCACGCCGGCCGCCACCCGGTTGCGGATTGCTGTCGGAGCCGCCGGATAGGCTCGCCGCGCCGCCCCCGCCCGGGGAGCCGCCGACGACCTGGGAGTACGACGAGTTGACCGCGCAGCCCGACATTCGCTACGGCGCCGACGACCTCACCCACCTCGAGGGACTCGACGCGGTACGCAAGCGACCCGGCATGTACATCGGCTCCACCGACAGCCGGGGCGTCAACCACCTGGTCAACGAGATCCTCGACAACTCCACCGACGAGGGGGTCGGCGGGCACGCCAGCCGGATCGAGGTCACCCTCGCGGCCGACGGGTCGGTCCGGGTCGACGACGACGGGCGCGGCATCCCCACCGACATCCACGCCCGGTCCGGCATCTCCGGCGTCGAGCTGGTGCTCACCCGGCTGCACGCCGGCGGCAAGTTCGGCGGCTCCGGCTACAAGACCTCGGGCGGCCTGCACGGCGTCGGGGCGTCCGCCGTCAACGCCCTGTCCCACCGCTTCGACGTCACCGTCCGGCGCGACGGCGTCGTACACGAGATCTCGTTCCGGCGCGGCGTCCCCGGCGAGTTCGACGGCCCCGGCCCGGACGCCCCCTTCACCCCCGGCTCCGGCCTGCGGACCGTGCGCAAGATGCGCCGCGGCGAGCCCACCGGCACGTCCATCCGATACTGGTACGACACCCGATACTTCGAGACCGGCGCGGCGCTGGACGTCGAGGCGGTCCGCACCAAGCTGCGCAACACCGCGTTCCTGGTGCCCGGCGTCACCTTCGTGCTCCGCGACGCCACCGCCGACGAGGCGGGCGAGGAGGTCTTCCACTTCCCGAACGGCCTGGCCGACATGGTCGACTTCCTCGCGCCGGCCGGTGACCGCCCGGTCTGCGACACGCTGCTGATCACCGGCGAGGGCACCTACCGGGAGAACGCGGCCGACGCCAACGGCGTCATGCAGGCCAACGTCCCGCGCCGGGCCGAGGTCGAGATCGCGCTGCGCTGGGGCACCGGGTACGACCGCACCGTCGAGTGCTTCACCAACACCATCCGCAACGCGCACGGTGGCACCCACCGGCGCGGCTTCGAGCGGGCCGCCCTGCGGGCGCTGGCCGACGTCATCCGCAACACCCGCGGGCTGCTGCGGCCCAAGGAGGATCCGCCCACCGTCGATGACGTCCTCGAGGGCATGACCGCCGTGATCCACGTGCGCATCCCGGAGCCGCAGTTCACCTCGCAGACCAAGGACGAGCTGTCCACCGCCGGCATCACCAAGGTGGTGCAGACGCTGGTCGAGCAGCACCTGCGGGCCTGGACCGAGGCGCGCCGCACCCGCGTCGAGGCCCGCACGGTGCTGCAGAAGATCGTGGACGCGGCCCGGGTCCGGCTCGCCCACAAGCAGCAGAAGGACGCGGCCCGGCGCAAGACGGCGCTGGAGGGCGCGGCCATGCCGGCCAAGCTGGTCGACTGCCGCTCCACAGGCATCGACAGAAGTGAGTTATTCATCGTGGAGGGCGACAGCGCCCTCGGAACGAGCCGAATGGCCCGTTCGTCCGAATATCAGGCCCTGCTGCCGATCCGGGGCAAGATCCTCAACGTGCAGAAGGCCAACCTGCAACAGGTGCTCGACAACGCCGAGTGCTCGGCCATCGTCCAGGTCCTCGGTGCCGGCTCGGGCCGCACCTTCGACCTGCCGTCCATGCGGTACGGCCGGGTCCTGATCATGGCGGACGCCGATGTCGACGGCTCACACATCCGGACCCTGCTGATCACGCTGTTCGCCAAGTACATGCGGCCGGTGATCGAGGCCGGCCGGCTCTTCGCGGCCATGCCGCCGCTGCACAAGATCACCACCAGGGGCCGCAACCCGGAGACGATCTTCACGTACACCCAGGGCGAGATGGAGTCGACGGTGGCCCGGCTGGAGAAGCGGGGCAAGCAGGTGGTCACCCCGATCCCCCGGTTCAAGGGGCTGGGCGAGATGGATGCCGACGAGTTGTGGGAGACCACGATGAATCCGGCCACCCGGGCCGTGCGCCGGATCACGCTGCGCGACGTCGAGGCCGCCGAGCAGACCCTGGAGCTGCTGATGGGGGAGAAGGTCGAGCCGCGCAAGAACTGGCTGATCAACGCGGCCGGCCGGATCGACCAGGCGGCGATCGACACATGAGGCGCCACCCCCGGGCCGGCAGTTCCGCACCGCAGCACCGCAGCCGAGGAGAGCACTGATGGCACGCCGGAAGGGCACCGCGACCAAGGTGGACCTGTCCGCCTTCGACCAGGCGGGCGCACAGGTCTTCGACAACCCGCTGAGCACCGAGGTCGAGGACTCCTACCTGGAGTACGCGTACTCGGTCATCCATTCCCGCGCGCTGCCGGACGCCCGCGACGGCCTCAAGCCGGTGCACCGCCGCCTGTTGTATTCGATGAGCGAGCAGGGGCACCGGCCGGACCGGGCGCACGTGAAGTCGGCCCGGGTGGTCGGCGACTGTTTCGTAGCAGGAACCCTGGTGTCGACGCCGAGTGGCATGAAGGCCATTGAGGAATTGGATGTCGGCGACCTTGTCGTCGGCTCCGGTGGCAAACCCGTTCCGGTGACCGGCGTGTACCGAAATCCAGTCTCAGACCTTGTTCGGGTCACCTGGAGCAGCGGCCACCAGATGGTTGTCACGCCTGGACAGCGATTCCGCGTGGTGGAGGATGATCTTTCCGTTCGATGGGTGGAGGCGCGCGATCTGCAGGGACACCTGACGCTGGCGTCTGGCGCCGCGCGGCTCGCGGAGGCGTCAAGCGGCGCGGGGGAACTGTACGACTATGTGCGAGGGCTGGTTGTTGCAGAGGGCTTTGCCGTCGACCGCAGTCGTGTCGCCGACGGCAGGGTACGGCTCCACATGTGCGACACCGAACCGATCGACGCCGCCGAAGGCTGGGCCATAGGGGGTGGCCTGAAGGTTTCCCGGTCGGTTCGGCGCGCGGCCGAACCCCGTCATCGGGATCAGCACGTGCTGACCTTCAGCCGGCATGGCGGTTTGCTTGAGGTGGCGACGCCACTCAGTTACAAGAAGCAGGTGCCGCAGGACATCCTGCATGAACGCTCGTCCTGGATCCCGTTTATCGCCGGTTTCTTCGATGGGGACGGGTATGTTCGGAAAAATCATCGGGAGGTTGTCCTCGTCAGCACCAGCGAGCAGTTGATGCGCCAGGTCTATTCGATGCTTGCCGACCTCGGGATGCACGGGCATCATTGGTCTCGTCCCGCTCGCGAGCGAAGTCGTCCCCTCTTCGCGCTGTCGGTCTCGGGTCGGGATGCGGCAGCACTCGCCGGCCTCCTCCTTCCGTGGGTGCGGATTGGCTACAAGCGGGACGGGCTCGGTCGCGTTTCGGAGATGAATTACGCGTACGGCGGAAAACAGGGAAACGATCGCCTTCCTTGTCAACCTGTCATGGCGGCCTTCACTGGGGCTCATGTAGGCGGAGGCTGGTTTAGGGATACCGATGGGAATGCTTTCCGGGCATCGCTGTCTCCCGGAACCACGGCCAAGGTGACGTACGGCCGAGACCGTCGCGGTGTGGCGCTCGCGGATCGCCTGTTTCCGCTTTGGCGCGCAGAGCGCGACGGTTGGGTGGAAAAGCTGGCGAGGATCGGCTCGTCGCTCGCTGGCCGACTGGAGTTCCTCCGGGGCCGATCATTCCTACGTGTTGTCTCTGTGGAGCCGGTGGGGGTGGGGACCACCTACGACATCCAGGTTGGATCAGCCGATCACTCGTTCATCGCCGAAGGCTACGTCGTGCACAACTGCATGGGTAAATACCATCCGCACGGCGACCTGGCCATCTACGACGCACTGGTGCGGCTGGCGCAGGACTTCTCGCTGAACGCGCCGCTCATCGACGGGCACGGCAACTTCGGTTCCCCGGACGACGGACCGGCCGCGAGCAGATACACCGAGTCACGGATGTCCCAGGTCGCGATGTTGCTGGTCGGCGAGCTGGGCGAGGACACGATCGACTTCAAGCCCAACTACGACGGGTCGCTGGTCGAGCCGACGGTGCTGCCGGCGGCCTTCCCGAACCTGCTGGTCAACGGGGCGGCGGGGATCGCGGTCGGGATGGCCACGAACATGATCCCGCACAACCTCAGCGAGGTGGTCGCGGCCGCCCGGTGGTTGATCGAGCACCCGGACGCCAGCCTGGACCGGCTGATGGAGTTCGTGCCCGGTCCGGACCTGCCCACCGGTGGGGTGCTGCTCGGGCTGGACGAGGTGCGCCGGGCGTACGAGACGGGCCGCGGGGTGGTGCGGATGCGGGCCCGGGTGCGGACCGGGCCGCTGGAGGGCAGCCGGGGCCGGCAGGCCATCACCGTGACGGAGCTGCCGTACGGGGTGGGCGCCGAAAAGATCATCGAGAAGATCACCGACGAGGTGACCCGGACCAAGCGCCTGCAGGGCATCGCGGACGTGAAGGACCTGACCGACCGGGAGAACGGCACCCGGGTGGTGATCGAGTGCAAGGTGGGGGTGAACCCGCAGGCGTTGCTGGCCGACCTCTACCGGCTCACCCCGCTGGAGCAGTCGTTCGGGATCAACAACCTGGTGCTGGTGGACGGGCAGCCGCGGACGCTGGGCCTGAAGGAGCTGCTCGAGGTGTTCCTGGCGCACCGCTACGAGGTGGTGACGCGGCGGACGGCGTACCGCCGGCGCAAGCGGCAGGAACGGCTGCATCTGGTGGACGGCCTGCTCGTGGCGCTGCTGGACATCGACCGGGTGGTGCGGTTGATCCGGGGCAGCGACGACGCGCAGGCGGCCCGGGACGGCCTGATGAGCGAGTTCGGGCTGTCGGAGATCCAGGCCACGTACATCCTGGACACCCCGTTGCGGCGACTCACCCGGTACGACCGGCTGGAGCTGGAGGCGGAGCAGGAGCGGCTGCGGGGGGAGATCGCCGAGCTGTCCCGGATCCTCGACGATCGCGGGGTGCTGCGGCAGGTGGTCTCCGACGAGCTGGCCGAGGTCGGGCAGCGGTTCGCCGCGCAGCGGCGGACCACGCTGGTGGACGGCGACCTGAAGGAGGTGCTGGCCGCGTCGGCGCCGGCCGGCCCGCTGGAGGTGGCCGACGACCCGTGCCAGGTGATCCTGTCGGCGACCGGGCTGGTGGCGCGGACCGCCGCCGAGTCGGAGGAGGCGTCCGAGGGCCAGCGGCGCAACGGCCGGGTGCGGCACGACGCGGTACGGGCGCTGGTGCATTCGACGGCCCGCGGCCAGGTGTTGCTGGTGACCAGCCGGGGGCGGGCGTTCAAGACGGACGTGTTGCCGCTGCCGGTGTTGCCGCAGCAGCCGGGGACGGTGTCGCTGCGCGGTGGGATGTCGGCCGCCGAGTTGGTGGACCTGGAGCCGGGGGAGACCGTGGTCGGGCTGGCCCCGCTGAGCGGGGCGGATCCGGCGTCGCCGGGGCTGGCGCTGGGCACCCGGCAGGGTGTGGTGAAGGTGTGCGCCCCGGAGTGGCCGGTGCGGTCGGACCAGTTCGAGGTGATCGGGCTGCGCGAGGGCGACGAGGTGGTGGGCGCTGTCTGGTTGACCGACGGCGCCGAGCAGTTGGTGTTCGTGGCCTCGGACGCCCAGTTGCTGCGGTTCGGGGCCGGGGTGGTCCGCCCGCAGGGGCTCAAGGGCGGCGGGATGGCGGGCATCGCCAGGTCGACCGGCGCCGAGGTGATCTTCTTCGGGGCGGTCCGTACCGATGACGCGGAGCACGGCGAACCGGTGGTGGTCACGTCCACCGGCCTGGGGGTGAAGGTCACGCCGTTCGCCGAGTACCCGGCGAAGGGGCGGGCCACCGGCGGGGTGCGCGCGCAGCGGTTCCTCAAGGGGGAGGAGCGGCTGGTGGTGGCCTGGGTGGGGCCGCGCCCGGCCGCGTCGGCCGGCTCGGGCGAGCCGGTCGAGCTGCCGGCGCCGAACCCGCGCCGGGACGCCTCGGGCACGCCGGTGCTGCTCGGCCCGGAAACGGTGGGCCACCTGGTGGAGCGCGGCTGACCTCCGTCGACCCACCCGGGCGGCCGGATCTCCGGTGCGTCACCCGAGGAAACTTCTTCAGGCTTGACTTAATTAAGCCGCTCCTGTGATAGTACGTCGGTGCACGCGTTCGACGTCCTCGGCGACCCGGTGCGACGGCGGATCCTGGAGCTGCTCGCCGACGGCGAGCGGGCCGCCGGCTCCGTCAGCGAGGTCATCCGGGCGGAGTTCGGCATCTCGCCACCGGCCGTGTCGCAGCATCTGCGGGTGCTGCGGGAGTCGGGCTTCGTCACCGCCCGCCCGGACGGCACGCGCCGGCTCTACGCCGTGGAGGCCGCGCCGCTGCAGGAGGTCGACATCTGGCTGGAGCGGTTCCGCCGGTTCTGGACCCAGCGCCTGGACGCGCTCGGCACCGAACTCGCCCGCGGCCGGCGCGATCACCGTGCCCGGCGGCGTCCGGCCGGCGGCTCCGGCGGCGCAGCGAACGATCAGCACACCGAGCCCGGCAGCGAGGAGGATCAGTGATCGACATCGTCAACCAGATCAACGCCACCCAGCGGCGGCTGGGTGAGCAGGCGGTGGCCACCGGCCCGGGGCGGTCGGTGCTGCTACGCCGGACCTACGACGCCCCGATCAAGGACGTCTGGGACGCCTGCACCGATCCGGAGCGGCTCGGCCGGTGGCTGGGCCCGATCGAGGGCGACCTGCGGCGCGGCGGCACGTTCCAACTCAAGGACAACGCGGGCGGGGAGATCCTCGAGTGCGAGGAACCTCGGCTGATCAAGGTGACGTGGATCCTCGGCGAGGGCATGCCGACCGAGGTGGAGGTGCGGTTGTCGCCCGGCGACGACGGTGGGACCCGCTTCGAGTTGGAGCACGCCTCGCCGGCCCGGATCGTCGACGAGCTCGTACGCGCCTACGGTCCGGGCGGCACGATCGGGATCGGCTGCGGCTGGGACCTCGCGCTGCTCGGCCTCGACCTGCACCTGCGGGGCGAGCCGTTCGACCCCGCCACCTGGCTGGGCACGCCGACGGGCCGGGACTTCGCCGTACGCAGCTGCCACGCCTGGGGGCCGGTCATCCAGGCCGCCTGGGGGACGAGCGACGACGACATCGCGCAGGCCGTCGCGTTCGCGGTCGGGCAGTTCGCCCCCGGGGCCTGAGGGAAGGCCGGGATGTCCGGGACGGCGGCTGGCGCGACGGCGGCGGGCGAGGCGACGGCCGACGGGGCGACGGCGGCCGGCACGACGGTGGCCGAGGTGCTGGCCGAGCTGGTTGCGCTGGCGGACGCGAGGACGCGCGAGGTGAACGGCCGGCACGGTGACGATCACGGCGTGAACCTCGGCGCGCTGCGCGCCCTCGCCAAGCGGCTGGGGCCGCGGCAGGAGCTCGCGCGCCGGCTCTGGAGTACCGACGACAGTGCGGCGCGACTGCTGGCCACGCTGATCTGCCGGCCGAAGGCGTTCGGGCGGGACGAGCTGGACGCCATGCTGCGCGAGGCGCGCACCCCGAAGGTGCACGACTGGCTGGTGAACTACGTGGTGAAGAAGAGCCAGCACGTCGAGGAGCTGCGGTTGGCCTGGTCCGCCGACCCGGATCCGGTGGTCGCCGGCGCCGGCTGGGCGCTGACCACCGAACGGGTGGCGAAGCGCCCGGCCGGCCTCGACCTCGCAGCCCTGCTCGACGTCATCGAGGCCGAGCTGCGGGACGCCCCGGACCGCCTGCAGTGGGCCATGAACCACTGCCTGGCGCAGATCGGCATCGACCATGCCGAGCACCGCGCCCGGACGGTCGAGATCGGGGAACGCCTGCAGGTGCTCAAGGACCATCCGACCCCGCCGAACTGCACGTCCCCGTACGCGCCGGTCTGGATCGCCGAGATGGTCCGCCGGCGGCACGGGAACTGACGCCGGCTCGGGCGGTTTTCCCCGGCCGGTCCCCGGGTAGCGGGAATGCCTGCCGGCCAGGACGGCCGGTCGGCGCCGGCTGCCGGCACCAGCCGCCGGCACCGGCTGCGGCACCCATCGCCGGCAGCGGCTGTCGGCACCGATTGTCGGCACCGGCCGCCGGCAGGGCGGTCGGCAAGGGCCGGCAGGGGAGGCGTGGTGGCGGGCTTGTCGCTGTGGTGGTTGTTGCTGATCTTCGTCGCGGCCGCGGCGGTGATCTGGGTGGCCGGCGTCCAGCTGTCCAACCAGACGGACGTGCTCTCGGTGCGGCTGCGGCTGGGCTCCGCGCTGGGCGGCCTGATCCTGCTGGCCATCGCCACCAACCTGCCCGAGATCGCCATCGTGGCCAGCGCGGCGGTGGCCGGCAACCTCGGCGTGGCGGTCGGCAACATCCTCGGCGGCATCGCCATCCAGACGGTCGTGCTGGTGGCGCTCGACGCGTTCGGCGTGCGCGGCAAGCGGCCGCTGACCTACCGCGCCGCCTCGCTCGTGCTCGTGCTCGAGGCCGCCCTGGTGGTGGCCGTGCTGGCCGTCGTGGTGGCCGGCAGTCAGCTGCCGGACAGCCTGATCGCGCTGCGCCTGACGCCCGCGCCGGTGCTCATCGCGATCCTGTGGGTGGTGGGGCTGCTCCTGCTGCGCCGGGCCGGCCGGGCGTTGCCCTGGCACGAGTCCGGGGAGGCGCCCGACAACCAGGAGCCGCCGCGCGGACACAGCCAGCAGCGGAGCGAGCAGCAGGCGACCGCCAAGGGCACGAGCACGGCCCGGTCGGCCACCATCTTCGCGGTGGCCGCGGTGGCGACCCTGGTGGCCGGCGTGGTGCTGGAACGCAGCGGCGATGCCATCGCCGGGCACATCGGGCTGTCCGGGGTGCTGTTCGGCGCCACCATCCTGGCTGCCGCCACCTCGCTGCCGGAACTGTCCACCGGCCTCACCTCGGTGCGCAACGGCGACTACCAGCTGGCCATGAGCGACATCTTCGGCGGCAACGCCTTCCTGCCCGTGCTGTTCCTGATGGCCACGCTGCTGTCCGGCAAGGCCGTGCTGCCCCAGGCGCAGGCCAGCGACATCTACCTCACGGCCGTGGGCATGCTGCTCACCCTCGTGTACGCCGCCGGCCTGCTGTTCCGGCCCGCGCGCCGGATCGCCGGGATGGGCGTCGACTCGCTGGTGGTGCTCGTCCTGTACGCCGTGGCCGTGGCCGGCCTGTTCGCCATCCCGAACGGGGGCTGACGCGCGGCGGACCGTCCGCCAGACTGTCCGGATGGATCAGTCGTGGGCCGAGTCGTTCGCGCGGCGGTGGGTGCGGGCCTGGAACGCGCACGATGTCGAGGCGGTGCTCGCGCACTTCGCCGAGGACGTCGTGTTCACCTCGCCGGTGGCGGCCCGCGTGGTGCCGGACAGCGGCGGGGTGATCCGGGGTCGGGCGGCGCTGCGCGCGTACTGGACCGCGGCGCTGCGCACGGTGCCCGACCTGCGCTTCGAGGTGGAGTCGCTGTTCGTCGGCGTCGACACCCTGATGATCGCCTACCGCAACCAGCGCGGCGACCTCGCCGCGGAGGTGCTCGAGGTGCGGGACGGACTGGTCGTCCGCGGCCACGGCGCCTACCGGGCCGCGCCCGCCGGCACGGTGAGCTGATGCCGGGGCGGTAAATCGGTTTCGCGGGGCGCCGGGCTCGGGTCTAATCCGGCCATGAGCCCGCGGCAGCTGACAGTGGCCTTCCACGTCGAGGACGCGCCCACCGTGGCCCGGTTCTGGGCCGACACGCTCGGCCGGGAGATGGTCGACGACGGCAGCGGGGTGCACCTGCCCGGCGACGACCGCCAGGTCGGCCTCCGGTTCGTGCCGGGCAGCGCGGATGGGGCCGGGCCGGCGCTGTTGCATCTGCACCTGACCAGCGCCAGCGACGACGACCAGCAGCGCCAGGTGGCGGCGGCGTTGCGGCGCGGCGCAAGCCACCTCGATGTCGGGCAGCGGCCCGAGGAGGGGCACATCGTCCTGGCCGATCCCGGCGGCAACGCGTTCTGCGTGATCGAGCCCGGCAACCGCTTCCTGGCCGGCTGCGGTCCGCTGGGGGAGGCCGCCTGCGACGGCAGCCGGGAGGTCGGGCACTTCTGGAGCGCGGCGCTGGACTGGCCGCTGGTGTGGGATCAGGACGAGGAGACGGCGATCCAGTCGCCGCGGGGCGGCACCAAGGTGGCCTGGGGAGGTCCGCCGGAGACCCCGCGTGAGGGGCGGAACCGGCAGTGGTTCGAGCTGGTCGCGCCGGCCGACGCCGACCACCGGGCGGAGGTGGACCGGCTGCTCGCCCTCGCCGCCACCCGGCTCGGGGAGGATGCGGACGGCACCGTTCTGCTGGCCGATCCGGGCGGCAACAGCTTCCGCGTACGGCCGCCCCGATAACCCGCCGCCGCGACCCGCTTGCCGCTGGTGCGAAGGCCCGTGCTTAGCCGACCAGCCGGGTGGGGGTGCGGCGCAGCCACAGGTCGAGGCTGAGCACGAACTCGATGGCGCTGCGGGCGGCGCCGAAGCCGTCGTGCTCGAACGGCGCGTCCAGCAGCGGCCGGACCCGCCGCTGGTCGAGCAGCGGCAGCACGGGGGAGTCGTCGAGCACCAGGCGCAAACCGTCCCGGAGGGCCCGCTCGTACCTCGGGTCCTGGGTGGACGGGTACGGGCTCTTGGTGCGGGCCACCACCGAGGCTGGCAGCACGTCGGCGGCGGCGCCCCGCAGCAGGCTCTTCTCCCGCCCGTCGTACGTCTTCATCGCCCAGGGCGTGTTGTAGACGTACTCGACCAGCCGGTGGTCGCAGAATGGCACCCGCACCTCCAGCCCGTGCGCCATGCTCATCCGGTCCTTCCGGTCGAGCAGGATCTGGACGAACCGGGTCAGGTGCAGGTAGCAGATCTCCCGCATCCGCCGGTTGTGCGGATCGGGATCGTCGCCGTGGTCGACCTCGGCCAGCGCGTCCCGGTACGCGTCCCGCCGGTAGTCGGCCAGCTCCAGCCGGTCGGCCAGGTCGGGGCGCAGCAGCGCGGCCAGGTTGCCGGGGCCGACCGGCAGGGCCAGCCAGGGGAAGGTCTCGGCGGCCACCACCGAGGGCTCGTGGAACCAGCGGTACCCGCCGAACACCTCGTCGGCCGCCTCGCCGGACAGGGCCACGGTGGACCGCTCGCGCACGGCCCGGAACAGCAGGTACAGCGAGGTGTACATGTCGCCGAGGCCGACCGGCAGGTCGTTGCCGGCCACCACCGCGGAGCGGGCCACCGGGTCCATCAGGGTGGCCGCGTCCAGCACGATGTCCTCGTGGTCGATCGCCACGTGCTTGGCCACGTCGTGCACGTACGGCCCGTCCGGGGTCTGGCGCATGGAGTCCGGCCGGAAGCTTTCGGTCTGCCCGGCGAAGTCGACGGCGAACGACCGCAGCGGGTCCGCGCCGCCGTCCCGCAGGGCCGCCGCGGCCAGCGCGGTGATCACCGAGGAGTCCAGGCCGCCGGAGAGCAGCGTGCACAGCGGCACGTCCGCGATCACCTGCCGGCGCACGATGTCGTCCAGCAGCTCGCGTACGGTGCGGATGGTGGTGTCCAGGTCGTCGCGGTGCTCCACGTAGCCGGGCCGCCAGTAGCGCCGCCGGCGCAGGCCGGTCCGGTCCACCGTGATCACCTCGCCGGGCCGCACCTCGTGCAGGTCCCGGTAGACGGCGTGGCCCGGGGTCTTGACGAAGCCCAGCAGCTCGCGCAGGCCGGCGGCGTCCACCACCGGATCGGCCGCGGGATGGGCGAACACGCCCTTCGGCTCGGAGGCGAACAGCACGGCGCCGGGCAGGCCGGTGTAGACGTACAGCGGCTTGATGCCCATCCGGTCGCGGACCAGCAGCAGCCGGTCGTTGTCGGCGTCCCACAGCCCGAAGGCGTACATGCCGTTGAGCCGGTCGACGAAGTCGGCGCCCCATTCGAGGTAGGCGTGCAGCACCACCTCGGTGTCGCTGGTCGTGCGGAAGGAGTGGCCCAGGCCGGCCAGCTCGGCGCGTAGCTCGCGGTAGTTGTAGACCTCGCCGCTGTAGGTGATCGCGAGCACGGTCTCGCCGCCGCGTTCCACGGTCATCGGCTGGTCCCCGGTGGCCAGGTCGATCACGGCCAGCCGCCGGTGGCCCAGGGCCACGTGCTCGCCCAGCCACCGGCCCTCGGCGTCCGGGCCGCGCAGCGTCATGGTGGCGGTCATGGCCCGCACCGCGGCGCCCTCGGCGCGCAGGTCCCGGCCGAAGTCCACCCATCCGACAATCCCGCACACGGCGACCTCCCCGCTGGCCGTGCGGCGTGGATCACGGTGCGTCACGCCGCAAACGCTCCATGTTTATCATCGGCTGCGCGCCCGTGGCAATCGTCCATTTCGGACCCGGCGCCCGACCGGAAAGCGGCGGTCGCCGGGCTCCGGGCGGACCACCCGGAATCCGCCACTTGGCCGGCTCCGGCGCCGGGGGCGGAATGCGACCATGACCGCATGGGATCTCCGGACGCGGCCCGGTCCGGGTTGGCCGGCACCTTCCGGCACCGGGGCGTGGCCGAGGCGTACCGGCACCGCCCGCCGTACCCGGCGGAGGTGTTCGGGATCCTGGACCGGCTGGTCGTGGACGAGCCGCGGGTGGTCCTGGACCTCGGCGCCGGGGAGGGCGCGCTGGCCCGGCCGCTGGCCGCCCGGATGTCCCGGGTGGACGCCGTCGAGGTGTCCGTGGCGATGGTGGAGGCCGGGCGGAACCGACCGGGCGGCGCCCGGGACAACCTGCGGTGGATCGTCGGCGGCGTGGAGTCGGTCCCGCTGCACGGCCCGTACGGGCTGGTGACCGCGGGCGCCAGCCTGCACTGGATGCGCTGGCGGCCGCTCATGCGGCGGCTGTCGGCGGCGATGACCGAGCGGGCCGTGCTGGCCATCGTGGACCACGGCGCCCGGGACCTGCCGTGGGCGCGCGAGGTGACCGGGGTGATCCGGCGGCACTCGCGCAGCGCCCGGTACGACCCCGGATACTCCCTGGTGAACGCGCTGCGCACGGACGGCTGCTTCCGCCTGGTCGGCCGGGTGGAGACGGCGCCGGTGCCGTTCCGCCAGCCGGTGGAGGCGTATGTGGAACAGTTCCACTCCACCGCGAGCCTGGCGCGGGAGCTGATGCCGGAGCGGGAGGCGGCGGACTTCGACGCGGCGATCGAGGCCGCGGTGCGGCCGTGGGCCCGCGACGGCATGCTGGAGCTGCCGATCGTCGCCACCCTCTCCTGGGGCCGACCCGCCTGACAGCCGCACCCCCGACGGCCCGTCGATCAAGAGGCCTGCGCCGGGACCCGCGCGTGTCGCGTCGCAGACCTCTTGATCAACCGCGGCCCGGAAAATGACCGCGGGGAGGGGGCGGTGGGAGTCAGGGGAGGGGCGGTGCGGGTCAGCGCATGGCACGGGCCCGCAGCATCTTGCTGAGCTCGTCGGCGAAGCCGCGGGTGCGGGCGGCCACCAACGGCGGCAGCCCCGCCGCGACGGTCACCGCCCGCTCCGGGAAGTCCCGGGCCACGCCATGAAGCGGGAACAGGGCGCCGGTCACCGCCATCACGACCGTCATGCCACCCTCGGTCAGCCGGGGAAGTTCCGCCACGAACCGTTCGGCGAACGGGGCCAGCACGGCGTCCTGGGTGGGATCCCAGAACGCCTCGGCCACCTCCGTCAGCGCGGTCACCGGAATGGCGCCGGCCACGACGGCACGCCACGCCTCGTCCTTCGCGGCGGCCTCGGGCCGGGCCGCCCGGACGGCCGCCGCCCGCGAGCCGGCGTCCGGGTCCGGATCGAGCGCCAGCAGCTCGGCCACCGCTTCGGCGTCGTACCCGCCGGTGGCGGCGGTCTGGGTCAGCCACCGCCAGCGCAGGTCGACGTCCGAACCGACCAGCCCGTCGAGCTCGGCCAGCCGCTCGGCTCGCCAGGACACGGCCAGGGCGGTCCGCAGGGCGGTCCGCCGGGTGGCGTCGTCGCCGTCCGCCTCGGCCCGCCGGGCCAGCGCCACGCAGGCCGTGGCCAGCTCGTCGCCGAGCGCCGGCACGGCCGCGCCGTCGGTCCAGTTCCGGACGGCCCGCTCGGCCGTGCCCAGCAGCCCGGACCGCACAGACTGGTCGGTCTCCACGGCCAGCGCCCGGGCCGCGTACCGGACGATCTCGGCCGGGGGCAGCAGCCCGTCCTCGACCAGGTGCCACAGGGTGAGCCGGGCCACCGCCCGGGACAGCGGGTCCGGCAGCGTCGGGCCGTACCGGAGCAGGGCCTCCCGGGTCGCGGCGTCGGGGCGGACCCGGGCGAAGGTGAGGTCACCGTCGTTGGGCAGCAGCAGGTCCGCGACCGGCGCGCCGGTCAGTTCGGGTACGGCCGTGCCGGGCGGGGCGGCGTCCAGCTCCACCCGCTGGCGCAGCGCCGGCCGGTCGTGCTCGACGTCGTACACGCCGACGGCCAGCCGGTGCGGCCGGTTGGCGGGGCGGTCCGCCGGCGGCTCGACCAGCAGCTCCACCGAGCGGTACCGCCGGTCGTCCCCGGCCTCGGCGGCCACGTCGGCCCGCACCGACAGCGTGTCGGTGCCGGCGGTGAGCAGCCACTCCCGGGCCCACGCCCCCAGGTCCCGGCCGGAGGGCCCGGTGAGGGCGGCGAGCAGGTCGTCCAGGGTGGCGTTGCCGTACGCGTGCCGCGCGAAGTGCCGGCGCAGGCCGGCCAGGAACGCCTCCTCACCGGTGTACGCGGCCAGCTGCCGCAGCACGCTCGCGCCCTTGGAGTAGGTCACCCGGTCGAAGGCCGCCTTGGCGTGGTCGACGGTCGGCAGGTCCTGGCGGATCGGGTGGGTGGTCGGGCCGGCGTCGGCGCTGTAGCCGCTCTCCTTGCGCACGCCGAGGAAGGAGACCCAGGAGCCGGTGTACGGCGTGCACCGCTCGGCCGCCCACATGGCGGCCCAGTCCGCGAACGACTCGTTCAGCCACAGGTCGTCCCACCAGCGCATCGTGACCAGGTCGCCGAACCACATGTGGGCCATCTCGTGCAGCAGCACCACGGCCCGCCGTTCCCGCAGCGCGTGCGTGGCCTCGCCGCGGAACAGGGACGAGTCCATCCAGGTCACGCAGCCCCAGTTCTCCATGGCGCCCTGGAAGTCCGGGCAGAACACCTGGGTGTAGGTCCGCTGCGGGAACGGCATGTCGAACTGCTCGCCGAAGAAGCGCAGCCCGGCCGCGGTGAGGTCGAACAGCTCGCCGGCCTGCCGGTCCAGCTCCGCGGCCAGGCTGCGGCGGGCCAGCAGGGCCAGCTCGTACCCGTCCACCGCGCGGTCGACCCGGTGGAACGGGCCGGCGCAGACCACCGTGACGTACGGCGACATCCGCGGCGTGTCGGCGAACCGCCAGGTGTGCGCGGCGCCCCCGTCGCCCGGTCCGGCACTCGCCGGCGTCGCGTCGGCGGTCCGGGGCGAGCGGTCCAGGACGGCCGAGTTGGAGGCCACCGTCCACTCCGCGGGCGCGTGCACGGTGAACGCCACCACCGCCTTGAGATCCGGCTGGTCGAAGCACGCGAAGACCCGGCGGGCGTCGTCCGGCTCGAACGACGTCCACACGTACGTGCCGCCGTCGCTCGGGTCGACCCAGCGGTGCAGACCGGACCGCTGCTCGGTCCGGTCGGTGCGGGACTCCACCACCAGCCGGTGGTCCCCGCCCAACGCCGGCAGCGCCAGCCGTTCCCCGTCGTGCGCGTCGGCCGGCAGCGCGGCGCCGTCCAGCCAGGCCCGCACCTCGTCGGCGACGATGTCGATGAAGGTCGGCTCGCCGCCCGGGCGGGCCGAGAGGTCCACGGTGCTGCGGCTGCGCAGCGTGGCGCCGGCCAGCAGTCCGGTCAGGTCCAGTTCCACGTCGTAACGGCGTACCCGCAGCAGCTCAGCTCTGGTCCGCGCCTCGTCCCGGGTCAAGGAAGTCATGCCCCGATCATGACCCGGACCTGCCGTCCACGCCCGCCCGGGTGGCGCGCCGACCGGTGTGCGGCGACCGGCGGCCGGCCCCGGCCACCGGCGTCGGTCGCGAGCCGCGACCGGCCGGCGGCGGGTGGGAGCGCTCCAAGGCGGGATCGACGTATGGAAAGCTCTGATCTAGTCTCGGCACTGATCGCGGTCCGGGATTCGGGCCGGGTTCGCCCGGGTGGTCACGGTCGGCCGGCGATCAGCGCCCCGATGGGGCCGCCGGCCAGGAGGGAGCGAGGCGTTGCGCAGCGAGTACGGGGTGCCGCCGGGGGTCGACACCTCCCGGCCCAGCATCGCCCGGGTCTACGACTACTACCTCGGTGGCAAGGACAACTTCGCGGTCGACCGGGAGGCGGCCGAGATGGCGCTGCGGGTCACCCCGGACGGCGCCGAGGCGGGCCGGGCCTGCCGGGCCTTCCTCCGGCGCTCGGTGCGGTACCTCGCCGCCGAGGCCGGCGTTCGGCAGTTTCTCGACCTCGGGTCGGGGCTGCCGACCCAGGGCAACGTGCACGAGGTCGCCCAGCGGGTGGACCCGGCCGCCCGGGTGGTCTATGTGGACAACGACCCGATGGCGCTCGCGCACGGCCGCGCCCTGCTCGCCGACTCCCGGACCACGGCGGTGGTCGGGGCGGATGTTCGGGAGCCGGACGAGATCCTCAACAACCCCGACGTGCGGCGGATGATCGATCGGGACCTACCGGTCGGGCTGCTGCTGCTGGCGATCCTGCACCACCTGCACGACCACGAGGATCCCGGCGGCGTCGTCCGGCGGCTCGTGGCCGCCGTCCCGTCCGGGAGCTACCTGGCGATCTCGCACTTCACCGACCCGGGCGCGGCGCATCCCGAGGTCTCCCGCCGGACCCGGGAGGTGGAGAAGGTCTTCAACGCGACCCTCGGCACCGGCAGGTGGCGCTCCCCGGAGGAGATCATGTCGTTCTTTGACGGCCTGGAGATGGTGTCGCCCGGGCTGGTTCCGCTGGCCGAGTGGCGTCCCGACGCCGAGGAGACGGCGGGGCAGACCGACACCTACTACACGATCTTCGGCGGGGTGGCCCGGAAGCCCTGAGGGCGCCCGCCGCGCCACGCGCCGCCTTTCGGCCAGCGCCGGGTCGCCCCGTCGGTCGCCGGCCGGTCCGTCCGGGCCGGGTTGCCCGGCGTACGGCAGAATCTGCGGGCGATGGAGGTCAACCGGGTCCTGGCCGCGTTCGCCGAGCTGGCGCCCGCCCGGGCCGAACGGGTCTACGACGTCACCGGGCCGGGGCGCCCACTGGTGTGGCTGCGGGACCCGGATCGGGCGCCGCGGGGCCGCCGGCTGGACCGGCTCGCGGCGTTGGACGCGTTGCACCGACAGGAGCGGATCCTGCGCCGCGGCCTGGCCTTCGTGGTCGGGACCGAGGTGGTCGAGGGCGCCCGGCGCCGCGTTCGGCTGCCGCTGCTCAGCCAGCCGGTACGGCTGGACCGCGGCCGCGGCGGCTACCGGATCCGGCCCGCGGGCGACATCGAGCTGACCCCGCTCATCGAGGACCGCGCGCTCGCGGCCCGGCTGGAGGACGTGCCCGGGATGGCCACCCCGGCCTGGCTGGCCGGGCCGGACGCCCGGGCCTGGCTGCGGACCGCGGCGGACAGCGCCGGCCTACGGCTGCACACGGTGCTGACCGGGCCGCCCGGGGCGGTCGACGACGCCACCCTGGCCGGCGTGCCGGCCGCCGGCCTGTACGTGGTGCGCGACGTGCTCGCCACCGGGCTGCGCGACACGCTGCTCGGCTGGGCCAACCGGCCCGGTCTGGCGGCGACCGCGCTGGCCCGCATCTACGGCGAACCGGCCGCGGCCCCGGCCGGCCCGGCCGAGCTGCTCTCGCCGCTGCCGCTCAACGCGGCGCAGCGCGCGGTGGTTCGCCGGGTCCGCGCCGAGCCGCTGGTGGTGGTCTCCGGGCCGCCCGGAAACGGCAAGAGCCACGCCCTGGTGGCGGCGGCCCTCGACACCGTGCACCGCGGCGGTTCGGTGCTCATGGTCACCCAGTCGGTGCACGCCGTCGACGTCCTCGGCGAGCTGCTGCGGCGGCAGCCCGGTCCGCCGCCGGTGCTGTTCGGGGACGCCGAGCGGCGCGAGGCCGTGGCGGCCGAGCTGGCGCGCGGGGCCGCCGCGGCGGACCCGGCCGGCGACGCCGACCGGGCCGTCCGGCGGGCCGCCGACGAGGTCGCGTCGATCCGGGCCGGCATCGCCGCCGCGCTGGAGCTCGAGCGCGCGGCCGGCTCGCTGGCCGGCTGGCAGCCGCTGCTGCCCGCGCTGGCGGCCGAGGCGCCCGGCGCGTTCGAGCCGGGCTTCGACATCGAGGCGGCCCGCGCCCTGCTGACCGCGGCCGGTGGCACGGCCGCCGGCGCGAACGCCGCCGCCGGTGTCGACGCCGATCCGGCCGGCCGCTCGTGGCGCCGCTGGCGCCGGAGCCGGGCGGTCGAGCGGCTGCGTCGCCGGGTGGGCGCCGGCCCCGGCGTACCGGTCGAGCGGCTGCGGTCCGCGCTGGACGCGGCCGCCGCGACCGCCGCCGCGGCGCGGCTCGCGGCCACCGGGGGCACCGACCTGGAGTCGGCGTGGTCGGTCCTGGCCGCTGCCGACGCCGCGCTGGCGGGCGCGGTCGGCGCCGCCATGCGACAGCGGGCCGCGGGCCCGCTGCGCCGGACCGGGGCCGGCCGGCGCAGCGTGGCCGCGCTGGCCGTGGCGCTGAAGGCCGGCCGGAACCGCCGCCGCGAGCTGCTGGCCGGTCTCGACGGCGCGGCGCTGGTCCGCACCCTGCCGCTCTGGGTCGGCACGGCGGCCGACGTCGAGGACCTGCTGCCGCCGCTGCCCGGCATGTTCGATCTCGTGGTGCTGGATGAGGCCGCGCACCTCGACCAACTCCGGGCCGCGCCCGTGCTGGCCCGGGCCCGGCGCGCCCTGGTGGCCGGCGATCCCCGGCAGCTGCGCTTCGTCTCGTTCGTGGCCGACGTCGAGGTGGCCGACACGCTGCGCCGGCACGGGCTCGCCGAGCTCGCCGACCGGCTCGACGTCCGCCGCGCCAGCGTGCTGGACGTGGCCACCGGCGCCGCGCCGGTGACCTGGCTGAGCGAGCACTACCGGTCCGCCCCGCACCTGATCGGATTCTCCGCCCGGCGGTTCTATCCGGACCGCCTGGAACTGGTCACCCGGCATCCCCGCAACGAGCGCTCCGACGTCATCGACGTGGTCCGGGTGGACGCGGCGCAGGTGGTGGACGGGGTGAACCGCGCCGAGGTGGCGGCGGTGCTGAAGCTGGTCGGCCAGCTGGCCGACGCCGGCCACGCCGACGGGGCCGGCCACGCCGACGGCGACAGCCACGCCGACGGCGACGGCCACGCCGACGGCGGCGGTACGGCCGGCGCGGAGTCCGGCGGGATCGGCGTGCTCAGCCCGTTCCGCGCTCAGGCCGACGCCATCGAGGCGGCGCTGCTGGCCGCGTACCCGGCCGAGGAGATCGAACGGCTGGGCCTGCGCTGCGGCACCGTGCACGGCTTCCAGGGCAGCGAGTCCGACGTGGTCGTCGCGTCGCTCGGCCTGGTTGACGCCGACCCGCCGGCCCGGCGTCGCTTCGCCACCGACCCGAACCTGTTCAACGTGATGATCACCCGGGCGCGGCGGCGGATGGTGCTGGTCACCTCGCTGGGCTCGCCGGACGGTCTGGTCGGGGACTACCTCCGGTACGCCGACCGGCTGGCCGAGCCGCCGGCCGCCGGCGCCGCCCCGGACGGCTGGCCCGCCGAGCTGGCCACCCGGCTGCGCCGGCTGGGGCTGCCCGTCCGGTACGCGTACCCGGTCGGGCGGTGGCGCGTCGATCTGTGTGTGGGTGACGGCCCGGACGCGGTGGGCCTGATCTGCGGGCCGCACGCGGACGGCGTCGAGGCGCACCTGGAACGGCAGCGGACGCTGCGGGACGCGGGCTGGCGGCTGCACGATGCCTTCCCGAGCCGGTGGGGCGGCGACCCGGTGCGGGCGGCGCTGGAGGTGGCGGCGCGGGTCCGCGCGCCGGGGCCGACCGGTTGACCGGGGATCCCGCGCCGTGCCGGCGGGGACAACCGGGGACCGTTCCTTCACCCGGGGTTCGCCCGGGAAACCCCCGGCAGTAACCCGGGGTTGGGCGCCGGGGGGCTAGCGTCGTCGGTTCGTGTCCCCGAGTTCCGGAGGTACCCCCGTGCAGCGCAGCCAGCCGTTCTCCGTCGGGCCGCAGCTCATCGGTCCCGGGCAGCGGCCGTACGTCGTGGCCGAGCTGTCCGGGAACCACAACGGCGACCTGGACCGGGCGCTGGCCCTGGTCGACGCGGTCGCCGAGGCCGGCGCGCACGCGGTCAAGCTGCAGACGTACACGGCCGACACGCTCACCCTCGACGTGGACCACCGGCCGTTCAGGCTGGGCTCCGGGCACGATCTGTGGGGCGGCGAGCACCTCTACCAGCTGTACCAGCGGGCGCACACGCCGTGGGAGTGGCACGAGCCGATCTTCGAGCGGGCGCGCAAGCACGGCCTCACCGCCTTTTCCAGCCCGTTCGACCCGACGGCCGTGGACCTGCTCGAGGGGCTCGACGTGCCGATCTACAAGATCGCCTCGTCGGAGCTGGTGGACCTGCCGCTGATCCGGCTGGTCGCCGGCACGGGCAAGCCGATGATCATCTCAACCGGGATGGCCACCGTGGCCGAGATCGACGCGGCCGTGCGGGCCGCCCGCGAGGGCGGCTGCGCCGACCTGGTGCTGCTCGCCTGCACGGCCTCGTACCCGGCGCCGCCCGAGCACAGCAACCTGCGCCGGCTGCCGGTGCTGGCCGACGTCTTCGGCGCCGCGGTGGGGCTCTCCGACCACACCATGGGGATCGGCGCCCCGGTCGCGGCCGTGGCGCTCGGCGCCTGCCTGATCGAGAAGCACGTCACGCTGGCCCGCGCCGACGGCGGGGTGGACTCGGCCTTCTCGCTGGAGCCGGCCGAGCTCGCGGCGCTGGTGGTCGAGTCCGAGCGGGCCTGGCAGGCGCTGGGCGACACCACCATCGGGCCCACCCCCGCCGAGCGGGAGGGGCTGCGGTTCCGCCGTTCGCTGTACGTGGTCGAGGACGTCCGGGCCGGCGATCCCGTCACCGCGCAGAACGTCCGTTCCATCCGCCCGGCCGGCGGCCTCGCGCCGGACGCGCTGTCCGGCGTGCTCGGCCGGACCTTCCGGACGGATGTGACGAAGGGCACGCCGCTCACCTGGGACCTGGTCTAGGCGGGTGCGCCCCGCGCGCCGCGATGATGAGCCGGTGGAGACCGACCTCGAACTCGCCCGCCGGGCCGCGCTGACCGGCGCGGCCGTGGCGCTGCGGTACTTCGCCGCCCTCGCCCGGCTGCCCCGGGAGGTCAAGGCCGACGGCAGCGTGGTGACCGAGGCCGATCGGGCCGTCGAGGCCGCCATCCGGGCCGTGCTGACCGGCGCCCGGCCCGCCGACGCGGTGCTCGGCGAGGAGGGCGGGCAGACCGGGGACGCCGGCCGCCGGTGGATCATCGACCCGATCGACGGCACCGCCCTCTTCGTGGCCGGCGACGACCGGTGGCTGGTCCTGGTCGCGCTGGAGGAGGCCGGCGAGGTGCGGGTGGGCGTGGCCGCGGTCCCGGCCCAGCGCAGGCTCTGGTGGGCCGGCCGCGGCGCCGGCGCCTTCACTGCCGAGATCTCCGGCCCGACCCTGGTGGCGCCCCGGCGGATCCGGGTGGCCCGGGACCGGCCGGACGACCTGCCGGCCAGCCGGTTCGGGGTGGTCCCGCCGGCGGACCGGCTCCGCGGGGGCGAACGCGACCTCATCGCGCCGCTGGCGGCCGTAACCGCGACCGTGCCGTGGATCACCCATCCCGGGCTGCTGGTGGCGGCCGGCCGGCTCGACCTCGCCGTCCAGACCGGCGGCCAGGCCTGGGACTACGCCGCGCCGTCGCTCATCCTCACCGAGGCGGGCGGGTGCTTCGGCGGCCTCGACGGAAGCCCGCGGCCCGAGCCCGGCCCGGCGCTGTACGCCAGCGGTCCCGCGCTGCACCGCGCCGCCCGACGGGTCCTCCGGCCCGGCCCGGGCGAGCCCGGCTGACCGGGCCGTCCGGCCGGCCCGGCTGGGTCTCCCGGCCGCCCGATCGCGTCGCCGTGGCCCATCTGGGCAGGGATTATGAGTTTCCGCACCCGCGCCGTCCCGGCGTCGAATGCCGGTTGAACGAGGCGTGAATAGCGGCTTGCGCTTTGCCGGCCCGCTGCCCTGCCCCCTGTTCCTGCCAGCGCGCGCCGCTATGCTTCCGATCCGAGTCGCGTTGGAGCCACCGGCTCCTGGTTGATCACCGGCGGCCGCGTACCACGCACCCCGCACCCCTTGGAGCACAGTCTTGAGCGTTCTATCCGGATCTTCCATCCTGGTCACCGGAGCCACCGGGTCCTTCGGCCGGGCGTTCCTCCGGTACGCCCTCGCCGAGCTCGACCCGCAGCGGATCGTGGTGTTCTCCCGGGACGAGCTCAAGCAGTACGAGGTCCGCCAGCAGTTCGGGAACGACCCGCGACTGCGCTTCTTCCTCGGCGACATCCGGGATCGGAACCGATTGATCCGCGCCATGCACGGCATCGACCACGTGGTGCACGCGGCCGCCCTCAAGCAGGTGGACACGGCGGAATACAACCCATCGGAGTTCGTCAACACGAACATCGAGGGCTCGCAGAATGTCATCGACGCGGCCATCGAGTCCGGCGTGCAGAAGGTGGTGGCCCTCTCCACCGACAAGGCATCCAGCCCGATCAACCTGTACGGCGCCACCAAGCTGGTCGCCGACAAGCTGTTCATCGCCGGCAACCACTACGCGGCCCACCATCCCACCCGGTTCGCGGTGGTGCGGTACGGCAACGTGATGGGCAGCCGCGGCTCGGTGGTGCCGCTGTTCCGCCAGCTCAACGCGGCCGGCGAGAGCCTGCCGATCACGGACAAGCGGATGACCCGGTTCTGGATCACCCTGGACCAGGCCGTCCGGTTCGTGGTCGAGTCGTTCGAGCGCATGCAGGGCGGCGAGCTGTACGTGCCGCGGATCCCCAGCATGCGCATCCTCGACCTGGTCGAGGCGGTCGCCCCGGACGCGGCCACGCACGAGATCGGAATGCGGCCGGGGGAGAAGCTGCACGAGGAGATGATCTCCGCGGACGACAGCCGCCGCACGCTGCGGTATCCGGACCGGTACGTGGTGCAGCCGGTCGTGGCCAGCTGGGGTTACGAGACCCCGTCCGGCGGCGAGCAGGTGCTGGACGGCTTCACCTACCGGTCGGACACCAACGACCTGTGGCTGTCCGTGGAGGAGATGCGCGCCATCCTGGCGGCGAAGCCGTGACGATGCTGCCGTACGGCCGGCAGTCGATCACGGACGCGGACGTCGAGGCCGTGGTCGAGGCGCTGCGCAGCGACTGGCTGACCACCGGCCCGCGGGTGACGCGGTTCGAGGCGGACCTGGCCGCGGTGGCCGGCGCCCCGTGCGTGGCGGTGAGCAACGGCACCGCCGCGCTGCACACCGCGTACGCGGCCGCCGGCGTCGGGCCGGGCGACGAGGTGGTGACCACCCCGATGACGTTCGTGTCCACCGCCTCGACGGCGGTCATGCTCGGCGCCCGGGTGCGGTTCGCCGACGTGGAGTCCGACACCGCCAACCTCGACCCGGCGGCCGCGGCCGACCTGGTCGGTCCGCGGACCCGGGCCGTCACGGCGGTCGACTACGCCGGACACCCCGCCGAGTACGACGACCTGCGCAAGGTGACCGACTCGGTGGGCGCCACCCTGATCGCCGACGCGGCCCACGCGATCGGCTCGACCTACCGGGGCCGGCCGGTGGGCACGCTCGCGGACCTGACGACGTTCTCGTTCTTCCCCACCAAGAACCTCACCACCGCCGAGGGCGGCGCGGTGGCCGCGGCCGACCCGGAGCTGCTGGGCCGGGCCGCCCGGTTCCGCAGCCTCGGCATGGTCCGGGACCGGGACTCGCTGCGGGAGCCGGACGAGGGCGGATGGCACCAGGAGGTGCACGAGTTCGGCCTCAACTACCGGCTGCCCGACCTGCTCTGCGCGCTCGGCAGCGCCCAGTTGGCCCGGCTCGATCACTTCAAGGCCCGCCGGGCGGCGCTGGTGGAGCGGTACAACGAGCTCCTGGCGGACGTGCCGGGGCTGCGGCTGCCGGTCCGGCGGGACTGGGTCGAGCCCACCCGCCACCTCTACCCGGTGCGCATCCTGGCCGGCCGGCGCCGCGAGGTGTACGGCCGGATGCGGGCGGCCGGGATCGGCGTGCAGGTCAACTACATCCCGGCGTACTGGCACCCGGCCTTCGCCGACCTGGGCTACCGTCGCGGGATGTGTCCGGTGGCCGAGGCGTTCTACGCGGAGCAGCTCTCCCTGCCGCTCTTCGTGGACCTGTCCGAGAGCGATCAGGACCGGGTGGTGGCGACCCTGCGGGGCATCCTCGGCGACTGACCCGGCGACCGGCGGTGGCGGCCGCCGGCGAGTGACCCTTCTAAATTCCGACGACAGGACGGCCATGCGTACCCTCGGCATCATCCAGGCCCGGATGGGCTCCAGCCGGCTTCCCGGTAAGGTGCTGCGCCGGCTCGGCGGGCACACGGTGCTGGATCGCGTGGTCCGGGCCGCCCGGGCCAGCGGCGCGGTGGCCGACCTCGTGGTGGCCACCAGCACCGATCCCGACGACGACGCGGTGGCCGCCGAGTGCGACACCCTCGGCGTGCCGTGCGTGCGGGGGCCGGTCGACGACGTGCTGAGCCGGTTCATGCGGGTGCTGGACACCCGGGACAGTGAGGCCGTGCTGCGCTTCACGGCCGACTGCCCGCTGCTGGATCCGGCGCTGATCGCGCAGGTCACGGCCGCCTTCGCGGCGATGCCGGAGGTCGACTACGTGAGCACCTCGATCCCCCGCACCCTGCCGCGGGGGATGGACGTCGAGATCGTCCGGCCCGGGGTGCTGCGGGCCGTCGACGGGCTGGCCACCGAGCACCACCGCACCCACGTCACCTCGTACGTCTACACCCATCCGGAGCTGTTCCGGGTCGTCGGGCTGACCCTGCAACCGGACCTGTCGCACCTGCGACTGACCCTCGACACCGAGGACGACTGGCGGCTCATCAGCGAGATCGTGGCGCACTTCGGCGACGACCCGGTGTCGCTGCGCACCCTCGCCGACTGGCTGGCCGAGCGGCCGCACCTGCGCCTGCTCAATGCGCACGTCCGGCAGAAGGAACTGTCGAAGGCATGATCCGGATCGGCATCCGCTGCGACGCCGGCCCGGTCACCGGGGTCGGACACCTGATGCGCTGCCTGGCGCTGGCCGACGAGCTGGCCGCCCGGGGCGCGGCCGTGCACCTGCTCGCCGACGTCGGCGGCCTGCCGTGGGCCGTCGACCGGATCGGCGCGCACGACCTCGAATGGGGTCCGGCGCCGGCCGGGCCGGCCGAGCTGGTGGCGGCCGTCCGCCGACTCGGCCTCGACGCCGTGGTGCTGGACTCGTACACGCTCGACCCCGGCACCGGCGTCGCCCTGCGCGCGGCGGGCGTTCCGGTGCTGGCTTTGATCGACGGCGAGCCGCGGGGCGCGGTCGCCGACGTCTACGTCGACCAGAACCTCGACGCCGAGCTCGCCACGCCGGCGCTGCCACCCGGCGCGGTTCGGCTGGCCGGCCTGCGGTACTGCCTGCTGGGGTCGGCGGTCCGCCGGCTCCGCCCGGAGCGGCCCCGGCCGGCCGGCGAGCGGGCCGTGCCGCGGGTGCTGTGCTTCTTCGGCGGCACCGACGCGTTCGGGGCCGCGCCCACCGTGGCCCGCCTGCTGCTCGGCACCGGCGCGCCGCTGGACGCCACGGTGGTCGGCGCCACCGAGCGGATCCGCGGACAGCTGCGGGAGCTGGCGCCCGGCGCCGGCCAGCGGCTGACCGTCATCGAGCCCACCGACGAGCTGGCCCCGCTGATGGCCGCGGCCGACCTGGTGGTGGCCGCCAGCGGGACCTCGGCCTGGGAGCTGCTCTGCCTGGGGGCGCCCGCCGCGCTGGTGTGGGTGGTGGACAACCAGCGGCTCGGCTACGACCGGCTGGTGCGGCGCGAGCTGGTGGCCGGGCTGGGCCGGCTCGCCGACCTCGCCGCGGACCCCGCCGGGCTGCCCGCTCCCGCTGGCGAGGAGGCGGAGGCATCCCGGCCGGCGGCCGGCGACGCGGCGGAGGCTTCCGGACCGGCGGCCGGCGAGGAGGCGGAGGCTTCCCGACCGGCGGCCGGCGACGCGGCGGGCGCGGCCGGCCGGGCGACGGAGCAGCTGCGTTTGCTGCTGACCGATCCCGATCGGCGCACCCGGCTCGGCGCGCGGGCCTGGGCGGCCGTCGACGGCCGCGGCGTGCGGCGGGTGGCCGACGAGCTGCTGGCGCGGGCCGCCGCCCCGGACCGGACCGGGCGGCCGGACCGCGGCCCGGGTGGGGATCGCGCCACAGAGGACCGCGCCGACCGGCTGGTACGGTGATGACGGTCGTGACCGGGCACCGTGCCGCCGCGTCAGCCCCGCGAACCTGCCGTGGTGGCCTGCTGTTCACCCTCCGGCAGCCTCTCGCACGCCCTGCCGTGATGGTCCGCCAACGCACGACCGGGAGGGTGTCCGAGTGACCGCCAGCGCGCCCACCGGCCGGAACGCACTGCTCAGCGTGGTGATCCCGGTGTACGGCGTCGAGTCGTTCCTGGGGTCCTGCCTCGACTCCGTGCTCGCCGACGGCACGGCCGATCTCGAGGTGGTGGCGGTCGACGACGCCTCGCCGGACGGGTGCCCCGCGCTGCTCGACCGGTACGCGGATGCCGACCCGCGGGTCCGGGTGCTGCACCTGGAGGCCAACGTGGGCCTCGGCCGGGCCCGCAACGCCGGCCTCGACCGCGCCACGGGCGACTACGTCTGGTTCGTCGACGGCGACGACACGCTCCCGCCCGGCTCGGTGGACGCGGTGCTGACCGCCCTGCGCGCGCACCGCCCGGACGTGCTGCTGATCGACCACCTCCGGGTGTACGACCGGGACGGCCGCTCCGAGACCGACCCGAGCGGTCGGATCCTGCGCGGGATCACGGCGGCCGGTCCACTGTCGGGCGCCCCGGAGCTGCTCGAGTTCCAGCACGCCGCCTGGAACAAGGTGGTCCGCCGGGCGCACCTGGTCGAGCGGGGCCTGCGTTTCCACCCGGGCTGGTACGAGGACTGCGCGTTCAGTCACCCGCTGCTGGTCGGCGCCGGCACGATCGCCGCGCTGGACCGGGTCTGCTACCACTACCGGCAGCGGGTGACCGGCGGGATCACCCGGACGGTCAGCCGCCGTCACTTCGACGTGTTCGACCAGTACGAGCGGGTCTTCGCCGAGCTGGACCGGATTGGCCCGGCGGCCGAGCCGTTCCGGGCCCGGCTGTTCCGGCTGATGGTCGACCACTACCTGGTCATCGTCGGCAATCACTCCCGGCTGCCCGAGCGGGACCGGGCCGACTTCTTCCATCGGGCGGCGGGGCATTTTCGCCGCTACCGGCCAGCGGACGGCTATCCGACCCCGGGCGGGTTGGCCGGGCTCAAGCACCGCTTCCTGGCCACCGACGCCTACTGGGCGTACGCGGCGCTGCGCCGGGCGTACCGGCTGGCGGGCGCGCGGGGCGGGGCCGCGCCCGCCGACGGGCCGGAAGCCGGCGCGGCGACCGCGCCGCCGACGGCGGACGGCGGACGGCAGAGCCGGGTACGCGCTCAGTGACGGCCGAACTCGAACGGCCGTGACCCGGCGGTCCGGTCGGCGGCGCCGGCCGTGAGCTCCGGATCGGCCCGGAGAATGGCGTGGTGCAGCGCCTGCGCGTCGGGCACCGGGTCCACCCCGAACTCCTCGGCGAGGGACCGCCGCAGCCGGTCGTACTCGATCAGCGCCTCGGCCTGATGACCGCACCGGTACAGGGCGAGCATCAGCTGCCCGACCAGCCGCTCATCCAGTGGATGGGCGGCGCGCAGCGCGGACAGCTCCGGTAGCAGCTCGGCGTGCCGCCCCCGGCGCAGCCCGAGTTCCGCCCGATCCAGCTGGGTGAGCAACCGCTCCCGCGCCACCGTCTCGCGCAGGCTGTTCAACCAGGGGGCGTCGAGCGTGGCGAAGGCGTCGCCGCGCCACAGCCGGAGCGCCTCGTCGAGCAGCTCCATCGCCGGTTCGCCCGGGCCGACCCGGCGGGCCTGGGCGACCAGCCGGCGGAACCGGTGCAGGTCCACGGACTCCTCGTCGACCGCCACGGCGTACCCGGTCCACCGGCGTTCGACGAGGCAGCCGGCGGGGGACAGCGCCTGGCGGAGCCGGGACAGATAGCTGCGCAGGGTGCCGCGGGCCCCGGGCGGCGGGTCGTCCCCCCAGACCCGGGCCGCCAGCTGGTCGGCGCCGACCGTGCGGTTGGCCTCGACCAACAGGATCGCCAGCACGCACCGTTGCCGGTGGTGGCCGAGATGGACCGGTCGCCGGTCGGCGGCGCGGGCCTCCAGCTCGCCCAGCAGTCGGAACTCGATGTTCATGCGACCTCCCCCCACCACGGGCCGCTCGTCCCGGTCCGCTCGGGCCACGGAGGCGACGGCACGGCCCTTGCCCACTCGTCGTCCGGCCGGGCCCAACGTCCGTCCAACGCCGGCACATCGTCCGGCATGCATCGTGGCGGTACTGCCGGACCGAACGAGAGGTATTTGATGGAATTCGAAAGTTCGCCGCGCCGTTCGAGGGGGCGGCCGTGACCGCGCCGTCCCGACCGACCGGGCCCGCCGGCCGGCGGATCGGCGCGCTGCTGCCGGTGGCGCTGGCCGTCGCCGGCCTCGCCCTCGCGGCGCCGCCGGCCGCCGTTGCCGCTCCGGCCGCCGTTGCCGCGCCGGCCGCCGTTGCCGCGCCGGCCGCCCTCCCCGGGCCGGCGCCGGCGGTCGGCTCCGCGGCCGCGCCGGCGGTCGCGCCGGGACCGTCGGGCGTGGCGCTCGAGCACGTGCTCGGCGCCCGGGACAACGTCTATTACATCCGTAACCAGCACAGTGGCAAGTGCCTCACGGTGCACGGGGCCAGCACGGCCAAGGGCACCCGGATCGACCAGTACACCTGCCGATCGGGGGCCCGAAACCAGTGGTGGGTGGTCTACCGGACGATGCCCATGCTGGCCCGGATCGTCGGCTTCCAGAGCGGCAAGTGCCTGTCCATCAAGGGCGGCAGCAAGAGCAAGGGCGCTCCGCTGATCCAGTGGTCCTGCAACAACGCGCCGGACCAGCTCTTCAGCAGCAGGTGGGTGACCGGCAAGAAGTACCCGATCAAGGGCTACGCCAGCGGCAAGTGCCTGGACGTCAAGGGCGGCTCGACGAGCAACAACGCGCCGGTCATCCAGTGGTCCTGCAACGGCCGCTCCAATCAGAAATGGTATTTGACAGGATGAGAAGACCATCGATCGTCATGTCCCTGGCCGCACTGCTGGCCGGTGCGGCGCTCCTCGCCACGTCGGCGCTGCCGGCGGCGGCCGGACCCGCCACCGCGGCCGCTAGGCCCGGCCCCGAACCCGCCACCGCGGCCGCCGGACCGGCCACCACGTCGGCGGCCGCAGGGGGCGTCGCGAACGCCGGCCTGGTCTTCGTGCCGGCGGAGTCCGGCCGGGTGACGCCGGCCGGCGTCACCGTCCTGGCCCGGCCGGCCACCGGGTACGTGAAAAACCGGCACAGCGGCAAGTGTCTGACCGTGCATGGCGCCAGCAAAGCCAACAACGCGCCGGTCGACCAGTACACCTGCAAGGGCGCGGCCAACCAGCGGTGGACCTTCGAGTGGACCGGCGGGGTGGCGTACGCGCTGCGCAACGTCAGGAGCGGCAAGTGCCTCACGGTGCACGGGGGCAGCAAGGCCAAGGGCGCGAAGGTGGACCAGTACACCTGCGTGGGTTCCGGCAACCAGTCGTTCCTGATCAACATCAGCACGCTGAGCAACACCCCGTTGATCGCCCGGCACAGCAACCGGTGTCTGGACGTGCGGGGCGGTTCGACGAGCAACAACGCGCCGGTCATCCAGTGGTCCTGCAACAACCGCTCCAACCAGCGGTGGCGGACGCCCTGACCGATGGACGGCACCGACGGCCCGGCGCGCTCCGCGCCGGGCCGCCGGTGTGCCGGTGTGCCGGTGGCGTGCGGGGCGCCAAGCGCCCGCGGGCGGCCGGGCGAAGATCGGGGATAGACATCCAGATATTCAAATCTTACGATTGTTTCGTCCCCGTTCAGCGTCGATCCGGGAGTGTGGAACCGTGTCACTGCGTCCCCTCAAGCGCGTCCTGGTCAGCCTCGCCGCCGCCTCGCTGGCCGCGCTCGCCGCCACCGCCGGCGCCGCGACGCCCGCGGCCGCCGGCGCCTCGACCCTCGCCATCCGCAACGTGTGTTACAGCACCAGCCAGGCCGGCCCGTACGCGACCTACGCCAACCAGGCCGCCACGATCTGGAACAACGCCACCGCCAACATCAACGTGTCCCGCTGCGGCTCGAACATCATGATCTACTACACGTCCGGCGGCGGCTCGTACGCCGTGACGTACAGCCTCGGCAACGGGTACATCGTGATCGACTCCCAGCAGGCCGCCCAGTACAGCCCGCTGCGGATCGTCGCGCACGAGATGGGACATCTGCTCGGCCTGCCGGACAACTACAACGGCAGCTGCGCGATCCTGATGTCCGGCGGCAGCGCCGGCACCTCCTGCACCAACCCGTACCCGAGCTCGGGTGAGGCGGCTCAGGTGGACCGCAACTTCAGCTTCGCCATCACCTCCGGCAGCGGCACGAAGGTCTTCCGCGACAGCTGGCCGGCGCCCGCCGGCGCGCAGCGGTAACCCGTCGGGTCCGCTCCGGCCCAGCGGCGCCCCGACACCCTGGCGGGTGTCGGGGCGCCGCGCGCTTCCGGGCCGGAACCGTCCAACAAGACAGGATCCTAGGACGCTGTACGCAGGGTGCCCGCCGGCACACCGGACAAACCCATGGCGAGCCGGAAAAGAAAGCGCCCGATCAGCGGTCGGACGGCGCCTCGTCCAGGATCGCGCTGAAGCGCTCCTCGGCCAGGTCGAGCTGCTCGTAGATGTGTTGCTTGACCGGCTCCGAGAGCGGGGTGTCGGGCCGGGCCACCAGCTCCCGGAACACCGGCACGAGCGGGCGGTACTTCATGGCCGACGACAGCACCTTCGGGCCGACCGTGTGGATGATCCCCACCCCGTTGTCGGTGAAGTCGGACAGCTTGATGACCCGAGCCCACGGCTCCCGGTCGAGACTCGCGGCCACGTGCTCCCGGTACTGCTGGTGCCGGTCCCGTTCGGGGTCGTACTCCGGGTTGGTCACCGCCGCCACGAGGCGCGCCACCCGGTCCCCGAACCGGTTGGCCAGCGCGGCCAGCGCCGCGTCCCGCGGCGCGGTCCCGGCCGGTACGACGCCGGCCAGCTCGGCCGGATGGTCCTCGACGGCGTCGTGCAGCAGGCCAGCCACGATGACATCGACGTCCCGCACCTGATAGTGGTGCATCAGCCGGATGGCCACCCGGAGCAGGTGGTTCAGGTACGGCTCGCGGACCCGGCGGTCGGCCCGGTGCAGCTCGGCGGCGAGCTCGAGCGCGGCGGTGAGCCGGCGGCGTGCCCCGGGCTCGAACCGGTCCGCCTCCAGCCGGAACCGTTCCAGCAGCCCGGACTCGCCATGGATCTCGGTGATCGCGTGCATCGGCATCGAGCCCAGGTGCGTCGGGAGATCCATGCGTCACTTATAGCCGATCCCACCCGCACCCGCGGCCCCACCCGCCGGGAAGGAAGACCCGACGCGACCACCGAATGCGGACCGCCGCAGCGTACGAGGCGTCGAAGCGCTTCCGTGCGGCCGGGCCGATCGTCTACCGTGAATGCACTCCATCTGCGGGAGCCGATGCAGCACCTCCGCGAGGCCGGGCAGCCGTCGCGGAGCGGTTGGCCGTCCGGCCATCCCGATCCGACGTACGCCACGGGCGCGGGCCCGCCCGCCACCGTCGGCGTCGACCCCGAGAGGACCCGCAGATGCGGAGAATTGTTTCCGGCGCGCTCGCGTCCGCGCTGGCCGCCGCCCTGGCGGTGGTGGCGGTGCAACTGGCCGTGCCGGCCGCCACCCCGGCGGCCGCGGTCGCGGCCGACGCGTACAGCTGGAAGAACGTCCGGATCGACGGCGGCGGCTTCGTCCCCGGCGTCGTCTTCAACCCCGGCGAGAAGAACCTGATCTACGCCCGCACCGACATCGGCGGCGCGTACCGGTGGGACCAGACGGCGCAGTCCTGGACACCGCTGCTGGACTGGGTGGGCGCCGACAAGTGGGGCTACAACGGGGTGGTCAGCCTGGCCGCCGACCCGGTGCAGACCAACCGGGTGTACGCCGCGGTCGGCATGTACACCAACGACTGGGACCCGAACAACGGCGCCATCCTGCGCTCGTCGGACAAGGGCGCGACCTGGCAGGTCACCGAACTGCCGTTCAAGAACGGCGGCAACATGCCCAGCCGGGGCACCGGGGAGCGGCTGGCCGTCGACCCGAACAAGGGCAGCATCCTGTACTACGGCGCCGAGGGCGGCAACGGCCTGTGGCGCAGCACCGACTACGGCGCCACCTGGGCCAAGGTGACCAACTTCCCCAACGCCGGCAACTACCAGGCCAACCCGAACGACACGACCGGCTACAACAGCCAGAACCAGGGCCTGAGCTGGGTCACCTTCGACAAGAGCACCGCCACGTCGGGCAGCGCCACCCAGACGATCTACGTGGGTGTGGCGGACAAGGCCAGCCCGGTGTACCGCAGCACCAACGGCGGCTCCACCTGGGAGCGGATCGCCGGGCAACCGACCGGGTACCTCGCCCACAAGGGCGTGGTGGACCCGGTGGGCGGCTTTCTCTACATCGCCACCAGCGACACCGGCGGCCCGTACGACGGGGCCAAGGGCGACGTGTGGAAGTTCAACCGGGCCACCGGGGCGTGGACGCAGATCAGCCCGATCCCGTCGTCCAGCGGTGATGACTACTTCGGCTACTCGGGCCTGACCATCGACCGGCAGCACCCGAACACCATCATGGTGGCCACCCAGGTCTCCTGGTGGCCGGACGCGATCTTCTTCCGCAGCACCGACGCGGGCGCCACCTGGACCCGGATCTGGGACTGGAACGGCTACCCGAGCCGGACCAAGAAGTACACGATGGACATCAGCTCCGATCCGTGGCTCACCTTCGGCGCCAACCCGCAGCCGCCGGAGGAGACGCCGAAGCTCGGTTGGATGAACGAGTCGGTGGAGATCGACCCGTTCGACAGCGACCGGATGATGTACGGCACCGGCGCCACCCTCTACGGCGCCACCGACCTGACCAAGTGGGACACCGGCGGCACGTTCACCATCAGGCCGATGGCGAAGGGCCTGGAGGAGACCGCCGTCCTCGACCTGATCAGCCCGCCGACCGGCGCGCCGCTGATCAGCGGCCTCGGCGACATCGGCGGCTTCCGGCACACCGACCTGAGCGCCGTGCCGTCGATGATGTTCACCCAGCCGGTCTTCACCAGCACCACCAGCCTGGACTATGCCGAGGCCAACCCGTCGGTGCTGGTGCGGGCCGGCAACTTCACCGACTCGGACCGGCCCAACGACAGCCACGTGGCGTTCTCCACCGACGGCGGGGCCAACTGGTTCTCCGGCACCGAGCCGGGCGGGGTGAACAACGGCGGCACGGTGGCCGCGGCGGCCGACGGCAGCACCTTCGTCTGGGCGCCGGCCGACCCGGGCATCCAGGTGGTCCGCTCGGTCGGCTTCGGCAACTCGTGGACGGCGGCGACCGGCATCCCGGCCAACGCGGTGATCGAGTCGGACCGGGTCAACAAGAACAAGTTCTACGGCTTCTCCGGCGGCAAGCTGTACGTGAGCACCAACGGCGGGGCCAGCTTCGCGGCCAGCGCCGCCACCGGGCTGCCGAGCACCGGCACGGTGAAGTTCAAGGCGGTGCCCGGCAAGGAGGGCGACCTGTGGCTGGCCGGCGACGGCGGCCTGTGGCGCTCCACCGACTCGGGGGCCAGCTTCGCGAAGGTCAGCGGCGTGTCGGCGTCGGTCAACGTGGGCTTCGGCAAGGCGGCGCCGGGACAGACGTACCCGGCGGTGTTCCTGGTCGGCACGGTCGACGGGCAGGCCGGGGTGTTCCGGTCCGACACTGCGGGCGCCGGCTGGGTGCGGATCAATGACAACCAGCACCAGTACGGCAACGCGGGCGAGGCGTTGACCGGCGACCCGCGGGTGTACGGCCGGGTCTACCTGGGCACCAACGGCCGCGGCATCCTGGTGGCCGACCGGACCGGCGGCTCCACCACCCCGCCGACGTCCGCGCCGCCCACGTCGACCCCGCCGACCAGCGCGCCCCCGACCAGCGCCCCGCCCACGACGCCGCCGCCGACCAGCGCCCCGCCGACCTCGGCGCCGCCGACCAGCGGTCCGCCGACCCCGCCGCCGGCCGGGGGCTGCGCGGCCACGTACAAGGTGACCAACTCGTGGGGCGGCGGCTTCCAGGCCGACGTGACGGTGAAGAACAACGGTGGATCCGCCATCGCCGGCTGGTCGGTGAGCTGGTCGTTCCCGAACGGGCAGCAGGTGACCTCGCTGTGGAACGGCACGTACACCCAGACCGGCGCCACCGTGACGGTCCGGGACGCCGGCTACAACGGTCCGCTCGCGGCCGGGGCCAGCACCAGCTTCGGCTTCACCGGCACCTGGACGACCGGCAACGCCGTGCCCACCACCGTCAGCTGCACCACCCGCTGAGGCGAAGGAAGGGCCCCTTCTTATCGTCTTTTGTATAGGCGGGGCCCCTTCTTAACGGTGAGCGGGCGGCTCGCTCGGGGAGATTCGAGCGGGCTGGAGTCCGCGCGGCTCACCCACCCGGCTAGGCCGGCTGGGTGAGCCGCCCGGCGGGGCCGGCCGGGTGCGCCGACCCGACGACCGACCGTCGCGGTTTCCGGCGAAAGTGTCGGACCCGGGTCGCATCATCGACGCATGGCTGTCTCCGCCCTGCCCAGTGATGCCGATCGGCCGCGCGCGCTGCCGATGCGCGAGGTCCGCACCCGACTGATCCAGCTCGTGGCCATGGCCGAGCTGGCCGACACGGTCACCGTGGTGACCCGCGACGGCGATCCGCGCCCGGTGGCCGCGATCGTCCCGGCCGCCGCGGCCCGCACGGCCGCGCAGGCCCGCGCGGACGCCGAGCGGGTGGCCGCGGTCTCGGCGGGCTGGGCCCGCCGGCTCGACGAACAGCACCGGCGCGGCGCCCGCCGGCACGCGGCCGAGCTGCGCGTCCTGGCCGACGCGCTGGCAGAGGCCTGGGCCGAGCTGGATCGCCGGGTTGGTCCGGGTGGCGACCCGGCGCTGGCCCGGCTGCGCGCCGCGCACGCCGCACTGCTGGGGGACCAGCGGCGCTACCTGGAGTCGGCGTAACGCCGAGGTCTCGGGCAACTCCACCCTCAGCATCCAGTCCTGCCACCCCAGCGACGCCTGACCGGTGGGTGTTGGCGTGGCAGGCGTCGGCGAGCCTGTTCGGCCCGGAACAGTACGACCGCGACCTGCGTAGTTGCGAATCCCTGCGGCCTCCTGAGGGGCCCGGGCGCCGCTCCCGCCGGGAGGCTGCCGCCACGTCGCTGCCGGCGGCGGGCTCAGTCGGTGCGGGACCAGTAGTCCCGGTCCGGCAGCCGCACCCAGAGATCCGGGGCATTCTCGAACGGACGGGCGTCCGCGGGCCGCACCCCGGCATAGGCACAGCAGTAGGCGACGGCCCGGTGGCGGTGGAGAAACGTCCGCAGGATCTCCTCGGCCGAGTCGTCGGCGCTGGACCAGCCGCCGCCGGGATGCAGGTCCCAGCCGGCGCAGACGCCGTCCCGGAAGATGCTGCCCTGGTTGCCGCTCTTCGGGTTCGCGTACATGGCATAGCAGACCGTGCCGGCCGACAGCAGGCGGGACACCACCGGGGTGGACGCCCCGTACCCCCAGCGCTGGCTGATCACGCAGCCACCCGGCACGTCGGTGACGCCGACCATGAGCAGGGCCGCGTCGCTCGTCGGATCGTCGGGGAACTCGTCGACCTCGTCCGGATCGGCGGGCCCGATGATGGTGGCCCCGAGCCGGCGTACGGCCTCGGCCGCGTCCACGCCGCCGACGCAGCACAGGCTCATGCCCTCGGTGTGGAGCCCGTCCAGCGCGTCCCCCAGCCGGCGTGCCTCCGCCGCGGCGGACGCCTCGGCGGGGGTCAGGACCTGGCCGTCGGGCGGGGCCGGGAAGAGATCCGGGGTCCGGCCGGCCAGGCTCAGCCGGCCGGGCGACCAGCCGGCCATCATGGGCCGCCACGGGTCCGCGCCGGACTCGGCGAGCACCCGGGCGTTGGCCGGCCGATCGACGTTGACGGCCACCCACAGAGCCGTGCGCCCGTCGTGCTTCGCATCCACGTCCTCGACCCGAGCCGACAGCTCCGCGACCACCTCGGCGGAGCCCCACTGGGCGGCCGAGTGCAGCGGTGGCTCGGCGCCCCGGATCGGGGAGTTCGGATCGGCGCCGGCGGCGAGCCGGGCGCGCACCTGGGCCGGGTCGGACCACAGGTTCCAGCCGACCCGACCCCATCCACCGTCGTGGGTCATCTCGTTCCCTCCCCGTGCCACCGCGTCGGCGCGTCCGCCCGTTCGGCGGTCACGATCCGGTAGAGCGCGGACGGGCGGTCGCGGCGCTCCAGGTCGGCGCGCCAGGCCCGGGCGGCGTCCTGTGTGGACATATCGGCGCGCAGCCGGAAGCCGCGGGCGGCGAGGAAGCCGGGGGTCTTGTCCGGGTGGAGCCCGAAGGTCCATGGCTCCCCGGCCCGGGCCA
Source organism: Plantactinospora siamensis (assembly GCF_042434095.1). Taxonomy (NCBI): domain Bacteria; kingdom Bacillati; phylum Actinomycetota; class Actinomycetes; order Micromonosporales; family Micromonosporaceae; genus Plantactinospora; species Plantactinospora siamensis. Next base: position 682,969 of record NZ_JBHLUE010000026.1, read on the forward strand.
CGGCACGCATCCAGCGGGCCGCCTCGGGAAAGCGGGCCGGGTCGGCCAGCACCCGGGCGTCGACGTACGTCATCACCAGCAGGCCCTCGGCGCCGATCAGCTCGTGGACGACGGCGAGGGTGGCGTCCACGGCCTCGGCCGTGAGGTAGTTGGTGACGCCCTCCCAGACGACCGCGGTGGGCGCCGAGGCCTCGAAACCGGCAGCGTCCAGCCGGGCCCGCAGGTCGTCGTGCTCGAAGTCCACCGGAACGTACCGGATCCGGCCCGCGTCGAGGCCGAGCCGGTCAATCACGGCCCGTTTGGCGGCCTGGGTCGCCGGGTGGTCGACCTCGAACACCGGCATGGCGGCCAGCGCCGGCGGCCGGTGCGCCCGGGTGTCGTACCCGGCGCCCAGCAGCACGCATTGCCGGACGCGCTCGCTGGCCGCGGTCAGCGCGTCGTCGATGACCCTGGTCCGCACGATCGCCGACGGCCGAGGTCCCGGGCCGCCGACGGCGTCGTAGAGCCCGGTCGCAACCCGGCGCAGGCCGGGTACGCCGGCCGCGGCGGCCAGCAGGCGCAGAGAGGGACGCAGGAAGGCGGTGGCGTACGGGTCGACGAAGAGCCGGCGGCTCGCCGGGCGGCGGGACTCGAACGCCCGCTGCAGTGCCACCGTCTCGGCGGTGAAGCTCGCTACCGATCGCACCCGGGGAAGTATGGCGCACGACCCGCGCCGCCGGGGGCCGGTCGTGGTACGGCTGGTCGCGGCGCGGCTCGCGGCCGACCGCGGACGGCGACCGCGGCGGTCGGAAACGGCGGCTCAGCTGCCGGGCAGCCGGTTGGCGCCGGCGAGCAGCAGCACCGCGAGCGGCACCAGCGGAGTCGGCAGCACCGGGCCGGCGCGCAGCCGGGGGATCCAGCCGGCGTCGCCGGTCAGGTCCGGGTCGTGTGCGGAGTTGTACGCGGCCAGCAGGTCGACCGGTCGGCCCGGGCCGCCCTCGGGCCGGACCCAGCTGCCGCGCTCGGTGATGGCCGTGCCGCCCCAGTCGTGGATGAGGTCGGCGGGCGAAACGCCGGCGCGCAGGTCGAAGAAGTTGTTCTCGGCGTAGATCGCGGACTGCACGCCGACCCCGAGGGCGTACTGGAATTCCGGTCCGCCGAGCCGGTAGTAGTTGTTGTAGACGTCCACCTGGCCGAAGCGCACCCGCGGCAGGCGTTGCAGGTCCCGGTCGAAGTAGTTGTGGTGCAGCGTCACCTTGAGTCGGCCGACGTCCGGCCCGACCGTGTTGGACGAGCCGATCAGCATCAGCTTGTCCCGGCCGACGAACCGGTTGAACGAGGCGGTGACCAGGCTGGCGGTGTGGGTGATGTCCAGCGAGCCGTCGTGCACCTGGTACGGCCGGCCAAAGTGGACGGGCTGGTCGCTGTCCGGGTTGGCGCCGTCGGTGAAGGTGTCGTGGTCGACCCAGACGTGCTCGCTGCGTCGGACCGAGATGTGGTCGTACTGCGAGTTCCAGTTGCCGCTGTCGCCGTCGGTGGGCGACCAGGCCGGGAAGCAGTCGTGGGCGTCGTCGAAGGTGAGGTTGCGGATGATCACGTTGCTGGCGGTGTCCACCATGAAGGTGAGCCCGGTGAGCCGGGCGCCGCGCCGGCCGACGATGGTGGTGTTGGGACCGACGTTGATCTGGGTCTGCCGGGTCTGGTTGGCAACCGATCGCAGCCGGGCCTGCTCCAGCGGGCCGGTCGGGTCGGTGCGGCCCCACACCGCCGGGTCGTAGGCCGCCAGGTAGGCCGGCAGCGAGTATCCGGGGTCGGCCAGGTCGGCGCAGCCGAGCAGGGCGCCGTCGTCGGCCTCGAAGCCGTCGATGTGGCCGGTGACGTAGACGATCTTGGGGGTGCCGTTCGACCGGTTGGTGGCATTGTCCCCGCCCAGGGCGCGGACCAATCCGGCCCGGCTGGACACCTCGTAGACCTGGCTGTCGGTGGCCCCGGCGCCGCCGGTGGTGCCGGCGCCGTCGGCGGCCCACCCGTCGCCGGCGGGCAGCACCTGGCGACCCAGCGCCGCTGGCGCCGCCCCCGCCGACGACAGCGCCGCCGTCGCGGGTACGAGTGCCGCGGCGGCCGGTCGGGCGGCGGGGACCGCCACGGCGGGGACCGCCGCCAGCGCGGCCAGCAGCGCCGTCGCGGCCGTTCTGCGGTTTCGCATGTCGCACGCTCCATGGGGACGCCGGCGCGCCGAAATCGTCATGAAATAGAAATGCGCCTATGACAAAAGGTAGAGAGCTTCGAATGGCGCGGTCAATGCGAGAAATATGCAGATGTGTTGCAGTGTTTTTTGCGCAACGCGATTTCCCGCCTCGGCGTCCGTCGCCAATTGCGGCCCGGCGCCCGAATTCGTGCCGCCGTTTCCGGTCGTCGTTTGCACCGCGGTTTCCGTCCGCCCGGCCGGATCAGTGCTGGACCTCCTCTCCGCGGCGCACCGTCACGCCGCCCGGGCCAGCGTGCCGGCCACCCCGTGCCGGTCCAGTTCGGTCAACCACCCCGTCACCGCCGCGCGCAGCAGGTCGTCCCCGGCCAGTTCGGGCGGGAAGACCTCGGCGAGCCCGAACAGCGCCTCGGCCACCCCGGCCGGGGTGTCCGGCACCGCGGCGAGCCGGGCCCGGATCCGGTCGGCGAGCGGGTCGTCCAGGCTCAGCACCGCGCCGTCGTCGGCGCGGCCGCGGGCGTACCGCATCCAGGCGGCCACCACGAGCGCGGCCCAGTCCACCGGCCGGCCTGCCGCGCGCAGGTCGATGATCGTGTGCAGGACGCGCTGCGGCAGCTTCTGCGACCCGTCCATGGCCACCTGCGCGGTGCGGTGCCGGATGGCCGGGTCGGTGAACCGGCCGAGCGCCTGCTCGCCGTAGTCGACCACGGAGATCCCCTCCGGCGGCCGGAAGCTGGCGGCCACCTCCTCGGCCACCAGCCGGCGCAGCACGGTGGTCAGGTGCGGCAGGGCGAGGGCGTCCGCGATGGTCTCCCGGCCGGCGAGCGCCCCCAGGTACGCGACCGCCGAGTGCAGGCCGTTGAGGGTGCGCAGCTTCAGCAGCTCCCAGGGCCGCACGTCGGTGGTGAGCACGGCCCCGGCCCGTTCCCAGGCCGGCCGCCCGCCCGGGAACACGTCCTCGATCACCCACTGCCGGTACGGCTCGGCGGTCACCGCCGCGAGGTCGCGCACGCCCAGCGCCCGGGCCGCGGTCGCCAGGGTGACCGGCGTGCTGGCCGGCACGATCCGGTCCACCATCGTGCCCGGGAACGTCACCCGGCGCCGGATCCATTCGGCCAGCCGGTCCGGCGTGCGGGCGTACCCGATCGCCTGGTCGACCATGCCGGCCAGCCGGCGCCCGTTGGCGGGCAGGTTGTCGCAGCTGACCAGGGCCAGCGGTCCGCCGTCGGCCGCGGCCCGGGCGAGCAGGCCGCGCAGCAGCAGCCCGGGCACGGTGACCGGCGGCCGGTCGGTGGTCAGGTCCGCCGCGAGGTCCGGGTCCGGGCGCAGCCGCCCGGAGACCGGGTCGAGCTGGTACGCCTTCTCCGTCACGGTGAGCGTGACCACCCGGATGGCCGGGTCGGCGAGCAGCCGCACCACCGCGGCCGGGTCCGCGGGCGCGTGCCGCACGGCGGCGAGCGACCCGACCACCCGGGTGTGCCCGCCCGCGGCGGCGGCCGTGGTCACGCTGAACAGCCCGTCCTGCGCGGCCAGGGCGTCCAGCACCGCCCGGCTGCGCGGGGCCACGCCGACGATCGCCCAGTCCCCGCCGGCCGCGGCCATCGCGGCCTCCGTGTAGACGGCCTGATGGGCCCGGTGGAAGGCGCCCAGTCCGAGATGGACGATCCCGGCCGGCACGTCCCCGGGGCGCAGCAGCGGGCGACTGGCCGCCGGGATCCGGGGCAGGGTGGCCAGCGCCAGCCGAGCCCCGCCGGTTCCGCCGGGCCGCGGGTCCGGGCCGACGCTCACCGCCACGCCGGGCCGTCCGGGAAGGTGTGCCGGGCGACGGATTCGGGCCGCATGGTGCTGCTGTAACCGGCGGCCGTCGGCAGCAGGTAGCGACCGCCCCGGGCACGGACCGGGTCCGCGAAGTGTTCGTGCAGGTGATCGACGTACTCGATCATCCGGCCGGGCAGCGCCGTCCCGACCCGCAGGTAGTCGAAGGTCGCGAGGTGCTGGACGTACTCGCACAGGCCCACCCCGCCGGCGTGCGGGCAGACCGGGACGCCGAACTTCGCGGCCATCAGCAGCTCGGCCAGCACCTCGTTCACGCCGCCGACCCGGCAGGCGTCGATCTGCATGACACCGACGGCCCGGGCCTGGAGCAGCTGCTTGAAGATCACCCGGTTGGCCGCCACCTCGCCGGTGGCGACCCGGATCGGCGCCACGGCCGCGGCGATCCGGGCGTGCCCCAGCACGTCGTCGGCGTGCGTGGGCTCCTCGATCCAGTACGGCCCGACCTCGGCCAGCACCGCCATCTTCTCGATCGCCTCGTCGACGTCCCACACCTGGTTGGCGTCCATCATGAGCAGCGCGTCGGGGCCGATCTCCGCGCGGATGATCCGGGCCCGCCGCAGGTCGTCGGCGAGCTGGCCGCCGACCTTCATCTTCATGGCCCGCCAACCCCGCTCGTACGCGGCCCGGGTCAGCGCCCGCACCTTGGCGTCCGGGTAGCCGAGCCAGCCCACCGAGGTGGTGTACGCCGGGAAGCCGTCCCGGTCCAGCTCGGCGCGCCGGTCGGCCAGTCCGACCAGTCCCTTGTCCAGGATCGCGGTCGCCTCGGCCGGGGTGATCGCGTCGGTGATGTGCCGGAAGTCGACGCTGGCCACCAGCTCCGCGGTGGGCAGCTCGGCGAGGAACCGCCACAGCGGCGCCCCGGCGAGCTTGGCCCGCAGGTCCCAGACCGCGTTCACCAGCGCCCCGGTGGCCATGTGAATGACGCCCTTCTCCGGGCCCAGCCAGCGCAGCTGGTCGTCGGCCGTGAGCGAGCGCCAGAAGGCCACCGGCTCGGCCGCGATCTCCTCGACGGTCCGGCCGGTCACGTGGTGCGCGAGCGCCCGCACCGCGGCGCAGGTGATCTCGTTGCCCCGGCCGTTGGTGAAGGTGAAGCCGGCGCCGGTCGGCCCGTCGTCGGTGCGCAGTTCGACATAGGTGGCCGAGTAGTCACCCCGGTTGATCGCGTCCGAGCCGTCGCCGTCGCGGGCCGTGGGGAACCGTACGTCGTGCACGTCGACCCTGGTGATCATGGTCACGACCGGACCTCCCGGTCCAGCCGGAAGACCTTGCGGGGCAGGTGGTAGGCGAGGTCCACGATGGTCTCGGCCGCCTCGTCCAGCGGCAGCCGGTCCTGTGCCACCAGCCGGGCCAGGAAGCCCGCGTCGACCCGCCGCGCCACGTCGTGGCGTACCGGGATCGAGCAGAACGCCCGGGTGTCGTCGACGAAGCCGGCGGTGTTGTAGAAGCCGGCGCTGTCCGTCACCGACTCGCGGAACCGGCGCAGCGCCTCGGGGGAGTCCAGGAACCACCAGGGCGCACCCAGGTAGAGCGCCGGATAGCCGCCGGCCAGCGGGGCGAGCTCGCGGCTGAACGTGTACTCGTCCAGCGTGTAGACCACCAATCGCAGCCGGGGATCGTTGCCGTACGCGTCCAGCAGCGGGGCCAGCGCGTGCACGTACTCGGTGGCCTGCGGCACGTCGCCGCCGGTGTCCCGGCCGTGCCGGGCGTGCAGCCACCGGTTGTGGTTGCGCACCGCGCCGGGGTGCAGCTGCATGACCAGCCCGTCGTCCAGGGACATCCGGGCGAACTCCACCAGCATGTGCGCCCGGAACGTCTCCGCGTCGGCCGGTCCGGCCGCGCCGCGCAGCGCCCGGTCGTACAGCCGGGTCGCCTCCGCCGCGTCCAGCGCGACGGTGCGGGCCGTCGGGTGGCCGTGGTCCGAGCTGGTGGCGCCGGCCGCGATGAACGCCGCCCGCCGCCGCCGCAGGGCGTCCAGGAAGCCGGCGTACGACCCGGTGTCCGTCCCGGCGACCTCGCCGAGCCGCGCCACGTTCTGCGGCCAGCCGTCGAACTCGAAGTCCACCACGTTGTCCGGGCGGAACGTGGTGATCACCCGGCCGCCCGGCCCGCCCCAGCCGTCGGCGGCCAGCTTGGCGTGGTGGCCCAGATCGGACAGCGGCGACTCGGTGGTGGCCAGCACCTCGATGTTGAACCGCTCGAACAGCGCCCGCGGCCGGAACGCCGGCTCGGCCAGCCGGGCGGCGATCTCGTCGTACACGTGGTCGGCCGTTGCCGGCGACAGCGGAACGGTCACCCCGAACACGTCCCGGAGGGTCTGCTCCAGCCACAGCCGGGACGGGGTGCCGCGGAACAGCCGCCAGTGCTCGGCGAACCGCCGCCAGATCCGCCGACCGTCGGCCTCCACCGGGCTGCCGTCGCGGCTCGGCACGCCCAGGTCGGCCGGCGGCACGCCCTGGCTGAGCAGCATCCGGGTCAGGTAGTGGTCGGGGACGATGAGCAACCGGGCCGGATCGGGGAAGGGCGCGTCGTCGGCCAGCACGGCCGGATCCACGTGCCCGTGCGGCGAGATGAGCGGACGGTCCGCCACCAGCGCGTACAGGTCCCGGGCGATCGCGTGTTGTCGCGGCTCGGCGGGCAGGAGCAGGTCGGGGGCGGCGGGCACCAGCGGTCTCCTCGGGGTCAGTCGACGGTGAGCAGGTCGGCGACCCGGACCGGCTGGCCGGTCGCCATCGACCGGTTCGCGGCCAGGCCGGTGAGCAGGGCCAGGGCGCCGTCGCGGGCGGTGGCCGACCGGCGGTACGGGTCGGGCTCGCCGCCGAAGAGGACCCGGGTCATCCGGGTGTCGGCGCCGCCGTGCCCGGTCCGGGTGTGGCCGGGGGTCGGCACCGGCCGGGGCGGCGCCCAGAACGGCCGGACGGTGAGGGTGGCCCAGCCGTCCTCCGCGGCGGCCTCGGCGCCGTGCAGGGCCGCGCCCTTGAGCGCGCCGGCCGCGGCCGGGCTGACGAAGGAGCTTTCCACCACCTCCAGCTCCAGCCGGCCCCGGCTGCCGTTGACCATCACCCGGTAGCCCTCCCAGGGGGCGTACGCGGTGAGGTGGTAGCTCATGGTGGCGCCGCTGGCGTACCGGACCAGCACCGCCATGTCGTCCTCGATGGTCACCCCCGGGGCGAACACGTTCCGGTCCCGCTGGTAGCCGTCCTCGCCCTCGGCGTCCAGGTAGAGCTCCCGGAGCCGGGGATGGTCGGCCAGCCGCAGCGCGAACGGGTCTGCCTCGGCGGCGGGGGAGCCGTGCGCCCGGTCGTAGTCCCGGGCGTACCCGTGCCGCCGGCCCGCCGGGCCGTAGAAGAAGAGCCGGCCCGCGGCGTAGACGGACACCGGCGCGCTGTCGAGCCACCAGTTGACCAGGTCGAAGTGGTGGCTGGCCTTGTGCACCAGCAGCCCGCCGGAGTTGGCCCGGTCCCGGTGCCAGCGGCGGAAGTAGTCGGCGCCGTGCCGGACGTCCAGCAGCCACTCGAAGTGCACCGAGCCGATCTCGCCGATCTCGCCGCCGGCCAGCGCCGTCCGCACGGCCTCGTGCAGCGGGTTGAACCGGTAGTTGAAGGCCACCGAGACCCGGCCGCCGGTCTCGGCCACCGCGTCGAGGATCCGCCGGCAGCGGTCGGCGTCCACCGTCATCGGCTTCTCGGTGACCACGTCCCGGCCGGCCCGCAGCGCCGCCACAATGTACGCGTCGTGGGTGCGGTCCACGCTGGTCACCAGCACCGTGTCGACGCGTTCCCGGGTCAGCATGGCGCCGAAGTCGGCGGCCCGGTACGTCGGCACGGCGGGCCGGCCCAGCCCGGTGAGCCACCGGTTGTGCGCGTCCATCCGGGCCTGGTTCACGTCGGCGAACGCGACCAGCTCGGCGGTGTCCGGGTGATCGAGCGCCAGCGCCCGGACGAACATCTCGGCCCGGGCGCCGGTGCCGACGACGGCGTACCGCCGTGCTGTGGCGCTGGTTGGCATGCGCGGCCTCCGGGGACTACAAACGTTTGCAGTCGAAGTAACCACGGTCGATGCGCTCGCGTCAACGGCTGGCGGTCAACCGGACCGTTAAGTCCACATTGGTGGCCATCCAAGCGCCTTTCCGGCCTGTCCTCGGAACCGCCCTGACATAGATGACCGTTGACATCAGCGCAATCGTTTGCATTAATTGCTGCACCTTGTCGAACGGCCATCCCCGACACCGAAGGGATCAGGCGTGCCAGCCACGATTCGGGACGTAGCGCGGGCCTCCGGCGTGCACATCTCGACCGTCTCCCGCACGTTCTCCGCGCCGCACCTGGTCAACCCGGACACCCGCAGCCGGGTGCTGGCCTGCGCCGAGACCCTGGGCTACCGGCCCAACCGGGCGGCCCGGGCGCTGATCACCGGGCGCACCCACAATATCGGCCTGATCGTGGCCGACATCGCCAACCCGTTCTTCCCGCCGCTGATCAAGGCGGCCGAGAGCCAGGCCAGGGGCCGGGATTACCACATCTTCGTGGCCGACACGAACGAGGACCCGGCCGTCGAGGAGGAACTCGTGCACGCCCTGGCCAAGCAGGTCGACGGCGTGCTGCTGTGCAGCCCCCGGATGAGCAACAGCCTCATCGAGCAGCTCAGCCGGGAGGTGCCGCTGGTGGTGGTCAACCGACAGGTCGCCGGCCTGCCCTCGGTGGCGACCGACAACGGGCAGGGCGCGCGGCTGGCCGTCGAGCACCTGCTGTCGCTCGGCCACCGCGACCTGGCGCTGCTGGCGGGGCCGCGCGGCTCGTGGACCAACCGGGAGATCCGCCGCGCCGCGGTGGCGGCCGCCCGGGCCGGCGGCGCCGCCCTGACGGTGCTCGGCCCGAACCCGCCCACCGAGACCGGTGGTGGCGCGCTGGCCGAACCGGTCCGCCGGTGCGGCGCCACGGCCGTGCTCGCGTACAACGACCTGATGGCCATCGGCCTGATCGAGGGGCTGCGCGCCATCGGCACGGCGGTGCCGGGCGAGGTCAGCGTCGTCGGCATCGACGACATCGCGCTGAGCCGCCTCACCCGACCCAAGCTCACGACCGTGGCCACCCCGGCCGCGGCCGCCGGCCGGACGGCCGTCGACCTGCTCCTGCAAAACGGCGCGGGCGCCGGCGCCCGCGGCGGCCGCCGGGGCGGGCTCGACGACGACCGGCGGGCCACCGCACAGGTGACGCTCCGGACGGAGCTGGTCATCCGCGAATCCACCGGGCCCGGCCCGGCCGCCTCCAACGCCTGAGGAGAGAGCGCACATGTCTGCCCACCCGGCCGTACCGACGGATCCATCCGCCGCCGATCACCGCGCCATCGTGCCCCGCCGCCGGCTGCTGAGCCTGCTCGCCGCCGCGCTGGTGACCGCGCCGCTGGCCCTGGGCGCCGCCGGGTGCGGCGGTGACGACGCGAGCGACCCGAACGCGCCCGTCAAGATCTCCATCTTCTGGTGGGGCGGCGACGCCCGGGCGAAGCTGACTGAGGACGCCCTCACCCTGTACGAGAAGCGGCACCCGAACGTCGTGTTCGAGAAGACCTGGCAGGCCAACCAGGGCTACTTCGACAAGCTCGCCACGCTGGTGGCCGGCGGCGACCCGCCGGACATCTTCCAGATCGACGACAACTACCTGACCGAGTACGCGTCCCGCAATGCCACCCTCGACCTCGGCAGCTACCAGCAGAGCGGGAAGATCGACACCAGCAGGTTCCCGGAGAGCCTGTGGAAGTACGGCGTGGTCGACGGCAAGCTCGCCGGCTTGGCCGCCGGGGAGAACACCCAGGGTCTGGTGTACGACAAGACGCTGCTGGCCCGGCACGGGCTGCCCGAGCCGACCACCGGGATGACCTGGGAGCAGCACATCGCCTGGGCCGAGCGGGTCAGCAAGAAGGCCGGCGTGCCCGGCACCCAGGACCCCAGCGGCGACTACAAGGCGTTCTGGGTCTGGCTGCGCCAACGCGGCGCCGACCTCTACCGGGACAAATCCCTGGGCTTCACGGCCACCGACGTCACCGAGTGGTTCGAGCTGTGGAAGGGCGCGCGGGACCGCAGGGCCACACCCACCCCCGACGTGATCCACGAGGGCAACGCCACGGACATCACCAAGCAGCTCGTCGTCACCGGCAAGGCGGCCACCTCCTGGGTGTGGGCCAACCAGCTGCCCGAGCTGGACAAGAACACCAAGGACGAACTCGGCGTGACCGCGTACCCGGGCGACCCGAGCGCGCAGTGGGCCCGGGCGTCCATGTACTACTCGGTGTTCCGGGGCAGCAAGCACCGGGACACGGCCATCGATGTGATCAACTTTCTGGTCAACGACCCCGACGCCGCGCGGATTCTGGGCACCGACCGCGGCCTGCCGTCCAACATGGACCTCCGCAAGCAGGTGGCCGACTCCGCCGGGGACCCGGCCATGAAGCTCTCCATCGACGTGGAGAACCAGTTGGCCGCCAAGTTCGGCCCGTCGCCGCAGGTGCCGCTCAAGGGCCACAGCAAGGTCAGGTCGGCGCTCACCAAGGCCGCCGAGAACGTCCAGTACGGCCGGGCCACCCCGGCCGAGGCGGCGCAGCAGTTCATGGCCGCGTGCACGTCGGCGATCGGCTGACCGGCCGGCCGGCGCAGAGAGGAGCGCTCGTGGCGGTGACCACGGCACCCGAACGCAACCGGCCGGCGCCGCCGCCGGTCCGGGCCACCCGCCGGCGGCGGCGCCGACCGGGCATCGGGGGCGAGGGGCGAGCCGGGTACGTCTTCCTGTCGCCCTGGCTCATCGGCCTGCTGGGCATCACGGCCGTCCCGATGCTGCTGTCGCTCTATCTGAGCTTCACCAACTACGACGTGCTGACGCCGTGGTCGGAGGTCAGGTGGGTCGGGCTGGGCAACTACCGGCGGATGTTCAGCACCGACCCGGCGTACTGGCACGCGGTCCGGGTGACCGTGACCTTCGCGCTGGTGGCCGTGCCGCTGAAGCTGGCCGCGGCGCTCGGGGTGGCGCTGCTGCTCGACCGGACCTGGCGCGGGGTGGGGCTGTTCCGCGGGCTGTTCTACCTCCCGTCGCTGCTCGGCGGGAGCGTGGCGCTGTCCATCGTGTGGCGCAGCATGTTCAGCGGCGACGGCGCGGTGAACTCGTTCCTCGCGGTGTTCGGCGTGTCCGGCCGGGGCTGGGTGAACGACCCGGACTGGGCCCTGCAGACGCTGATGGTGCTGGCCGTCTGGCAGTTCGGGGCGCCCATGGTGATCTTCCTGGCCGGCCTCAAACAGGTGCCGGGCGAGCTGTACGAGGCGGCCGCCGTGGACGGCGCCGGCCGGTTCCGCCAGTTCGTCAGCGTGACGCTGCCGATGCTGTCCCCGGTGATCTTCTTCAACCTCGTGCTGGAGACGATCCACGGCTTCCAGGGCTTCACGTCCGCCTTCGTGATCAGCAACGGCACCGGCGGTCCGGTCGACTCGACTCTGATGTACACGCTCAAGCTCTACATCTCCGGCTTCACCGACCTGGAGATGGGCTACGCCTCGGCGATGGCGTGGGTCTTCCTGCTGGCCATCGGCCTGGTCACCGCGGTCCTGTTCAGCACCGGCCGGTTCTGGGTGCACTACTCCGACGGGACCGGGTCGTGACCGCCGCGCCGACCGTCGGCCCGCGCCCGCCGGCCGGACCGGCCGGGAATGTGGCGGCCCGCCGGCCCGGATCGCGCCGGCGGCAGCTGATCCGGCTGGTGGTGCTGCTGGCCATCGTGGCCGTGGTGCTCTATCCGTTGCTGTGGATGCTGGGCGCCTCGGTCAAGTCGCAGGAGGAGATCGTCAACAACATCGGCCTGCTGCCGCGGCGGTTCACCCCGGCCAACTATCCGCACGGGTGGACCAACTTCGACGTGAGCTTCGGCCGGTTCTTCCTGAACAGCGCCATGGTGAGCCTGCTGGCCGTGCTCGGCAACGCGCTGTCCTGCCTGCTGGCCGCGTACGCCTTCGCCCGGCTGCGGTTCCGGCTGCGCCGGCTGTGGTTCGGCATCATGATCGGCACCCTGCTGCTGCCCGGGCACGTGCTGATCGTCCCGCAGTACATCCTGTTCCGCACCCTCGGCCTGGTCGGCGGCCGGTGGCCGTACCTGCCGCTGCTGGTGCCGCACTTCCTGGCCACCGACGCGTTCTTCGTGTTCCTCATGGTGCAGTTCATGCGGGGCATCCCGCGCGAGCTGGACGAGGCCGCCAAGATCGACGGGGCCAGCCCGTACGGCATCTTCCGGCACATCGTCCTGCCGCTGAGCCGGCCGGCGCTGGTCACCACGGCGATCTTCACGTTCATCTGGACCTGGAACGACTTCTTCCGGCAGCTGGTCTACCTGTCCCGGCTGCCCGACTACACCGTTCCGGTGGCGTTGACGCTGTTCATCGACTCCACCAGCCAGAGCTCGGTCGGCCCGATGTTCGCCATGTCGGTGCTGTCGCTGCTGCCGGTGTTCCTGTTCTTCGTGGCCTTCCAGCGGCTGCTCGTCGAGGGCATCAACACCAGCGGGCTCAAGGGCTGAGCCGGTGACCGCCGCCACCGACCGCCGGGACTGGCGGGACCTCGTCCGCGACGCCACCGACCTGGCGCTGCTGGGCATCCTGCTGACGGTGGCCGCCCTGCCGCTGCTGACCGCGGCCACCGCGGCCGGGGTGGCCAGCGCGGCCGTGCACGACTGGTTGGAGACCGGCAGCTGGCCGTCGGTCCGCCGGTCGGCGTACCGGTTCCGCCGGGGGCTGCTGCCCGGCGTGGCCGCCGGCCTGGTCGCGCTGGCCGGCGCCGCGCTGCTGGCCGCGGACCTGGCCGCGGTGGCCCGCGGCGCCGTGCCGGGCGGCCGGCCGGTGCTCGCGCTCACCGGCGCGGTGGTGGCGCTGCTGACCGGCCTCGCCGCGCTCGTGCTGGTGGAGGTCGGCCGGGCCGGCGGCCGGGGCTGGTGGCCGGCGGCCCGCGCCGCCGCCCGGAGCTGCGTCGACCGGCCGGCGCGGTGGGCCGCGGCGACCGGGGTGAGCTGCCTGGTCCTGCTGCTCGGCGCGCTGGTGGCGCCGGTCACCGTCCCGATCCTGCTGGGGTACGCGGTGGCCGCCGTGCACGCCGTGAGCCGCCGGTTGGCTCCGGGCGGGCTGGATTCCGGCGGCCGTGCCGCAGCGGCGCGCGGGCCCACCCCGCCGGGGGCCGCCGGATGACCCGACGGGTGGCGCTGATCGGCGCGAACGGGCACGGCCGCGCCCACCGGCGCAACCTGGACCGGCTGTCCGCGGCCGGCGTGCTGGATCCGGTGGCGCTCTGCGACACCGCCCCGATCGACGACCCCGGCGCCGCGCCGGTCTTCACCGATCACCGGGACATGCTGGCCGCCACCGCCCCGGACGTGGTGGTGATCTGCACCCCGCCGCACACCCATCTGGGAATCGCGCTGGACGCCGTGGCGGCCGGCGCCGACCTGCTGCTGGAGAAGCCGCCGGTCTCCTCGCCGGCCGAGCACGCGGCGCTGGCGGCCGCGCTGCGCCGGACCGGCCGCGCCTGCCAGGTCGGCTTCCAGGCGCTCGGCTCGGCCGCGTTGCCCGAGTTGGTCGCCGCCGCGAGGTGCGCCACCCACCCCTTCCTTACCGCCGCCCTGGGGGCGTGGTGGCGGCCGGACGCGTACTGGCGGCGCTCGCCCTGGGCGGGCCGGCGGCGGCTGGCCGGGCGGTTCGTTGCGGACGGGGCGCTGGCCAACCCGTTCGCGCACGCGGTGACGCAGGCCCTCGCGGTGGCCGAGGCGGCCTCCGGCTGGCCGCGCGGGACCGTGACCGCCGAGCTGGAGTGGTACCGGACCCGGGACATCGAGGTGGAGGACACCGCCTGGCTGCGGCTCACCGACAGGGCCGGGGACGCCGTCGAGGTGGCCGTCACGCTGGCCTCCGGCACGTTCCTGGCCGGGGAGGTGTGGGCCGGCGGCGCCGCGCTGGAGTATCCGACGGACCGGCTCCGGCTGCCCGGCGATCCGGGCTGGCGCCCCCCGGCCGGCCGGGTCGACCTGCTGGAGAACCTGCTGGCGCACCGGGCCGGCGGCGTGCCGCTGGTGGCCCCGCTGGCGCGTACCCGGATGTTCACGGCCGTCCTGGCGGTGCTGGCCGCCGCGCCGCCGCCGGCGCCCGTGCCGGACCGCTTCCTCCGGCCGCACCCCGACGGCGGCGGGCCGGTTGTCCAGGACGTGGCCGACCTGCTGCGGGCCGCCGCGGCGGCCGGCGCGTTGCCGTCCGAGCTGGGCGTGCCCTGGGCGGCGGCACCGCACCGGACGGTGCTCGAACCCCCACCGAAGGAGGCGTTCCATGCGTAAGTTGACCATGGCCGAGGCGGTGGGCACGGCCGTGCCCACCGGCCGGCTCATCGACCGCGGCGGCTTCCGCCGGTACGACGAGCCGGGCTTCCGGACCCACGACGAGCCCGGTACGCACACCCACGCCGTGCCCGAGGTCTTCTGCATCTTTCAGGGCAGCGGCACCATCGAGATCGACGGCGCGCCGGCGGACCGGTTCAGCGCCGGCGACGTGCTGCTGATCGAGCCGGGCGAGGACCACCATCTGATCAACGACGGCGCGGTGCCGCTGGTCTTCGCCTGGATGCACCTGCAACCGTGACCGGGCCGCCGGTCAACCGATCGGGAACTGCGGGTTGCCCGCCGTGAGGCGCAGCGTGTAGTCGTCCGGACCGCGCTGCTGGGTGACATGGCTGCAGGACTGGTGGGTGATCCACAGGCCCAGGCCGCCGGCGCCCGGTCCGCGCGTCGGGAGCAGGCCCACGAACAGGTCCCGCGGGCCGGTCCCGCCGTCGCTGACCGTCACGACGATCCGGTCCGGCGTCGTCCAGACCCGCGACAGCACCGGCGGCCGCCCGTGCCGCAGCGCGTTGGTGACCACCTCGCTGACCGCCACGATCAGGTCGTCGACGTCGTCGGCGGGCAGCCCGGGATCCACCCGGCGCAGGGCGGCCCGCGCCTGCGCGGGCGTCGGATCCGCCAGCTCCACCGCCGGGCCCGTCCGCTGCGCCGGGTCGAGCAGCATCGGGCGATCCTCCGCCAGGAACGCCGCGGGCTCGGTGTACGTGCCGTTCGGCGTGTGCCGCCCGCCCGGCAGGGCGGTCCACGGATGGGTCCGGGCCACGTCGTCCAGCACCGCCGCGGGCGTCACCCGGGTGTCGAACGCGCACAGGCTCCACAGCGGGAACTCGTCGTACGCGTGGTTGGTGGCCGCCTCGTACCGGGCCCACCAGTCCCAGGTGGCGCCGAACGCGCTGGCCGGCATCTCGCCGACCACCCGGACCTGCGCGGCGCCCGCCGCCACATGGCCGGCCAGCATCTCCCGGTAGGACCGGATGACGGCGGTCGGCCGCGAATAAGGGTCGAGGTAGCTGACGGGGCCGTCGGCCGGCAGCGCCGCGCGGACCAGCGCGGCGGTCCGGTCCCGCAGGGCCACCACGACCGGTTCGCCGGCCGCCATCCCGTCGAGCAGGAACGGCAGCACCACGGCGAGCAGGTCCGGATCCGAGTCGTAACAGAGGGCCGCGTGGTAGTGGCCCCGGTGGCCGGCGGCCGCTCCGGTCCTCATCGGGCGTAACCGGTCAACGTCGCAGCCTCACTCGACCCAGTATAGGCACCTCCGGCCGGATACCCGGCCGTCACCCGGCCGACGGGCCGTCGCCCGCACGACAGGCCGTCCTGCGGGCGACGGGCCGGCTCAGCCGCGCTCGGCCAGCAGGCCGAGCACGAGGTCCCGGGGCAGCCCGTGCGTCTCGTGCAGGTCCACCAGGTCCGACTCGCCCAGCGGCCCCCGCTCGAGGCGCCGGGACAGCACCCGGCGGCCGCGCCGCAACAGCTCCGCGAACCGCTGCTCCTCGCCCCGCAGCACGTCCCGGACCTCCGGTACGCCGCTGGGCAGCCGGAAGTGCTGGATCGTGTGCTCGATCGGCTCGACCGGCAGGTCGGACAGGGTCCGGTCGGGGTGCTCCCGCCACAGCGTGGTGAGGGTGCGGCGGACCAGCCGGCGCAGCACGTAGCCCCGGCCGGTGTTGCCCGGGCGGATGCCGTCGCCGATCACCACGATCGACGAGCGCAGGTGGTCGCAGACCACGCGGGTGTCGGGCACCGGCAGCGGCCACAGCCGGGGCACGGTCCCCAGCCACGGCGCGAACAGGTCGCTCTCGTACACCGAGTCTCGGCGCTGCAGCACGGTGACCAGCCGTTCCAGTCCCATCCCGGTGTCCACGGCCGGCCGCCGCAGCGGCTCCAGGCTGCCGTCGTCGTGCCGGCGGTACCGCATGGTGACGTGGTTCCACAGCTCGACCCAGCGGGGGTCGCCGGTCGGGGTGCCGCGCGGCGGACCGGCGCCGGTCCAGACGAAGATCTCGGAGTCCGGTCCGCACGGCCCGGTGGGGCCGTTTGACCACCAGTTGTCCGTGCCGGTGAGCTCCACCGGCACGCCGAGGTCGGTCCAGGTGTCGACGCTGTCGACGTCCGGCCCCAGCTGGTCGTCCCCGCCGAACGCCGTCGCGTGCAGCCGCCCCGGGTCGATGCCGAAGCCGTCCCGGAGCAGCTCGAATCCCCAGCGCAGGCTGTCCGGGCCCGGATAGTCGCCGAGCGACCAGGAGCCGAGCATCTCGAAGACCGTCAGATGCCGGGTGTCGCCGACCTCGTCCAGGTCGGTGGTGCGCAGGCAGCGCTGCACGTCGACCAGCCGCCGGCCCGCCGGGTGCGGCCGGCCCAGCAGGTACGGCGTCAGCGGGTGCATCCCGCTGGTGGTGAACAGCACCGGGTCGCCGGGCGGTGGCACCAGGGTGGCGCCCATGACGACCCGGTGGCCGCGGTCGGTGAAGAAGTCGAGGAACGTGCGGATGATCTGTTCGGTGTCCATGTGCTTCGGCCTTTCCGGGGCGAGGCCGGCCGGAGGGCCCACGCGGCGTGCGCGTGCACGGGTGGTGACCGCGAACGCACCGGCGGGCCGTCTCCGGCCGCCGGTGGAGGGGAATGAGGTCAGGCAGCGGCGGCCGGCGAGCTGGCAGCTCGCGCGGTCGCGGCGGTGGTGCGGACCTTCATGGGGCCGAGAATAGCGCCCCCCGAGCGCGGTCGTCGCCGGGATTTTCGGCGCACGCACGGACACATTGAGATAACTGGACGTGTTCGGTAGCGTACGGGAGCCACGGTCTAGGATCAGGCCGGCACGGCCGGAGAGGACCCATCGTGCCCGCACTGCTCGGTCTGGAGCCCCGGGATGCCGGTCGGGAACCGGTGGAACCCGTCGTGCTGTTCGACGACGGCGTGCGGCTCGAACGGGCCCGCCTCCGGTGCGCCGGCCAGCCCGGCCCCACGGCGGCCGATCCGGCGCCCCGGGCCACCGGCCGCTGACCCCGCGGGCCTGGTCGGGAGCGTTCGGCATGGACAGCGCCGAGCTGGGGGACGCGGTCGCCCGCGCGCTGCGCGCGCACCGGGCGCCGGGCTACCAGCTCCGCCGCGACGCCACCTGGCTGACGTTGGAGCCGGCGGATCCGCCCGTGCTCCCGGCGTACGGCTGGAAGCTGCACGTGTCCTGTCGGTCCGTCGCCTTTCCGGCCCTGGTGGAACGGCTGCTGCCGGAGCTGCTCGCGACTGGCTGCCCGGTGCGGCTGGCGCGTTCGGTGTCGGTGCTGGCGCGGCTGAACGACGGCTACAGCGTCCCGGGCGCGGTGGGCAAGGCCATCACCGTCTATCCCGACTCGTCCCGGGTGCGCAGGCTCGGCCTCTCGCTGGCCCGCCTGCTGCGCGGCGAGCCGGCGCCGCGGGTGCTGGGGGAGCGGCGGGTGGACCCGGCTGCCCCGGTCTTCTACGGGTATGGCCCGTTCCCGGCGGACCGCGACGCCGACCGGTGCGCCGGGCCGACCGACCCGGGCCAGCCCGGTCCGCTGACCCGGCTGGTCGATCCGTTCACCGGCGAGCCGGCCGAGCTGCGTCCGGCGGATCCGCCGACGGTCCTCGGCGGCCACTACCGGGTGATCGCGGGCATCTACGAGTCGGGGCGAGGCAACGTCTACCGGGCGGTGGACGAGCGCGACGGCGGCCGGGTGGTGGTGAAGCAGGCCCGGGCGCACGTCGACGAGCACGAGGAGGCCGGGGACGTCCGGCTGCGGCTGCGGAACGAGCGCCGGGTGCTGGAGGCGTTGACCGGGATGCGGGGCGTCCCGCGGTTCCTCGACCACTTCCGGCACGGTGACGACGAATACCTGGTGACCACGGACGCCGGGCCGTACAACCTGGCCGACGACGTGGCGCACCACGGCCGGTACGCGCCGACCGGGCCGGCGCCCGGGCCGCCCGGCGGACGCAGCCTGGACAGGCTCGCCACCCGGCTCGCCCGGGCCGTGCTGGAGCTGCACCGCCGCGGGGTCATCGCCCGGGACCTCACGGCACGCAACGTGGTCATCGACGGCGACCGCGTCACGCTCATCGACTTCGGCCTCGCGGCGTACGGCGGCGTGCACGTGCCCGGCGGCACGGCCGGGTACGCCCCGGCCCGGCAGCGCCGGCACGAGCCGCCGCGGGACACCGACGACCTGTACGCGGTCGGGATGATCCTGCTGTTCGCCGCCGACGGCCTGCACCCGGTGACCGTGGACGACAACCTGGACCTGCCGCGCCGGCGGGCGCTGCAGTCGATCCACCTCCGCTGCGGCGGCCGGCCCACGGGCGTGTGGGCGGACATCGCGGACCTGCTGAGCGGCGACGACGAGACGGCCCGCGCCGCGGCTCGCCGGCTGGCGACCGGCGATCCCGCCCGGCATCCCGGCGCGCCGGGCCGGCGGCGCGCCGGTCCGGTCAACCGGTCCCGACCGCCGGAGCTCAACCCCGAGGCGGCGGCCGGGATCGCCGACCAGCTGCTGACCGACCTGCTGGCCGCCACCGACCGGATGCTCGCGGCCGCCGGGCCGACGCCGCAGGGCATGGCCGTGTACCGGGGGGCGGCGGGCATCGGCCTCGAGCTGCTCCAGCACACCGACCGGCCCGGGGTCGTCGATCGGCTGCGTGCCCTGGTCCGGCACACCGCCCGGGCCGTACCCGGCGTCGATCTTCCACCGGGGCTGCTGACCGGCCGGACCGGGGTGGACGTGTTCCTCCAGCGCGCCCGGGCGGCCGGCTTCGACGCCGGCCCGGAGCACCCGGCGCCGTCCGTGCCGGCGGGCGGCTGGCGGGCCGCCGGCGCCGACCTGATGACCGGCGCGGCCGGCACCGGCCTGGGGCACCTGCTGCTGTACGCCGACACCGGCGACCCGGCGCACCTGGCCGTGGCCCGGCGCTGCGCCGAGGCGATCCGGGCCGCCCCGGCGGCGGTCGCCGGCGCCGCGACCGACCGGCTACCGGCGGCGGCGGCCGTCGAGCCGTCCGCCGGCCGGGCGTGGGGCCTCGCCGGCTCCACCGAGCTGCTGCTGTGCCTCGCCCAGGTCAGCGGCGATCCCGCGGTGCTGGCCGACGCGGCCGGGCGGGCCGCCCTGCTGGCCCGGCGGGCGGAGTCGCTGGCCCAACGCGCCGGCGGCCCCCGGGCCGCCTCGCTCGCGGCCTCCTGGTGCCAGGGCCTGGCCGGAATGGCGCAGACCCTGCTGCTCGGCGGCTCGGTGTTGGGCGACCGGTCGCTGACCGCCCTGGCCGGCCGGCTCGGCGCGCAGTGCGTGACGCTGCTGCCCCGGATCGGCGTACCGGGTCAGTGCTGCGGCACCGCGGGGGTGGGCAACCTGCTCGTGGACCTGGCCCTGCAGTCCGGTGGCGGGCAGTGGTGGGACGAGGCCGCCACCGCCGGCCGGCACCTGTTGCTGCGCGCCGGTGGCACGGCCCGGCATCCCCGGTTCGGCGCGGAGGCCGGCACGCACGGGGCCTCCTGGGCCGACGGCCTGGCCGGGACGCTCGGCTTCCTGCGCCGGCTGGCCCGCCGGGGCGGCCCGGCGGCCCTGCCGACGCCCGCCGACGTTGCCGCGCCGACGCTGGCCGGCGACTCCCGGGCGGTCCGGCCGGCCGGCGACGGGGCGCAGCCGGACCGGCCGGTGCCGGTGCCGGCGCTGCGCCGGTCGTACCGCGCCGGCGCCGTGGCCGGCTGACCGCCCGGCCGCCGGTCCCGGGTCGTGGGTCGCCGGGGTCAGGGCCGGCCGGGCCGGCCCTTGAGCCGCCGGCCCAGCTCGCGGGCGATCTCGCGGTTCGCGTCGCGCTCGGCGATGGCCTGCCGCTTGTCGTACGTCCGCCGGCCCCGGGCGAGGGCCAGCTCGACCTTGGCCCAGCCGTCGGCGAAGTAGATCGACAGCGGGACCAGGGCCAACCCCGGCTCCCGCAGCCGCTCCAGGATCCGGCCGATCTCCACCCGCCGCAGCAGCAGCTTGCGGGTCCGGCGCGGCTGGTGGTTGGTCCAGCTGCCGAAGCCGTACTCGGCGATGTGCAGGCCGTGCAGCATGATCTCGCCGTCCCGCTCCTGAGCGAAGGCGTCCACCAGCGAGACGTATCCGGCGCGCAAGGACTTGACCTCGGTGCCGACCAGCACGATGCCGGCCTCGTACGTCTTGAGGACGGCATAGTCGTGCCGCGCCTTCCGGTTCGACGCGATGGGTCTGCGCCCGGTGTCCCTGGTCACCACGACCTCCTCGCCGCTGGCGGGCCGTCGCCGTCACCGTACCGGCCGAGGCGGGATCCGAGCGGCCCGGGCGGCCCGGCGGGCCGGGGCGGGCGCGCGCGACGGGCGGGTGGCGCCGGGCCCGGTTGCGGGCCGCCACCCGGGGGTAGGGATCGGGATGTGCCTACCTCCGATGTCCGGCTGACCGCGCGCCGCGCCACCGTCGTGGTGGCGGTCGTGCTGGCAGCCGCCCTGCTGCTCTACCTGGTGGTGCAGACCCGCCAGGTGCTGACCTGGATCATCATTGCCGCGTTCTTCGCGGTCGCCCTGCACCCGGCCGTGAGCTGGATCGAGCGCCGGCTGTCCTGGTGCCGGCGCTGGCTGGCGACGCTGCTGGTCTACCTGGTCGTCTTCGCCGCGCTCGCCGGGCTGGTGGCCGTCTTCGTCACGCCGCTGATCCGGGAGGGCGGCCAGCTCGCGGACCAGGCGCCCCGGCTGATCGACGACATCCGCGCCGGGCGGGGGCCGGTGGGCCACCTCGCGGCCCGGACCCACGTGCTGGACTACCTGCAGAGCCATGCCGACACCGTGCGCGGGTACGCCTCCCGGCTGAGCACCCCGGCGGTAGGGTTCATCACCGGCGCGGCCACCACGCTGGCCGGGATCATCACGATCTTCGTGCTCTCCTTCCTGATGGTGCTGGAGGCGCCGAAGATCATCGACGGATTCCTCGCCCTGTTCCGGCCGCGGACGGCGGAGCGGATCCGCCGGGTCGGTGGCGACTGTGCGAAGACGATCACCGGCTACATCACCGGGAACCTGCTGATCAGCCTGATCTGCGGGGTGCTCACGTACGCCGTGTTGAAGATCATGGGCGTGCCGTTCGCCGGGCTGATCGCGCTGTTCGTCGGGCTGGTCGACCTCATCCCGCTGGTGGGCGCCACGCTGGGGGCGGTGGTCGCGGTGGTGGCCGGGCTCACCCACTCGGTCACCGCGGGCATCGTGCTGATCGTCTTCTTCGTCGTGTACCAGCAGCTGGAGAACCACCTGCTGCAGCCGTTGATCTTCTCCCGCACGGTGCAGCTGAACGCGCTGACCGTGCTGATCGCCATCCTCGTGGCGGTCGAGCTGGCCGGCATCCTCGGCGCCCTGCTGGCCATCCCGGTGGCCGGGATGATCCAGATCATCGCCCGGGACATCTGGGACGAGCGGCGCGGCGAGTTCAAGGCCGAGCCGACGGTCGGCGTGGACGAACGACCGGCGCGATCCGCCGATGCCGAGCCGCGTCCGGCCGGTGTCGACGTCGATTCCGGGCCGCATGCGGTCGGCGCGGGCGTCAAAGCCGGGCCCCGTCCGGTCGGTGCCGATGCCGATGCTGGGCCTCGTGGCCCAGGTGTGGGCGTGGACGACCCGGCCGCGGTCCGGCCGCGCCGCGAGGAAGGCTGAGGGCGGCGGGACCAGCCGGCTGGGGGGTATGCTTCGGATGGGCAGTGCGCCTGCCCGTTGCCCGGCATGACGTCCACGCCAGCTCATGCGACGAGGCCAAGAGGCTCCGACTCAGCGCATCCGTCTTTCACTGCGGCACCTCGGTGCCGCACAAGCTGGACAGGGTGCGTGGCCGGTCCCATGGGGCGTGAGAAGCGATGTTCGAGCGGTTCACCGATCGAGCGCGACGGGTTGTCGTCCTGGCCCAAGAAGAGGCCCGGATGCTCAACCACAACTACATCGGCACGGAGCACATCCTGCTGGGCCTGATCCATGAGGGTGAGGGCGTGGCGGCGAAGGCCCTGGAGAGCCTCGGCATCTCCACCGACGGCGTCCGCCAGCAGGTTGCGGAGATCATCGGCCAGGGTCAGCAGGCGCCGGGCGGGCACATCCCGTTCACGCCGCGGGCCAAGAAGGTGCTGGAGCTGTCGCTGCGCGAGGCGCTGCAGCTGGGGCACAACTACATCGGTACGGAGCACATCCTGCTCGGCCTGATCCGCGAGGGTGAGGGTGTCGCGGCCCAGGTGCTGGTGAGACTGGGAACCGGTCTGGACGGGGTGCGCCAGCAGGTCATCCGGCAGGTCTCCGGCCATCCCGCCGGCACCGAACCGACCGCCGGGCGGGCGGGCACCCCGCCGGCCGGCGCCAGCTCGCCGACGCTGGACCAGTTCGGTCGCAACCTGACCCAGGCTGCCCGGGAGGGCAAGCTGGACCCGGTGATCGGGCGGGAGAAGGAGATCGAGCGGGTCATGCAGGTGCTGTCCCGCCGCACCAAGAACAACCC
>NZ_JBHLUE010000026.1:705889-706944 GCF_042434095.1 Plantactinospora siamensis
GGGGGAGCCGGGCGTCGGCAAGACGGCCGTTGTCGAGGGGCTCTCCCAGCGGATCATCATGGGCGAGGTGCCGGAGACGCTGAGGGATCGGCAGCTCTACACGCTCGACCTTGGTCTGCTCGTGGCGGGTTCCCGCTACCGGGGTGACTTCGAGGAGCGCCTCAAGAAGGTGCTCAAGGAGATCCGCACCCGGGGCGACATCATCCTGTTCATCGACGAGATCCACACCCTGGTGGGTGCGGGCGCGGCCGAGGGCGCGATCGACGCGGCGAGCATCCTGAAGCCGATGCTGGCCCGGGGCGAGCTGCGGACCATCGGCGCCACCACCTCGGACGAATACCGCCGGTACATCCGCAAGGACGGCGCCCTTGACCGGCGGTTCCAGCCGGTGGACGTGCCGGAGCCCTCGGTCGGTCAGACCGTACAGATGTTGACCGGTCTGCGGGACCGGTACGAGGCGTACCACCGGGTGAGCATCACCGACGGGGCGCTGGTGGCCGCGGCCACGCTGGCCGACCGCTACATCTCCGACCGCTTCCTGCCGGACAAGGCGATCGATCTGATCGACGAGGCGGGCGCGCGGATGCGGATCCGCCGGCTCGCGGAGCCGCCCGAGGCCGGCGGCCGGGACGCGGACCGGGTGCGCCTCATCGACGACGAGCAGGTCGCCGAGGTGCTGGGCGTCTGGACCGGCATCCCGGTCCAGAAGCTGACCGAGGAGGAGACCTCTCGGCTGCTGCGGATGGAGGACGAGATCCACCGGACCATCGCCGGGCAGGACGAGGCGCTGTCCTCGGTGGCCAGGGCCATCCGCCGGACCCGGGCCGGTCTGAAGGACCCGAAGCGGCCGTCTGGCTCGTTCATCTTCGCCGGCCCGTCCGGGGTGGGTAAGACCGAGCTGTCCAAGGCCCTCGCGGAGTTCCTGTTCAGCAGCGAGGACGCGCTCATCCAGTTGGACATGTCGGAGTTCCACGACCGGTACACGGTGTCCCGTCTCGTCGGTGCGCCTCCCGGCTACGTGGGCTACGACGAGGGTGGCCAGTTGACCGAGAAGG
>NZ_JBHLUE010000027.1:0-3529 GCF_042434095.1 Plantactinospora siamensis
GCCCAGCGGGGGGCGCTCCTACGGTCATCCGGACCGGGTGTAACCACGACCCGCCCGCCACCATTCCCCAACCCGGGGGTCAGGGCCGGCCACCGCGGAGGGAGGGCCGGCCACCGCGGAGGGCTCGGCGGGGGTTCGACAAGCCCGAGGCGCGGGGCGCTCGGCGGGTACTGCGGCCGTGGACCCGGTACAACGTCCGGGCCCCCACACCGATTCCAGCCAACCCGACAAACCGGGCAGCCCCCGAGTGCCGGCCACCACAGACCACCACCAAAGCGGCCGCAAACCCGACACCCGGAACATCGCGCCCGCGGCCCCGGACGGATCCCCCTTGATCAACACGATGTCAGCGCAGGCGGGCGGCCGGACCGGACACACCCCCCAACCACGCCGACACCGCCGCCGGGCCGCGGGCCTCCGGGAGAGAACCGGGTCACCGGAGGCTGACATATATCGAACTGCATCTCTATAACGTATGGTGGCTGCAGGAGAATGACGCCCCACCTGATCCGCCGGCGATCGGCCCACAAGGGTTCCGGCCAGTCGCACCGGCGACCCAGCCGGCCGCTCGCCGACCCACCGGCCCGGCGGGTGTATCCCGCCGCCGGACACCCTCGGGTCGAGAACGATTCCCGGCGCGATTGTCCGCTTTCAGGAGGATCCGATGTTGATATGTCAGCCCGGTCCCCGACCACAGTTGTTAGCGATAACAGGAGCGATGGTCCGGGCAGGTCGCCGCCCCCGGCGGGCCCTCGTGCTGCTGGCCGCGCTGCTGCTGGGACCGGTGCTCGGTGCGAGCACGGCGACCCGGGCCGCGGCGGCCGCCCCGGCATCCGGGTCGAGTTTCCCGACGGTGCTGGCGGCGTCGGCCCTGAGCGTGTCCGCCCCGCTGGCGGCGTCGATCGCCACACCCCCCATGGGCTGGGCCTCCTGGAACAGCTTCGCCGCGCAGATCAATTCGAGCGTGATCCGGGCTCAGACCGACGCGCTGGTGTCCGCCGGATTGAAGGACGCCGGCTACCAGTACGTGAACATCGACGAGGGCTGGTGGCAGGGCACCCGCGACGCGGCTGGGAACATCACGGTGGACCAGAACGAGTGGCCCGGTGGGATGCAGGCCATCGCCGACTACATCCACAGCAAGGGCCTCAAGGCCGGCATCTACACCGACGCGGGCCGCAACGGCTGCGGCTACTACTACCCGACGGGCCGTCCGGCCGCGCCGAACAGCGGCAGCGAGGGGCACTACGACCAGGACTTCCTGCAGTTCTCCCGGTGGGGCTTCGACTACGTCAAGGTGGACTGGTGCGGCGGCCAGGCGGAGGGGCTCAATCCGCGCAACACGTACCAGGCGATCAGCGACGCGATCGGCCGGGCGACCGCGCAGACCGGGCGGCCCATGGTGCTGTCCGTCTGCGACTGGGGCGCCGGAAACCCCTGGGACTGGGCGCCTGGCATGTCGAACCTGTGGCGGACCAGCGGGGACATCATCTACTTCGGCCAGTCCCCCGACCTCAACCGCGTGCTGGCCAACTTCGACTCGGCCCAGCACCCGTCCGCGCAGAGCCCGGGGCACTACAACGACCCGGACATGCTGATCGCCGGCATGCCCGGCTTCAGCGCCGCGCAGAACCGCACCCACCTGGGCCTGTGGGCGATCTCCGGCGCTCCGCTGCTCGCGGGTAACCGGCTCGACCAGATGAGCGCCGAGACCCGGGCGATCATGACCAACCGGGAGGTGATCGCGGTCGACCAGGACGCGCTCGGCAGGCAGGGCGTCAAGGTGGCCGAGGACAGCTCCGGGCTGCAGGTCTACAGCAAGGTGCTGTCCGGGACCGGGCGCCGGGCCGTACTGCTGCTCAACCGCACGGCCGGCGCCGCGACGATCACCGCCCGCTGGTCGAGCCTCGGGCTCACCGGGTCCGCCGCCGTCCGCGACCTGTGGACCGGGACGGATCTCGGCAGCTTCGGCGCCGGCTACTCCACCAGTGTCCCGGCCCACGAGGCGGTGCTGCTCACCGTCGCCGGGACCGACGGCAACAGTCCGCCGCCGAGCGGCGGGCGGCAGATCGTGGGCGGCCAGTCCGGCCGCTGCGTCGACGTGCCCAACTCCAGCACTGCCAACGGCGTCCAGGTCCAGCTCTGGGACTGCGGGACGGCCGCCAACCAGTCCTGGACCTATCCGGCGGGCGCGCAGTTGCAGGTGTACGGCAACAAGTGCCTCGACGCGTACAACCGGGGCACCGCCAACGGCACCCAGGTGGTGATCTGGGACTGCAACGGCCAGACCAACCAGCAGTGGAACGTCAACGCCAACGGCACCATCACGGGCGTGCAGTCCGGACTGTGTCTGGACGCCAACGGCGCCGGCACGGCCAACGGAACCAAGCTGATCCTCTGGTCCTGCAACGGCCAGAGCAACCAGCGGTGGAGCCTTCGTTGACACCTCCGGATCGCGGTGGCGCCCCGGGTCGGACCGGGGCACCACCCGTCCGGGGCGTCAGAGCAGGAGTCCCCCGGTGGCGCGGATGTTCTGACCGGTGATCCACCGCGCGTCGGGGCCGGCGAGGAAGGCCACCACGGCCGCGATGTCGTCGGGCTCCCCGAGCCGGCCCAGCGCGGTCATGGCGGCGGACCAGGCCAGTCCCTCCGACGAGTTGACCTCGCGCAGCAGCTCGGTGTCGGTGGCGCCGGGCGAGACCGTGTTGACGGTGATGTTGCGATCAGCGAGCTCCCGCGCCGCCGTGGCGGTGACCTGTTCCAGCCCGGCCTTGCTGGCGCAGTACATGACGTGACCCGGCCCCGGAACCGCGGTGCTCAGCGTCGAGATGTTGATGACGCGGCCGTTGTCGCGCAGGACGGCCGCCGCCGAGGCCAGGGTCAACAGGGGGAACTTCAGGTTCACGGTCATCACCCGGTCGAACTCGGCGGCCGTCAGGCCGGCGATCGGGGTCGCGGGGTTGATGGCCGCGTTGTTGACGAGGATGTCCAGGCCGGCACGCACCGGTTCGAGCATGGCGGGGATGGCACCCACGTCCTCCTGATCCGCCTGGACCGCGACGGTTCCGGGGAGCTGACCGACGAGTTCGTCGGCGGCCGCGCGACTGTTCCGGTAGGTGAACACGACCCGGGCGCCCTCACCCGCGAGTCGCCGAACAATCGCCCGGCCGATGCCGCGGGAACCGCCGGTCACCAACGCTGTCTTTCCGGCGAGGCTCACCCGCGCAGGCTACCCGGCGGCGGGCTTGGCCGGCGGCCCGCGGCGGCGCGCCGCCCAGCCGGCCCCGGGCGGGCACCCGCACGCGCATTCCGGTTCCGGCCAGGGCCGGCCCGACAGCCGGCCGGCCCGGCTCCGGGTTGGTCCCGGAGTCGGGCCGCGCAGCTGCCCGGGTGCGGTGGCCCGGGTCAGCCGGTGGTGCAGGGGCTGCCGTTGAGGGTGAAGGAGGTGGGTGCGGCGGTGTTGCCGGTGTGGTTGGCCTGGAAGCCGAAGGAGACCGAGCCGCCGGGGGCGATGGTGCCGTTGTAGCTG
>NZ_JBHLUE010000028.1:0-1543 GCF_042434095.1 Plantactinospora siamensis
CGGGCTGGCAGGACATGCCGTTGACCGACGCCGCGCAGAAGGTCCAGGTCTCGGCCTACCCCGACGCCTACGCGAAGTGGGAGTCCCAGGCCGCCGACCTGACCGCCCAGTACTGGAACAGCTGACCCAAGCCACCACCCGCTGGCCGGGCCCCCACACCGGGGACCCGGCCAGCGGCATCTCCCGGACCCGTTAACACGGGACCCCTGCTCTACCGGAAACGATAAGAAGGGGCCCTTCCTTACCGGCGCAGCCGATCGATGCTTGACGATGATGGGCGGGCTGGGTAACGTCCGCCGAAAAGGTTATGGACATCGATGTCGGCGGCCCCCGGGGCCCCGATGCAGATGGTTGGCCGGCCGGGCGGCCACGAGAAGTTAACGCTAACAACTTCGTTCCGGACCAACACGGGCTGGCAGGACGGCGTCCCAAGGGCAGGACCGCCGCCGGTCGGCGCGCCCCGGAGGAGAAAGTGAGCCACGGATGAGACGTATCCTGCGTGCGGCCCTGGCGATGGCGCTGCTGCCCCTCGCCGTCGCGGCGGCGCTGGTGTTGACCCGGCCGGCTGAGGCCGCCGCGCTGACCCAGGTGACGAACTTCGGCACCAACCCCACGAACCTGCGCATGTACATCTACGTGCCGGACAACGTGGCGCCCCGGCCGGCCATGCTGGTGCTGGTGCACTACTGCAGCGGCTCGGCGTCGGGCATCTTCAACGGCAACGGGCACGACTACGTGACCGCGGCGGACCGCTACAAGTACATCATCGTGCTGCCGGAGGCGACCCGGAGCGGAAGCTGTTTCGACGTCTCGACCCCGGCCGCGCTGAAGCGCAACGGCGGCAGCGACTCGACCGGCATCATGTCGATGGTCAGCTACGCCCGGCAGCGGTACAACGTCGACCCGGGCCGGATCGTGGTCTCCGGCTTCTCGTCCGGCGCCATGATGACCAACGTGCTGGCCGCCGAGTATCCGGACGTGTTCTCGGCCGGTTCGGCCTTCTCCGGGGTGCCGGCAGGGTGCTTCGCCACCACCGACGGGTCGCTGTGGAACAGCCAGTGTTCGGGCGGGAACGTCATCAAGACGGCCCAGCAGTGGGGCGACATCGCGCGCGCGATGTATCCCGGCTACACCGGCCAGTATCCGCGGATGCAGCTCTGGCACGGCACCACGGACACCACGCTGGCGTACCCGAACTTCGGTGAAGAGATCAAGCAGTGGACCAACCTGCACGGTCTGAGCCAGACCCCGGCCTTCACCGACCACCCGCAGTCGACCTGGACCCGGACCCGGTACGGCAACACCAGCACCCAGGCCACCGTCGAGGGCATCAGCATCTCCGGCGTCGGGCACCAGCTGCCGATGTCCGGGCAGCTCGCGTACGCGATCTCCTTCCTCGGCCTCGACAACACCGCGCCGCCGACCACGGCGCCGCCCACGACCGCTCCGCCCACCACGGCGCCGCCGACCACGGCACCCCCCACGACCGCGCCGCCGACGACGGCTCCGCCGACGACCGCGCCGCCGACCACGAACCCGCCGC
>NZ_JBHLUE010000029.1:0-1713 GCF_042434095.1 Plantactinospora siamensis
AACGGCACCATCGCCCCCGGCGGCTCGGTCTCCTTCGGCTTCCAGGCCAACCACACCGGCAACACCGCCGCACCCACCTCCTTCACCCTCAACGGCAGCCCCTGCACCACCGGCTGACCACCACCCGTTCACCCGCGCGGCCCGGCCCCTATCCGGGGCCGGGCCGCGCGGCCAGGTGAACGCCGACCACCGGACCGGCCCGCCCCGCGACCAACCGGGCGGGGCCGGCGGGTCAACGGACCCCGAGCTACCGCAGCCGGCCCGGCCAGCCGAGGTCGGTCACGACGGCGTCGACCACCTGCTCGACGGTGCGCCCGTCGGTGTCGACCCGGTGGCCGAGGCCGGCCGGCTCCAGCGCCTCGGCGGCATGCGCCGCCTCGCCCGCGAGCCTCCGCAGGTACGACGGCGGCCTGCCCAGCAGCGGGTCGCCGGGCTGGGCCCAGCTGCCCCGGCCGGCGCCGCGAGCCAGGATCCGATCGGTCAACGCGGTCCGGCCGGCGTGCAGCCGACACACGGTCAGGTTCACTCCCGGGAGGGCCTCGGCGTACCGGTCGATGGTCGCCTCGTCGCCCGCCGGGCCCACCATGACCAGCGCTTGCGCCCCGGCCGCGTGGAAAGTCCGCCACACGGCGCCGAGGTTGCCGGCCCGCACCCGGTCGTCGGCCGGTGTGGGGCCACAGAAGCCGAGCTGATCCAGGTCGAGGAAGGCGGCCGTCCGCCCGGCGCGGAGCGTCCGCAGATAGAGCTGGAAGCCGACGGTGGACTTACCCACGCCCGTCGCGCCGCACAGCCACACCACCGCACCGGCGCGGGCGCCGCCAGCGACCGGACGGCCCGGGCCGGATTCGACCGGCTCGGTGCGGTCGGCGGGCTCGACGTGGACGGCGGAGCCCACGTGGTTGACTCGGTCGGCGGGGTCGGTCGGGGTGGAGGGGCCCGGCGGATCGTCCGGCGGGGGCCATCCGGGCAGGCGGTCGCGGACCCGCCGGGCCACCTCGGCCACCGTGAGGCCGCTGCTGTCCACGCAGACCTCGGCCACGGCGCCGGCGTCCAGGCGTACGGCCTCCCGCAGGATGTCCGCCAAGCCGTTGTCGTGGCCCTCCCGGCCGACGAACCGCCGGGCCAGGTCCGCCTCGTCCGCGCGCAACCGGCAGATCGTCAACCTCGTCTCCGGCAGCTCGTCGCGGTGCGCGCCGTGCTCCGCATCGACGACGCCGGAGACCACGACGCAGCGGGCCCCGGCCGCCCGGTAGCCGGCCACGACGCCGGCGAGGTTGCGTGCCTTCATCCGGTGCCGCCCCGGATCGGCGGCCGCCTCGGGAAAGCACATGCCGAGCTGATCGATGTCGACGTAGCCGGTCTGCACCCCGGACCGCACGAGCTGGGAGTAGATCTCCCAGCCGACCGCCGTCTTGCCCACTCCCGCGGGCCGCACAGCCAGAGCACCGGAGTCGCGGTCATGACCGGAGATCCTCGTCCGCGCCGTACCGGCTGTCGAGCCGTTTGGCCGGGGTCGGTGCTGGGGTGACGGGGCCGTGATGGTGGCCGGCCCGGCCCCGTGGTGCGGGGCCGGGCCGGGTGGTGGGTGGGTGGTGGTCAGCCGGTGGTGCAGGGGCTGCCGTTGAGGGTGAAGGAGGTGGGTGCGGCGGTGTTGCCGGTGTGGTTGGCCTGGAAGCCGAAGGAGACCGAGCCGCCGGGGGCGATGGTGCCGTT
>NZ_JBHLUE010000030.1:0-1083 GCF_042434095.1 Plantactinospora siamensis
AATCGCCTTATCCCAGCCCGAATCACCAACGGTGTACCAAAAATGCTGCAACGAATCACCCACACCACGCTCATACACATGATGCTGACCATCACCAAAATACGAACGACCACTGGACAACGAAACCGGCACCGACGGGACGGTGTCAGCAAATGCTTCTGCACATGTCGAGAGGCTCGATGAGCCAGGCGGGACATTGATTTCGAAATGCATTTCATCGACAGTGCTGTTATAGTCACCGCCCCATCGCACGACATTTCCGCAGAGGCCCAGTATGCGTCGGATCGCCGCCACCTGCGCGGCAGTGAAGGTACCACTCGCCCCTTGCGGGTGCTCGTTCCAGTTGAGGTCGATAGCCGTACCTGAGGCATGGTTACTCAGTACCGTCGAGCCCGCGATGGGACGGTAATTGTATCCACCGATGTCCGAGCCGAGCGGCTCGACAGTGCTGTTGAAACGGGCAGCGACGCCAATCAGGATTGTTTTGATATCCCCGTCACGGACCATGAGTGATCGTGCCGGGCTGCTGCCGGGAACGGGGAAGCTTGCAACGTCGATGACTGCGGGATCGGAGTTGGCCGGCCATCCGTTCTGAGAGGTCCCGGCTTCAAGGATGGTCACCCCTACCTCGCCGTCAGCGCCAGGAGGTTGAGAGCCGGAGGGCAGCGCCGCATTTGCCGCTGTTGGCGCCCCGAGACCTAGAAATGCCGTGACGAGTCCGGCGGTAAGCGACACGAGCAGGGCTCGACGATCTCTGGATGTATGCCGTGTATTCATGACCTTAAGTCCCTTCCCCTTTTAGGCGTTCTAATAGAGGTAGCTTTTTATCTCGCGCAAGAAGATGGACCGCTCGTATATTTCTGTAACGGGTGGCAGTGCGGCCACTATAGACTCCGGCGCGCGCGCCGTATGGAATTTCGCTCAGGCCCCGATAACCCGTGACGTCGCCACGCTCGCCAATAGAGGTTTACAGGGTGCCGCCGAGGTTGGCGGAGTTCCAGGTGTCGGTATACCACCAGTGCCAGAGGGTGGCGGTGGTGCCGCGTGCGTAGACGTGGTTCTGGCTGGCGGCGTAGTACGCGG
>NZ_JBHLUE010000031.1:0-1208 GCF_042434095.1 Plantactinospora siamensis
CCGTTGCTCCTATGTCAAGCCGCTGCCGGAAGCAAGTCCGGCAGGGCTGGTTGTTGATCTTTAAGTAGGTTGAAGACGATGCGGGCGAGTCGGCGTTTGAGCGCTCTGAGGGCTTCCATGGTGGTGTCGCCGTTCTCGCGTCGTTTCTGGTAGTAGGCGCGGCCCAGGCCATCGAGACGAATCTGGGTGACCGCGATGCGGTGCAGGGCGGCGTTGAGTTGCCGGTTGCCGCCGCGAGCTAGTCGGTGCCGGTTGGTGCGTCCCGAGCTGGCAGGAATCGGCGCGGCGCCAGCGTGCATCGCGAAACACGCCTCGGACCGGAACCGGGCGACGTTCGCGGCTTCCCCTACGATCTTCGCCGCCGTCAAGGCCCCCGCGCCGGGCAAGGCGAGCAACGCGGGCGCGATGCGTCGCACCCTGGTGGTGATCTCGGCTTCGAGGGTGTTGACCCGGGCGGTAAGCGCGCGAATGTCGGCCAACAGTTCGCCGGCCAGCCGGGTCACCACCGTGGTCGGCTGTCCGGTGAGCCAGCCGGTGAGCCGATCCAACACGACGAGCCGGTCCAGGCCCCGGGCCGGGATGTCGAGTTCCGGGTCAAGTTCGTGCAGGTGCCAACGCAGCCGATTCTGTATCCGGGTTCGTTCACCGACCAGATCCTCACGATGATCCACCAGCAGCCGCAGCTCCCGGGACACGTCGTCGTGCTCGGCGACCGGCAGGTCTGGCTCCCGCAGCGCCGCCCGGGCGATCGCGAGCGCGTCGATCGGGTCGGACTTGCCGCGGGTGCGAGCGCTGCCCCGGGCACCAGCCATCAGCTTCGGCGGCACCCGCACCACCCGTTCCCCCGCTGCCAGCAGCGCCCGTTCCAGCCGAGTCGACACATGCCGGCAGTCCTCGACCGCCCAGACCCGCTCAGCGGGGAACTGCCGCCTGGCCCACCCGAGCAACTGCCGATGCCCTGCATCGGTCGCCCGGACCACACGTTCACCGACCTTACGACCAGCCTGATCGGCACCGACGACCGTGTGAGTGTCCTTGTGGACATCAACTCCCAGCACCACCACCATGGGTGACGTCACCTCTCTTCCCAGGAGACGGGGACGGCTGGGCCGGCCGGCGGACACACCTCAGTGGGGGCGATGCCACGCTCCTATCAAGTCACGCCGGTCGGCCCTGACCACCGATGACCGGCACAACGGATGAAAGCC
>NZ_JBHLUE010000032.1:0-70170 GCF_042434095.1 Plantactinospora siamensis
CCTTCTCGGTCAACTGGCCACCCTCGTCGTAGCCCACGTAGCCGGGAGGCGCACCGACGAGACGGGACACCGTGTACCGGTCGTGGAACTCCGACATGTCCAACTGGATGAGCGCGTCCTCGCTGCCGAACAGGAACTCCGCGAGGGCCTTGGACAGCTCGGTCTTACCCAC
The DNA here is from genome assembly GCF_042434095.1 of Plantactinospora siamensis. Classification (NCBI taxonomy): domain Bacteria; kingdom Bacillati; phylum Actinomycetota; class Actinomycetes; order Micromonosporales; family Micromonosporaceae; genus Plantactinospora; species Plantactinospora siamensis. The sequence goes on from NZ_JBHLUE010000032.1 coordinate 173, forward strand.
CCCGGACGGGCCGGCGAAGATGAACGAGCCAGACGGCCGCTTCGGGTCCTTCAGACCCGCCCGGGTCCGGCGGATGGCCTTGGACACCGCCTTGACCGCGTCGGACTGGCCGACGACCCGCTTGTGCAGCTCGTCCTCCATCCGCAGCAGCCGGGAGGTCTCCTCCTCGGTCAGCTTGTAGACCGGGATGCCGGTCCAGTTGCCGAGCACCTCGGCGATCTGCTCGTCGTCGACCTCGCTGACGACGTCCAGGTCACCGGCCTTCCACTCCTTCTCCCGCTGCGCCTTCTGGCCAAGGAGCTGCTTCTCCTTGTCCCGCAGCTGGGCGGCCCGCTCGAAGTCCTGCGCGTCGATCGCGGACTCCTTGTCCTTGCGGACCTGGGCGATCCGCTCGTCGAAGTCGCGCAGGTCCGGCGGCGCGGTCATCCGGCGGATCCGCATCCGCGCGCCCGCCTCGTCGATCAGGTCGATCGCCTTGTCCGGGAGGAAGCGGTCGGAGATGTAGCGGTCGGCCAGCGTGGCCGCGGCCACCAGCGCCCCGTCGGTGATGCTCACCCGGTGGTGCGCCTCGTACCGGTCGCGCAGGCCCTTGAGGATCTCGATGGTGTGCGCGAGGGACGGCTCACCGACCTGGATCGGCTGGAACCGCCGCTCGAGGGCGGCGTCCTTCTCCAGGTGCTTGCGGTATTCGTCGAGCGTGGTGGCGCCGATCGTCTGCAGCTCACCCCGGGCCAGCATCGGCTTCAGGATGCTCGCCGCGTCGATCGCGCCCTCGGCCGCGCCCGCACCCACCAGGGTGTGGATCTCGTCGATGAACAGGATGATGTCGCCCCGGGTGCGGATCTCCTTGAGCACCTTCTTGAGGCGCTCCTCGAAGTCACCGCGGTAGCGCGAGCCGGCCACCAGAGCGCCCAGGTCAAGCGTGTAGAGCTGCTTGTCCTTGAGCGTCTCGGGCACCTCGCCCTTGATGATCTTCTGGGAGAGCCCCTCGACGACGGCCGTCTTGCCGACGCCCGGCTCCCCGATCAGCACCGGGTTGTTCTTGGTGCGGCGGGACAGCACCTGCATGACCCGCTCGATCTCCTTCTCCCGCCCGATCACCGGGTCCAGCTTGCCCTCCCGGGCAGCCTGGGTCAGGTTGCGACCGAACTGGTCCAGCACCAGGCTGGTCGACGGGGCGGCCTCGCCGGCCGCCGCACCGGCGGCCGCCGGCTCCTTGCCCTGCTGATAACCGGAGAGCAGCTGGATCACCTGCTGGCGCACCCGGTTGAGGTCGGCGCCCAGCTTCACCAGCACCTGGGCCGCGACACCCTCACCCTCGCGGATCAGGCCGAGCAGGATGTGCTCCGTACCGATGTAGTTGTGCCCCAGCTGCAGCGCCTCGCGCAGCGACAGCTCCAGCACCTTCTTGGCCCGCGGCGTGAACGGGATGTGCCCGCTCGGCGCCTGCTGGCCCTGGCCGATGATCTCCTCAACCTGCTGGCGGACGCCCTCCAGGGAGATGCCGAGGCTCTCCAGGGCCTTCGCCGCCACGCCCTCACCCTCATGGATCAGGCCCAGCAGGATGTGCTCCGTGCCGATGTAGTTGTGGTTGAGCATCCGGGCCTCTTCTTGGGCCAGGACGACAACCCGTCGCGCTCGGTCGGTGAACCGCTCGAACATGCCCTCGTGCTCCTCACGTGCCGTGCGCACTCGATGTTGATGGTCAAGCATCGTGGCGGCGCCGGTGCCCGGACCTCCAAGGCGGACGTCCGTGCTCTTACTCTATCGCCGCGACCCGACTCGGCTGAGGTCGTGTGTCGCCCGATCCGGTGGTATTTGCGGTGTTCATGGTGGTTCCCCGCCAGCCATGGGGCTTATCCACCGGGTCAGATACGCGGATAGCGAAATCCACCCCGGTCCGGTAGGTCCCGGCGGGTTGCCCGGGGACCGTTGTCCACAGGCTGTGGACAAACCATCCACCGGCTGGGGACAACGCGGGCCGTCCCGGGTTCCTTCCCTCGACCCCGCCGCGCCCGCCGGAGATGGCGGTGACGGTCGTCACACGATCGGCGACCCGCGCGCGGCCGGCCGGGGCCACCTGAACCAGAACGGCGCCGGTGCGGACCGGTATTCCGATCCGCACCGGCGCCGTTCCAACGACCGCCCGGCTCACCCGCCCGCGGAGGAGTCCTCAGCGGCCGGCCTTGGCGTGGTACTCGTCAACGATCTCCTGGGGGATGCGGCCCCGGTCCGAGATCTCGCGGCCTTCCTTCTTGGCCCATGCCCGGATCGCCTTGTTCTGCTCGCGGTCGGCCGTGGCGCTGCCGCGTCCACGGGCGGCGCGTCCGCCGACCACCACTCCGCCCCGGCCCACCTTGGTGCCCGCAGCGACGTACGGAGCGAACATGTCCCGCAATTTGCCGGCGTTCTTCTTCGAGAGGTCGATCTCGTACTGAACACCGTCGAGCGAGAACTTGACGGTCTCGTCGGCGTCTCCGCCGTCCAGGTCATCGACCAGCTTGTGAATGATCTGCTTAGCCACGGTGGCATAGTCCTCTCGAGCGGGCTGATGCAAACACGTAAACAATAGCCCGACCGCTCCTTGTCCGGTCAATAGGACCCGGAAATCGCCGCCCGGTAAGCGGCCGGTGACTACTCGGGCCGCACTAAGGGGAACAGGATGGTTTCCCGAATTCCCAGGCCGGTGAGCGCCATCAGCAGCCGGTCGATTCCAAATCCCATGCCGCCGCTCGGCGGCATTCCGTACTCCAAGGCCCGCAGGAAGTCCTCGTCCAAGCGCATTGCCTCGGCGTCGCCACCGGCCGCCAGGCGAGCCTGGGCCACCAACCGCTCGCGCTGCACCACCGGGTCGACCAACTCGGAGTACGCCGTGCCCAGTTCGAATCCGAGCACGTAGAGGTCCCATTTCTCGGTCAGCCCCGGCTCGGACCGGTGCGCCCGGGTCAGCGGACTGGTCTCCTCGGGATAGTCGCGGACGAAGGTCGGCTCCCGGAGGGTGGGCACGACCAGTTCCTCGAACAGCTCCTCGGCGAGCTTTCCGGGCCCCCACTTCGGGTCCACGGCCAGGCCCACCTTGTCGGCGTACCGGACCAGCTGAGAACGGTCGGTGCGGACCGTCACCTCGGCGCCCAGCGCGGCCGAGAGCGAGCCGTACAGCGTGACCGACCGCCACTGGCCGCCCAGGTCGAACTCGGTCCCGTCGGCGTGCGTGACCACGTGCGAGCCGCTCAGCGTCATGGCCGCGGCCTGCACCAGCTCGCGGATCAGCGTGGCCATGGTGTCGTAGTCGCCGTACGCCTGGTAGGCCTCGAGCATCGCGAACTCCGGGGAATGAGAGGAGTCCACGCCCTCGTTGCGGAAGTTGCGGTTGATCTCGAAGACCCGCTCGATGCCACCCACCACGCACCGCTTCAAAAACAGCTCGGGCGCGATTCGGAGATACAGATCCGTATCCAAAGCATTGCTGTGGGTAACAAAGGGCCGGGCCGTCGCCCCGCCCTGGATCAACTGCAGCATCGGCGTTTCCACCTCGAGGAAACCGCGCTCGTGCAGCGAATCGCGCAGGCTGCGGACGGCCGCCGCCCGGGCCCGTACGGTGTCCCTTGCCTGCGGCCGGACGATCAGGTCCACATAACGCTGCCGGACCCGCGTCTCTTCGCTCATCGGCTTGTGTGCGACCGGCAGCGGACGCAACGCCTTGGCGGTGAGCGTCCAGGATTGCGCGAGCACCGACAATTCGCCCCGACGGCTGGTGATCACCTCACCGGTAACCCCCACCAGGTCGCCGAGATCCACCTGCCGCTTCCAATCCTCCAACCGCTGCTGGCCCACCCCGTTCAACGAGATCATTGCCTGCAGTTCCGTGCCGTCGCCGTCGCGCAACGTGGCGAAGCAGAGCTTTCCGGTGTTCCGGATGAAGATGACCCGGCCGGTCACCCCCGCGATGTCCCCGGTCGCCGTGTCAATCGGCAGATCCGCGTATTGCGCGCGAATCTCGGCGAGCGTGGCGGTACGCGGGAATCCGACCGGGTACGGCTCGACGCCCTCGGCCAGCATTCGGTCCCGCTTCTCCCGGCGGACCCGCATCTGCTCCGGAAGGTCTTCGGCTGGCTCGGCAGCGGCGGGGGTGTGCTCGGTCACGGCAGGCTTCCTCGGGAATTCGCGGATTGGCAACGACAGGCTCCGAGCGTACTCAGGTGCGCCGCGAGCCCGCCCCTGGATAACCTCCCGCCATGACCGAACAGGCTCTCTCCTTCGGCGTGGCCGCCGCGGACTACGACCGATTCCGCCCCCGCTACCCGACCGACGCCGTGCGGTGGGCGCTGGACGGCTGCGCCCCCGGGTCCCCGGTGGTCGACCTCGGCGCGGGAACCGGCATTCTCACCCGGGCGGTGCTCGACCTCGGTCACCGGGTGATCCCGGTCGAACCCGACCCGCTGATGCGGGCCCAGCTGGCGACCGGCACCCCCGGCACGACGGCGTTGCCGGGCAGTGCCGAGACCATCCCGCTGGCCGACGGCGCGGTGGCCGCCGTGCTGGTCGGGCAGGCGTACCACTGGTTCGACAAGGAGCGGGCGCACCGGGAGGTCGCCCGGGTGCTGCGGCCGGGCGGGACGTTCGCCCCGATCTGGAACATCCGGGACGATCGGGTCGAGTGGGTGGCGGAGCTGAGCCGGATCGCCCACATGGGCGAGGGCGCCCAGGAGATGCTGACCGACTTCGGCCCGGCCTTCGGCGCGGTCGAACCGGGCGAATTCCCTCACCACACGACCCTCACCCCGGACGAGCTGATCGGCATGATCCACACCCGGTCGTACTACCTGACCGCGAGCCGCCGCGATCAGGACCGCGTCGACCAGGGCCTACGGGAGCTGCTCGCCACCCATCCGGCCCTCGCCGGGCAGGAGACCGTCGAGCTGCCGTACCGGACCCTGGTCTTCCGGTCCCGGCGGCGCTGACGCGCCCCGCGCCGGCGGGCGGCGCTCGCGCCGGGCCGACGGCGGCGCGCGACCACCGGTCAGACGTTGCGGTCGTAGACCATCCGCAGCCCGATCAGGGTGATCATCGGCTCGTGCTGGGTGATGGTCCGGCACTCGCTGATCACGAGGGGCGCCAGCCCGCCCGTGGCGATCACCGCGCGGACCCCACCCAGTTCCTCGCTCATCCGCTCCACGATCCGGTCCACCTGGCCGGCGAAGCCGAAGTACATCCCGGACTGCAGGCACTCCACGGTGTTCTTGCCGATCACCGAGCGCGGCCGGGTGGCCTCCACCTTGCGCAGCTGGGCCGCGCGCGCGGCCAGCGCGTCGAACGAGATCTCGATGCCCGGCGCGAACGCCCCGCCGAGGAACTCCCCGCGCGCGCTGATCACGTCGAAGTTCGTGGTGGTGCCGAAGTCGACCACGATCGAGGGACCGCCGAACAGGGTGTACGCGGCCAGCGTGTTCACCACCCGGTCCGAGCCCACCTCCTTCGGGTTGTCGATCGCCAGCTGAACGCCGGTCTTCACCCCCGGCTCGACCACCACGTGCGGGATGTCGGCGTAGTAGCGGGCCAGCATGGTACGCAGCGACCGCAGCGCCGCCGGGACGGTGGAGCAGGCCGCCACCCCGGTGATCTCCACGTTGTCCCCGGCCAACAGGCCGCGGAACATCAACCCCAGCTCGTCGGCGGTGGACCGGGCGTCGGTCTTGATCCGCCAGGAGTGCACCAGCTTCTCGCCGTCGAAGGTGGCCAGCACCGTGTTGGTGTTGCCGATGTCGATGCAGAGCAGCATGGGGTCAGCTCCGGACGGCGGGCTCGGCCGGCACGCGCAGGTCCAGCGCGATGTCCAGGATCGGCGAGGAGTGGGTGAGCGCGCCCACCGAGAGGTAGTCCACGCCGGTGGCCGCGTACTTGGCCGCGACCTCCAGGGTGAGGCCGCCGGTCGCCTCCAGCTCGGCCCGGCCGCCCACCGCGAGCACCACCTCGGACAGCTCCTCCGGGGTCATGTTGTCGCAGAGCAGGAAGTCGGCCCCGGCCTCCACCGCCTCGACGGCCTCCGCCGTGGTGGTCACCTCGACCTGGACCGGGACCGCCGGGAACGCCGCCCGGACCCGCCGGTACGCCGCGGCCACCCCACCGGCCGCCAGCTTGTGGTTGTCCTTGATCATGGCGACGTCGTACAGGCCCATCCGCTTGTTGGTGCCGCCGCCGACCCGTACCGCGTACTTCTCCAGCATCCGCAGCCCCGGCGTGGTCTTGCGGGTGTCCAGCACCGTGGCGTCGCTGCCGGCCAGCTCGTCCGCCCAGGCCCGGGTGTGGGTGGCCACGCCCGACATCCGGCACAGCAGGTTGAGCGCGGTCCGCTCGGCCGTGAGCAGCGACCGCACCGGCCCGGTGACCGACGCCAGCACGTCGCCCCGGGCCACCCGGTCGCCCTCGGCGACCCGGGGGCGCAGCTCCACCGGCCGGTCGGCCGGCGCCGCCAGGTCGAACACCGCGGCCGCCACCGGAAGGCCGGCCACCACTCCCGCGGCCCGGGCCACCACCTCGGCCGTGCCGACCAGATCGGCCGGGATGGTGGCGGCGCTGGTGACGTCCAGGCCGTCCGGCCCCAGGTCCTCCACCAGGGCGGTACGGACGATCCGCTCGACCACCGCCGGATCGAGCCCCGCCGCCGACAGCGCCCGGAGGGTCGGCTCGGTCAACGGTGCCCGCCCGGTCGACTCCGTCGACGGTGCCCGCCCGGTCGACTCCGTCGACGGTGCCCGCCCGGTCGACTCCGTCGACGGTGCCCGCCCGGTCGACTCCGTCGACGGTGCCCGCCCGGTCGACTCCGTCGACGCCGCTTCGCTCATGCCAGTCCCTCCCAGGTGTGCCCGAGAATGCCGTCCGTGATGGCGCCCACCAGGTGCCCACGCCACTCGTCCAGGGCCACCGGGTGGTCCTCGCGCCAGTGGCAGCCCCGGGTCTCCTGCCGGGCGTACGCGGCGCCGGCCACCGCGCAGGCCACGGTGAGCAGGTTCGTGGCCTCCCAGCTCGCGGTCCGGGGCGTACCGCGGGTGGCGCCCAGCTCGGTGAGCGCGGTCCCGGCGCCCCGCAGCGTCTCGGCGGACCGCAGCACGCCGACGCCGCGGCTCATGGCCCGGGCCAGCCGGGGCCGCACGGCGGCGTCCACCACCCAGCCCGCGCCCCCGCGCCACGCGCCCACCGGCGCCGGCTCGTTCCGCGGCGGCAGGTCCCGGGCGATGTCGTCAGCGATCCGCCGGGCGAAGACCAGCCCCTCCAGCAGCGAGTTGCTGGCGAGCCGGTTCGCGCCGTGCACGCCCGTGCAGGCCACCTCGCCGCAGGCGTACAGGCCGGGCAGCGAGGTCCGGCCGTGCAGGTCGGTGCGGACGCCGCCGGACGCGTAGTGGGCGGCCGGGGAGACCGGGATCAGCTCGGTGCCCGGATCGATCCCGGCCGCCAGGCAGGAGGCCACGATGGTGGGGAACCGGGCGGCCAGGAAATCGCCGCCCAGATGCCGGGCGTCCAGGTAGACGTGGTCGGCCCCGGTGGCCAGCAGCACCCGGTGGATGCCCTTGGCCACCACGTCCCGGGGCGCCAGCTCGGCGAGCTCGTGCTGGCCGACCATGAACCGCTTGCCGTCGCCGTCCACCAGGTACGCGCCCTCGCCGCGGAGCGCCTCGGACACCAGCGGCTGCTGCGCGAGCCCGGTGGCCCCGCCGACCACCAGCGCGGTGGGGTGGAACTGCACGAACTCCAGGTCGGTCACGGCCGCGCCGGCGCGCAGCGCGAGCGCCACGCCGTCCCCGGTGGAGACCACCGGGTTGGTGGTGGCCGCGAACACCTGGCCCATCCCGCCGGTGGCCAGCACCACGGCCCGGCCGAGCACCGCGCCCACGCCGTCCTCGGCGCCCTCGCCGAGCACGTGCAGGGTGACCCCGCAGGCCCGGCCGGCGGCGTCGGTCAGCAGGTCCAGCACGAGCGCGTGCTCCACCAGCCGGATCCACGGATCCCGGGTCACGGCCGCGTGCAGCGCGCGCTGCACCTCGGCCCCGGTGGCATCGCCGCCGGCGTGCACGATCCGGTCCGCGTGGTGCCCGCCCTCCCGGCCGAGCATCAGCGAGCCGTCGGGGTTGCGGTCGAACCGCGCCCCGGTACGGATCAGCTCCCGCAGCTGGCCGGGGCCCTCCTGGACCAGCACCCGCACGGCCGCCGGGTCGCAGAGCCCCACCCCGGCCACCTCGGTGTCCGCGGCGTGCGCCGCCGGCGTGTCGAGCGGATCGAGCACGGCGGCGATGCCGCCCTGCGCCCACCGGGTCGAGCCGTCATCGATGTTGACCTTGGTGACCACCGTGACGTGCAGTCCGGCGGCCCGCAGGTGCAGCGCGGCGGTCAGCCCGGCCACGCCGGACCCGACGACCACCACGTCGGTGGTCTCGACCCAGCCGGGCGCCGGCGCCGTCAGCAGGGTCGGCAACTGCGGCATACCGAGACTGGCCAGTCGCATCCTCACAGTCAACCGCGCCGCCCCGGTCGGCCGCCGGCCGGGGGCCGGGAAAGTGGGCCAGAACGCTCCTCAGCGGTACTGGATGGGCAGACCAGCCGGGCCGGCGCCCTTCAGCGACCTGGTCAGCTCCCGGTTCTTCATCCACAGGTAGCACCGCACGCCGTGGTTGCCCGCCTGCCAGTCCGGTCGCGGGGCCGGCAGGGTGAGCACGCCGGTGCGGAACGGCAGCATGTTGTCGGCCGGTACGCCCACGTACCTGGCCACCACCGTCCGGCAGCCGGCGTAGAAGGGCAGCCAGTCATGGTCCCGGGACGGGAAGGAGGCGGCCGGCGAGGACCAGGCGCCGACGTACTCGCCGTTGTGCTTCGCCGTACAGCCCGTCGGCTTCACCGCGAAAACGCCGCCCTGGGCGTTCAACTGCACGCCGAAGCAGCCCAGCCGGAGCGGCGAGTCGGCCCGCAGGGCGCCCTTGAGGCTGCCCGTCCGGGTCGCCGGCTCGCCCTCCTGATCGGAGATCTGGGCGACCTCCACCAGGTCGCAGCGGAACCAGCGGGCGCCGCTGGTCCAGGCCGGCGCGGACGGCGTTGCCACGCCCAGCCAGAGCCGGCCCGACCGCCACTCGTCGCCAACGTACGCGCTGGCCTGGCGGTCGCACTCGGTGAACGCGGACCGCAGGTCGGCCGAGCCCTGCGCCGGGGGCTTGGCCGCCGCGGCCACCGTGCCGGCGAACTTCCCCACGTACACGGTCTCGAAGCGGTGACTGGTCGCGCAGTCGACGGGGTGGAACGAGGAGAGGTAGGCCGTCTCGGCGAAGTCGTCCGGGTAACACACCCCGGCCGGCGGCACGAACGCCGTGGGCCCGCCGATCGGCCGCCAGTCGTCCACCAGGTCGCCGTCGAGGCCGGCCGGCGCCCCGCAGGCGGCCAGCAGCACTCCGGTGAGCAGGACCGCCACGCCAGCCATCCATCGACGCATGGCGTCCTCCCCGGGGCCGAGCGGATGCTGCGGTATTGACCCTACGGTAACCGCTCAAGCACCCGCTGACACCGCCCGACCGGTCGATCATCGACGACCGGTGGCCCGGCACGCCGTTCCGGAATCCGGATGGCGTCGGGTCCGGGCCAGGCCAGGCCGGGCCGGGCCCGGGCGAGGTCGGGCCGGGCGGGGTCAGTGCCGGTTAGCGGCTCGCGCCGGCGACGAGGTCCCCGCGGACCGGGTCGCCCACCATGCCGGGCGCCGCCCCGGCCGGGTCGGCGTCGAGCTGGATGACCCGGTTGTCGGCGTCGACGTGCACGATCCGGGGCTGGTAGCCGCGCGCGGTGGCGTCGTCCATCTGCCCGTACGAGATGAGGATGACCAGGTCGCCCGGGTGCACGAGGTGCGCCGCCGCGCCGTTGATGCCGATCACGCCGCTGCCCCGCTCGCCCGGGATGACGTACGTCTCCAGCCGGGCCCCGTTGGTGATGTCCACGATCGCCACCTGCTCACCGGGCAGCAGGTCGGCGGCGTCGAGCAGATCCTGGTCCACCGTCACCGAACCGACGTAGTGCAGGTCGGCCTGGGTCACCGTGGCCCGGTGGATCTTGGACTTGAGCATGGTCCGGAACATCGCGATTCCCTCTCGGATCACGGGTTGGCCGGCCCGGAGGGCGCGGCGAGGTGGATCGGCAGGTTGTCGATGAGCCGGGTCCGGCCCACCCAGGCGGCCACGAGCAGCCGGGCCGGTCCGGGCGGCGGGCCGGGTTCGAGATCCGGGTCGGTCAGCACCAGGTAGTCGAGCCGGGCCACCGGGCCGGTCTCGGCGAACACCCGGTGCGCGGTGCCGAGCACCGCCTCGTTGTCCAGCCCTCGCGCGGCCGCCTCGGCCCCCGCGTGCAGCGCCGCAGACAGCGCCAGCGCGGTCTTCCGTTCGGCCGGCGACAGGTAGCGGTTCCGGCTGGAGAGCGCCAGCCCGTCCGGCTCGCGCACGGTGGGGACGCCGACGATCTCGACCGGCACGTCGAGGTCGCGGACCATCCGCCGGACCATGGTCAACTGCTGGTAGTCCTTCTCACCAAAGAAGGCCAGCTGCGGACGGACCAGGTTGAGCAGCTTGAGCACCACGGTCAGCACCCCGTGGAAGAAGCCGGGCCGGGTGGACCCCTCCAGCTCCTCCCCGAGCAGCCCCGGGTTGACCCGTACCGCCGGCTGGCCGCCCGGGTACATCTCGGCCACGCTGGGCGCAAAGACCAGGTCGGCGCCGGCCCGCCGGCACACCTCCAGGTCCGCCTCCAGGGTCCGGGGGTACCGGTCGAAGTCCTCGTTCGGGCCGAACTGCAGCGGGTTGACGAAGACCGTCACCACGACGTGCTCGGCCGCCGACCGGGCCGTGCGCAGCAGCTCCTCGTGGCCGGCGTGCAGCGCGCCCATGGTCATCACCACGGCCACCCGGCCGGGCAGCTCCGCCCGCGCGGCCGCCAGGTCGGCACGGGTGTGCACCGTACGGGTCACGCCACCGTCTCCCGTTCCCGGTCGGCCAGCACGCCGAGCAGCGCCACCGCGTCCACCGGCCGGAGCCGGCCGGCGTCGATGGCCCGATCGGCGGTCCGCCGGGCCAGCGCCAGGTACGCCGGCAGCGACTCGGGGGCCGTCCGGGCCAGCCGGTCCAGATGCCGGGCCACGGTGCCGGCGTCGCCTCGGGACACGGGGCCGGTCAGCGCCGCGTCGCCGAGCCGCAGAGCGTTGTCGAGCGCCGCGTCCAGCAGCGGGCCGAGCACCCGCGCCGGGTCGGTCACGCCGGCGTCGCGCAGCCGGTCCAGCGCCTCGTTCACCAGCGTCACCAGGTGGTTGGCCCCGTGCGCCAGGGCGGCGTGGTACATCGGCCGGTCGTCCTCGGCGATCCACTCCGGCACGCCGCCGAGGTCGGCCACGAGCCGCGCGGCCAGCGGCCGCAGCGGCGCGGGAGCGGTGACCCCGTACGAGATGCCGGGCAGCCGGGACAGGTCCGCGGCGGTGCCGGTGAAGGTCATCGCGGGGTGCAGGGCCAGCGGCCGGGCCCCCACGGCGGTGGCCGGCGCCAGCACGGCGAGCCCGTGCGCGCCGGAGGTGTGCGCCACGATCTGGCCGCGGTGCAGCGCACCGGTGCCGGCCAGCCCGTTGAGCACGCCGGCCAGCGCGTCGTCGGGGACCGCCACGATGAGCAGGTCGGCGGCCAGCCGCGCGACCTCGTCGGCGGGGCGGTTGACGGCGCCGGGCAGCAGTTCCGCGATCCGCGCTCGGGCCGCGGCCGAAACGCCGGCGGCGGCGACCACCCGGTGGCCGGCGGCGGCGAGCGCCGCGCCGAGCACGGCCCCGACCCGGCCGGCGCCGATCACCCCGACCGTGCGGGCCGGCTGCGGCGACTGCGCGGGTACGGCGACGCCGGACCCGCTGGCAGAGGCGCCCGGGCGCGGGCGCGGCGATGCGCTCATGGCACTGATCCAGTCCTCGTAAAATGTGGTACCGGTCGATCGCAAGTATGCGCGGACCGCCGGAAACCGCCACAGCAAATGTGAAAACCTTCACGAACCGGGCCTCCCGGACCGCAAGGAAGGGCCCCCTGTTATCGCTTTTCGTAGAGGAAGGGCCCCTTGTTAACGCCTCCCCCCGCGGGCCTGCGCTGGCGTGCGGCCATGGAGAACGCCCTGTATGGCCCGGACGGGTTCTTCGTGACCGATCCCGGGCCGGCCGGACACTTCCGCACCAGCGCCCAGCTGCCGGCGTTCGCCACCGCGCTGGCCGCCCTGCTGTCCCGGCTCGACGCCGAGCTCGGTCACCCGGCCCCGCTCGAGGTGGTGGACGTGGGCGCCGGGCGGGGCGAGCTGCTCCGGGCCCTCGCCGCCGAGCTGCGGACCCCCGACCGGGTCCGGCTGATGGCCGTCGAACGGGCGCCCCGGCCCGCCGACCTCCCGGCCGCCGTCGAATGGCGGGACGAGATCCCGGCGGGGATCACCGGGCTCCTGCTCGGCACCGAGTGGCTGGACAACGTACCGCTCGAGCTGGCCGTGCCGGACGGCGGCGGGTGGCGGTACCTGCTCGTCGACCCGGCCTCCGGCGCGGAGTCGGTCGGCGATCCGGTCGGCGACGCCGACCGGTCCTGGCTGGCGCGCTGGTGGCCGGCCGAGCGGGCCACCGCCCGGGTCGAGATCGGCCGGACCCGCGACGACGCCTGGGCGGCGGCCGTCCGGCGGGTCGGCCGGGGGTTGGCGCTGGCCGTCGACTACGGGCACCTGCGGTCGGACCGGCCGCCCGCCGGGACGCTCACCGGGTACCGGCACGGCCGCCAGGTCGTGCCGGTGCCGGACGGGTCCTGCGACCTGACCGCCCATGTGGCGCTGGATTCGGTCGGCGCGGCCGGTTCGGCGGCCGCGCGCCGGCCGTACCTGCTGGTCCGGCAGCGGGAGGCGCTGCGGGCGCTCGGTACGGACGGCCGGCGCCCACCGCTCGGCCTGGCCTCCACCGACCCCGCCGGCTACCTGCGTTCGCTGGCCGCCGCGAGCACGGCGGCCGAGCTGACCGATCCGGACGGGCTGGGCGGCCACCGCTGGCTGCTGCAACCGGTCGGGCTCGAGCCGATCCCCCTGCTGGCCGGCCTCGACTGAGCCCGTCCGGCCGGCATCCGCGGCGATCCCGGCGGCCTCGGCGACGGCTGACCCCGTCCGGCCGGCATCCGCGGCAGTCCCGGCGGCCTCGGCGACGGCTGACCCCGTCCGGCCGGCATGGCACGATGGCCGTCATGACCTCCGAGGCCGGGCCGAGACGCGAGTTGACCGTCGGCACGGGGGCGGGCCTGCTCCCCGGCACCTCCGGCGACGGCCGGCAGCTCGGCGCCGACATGGTGCTCAACATCGGCCCGCAGCACCCATCCACGCACGGCGTGCTCCGGTTGAAGCTGGTCCTCGACGGCGAGCGGGTGATCTCCTGCGAACCGGTGATCGGCTACATGCACCGGGGCGCCGAGAAGCTGTTCGAGGTGCGGGACTACCGCCAGATCATCATGCTGGCCAACCGGCACGACTGGCTGTCCGCCTTCTCCAACGAGCTGGGCGTGGTGCTGGCCGTGGAGCGGATGATGGGCATCGAGGTGCCGGAGCGGGCGGTGTGGCTGCGCACCGCGCTGGCCGAGCTGAACCGGGTGCTCAACCACCTGATGTTCCTCGGGTCGTACCCGCTGGAGATCGGCGCCATCACGCCGGTCTTCTACGCCTTCCGGGAGCGGGAGACGCTGCAGGCGGTCATGGAGGAGGTCGCCGGCGGCCGGATCCACTACATGTTCAACCGGGTCGGCGGGCTCAAGGAGGAGGTGCCGGCCGGCTGGACCGGCCGGGCCCGCGCGGCCATCGACCAGGTACGCCGCCGGATGCCCGACCTGGACCGGCTGATCCGGCGGAACGAGATCTTCCTGTCCCGTACCGTCGGGGTGGGCGTGCTGCCGGCCGCGGCGGCCGCCGCGTTCGGCGCGTCCGGGCCGGTGGCCCGGGCCTCCGGCCTCGACCTGGACCTGCGCCGCGACGAGCCCTATCTCGCGTACGGGGAGCTGGACGTGCCGGTGGTGACCCGGACGGCCGGCGACTGCCACGCCCGGTTCGAGGTCCTGCTGGATCAGGTGTACGCCTCGCTGGACCTCGCCGAGCGCTGCCTGCACGAGGTGGACCGGCGCACCGGGCCGGTGAACGTACGGCTGCCGAAGGTGGTGCGGGCGCCCGAGGGGCACACCTACGCCTGGACCGAGAACCCGCTCGGGATCAACGGGTACTACCTGGTGTCCCGGGGCGAGAAGACGCCGTGGCGGTTGAAGCTGCGCACCGCCTCGTACGCCAACGTGCAGGCGCTGTCGACGCTGCTGCCCGGCTGCCTCGTGCCGGACCTCATCGCCATCCTCGGCTCGATGTTCTTCGTCGTCGGCGACATCGACAAGTAGCCGGCCGACGGAGCGCGGACGACGGGGGTCCCGCCCGGCGGGCCGGGCGGGACCCCCGTCCAGCTCAGCCGGCCGCGAGCGAGCTGTCGGAGGAGAAGACCAGGCCGACGCCTGCGGCACCGGTCTTCAGCGCGGACTTGGTCTGCGGACCGCCGGCGTCCAGCGAGCTGAACGACCCGGCCTTGAAGCTGTAGACCTGCACCAGGCCGGCCTGGCACTTCGGCCGCTGCGGGCACTCCGGCGGGCCGGCCAGCACCGTGGCCGAGCCGGAGCACTTGCTGGCCAGCTCGGAGAGGGTCTTGACGCCGTACTTGTCGGAGAACTCCTTGGTCACCGCGAAGGCGTTCTGGTCCTGGGCCTGGGACGGCTTGCCGAACACCAGGCCGACCTTCTTGCCGGCGCCGGTGAGACCGCTCACCGTCTGGTCGAGATCGGTGGACGAGATGGCCGGGGCGCTCGGCCCGCCGGCCTTGCCGCCGAGGAAGTCGGCCAGGGTGGCCGCGTACTCCGGGACGACCTGGATCTGGCCCTTCTCCAGCGCCGGCTCGTAGAGCTCGCGGTTGCCGATCTGCTGGACCTTGGCGTTGTAACCGGCGCCGGTGAGGGCGATCCGGTACAGCTCGCCGAGGATCTGGTTCTCGCTGAAGTTGGCGGCGCCCACCGTGATCGAGCCGCCGGGGCCCTTCTCCAGGCCGGCGGTCAGGTTGTTGGCCGCGGCGAACTCCTCGGCCGCCACCTTCGGCGTCTTGCGGTCGACATCCACCGCCTTGTTCAGCTGGATCAGCTTGTCGGTGGTGAGCGCGTCGGAGACCTTGTCCAGCGCCGCGATCAGCTGCGGGGTGGCGGCCTTGGCGTTGATGGCCGGGATGACGTTGTCGGTGTTCTGCAGCTTCTTGTCGTCGGTGAGCACGACGAGCTGGTTGCCGGCAACCGGCGCACAACCGGCGCCGGAGGCGCCGCCCTGCGGCGCCTGGGTGCCCGAGGACCCGGCGCCGCCGCAGCCGGTCAGCAGGCCGGCTGCGGCGAGAGCCCCCGCGGCGCCCAGGGCGATTCGGTTACGTGAGCGCATGACGCCCGCCTTCCGTGTCCCGGCGCGGCCCCATCCGGGCCGGCCGCGTGTCCGACGGGCGATCCCTGGCTGGCCGCCCGCGACCTCCAACCCAACATCTTTCACGTTGCGCCGACAAATTGCGGGCCGATGTTGTCACCGGATCGTCATGTACGGCACCGCTAACCGGTCAAGCAGGGACATAAAGCGACGGGCGGCTCATATGCCCACCCGGGCGTCGCTCGATACTGCCGCCTTCAGCGGGGGTCAGGCGCCGGCGCCGGCGGTGGCGGACTGCGCGCGGCGGTCCGCCCGGCGCCGGGCCTTGCGCAGCGGCGGCGGCGTGACCAGCCGCTCGACCACCCCCAGCAGCAGTTCCACCAGCAGGGCCAGCAGCGCCACCAGCAGGCCGCCGGCCAGGATCTGCCCGCCGCCCACCGCGATGCTCAGCCCGAAGCCGGCGCTGATGATCTGGCCCAGGCCGCCGCCGTTGACGAACGACGCCAGGGCCGCGGTGGCCACCACCTGTACGGCGGCGGTCCGGAAGCCGGCCGCCAGATAGGGCACCGCCAGCGGCAGCTCCACCCGGCGCAGCAACTGGCCGCCGGACAGCCCCATGCCCCGGGCCGCGTCCCGGGCCTCCGGGTCCACCTCCCGCACCCCGGTGTAGGCGTTCGCGAGCAGCGGCGGCACCGCGAAGACCGCCAGCGCGATGATCACTGGCGGCTCGCCGAACCCCAGGAAGGTCAGCGGCAGCAGGGTCAGCAGCGCGATGGTCGGGATCGCCAGCGTCACGTTCGACAGCAGCACCACCACCCCGCCGCCCCGCCCGGTGTGCCCCAGCCACAGCCCGATGGGCCAGGCCACCAGGCAACCGATCGCCACCGCGGCGCCGGAGAGGTAGAGGTGCTCCCCCAGCCGGTCGAGGATGCCGTTGGGGTTGGTCCAGTTGAGCGGGTCGTTGAGCCAGGTCACCGCCTGCTGGATCGGGTTCATCGCGCGCTCCGCCGGGTCAGCCACGGGGTGAGAAGCCGGCCGACGCCGGCCAGCAGCAGGTCGAGGACGAGGGCCAGCCCCACGCAGAGGATCGTCCCGGTGAGGATCTCGGCCCGGTAGAAGTTGTTCCGGAAGCCGCCGATGATCAGCTGGCCGAGGCCGCCGTGCCCGACCAGGACGCCGACGGTGACCAGCGCCACCGTGGACACCGTGGCGAGGCGGAGCCCGGTGATGATGCCGGGCAGGGCCAGCGGAAGGTCGATCCGTACCAGCCGGGCGAAGCGTCCGTAGCCCATCCCCTGGGCCGCGTCGCGCACATCGGTGGGCACCTGGTTGAGCCCGGCCAGCGTGTTCCGGATGATCAGCAGCAGGGCGTAGATCACCAGACCGAGCAGCACCGTGGCGGTGCCGGTACCCAGGTAAGGCGCCACGAACGCGAACAGGGCCAGGGACGGGATGGTGTAGAGCAGCCCGGAGAGTGCGAGAATCGGCCCGGTGAGGGATCGGAACCAGTACGCCGCGACGGCGAGCGGGACGGCCACCAGGGCGGCGATCAGCACCGCCTGTCCGGTGAGCGACGCGTGCTCGCGCAGCGCGGCGAGTATGGTCTCCGAGTTGTCCCGCACGTACTGCCAGGAGAACCACGGATTGCCCGGAGCTTCCTGATAGCTCAAGTGGAAGGACATACGTGGACGTTACCCCGGATGCCGGTGCCGCCGCCGACCGCGGCACCCCGTCCCCGGCCGCCGCGCCGATCACCCTCGAGCGCATCCGCAAGCAGTATCCGGACGGCACCGTCGCGGTCACCGAGCTGAGCCTCCCGATCCGGGCCGGCGAGCTGGTGGTGCTGATCGGCCCCTCCGGCTGCGGCAAGTCGACGGTGCTCCGGATGATCAACCGGCTCATCGAGCCGACCTCCGGACGGATCCTGCTCGACGACGAGGACGTGACCGCCGTCGATCCGGTCCAGCTCCGCCGGCGGATGGGCTACGTCATCCAGAACGTCGGGCTCTTCCCGCACCAGACGATCCGGACGAATGTCGGGACCGTGCCGAGGCTGCTCGGCTGGTCCTCCGCCCGCATCCGCAGCCGGGCGGACGAGCTGCTCGAACTGGTCGGGCTGGACCCCGGCACGTTCGGCCGGCGCTACCCGCACGAGCTGTCCGGCGGGCAGCGGCAGCGGGTGGGGGTGGCCCGGGCGCTGGCCGCCGACCCCGTGGTGCTGCTCATGGACGAGCCGTTCTCCGCGGTCGACCCGATCGCCCGAACCCGCCTTCAGGAGGAGTTCCTGCGCCTGCAGGCCGAGGTACGCAAGACGATCGTGCTGGTCACCCACGACCTGGACGAGGCCGTCCGGCTGGGCGACCGGATCGCCGTGCTGTCCCAGGGCGGCAAGCTGGAGCAGTACGACACCCCCGCCAAGCTGCTCGGTGAGCCGGCGTCGAAGTTCGTGCGCGAGTTCGTTGGCGCCGACCGCGGAATCCGGCGGCTCGCCGTCACGCCGGTCAGCCGGGAGCTGCTGGACCCGGTCGAGGGCGTGGACGCCGAGAAGCTGCCCACCGTGACGGTCGGCTCCTCGCTCTACGACGCGCTGGCGGCCATGCTCGTGACGAACGCCGACCACGCCCGGGTGCTCCACGACGGACAGTCGGTCGGCCTGCTCAGCCGGCATCGGGTGCTCAGCATCGACTACCCCGCCGAGACCGACCGCGCCTGACCGGTCGGCGACGATCCGGACGTGCCGCGCGGCCGGCTTCCTGCCCGGAAGCCGGCCGCGCGGACCGGTCGGCGCCGCAGCGCCGGCCGTGCGGATGGGTCGGCGCCGCAGCGCCGGCCGTGCGGATCGGTCGGCGCCGCAGCGCCGGCCGTGCGGATCGGTCGGCGCCGCAGCGCCGGCCGTGCGGATCGGTCGGCGCCGCAGCGCCGGCCGTGCGGATCGGTCGGCGCCTCAGCGCCGGCCGCGGTAGCCACCGAGGGTGGCGATGCCGATGATCCAGCCGGTGAACAGGCCGTACCGGGCGCCGTCACCGGCCGCCTGGAGGGCGCCGAGCAGCGACGGGTTCGACCTGATCAGCGCGGTGAACAGCGCCGCGAAGGCGCCCGCGAAGATGTACGCGCCCCAGCCCGCGAAGAACTGGCTGAGCGTGCCGCGCGCCCGGGCCAGCTGCGAACCCGGCAGCAGGAACAGGAAGAGGGCGGTCAGCGCGACCAGCAGGATGGCCTTGAGGTCGGCGGCAATGACGTCCTGGATGGAGTCGGAGGAGTCGAACCGCCAGGCCGGCCAGGCCAGCAGCTGAAGGAACCAGCCGCCTGCGGTGCGGGGGTTGGTGTGGTCGCGGGCCCAGTCGGCGTACCAGGGGCTGCCGAAGACCAGGACCAGGATGAGCGCGGCTATCGTGCCCGCGCCCGGCGCAGACTTGTACCGGTTGGTGAGAGCCATGGCCGGCATATTTCCCAGCGTGATCCCGCCAGCAAACCTGGCTCAGTGACGTTCACAAATGGGAATGCTCGGGCCCCGGTCGAGCCCGGTCAGTGCTTCATCAGGTAGTCGATGAAGGCGGCCCGCAGTAGCGGCGCCGACTCCTCGTACCCGTGCCCGGTGAGCTCCCGCCACAGGGCGACGGCCTCGTCCACGGTCGGGCCCACCGAGTTCGGCGAGCCGTCCAGCGCCTCCGCCTCGTCGGCGTTCGGCAGGTGCCGCAGCACCGACCAGAAGAACCGGATGTCCCGATGCTCCCGGGCGACGGCGAACGCCCGCTCACGCAGCTCCTCGGTGGACAGCGCGTCGAGCTGCTCGAAGTCGGCCGTCGACCGGCCCGATGGCGATTCCGTCATGCCCAGGAGACTAGCGTCCAGCTGCCTCAACGGTCCGCGGAGCCCCACCGGTCGGCGTCCCACGGATCGGGCCGGGGCTTGCCGGGCTGTGCCGGCAGGGTGGCCGACCACGAATCCGACCGCTCCGCCGGGTCCGACCAGTCGTTGTCCGTCTCGGCCGCCCAGTCGCCGTCCACCGGCGCCACCACCCGCGGCCGCCCGAACGTCTCCACCAGCCGGGTGACCACCAGGCCACCGGCCAGGACGACGGCCGCCGTGGCGCCCAGGGCAATGTCCCAGTTCTTGAGGTCGGAGTAGCGCAGGAAGAGGGTCACCAGCAGCACCGACAGCAGCGTGCCAAAGATCCCGCCGCGCCGGCCGTACGCGCTGGTCCCGCCGACCAGGGCCGCGCCGATGGCCAGGCCGGTCCACTCCAGCCCGGTGACCGGGCGTACCGGGCCGGACCCGTTGGCCGCCATCAGCAGCCCGGCGCCGGTGGCCAGCACCATGGAGGCGACCATCGCGGCCCCGGCCACCACCCCGCCGCCGGCGCCCCGGCGACGCGCCGGGTCGGCCACCGGACGGAACCGGCCCACCATCCGGCGGATCGGCTTGATCATGCCGAACAGACCACCCAGCACGGCCAGCGCCGCGAAGCCGCCGAACAGGTAGAGGGCGGTGCCCCTGGGGTCGTACTCGCCCTGCACCCGGACCGGGGCGGTGCGCTGCTGGATGAAGACGATGACGCCGAGGGCGGCGGCCAGGCTCGCCGCCCAGCTCGGCACGTGGAACCCGACCACGAGCAGCGTGACCGCCAGCCCCAGGCCGGCGGCCGCCAGCACCGCCGGGGTCATGGCCGGAACGACGCCCCGGTCACCGTTCTCGGCGAAGTGCAGGCCGGCGGCCACCGCGACCGGGCCGAGCGCCAGATTGGGTACGGCGGCCCGCAGCGTCACCCCGGCGCCGAGCGTGAGCAGGCCGAGCGCGGCCGCCGAGACCAGCAGGGTCTTCAGGGCCTGACCGCGCAGCGCCGACGCCTGGGTGCGGTAGAGCAGGAAGCCGAGCGCCACCACCGCGACCAGCAGCAGGATCTCCCACAGGACGTGCACGGCAAGCCGGTCCCGGCCCGGCTCGCCGTGCGCCGGGTCGTCGAAGACGTCGTCCAGGGCCGCGGCCGACACGCGCTGGGTCCGCGTGATTCCCCCGTCGGTGTCGCCGTACGCCTCGGTGTCGCCGAAGTCCCGACGCCGATAGGCGGGCTCGTCGTACGTCATGCGGTGCGCCTCCCGGATCGTCCGCCCGGCGACGGGTCACGGCCAATGCCGCGGACCGGCGGGTGGCCGTTCGGTCCGGTCGCGGACCTGACCGGACGCCAGGCACCGTACCTGGCCACCCGGTCGCAGGAAACCCCCCGGTCAGCGCCCCAGCTCGTCGTCCTCGTCGTCGTCGGGGCGCTCCGGCACCCGGCAGGCCCGCTCCAGCCACAGCGCCGCGGCGATGAGGCACAGCGACGCCACCAAGCCGGCCACGGCGGCCGGCAGATCGTCGGAGGCGGCCTTGGTGCGCTCCACCACCAGCCACAGCACCAGGCCGGCCCAGAAGCCGCCGAAGATGGCGCCCACCAGCGACGAGGCCTTGGCCAGCACGGCGTACCGGGCGACGGTGAGCGGCTCGACCGGTTCCCGCCCCGGTCGGCGGTCGATCCTCGCCCGGGTGGTGAGCGCGGCGTACGCCTCCAGCACGGCCAGGCCGGCCAGCGTCACGGCCGGCAGCCAGGGCAGCGCCGGGAGGTCGGCGTAGAAGGAGCTGACCAGCAGCCAGGCCAGGGCTGCCGAGGCCAGGCCGGCCACCACCAGGCTCGCCGGCCGGGTGGGGCCCATGGTCGGGTTCGGCGCCGGCGGCCGGGGCGGGGAAGACCTATCGCTCATGCCGGCCCCTCGCTTCGCTCAGGCCCGGCATGAGGCCCTTCCGCCCTGAGCTGGATGGTTCCCCGCCCGCCACGCCCCAACCGGCGCTCCGCACAGAGCCTGATTCGCTCGCTCACCGGTCCGACTCTATCGGCATGTCGGGTGCTATCCGCAGGTCCGGTCTCGGACACAGGTCCCGCGTCTGCGCCGCCAGCGGCTCGCGGTCCAGCAGGTCGGCCAGCCGCCCCTGCCCGGGCAGCTCGCCGGACGGCTCGACGTCCAGCCAGGGCCGCAGCACGAAGGCCCGCAACCCGGCCCGGGGATGCGGCAGGGTCAACTCGCCCTCGTCGCTGATCACAGGCGCGCCGTCCGGCCCCCACACCGCGATGACGTCGACGTCGAGGGTGCGCGGCCCGTACCGGCGGTCCGGGTCGCGACGCCGCCCGGCCGCCGTCTCCAACCGCCGGGCCCGGTCCAGCCAGTCCCGCGGCCCGGCAGCCGGGTCGGCCACCAGCAGCACGGCGTTCAGGTACGCCGGCTGCTCGGCGTCGCCCCACGGCGGCGTTTCGTAGACGCCCGAGGTCGCCAGCAGGACGTCCCGCAGACCGCGCGCCGCGCCGCGCAGGTGGGCGAGCCGGTCGCCCAGGTTGCTGCCCAGGGACAGCACGGCCCGGCTCATGCCGGCCGGGCCCGGGTGACCGACACGGCCACGTCGGCGAACTCGTGCGGGATCGGCGCCTGCGGCTTGTGCACCACCACGGTGGACACGGCCACCCGCTCGTCGCCCAGACAGGCGTCGGCGAGCCGCTCGGCCAGGGTCTCGATGAGGTTCACCGGCGCCCCGGCCACGATGGCCACCAGCCGCTCCGCCAACTCGCCGTAGTGAACGGTGTCGGCCACGTCGTCCGAGCGGGCCGCCGGCCCGAGGTCCAGCTCGAGCCGTACGTCGATGACGAAGTCCTGGCCCTGCTCGCGCTCGAAGGCGTACACCCCGTGCCGGCCCCGGACCCGCAGGCCGGTCAGCACGATGGCGTCCCGGGGCGTCACCGGACGCCGCCGGTGGCCGCGGCCAGCCGCGGGCGGCCGCTCGCGGCCCACACGGCCAGCGCGTCCGCGGTGTCGCGTACGTCGTGCACCCGCACCCCCCAGGCGCCCGCCGCGACGGCCAGCAGGCTGGTGGCGACCGTTGCCGCCACGCGCTCCGCGGCGGGCCGCGGCGTTCCGTCCGGCGCGGCCAGCAGCCGGCCCAGATAGGACTTCCGGCTGGCCCCGAACAGCACCGGGAACCCCAGCGCCACCAGCTCGGGCAGCCGGGTGGTGAGGGCCCAGTTGTCGGCCGCGCCCTTGGCAAAGCCGAGCCCCGGGTCCACGATGATGCGCCCGGGCGCCACCCCCGCCGCGACCGCCGCGTCGATCCGCCGGCCCAGCTCGGCCTTCACGTCCGTCACCACGTCGGCGTAGTGGGCCAGCTCGGCCATCCGGCGCGAGTGTCCGCGCCAGTGCATGAGCACCCAGGGGCAGCCGGCGTCGGCCACCACCCGGGCCATGTCGGGATCGGCGAGGCCGCCGGACACGTCGTTCACCACCGTGACGCCGGCCGCGAGCGCCGCGGCCGCCACGGCGGCCCGGGTGGTGTCGATGCTCAGCGGTACGCCGGCCGCCGCCAGCTCGCGGATCACCGGCAGCACCCGGTCGAGCTCGGTGGCCGCGTCCACCCGGTCGGCGCCCGGGCGGGTCGACTCGCCGCCGATGTCGACCAGCCCGGCGCCGACGGCGAACATCCGGCGCCCGTGCTCGACGGCGGCGCCGAGGTCCGTGTACCGGCCGCCGTCGGAGAACGAGTCGGGCGTGACGTTGAGGACGCCCATCACCACCGGTTGGTCCGGCGATCGGCCCGGAGGGAGCAGTTCGGTCACGGTCTGACGGTACCGACCCCAGGTCACCGCACGTCGCCTCGGCCCTCTAGAACAGGTGTACGATTAACCGGTCATTCGGGTCCGGTCGGGACACCGGCCGCGCCTTGTTAGAGACAGGGGTGGGCCGTACGCTGTGCAGTTGCGAGGCATCCAGACGGCGAAGTTGAAGGGGATGGGCCAAACCACTCCAAAAACGCCCAAAACTCGTCACCACCGGTGGCGAGACCGGGACGCGGGGTCTACCAGGGTGGGCAGATTCTCGTCCCTCCACCTGGTCAGACACATCCGCACTGCGGCTTCGCCGGCCGCGCCTTGGGGAGGTATCCGATGATCGCCACGGAACTCGTGGAGATGGTGTGGAACGCGGGCGGGCACGCGTTGCACACAGTCACCAACGCCGTCATCGCGGCGGAGCCCGGTCCGAAGGGCACGATCAACACCGACAATGTCGTCAAGTTCTTCGCCACCAAGATCGCGCCGATCCTGCTGGCCGTGCTGGGAGTGATTTTCATCGGGCGGGCCAGCCGCGGTGAGATCTCCAAGGTGCTGACAAGCTCGGCCATCGCGATCGTGGGACTCGCGTTCATCGCCGGCGCGGCCACACTGTTCTTCGTCGGCGATTACCTGGTCAACCTGCTCATCATCAAGTAGGCGCGAGCTCGACATGCGGCTGCGCACCGACGACGACATCTACCGGGCCCGCCTGGTCTACCTCGGGCCGCCCGGCTACACCCTGCCGGTCCACCTGCCCTACGCGCAGTACGGGCTGTTCATGCTGCTCGTGCCGCTGTACATGTTCATTCACTGGCTATTCACGCTCAAGGTGGAACTCTTTCCCGCGTGGGAGATCGCCCTCGCCATCGTCAGCACGTCGTTCGTGTTCCGGTACGTCGACCCGGACCGGCCGGCCCGGACGGTCATCCGGACCGCGCTGACCGACTGGCGGCGGACCCGCGAACCGGCCACCGAGCTACGCGATCCGCGGCTGATCGCCACTCGCGTCCGGATTCGGGAGGAGCTGGTATGAGGCTCCGCCGGGCGTGTTCCCCCCGATTGACCGCAACCACCTACCCGGGCGAGGCGACGGAATGACTCCCTCATCTTCGCCGGGCTTCCACCGTCCGGCGGCATCGCCGGCCGATCCAGAAGGTAACGGTGTGCGACCAATCGACTACGACGGGGGTATCGACGAGGAGTCCCTGGACCCCGCCCTGGTGAACGGCTCCGGGAACGGCACCGTGGCGCGCTTCCAGCCGCCCCGACCGGTGCGTCGCCGACCGGCCCAGCCGGGCAACGGGCACGGCACGTCCGAGCATCCCGACATCGACTCCCCGTTCCTGGACCTGTTCGGCGCGGGCGGGCCGACCCGGCGCGGCGGCCAGGCCGGCGCGCCGCGGCAGCGCCCTGCCGAGCCCGCCGAGCCGTCGTCCGGAGTTTCCCCCGTCCGGCGGCCCGCGCCCTCCCCGCAACCCGGCAGCCCGGAGAGCCCACCGGCCGAGCCGAGCCGGGCCGCCACCACGGCCACGCCCGCCGCGCCCGCCAACGCTCCACGGGTGCCCGCGTACGTCAGCGAGGTGCCGGCGGAGGGGACCCGCCCGACCGCCGCCCCGCGCCCCGCCGCGCCACGCCCGGCCGCCGCGCCGCGCCCCGCCGCGCCGACCCGGCCACCCACGAACGGGGCGGCCGCCCCCGCCGTACCCCCCGCCACCCCGGCCCGGCCCGCCACCCCGGCCCGGCCCGCGACCGGGACCGGGACCGGGACGGGCGCTGGGACCGGCACATCCAACCCCGCAGCCGCCACGGCTTCGAGACCGCCGGCGGCCGCCGCGCCGCGCCCGGCGCCCGACTCGGGAGCTGCCGCGGCGCCACGCGCCGCGGCGGCGCGCCCGGCGCCGACGCAGCGGCCGGCACCGACACCAACGCCGGCCTCGGCGCCGGCCCGGGCGCAGCATGCCGCCGCGGACGAGCCGGAACCGGCGCGCGCGGCCCGGCAGCGGCAGCCCAGGCGGCAACGGACCAGCAAGCCGGTGACCGTGCGGCCGCCGAAGGTGAAGTTCGGCGACCGCGACCCCTCGGTGGAGCTGGCCATCACCGAGATCGCCGGCCACCTCACCTTCACCCCGAACACCGTCACCGCCTGGTACTGGCTGCCGGAGGTCCGCTGGGCGTTCCGGCCGGACGCCGAGCGCGAGGCGCTGCTGGCCGCCATCTCCGAGCAGTACGCGGGCCTCGCCGGCTTCCGCCTGCACCTGCGCCGCACCACCCGCCCGTTCCCGGCCGACGAATGGGCGCGCACGCTCGACGCCCACACCGCCCACCCGCTGCCCACAGTGGCCGGCGGCACCAGCTGGGCCGACCATCTGGTGGCCGCCCAGCGGCACCTGCTCTCGGTCAACCACGCGGAGGGGCAGACGTACCTCGGGGTGACCTTCGCCCGCCGCTCGATGGGCGACAACATGGCGGAGCGGCTGCTGCGCGCGTTCGGCCGCGGCGTCGCGGACACCGAGCGGCGCCGGCTGAGCCGTACGGTCGAACAGTTCGACGAGGTGCTCGGCGCGTTCGGCATGCGCGGCCGCCGGGTGTCGGCCGGTGAGCTGGAGTGGTTGCTCTACCGATCGGTCGCGCTCTGCATGGCGCCGCCGACGTCCCTGTCCCCGGTCTCCGGTGGCCGTTGGGAACGCGGCGACCTGCTGGCCCTTACCGAGCAGGTGGAGCGCTACCGCACCCCGTACGGGTCGACGGTCAAGCTGGTCAACCGGATGTCCGGCGAGGAGCGGCATGTGGCCGTGCTGGCCGTCGGCCGGATGGAGCCGCTGGAGATTCCCGAGCGGCACGAGCCATGGCTGCACTTCCACGAGCGGCTGCCGTGGCCCATGGAGCTGTCCAGCCGAATCGACCTGCTGGGCCCGGGTGACTCGTTCCGCAACCTGGAGCACCGGCTCCGGATGATCCGCTCCCAGCAGCTCGACTACGCGCAGCACGGCATGGACGCCCCACCGGAGCTGGAGCGGCTCGCCAAGCGGGCGCTGGTGATCGGCGACGAGATGACCACCGGGCTGCCGGTCGAGTCGGCCCGGGCGCACGGCTGGCACCGGATCGCGGTCGGCGGGCGCAACCGGGAGGAGTGCCTGGAGCGGGCCCGCCGGCTGATCCAGCTCTACTCGCGGGAACTCCGGATCTCGTTGCAGCACCCCAAGAACCAGGACTGGCTCGCCCGCGAGTTCATCCCGGGCGAGCCGGTAGCCAACACCGGGTACGTCCGCAGGATGCCGGTCAAGCTCCTGGCCGCGGCGCTCCCGCAGGCCGCGTCCACCGTGGGTGACCGGCGCGGCGACCTGATCGGCCGGACGGCCGGCACCTGCCGCCGCCCGGTCTTCCTCGATCTGCACTTCCCGATGGAGGTACGCGAGCGGTCCGGCCTGGCCGTCTTCGTGGCCGAGCCGGGCGGCGGCAAGTCCACCCTGCTCGGCGCCCTGGGTTATCTCGCGGCCCGGCGCGGCGTCCAGGTGACCCTGCTCGACCCGTCGGGTCCGCTGGCCCGGCTCTGCTCGATGCCGGAGCTGCGGCCGTACGCGCGGGTGCTCAACCTCACCGGCTCCGAGCAGGGGACGCTGGCGCCGTACTCGCTGATCCCGACGCCGCTGCGGACCGAATTCCCCACCGGGCCGGCCGGCGACCGCGAGTTCGACATCGCCATCTCCAACGCCCGGGCCGAGCGCCGGATGCTGGTGCAGGACATCTGCATGATGCTGGTGCCGCCCCAGGTGGCCCGCGAGGCGTCCACCGCCACGCTGCTGCGGCACGCGGTCCGGCAGGTGCCGGCCGAGGAGACGTCCCGGCTCGACGACGTGGTGGCCTGCCTGGCCGGGCTGGACGACCACGACGGCAAGGAGCTGGCCAACCTGCTCCTGGACACCGCCGAGATGCCGCTGGCGCTGCTGTTCTTCGGCCGGCCGCCGGAGGGCCTGCTCGGGGCCGACGCCGCGCTCACCGTGATCACCATGGCCGGGCTGCGGCTGCCCGACCTCAAGATCGAACGCGAGTACTGGTCGGCCGAGGAGGCCCTCGCGCTGCCGATGCTGCACACCGCGCACCGGCTCGCCGTACGCCGCTGCTATGGCGGCTCGATGTCGTCGCGGAAGCTGGTGGGGCTGGACGAGGCCCACTTCATGGAGGGCTGGCGCTCCGGCCGGTCGTTCCTGGTCCGGCTCGCCCGGGACTCCCGCAAGTGGAACCTCGCGGCCCTGGTCTCCTCGCAGAACCCGAAGGACATCCTCGGGCTCGACGTGCAAAACCTGGTCTCCACCGTCTTCGTGGGGCGGATCGCCGAGGACGAGGAGATTGCCTCGGAGGCGCTGCGACTACTGCGGGTGCCGGTGAACGACGGGTACGAGGCCACCCTGGCCTCGCTGTCCGCCGTGGACAGTTCCTCGGCCGACCGGCTCGGCTTCCGCGAGTTCGTCATGCGGGACGTGGACGGGCGGGTCCAGAAGGTCCGGGTCGACGTGTCGTACGTTCCCGGGCTGCTGCAACACCTCGACACCACCCCGGCCGCCGCGCCGGCATCCCCCGTGGCCGAACTGCCGGCCAGCATCAGCGATCCGGAGGCGTGACATGGCTCGGCGGGCCGTCGCGATGATCCTCGCCATCGGCGTACTGGCGCTGGGCTCGCTCGCCTGGTCGCTGCCCGGCGCCCGTCCCGCGGCCGCGGCCGCCAGCACGGGGTTGGCCGCCCGCGCGCCCGCCGACCTGTGCAAGACCACGAAGGAGTGGCAGGCCGACTTCCAGAGTTGCGTGAAGAAGCTCACCGACACGGGCAAGAAGACGGTCGAGTGCGCGGACCCGCCGGTGCCGAGCGCGCCCGACTCCGGGCTGGCCGGCTGGTTCGTCAGCCGTCCCGACTCGGCCAAGGAGCCCGGCCCGCAGGGCCTCTACAGCACCTACGGGTACGCGGGCTACGGCTACAGCACGTACGACGTGGACGGCGGCTGCGCCTCCTCGCTGATCCATCCGGACTACCGGTTCACCACCACCGTGGCCAACGGCGAATTCATGATGGCCACGTCGGTCATCGGCGCCTCCAACGCGCTCCGCGAGCGGGCCTGGGAGCCCAAGGAGATGTGGGGCTGGGCCGACCCGCTGGTCGAGCAGGCCACCAAGGCGGTCTACCAGAAGGTGTTCAGCGTCTTCGGCATCATCACGCTCTGCGTGGTGGGCCTCTACCTGATGTGGCGGTCCCGGCAGTCCGACATGAGCAACGCGATGACCACGGCCGGCTGGGCGCTGCTGGTGATGGTGGCCGTCACCGCGCTTGCGGCTTGGCCGGTGCGCTCGGCCAACCTGGCCGACGGCACGCTGGTGACCGCGCTCGGGGCCGTACACGATGCCGTGGGACCGCGCCCGCAGAACGTCCCGCCCGGCCAGTGCGATGACCCGACCCCCGGTGCTTGCAACGATCACCGGCCGCCCGCTGTGCGGGCCAGCGACACGGCCACCGAGACCATGCTCTACCGCAACTGGCTGCGCGGTGTGCTGGGCTCGGCCGACAGCGAGACCGCCCAAAAGTACGGCCGGGCGCTCTACGACGCCAGATCGCTGTCCTGGGAGGAAGCGGAAAAACTACGGAGCAATCCGGACACCCGGAAGGCGACCATCGACGCCAAGCAGCTCGAGTGGATGAAGGTAGCCGCGCAGATCCAGAAGGAGGACCCGGAGGCGTACGAGTACCTCCAGGGCACCAAGGACATGGAGCGGATCGGCGCCGGCTTCATCGCGCTGCTGGCCGCGGTGCTGTTCGCGCTGTTCGACCTGACCGCCTCGATCCTGGTGCTGCTCGGCTTCCTGATCTTCCGCTGGGCGGTGATCGCCGCGCCGGTCCTGGGCACCGTGGGCCTGCTCCGGCCGGCCAGCGCCGGACTGCGCCGGCTGGGCAACGCCGTGGTGGCGGCGCTGTTCAACATCGCCATCTTCGGCACCGGCGCGGCCATCTACCTGTTCGCGGTCGACCTGGTGATGAGCACGCCCACGCTGCCGGGCTGGCTGCAGGTGGTGCTGGTCGCGCTCTCCGGGGTGGTGGGCTGGCTGCTGCTCCGACCGTTCCAGCGGATCACCCAGCTCGGCGGCAAGGACCGCACCGAGGTGGTCATCCGGGAACGCTGGCACCAGCGCTTCATGCGCGACCTGCGGGATGCGGCCCGACCGCATGGCGAGCCGGACGATCGCCCGACGCCGCTCGAGCGGGCCCGCCGGGCGCTGCCTCAGCAGCCCAACCTGCGCCCCGAGGCCCGGCTGGAGGATCCGACCGGGACGACGCCCTCCCGGGCGGTCCGGGAGAGCAGCAGCCTGGAGCCGGCCGGGCCGGTGGCCCCGGCCGTCGGGGCGCCAGCGCCGGGTCACCGGGCGCCGGTGCCGCGGCGTCGGCAGCCGGCCGAGTGGACCGAGCCGGACGTGCCCGATGCGGTCCCGTCGTACTCGGTCTACCGGCCCGGCTCGACCGAGCCGGAACGGGAGCCGGAGAAGCGGCCGCGAATCCGCTCCGAGGCGAGGTGAGCCGGGATGCGCGCGGTGCAGCGGGTCATTGCCCTCCTGGTCGGCGGGGTGCTGCGGTCCCGGCTCGGCGCGGCCGTGGCGCTGGCCGTGGTGGTGCTCGGCATCGTGGGAGCGGCCCGGCTGGTGACCGGCCCGGATTCCCGGCCGGCCGTGGTGACGCAGCCGCAGCGGCCCATCGACACCCCCAGTGCCACCGAGGCCGACGATGGGCTGACGGTCGACGACCCGTCGCCCACCCCGCGCACCAGCCCGGGCGCGGAGCGGCCCGAGGCGGTGGCCCGAGCCTTCGCCACCGCCTGGCTCGACCGGAACCAGCCGGCCCAGCGGTGGCTCGCGGCCCTCACGCCCCGCGCCACTCCGGACCTCGCCGAGCGGCTGTCCGGGGTGGACCCGGCCGGCGTGCCGGCGCGGCGGCTCACCGGTGATCCGGTGCTGACCACCCGGACGGCCGACCTGACCGAGGTGACCCTGCCGGTGGACACCGGGACGCTGCGGCTACAGCTGGTGAGCGGGCACGGCGAGTGGCGGGTGGCCGAGGTCGACTGGGAGCGGTCGTGATCGGCCCGGACCCCGCGCCGGCGCGCCGGCGCCGCGGCCGGCTCCGGCTCGTGCCGCTGACCGTCTCGGTCACCGTGGCGCTTGCCCTGTTGTGCTGCGTGGGCGGCGCTGCGGCGTTCATGCTGACCTCGCTGGGCGGCGCGAAGGACCCGACCATGACCCTGGCCGGCGACGCGTGCGGGCAGGGGGCGCCGCTGGCGCCCGACGCCGCGGCCATGCCGCGGATGGAAACCTTCGGCCCAAGCCAGCTGCGGAACGCGGCCGTGATCATCGCGGTCGGCCGGCAGCTGCGGGTGCCGCCGCGCGGCTGGGTGATCGCGGTGGCCACGGCCATCCAGGAGTCCCGGCTGTCCAACCTGCCCTATCTGGGCGCGGGCAACGACCACGACTCGCTCGGGCTGTTCCAGCAGCGACCCAGTCAGGGCTGGGGAACGCCCGCCCAGGTGCGGGATCCGGCCTACGCGGCCCGCAAGTTCTACGAGCGGCTGGTCCGGGTCAAGGGCTGGGAGAGTCTCCCCCTCACCGACGCGGCGCAGCGGGTGCAGCGCAGCGCCTTCCCGAACGCCTACGCCAAGCACGAGCCGGCGGCCACCGACATCGTGAACCGGCTGGCCAACGGCGCGGCCCGGGCCATCGGAGCGGCCGTCAACCCCCGGTGCGCCACGGCCACCGAGATCACCGCCTCCGGCTGGACCCTCCCGGTGCATGCCAAGGTCGGCTCGGGTTTCCGCACGGCCGACCGGCCGACACACAATGGGGTGGACCTCATCGTGGACCGGTTCACCGAGATCCACGCGGCCGCCTCCGGCCGGGTGCTGGTGGCCCGCTGCGATCCCGACCACCAGGGCCGGCGCAACTGCGACGTGGACGGATATCCGGGCAAGGGCGGCTGCGGCTGGTTCGTCGACATCCTGCACGCCGGCGGGGTGATCACCCGGTACTGCCACATGGTGCAGGCGCCGTTCGTCCGGCCCGGCCAGCTGGTCCGGGCCGGCGACGTGATCGGCAAGGTCGGTACGAGCGGCAACTCGTCCGGCCCGCATCTGCACTTCGAGGTGCATCTGAACGGCATCCGGGCCTGGGCCGGCGGGATCGACCCGGTGCCCTTCATGCGCGACCGCGGCGTGCCGCTCGGTGGCGCGGCATGATCCGGCGCGCGGCGCGATGAGCCGGGAGCCGCTGCCCGACCCGTTCGCGGGCGAGCCGGACTGGGCCCCGCTGCCGCCCCGGCCCATCCTGCTGGCACCGGCCACCGAGCGGCTCGACCTGCGCGGCCGGCGGATCCGGGTGGGCCTGCCCGGCCTCGGCTGGCGGGCCGACCTGCGCGCCGACGACCGGGTAGTGCAGGGCAGCCGCACCTACGTGCCGGTCATCCCCGAGCACGAGTGGTACCGGGCCGAGGCCGAACAGACCGAGGTCTTCGCCCCGCTGGTGCCGGCCGAACGGGTCTGGGTCGAGCTGCTCGGCGAGCGCGGGCAGCCGGCGCCGGCCCGCGCCGACGTGCTGGCCCGGCTCGTCTCGCTGGACGCGCCCGCGCATCCCGGGCCGCTGCCGGTGGTGGAGGCCGATGCCGTCACCGGCCGCCGGGTGGTCCAGGTGGTGGATGGGGTGGAACGCCGCGATCTGCGGGCGGTCACCGAGCTGCACACCAGCGCCGAGGGCGACATCTGCGTCCGGGTCAGCACCGAGGTCGACTGGTATCGCTGGGCCTGGAGCGGGCAGTCGCCGAAGACCCAGGAGGTGCCGGTGCACCTGCTCTGGCTCGAGTAGCTCAGCCCACCCGCTCGGCTCCACAGACCCGCCAGCCGTCCTCTCTCATCATGGCGAACTTCCACTCTTCGGTTCTTCGGCTCCGTGGTTCCCCATTAGCGAAGCTGGCGATCGTTAATGTGGCCTGAACAGCGGCCCTAGATGCGCTACGCGATACACTTAGCGCGCCCCAGGATGCGTGGACGACAACATGAAATTGTGCCTCACGCTTCTCCATTTCGGCTCTTAAGGACTCGATTGGACCGAGGGTCTTCCCGGTCGAACATTGAAACTCCTGCGCGCGTGCGTCGTTCCGGTCCACCAGGAACGCTCGCAAGTAGTTGTCGACGGTGACGTCGGGTTCGCTGCGATCGATGGTCGTGGCGCGGTCGTACCAGACGAAGAAGGCGCCGCTGCCGGCCAGCAGCAGCGCGAGCAGCGCCCCGACCAGCACCCAGAGCAGCCGCCGCACCGGCCGGCGCGGCCTGGCCGGCCGTACCGTCTGCTGTGGACCGTGCGGAGCGGTGCCGGGTGCGACCGGTCCAAGCGCGCCGAAGCCGGCCGGCGGCGGTGGCGGCCCCACCACGCCGGGCCCGGCGGGCGGCGCCACCGGCCCGACCGGCGGGACCGTCGGGGGCGCCACCCCGGCAACCCCCGCCGAGGGCGCCGATCCGGCCAGATCCGCCGGCGGCGCCGATCCGGCCAGATCCGCCCGGGGCGCCGATCCGGCCAGGTTCGCCGGGGGCGCCGACCCGGCGGCGCGCGCCGGGAGGTCCGGACCGGCGAGAACATCCGAGGCCGGAGCCGCGGCCGGCGGGCGGACCTCGACCCCGGGCTCGACGGCCTCGGCGGGCTCCGGCGCCTCCGGCTCGGGACGGCCGCGCTGGGCCGGTACGCGAGAGGTCCGGGAATCGGCGGGTGGCTGCACTGATTCCACCTCCTGAGGCTATCGGCCCGGATGCGGCGGCCCAATAGCCGCAGATCTCGGTTCCATCACCTGTCGTGAACGGAGGGTGACGCAGCGCCCGCGCCGGGCGCGCCGCCACGCGCGGGACGGACACCGCGACGAACGCCGGGGACGCTCTACGAACCCCGGCACACCGCGACGAACGCCAGGAACGCCGCACGAACCCCGGGGACGCCGTACGAACGCCGGAGACACCCTACGAACCCCGGGGACGCCGCGACGAACCCCGGGGACGCCGTATGCACCCCGGGGACGCCGTACCAACCCCGGGGACGCCGCGACGGACGCCGGGACGCCGCTGGCGCTCGGCGCAGTGCAGCAGCCCGACCGTCACGGGAACGCCACTGGCGCATCACCCAAGGTGGACCGCCGGAGCATCGTGATCGCTCAGGGTGATCGCGGCCGGACCCGCCGCGCGGACGGCAACGTATCTCCCGGAAAGTGGTCCCGACCTGGGTTACCGTCGGGGTCCCGGGATGAGGTCCGCCCAGTCGGCCCATCGGGAAAGGCGGATTCGGTTGGCCAGCTTGAAGGCGCGTACCAGTCGGGCGGCCGCACTGCACCGGCAGGCCGCCGCCACGGCGGACGCGGTCGGTACGGCGCTGGACGCCGCCCCGTCGCCCCCGCCCGACGACCGCGAGCAGCGCGACCTGGCCGACCTGCTGACCGCGGCGGCCGCCGCGCTGGTGCCGGGCTGGCTCGGCGCCCCGCTCACGGCCAATTCCACGCACCCGCTTCCGGACGGCGACCAACCGCCGCGGTACGTCCGGATCGGCACGGCCGAACCGCTCGCCGGCGTGTGCTTCCCGGCCGTCGTGCCGCTGCTCGGCGCCGGGCACCTGGTGCTCGACCGCGATGCCCGGGATCCGCGGGTGGCGGCCCTGCTACGGGCGCTGCTGCTCCGGCTGCTCGCGGCCGCGCCCGCGGGCTCCCTGCTGGTACGCGGCATCGCCGGCGAAGGCGCCGCCGAGGTGTTCGCGCCGTTCGCCCCGCTGGCCGACGCGGGTCTGCTGCCACCGCCGGCCACCGACCGGGCCGGGGCGCTCACCGTGCTGGCCGAGGCGGAGCGCTGGGTACGCCCGGACCGCCCGGGCGGCCGTGATCGGCGGCGGGAACGCGTCCTGCTGGTGGTGGTGGCCGGCCTGCCCGAGCCGGTCGAGCCGGAAGATCTGGCCCGGCTCCGCGCCCTGGCCGAGGGTGGCGTCGCGGCCGGGCTGCACCTGATCGTCGCCGGCTGGCCAACCGAACCGGCCAACCCGGCCGCCGCATCCGATCGCGCAGCATCGGCGCCGGCCGATACACCGACGCCGGCCGCCACACCGACGCCGGCGACAGCGCCGACGTCGCCCCTCGCGCCGACGCCGGCGGCGGCATCGGCGCCGGGGCTACCCGCGCCGGCCGCAGCAGCCGACCGGACGGACCGGGCAGCCGACCGGATGGACCGGGCAGCCGACCGGATGGACCGGGCCGTTGTGGCCGAGCGCCGAACCGTGGCCGGGCCCGTCGGCCGAGTCGAACCGGTGGTGCCGGTGGCACGGGTCGGACCGGCCGTGCCGGCCGTTCGCGTCGACCGGTCCGGGCGGACGCCGGCGAGCGACACGGCCGTGCGGCTGGCGACCGAACCGGCGGCCCGGGCCGGCGTGCTGGCTCCGTTTCCGCTGTCCCGCACCGCCGGGCCCGCGCGCGAGGACGCGGCCCGGGACCAGGCCGCGCCGCCCGCGGCAGCCCGGAACGGCATGGCCGGGGAGCAGCCAGCCGGGGACGGCCGGGACACCGCTGCGGAGAACGGCAGGGCTCGCGGCGCGCGGGGCCGGCTGGCCCCGCCCGGCATGCCGGCCCCGGTGGTCCCGGCCGGACCGGCGACCGGGCCCGCGTCCCGGTCGACCACCGCCGGCTCGGGCCTGGCCGAGGCCACGATGATCGAGGTACGCGAGACGTACGCGCTGGTGGGCGACCCACCCGGGGCCTCGTTCGGCGGTCGCGGGCCGCTGCCCTCCTCGAGCGGACTGAATGCCCCGGTGCTGCTCGACCCGGACCCGCCCGCGGAGCTCGTCGACCGGGTGTGCCGGGAGCTGGCCCGGCGGTTCGCGGTGGGCTGCCGGCCCCGGCTTGCCGACCTGCTGCCGGACGGCCGGGAGTACTGGACCGAGGATGCCGGCGACGGGCTCACCACCGTGGTGGGCTACGACGGCGACACGCCGGTCACGCTCCGGTTCGCGGAGCTGACCCCGCACTGGCTGATCGCCGGCCGGCCGGGTGCGGGCAGCAGCGCGTTCCTGGCCAACGTGCTGCACGGGCTCTGCGCCCGCTACCGGCCGGAGTCCCTGGCCATCCACCTGCTCTCGGTACGCCCCGGTCCGGCGTTCGGCGAGTTCCTGCCCACCGGACAGGACCGCTCCTGGCTGCCGCACGTCCGCACGGCGGGCGTGGCCGCGGACCGGGAGTACGCGCTGACGTTGCTGCGCGAACTGGACGCCGAGCTGGACCGGCGGGCGGTGGCGTTCGAGCGGGCCGGGGCGACGCGGCTGGCCGGGATGCCGGAGCCGGACCGGCCGCCGCGGGTCCTGTGCGTCATCGAGGGCGCGCCGGTGCTGCTGGCTGAGCCGGACCGGATGGGCCGGGAGACGCTCCGGCTGCTCGAGTCCGTCGCGCGGCGCGGACGGGCGTACGGGGTTCACCTCGTGCTGGTGGGCCGGTCCACGGAACTCGGCGTCGGGGCGTACCCGGACGCGCTGCGGGGCCAGTTCCCGGTCCGGGTGGCCCTGCCCGGCGGTGGTGACGTGCTGCAGCCGACGAACGACTCGGCCGCCGGCCTTCCGGTGGGCACGGCCGTGGTGAACACCGCCGGCGGCCTCGGCGGACCGCGCGGCGCGACCCGCGGGCACGAGCGGACCGTAGGGTTTCCGGACCCGGCCGCCGACGAGGCGGACCGGAACGAGCTGCGGAACCGGCTCTGGCTGGCTCGCCCGGTGCCGGAGCCGCCGCTGGTCTTCGACGGCGCGGCCGCGATGA
Organism: Plantactinospora siamensis; assembly: GCF_042434095.1. Classification (NCBI taxonomy): domain Bacteria; kingdom Bacillati; phylum Actinomycetota; class Actinomycetes; order Micromonosporales; family Micromonosporaceae; genus Plantactinospora; species Plantactinospora siamensis. Next base: position 36,124 of record NZ_JBHLUE010000032.1, read on the forward strand.
CCCTCGACGCGGACCCGACCTACCGGGCCGTGCTCACGGCGGGCTCGGGTCCGCCGGTCGCGCTGCTGGGCCGGGCCGTGGATGCCACCACAGGGACCGCCACGTTCGCCCTCGACGACGCGCCCGGACGGCATCTGGCGGTGGTGGGCCGGTCGGCGGCGGGCGCCGAGGTGCTCGCCGCGGCCGCCCGGAGCGTGTCCGCGGCCCACCCGCCGGGCGAGGCCCGGTTCGTCGTGGCGGCCCTCGTACCCGAGGCCGAGACGCCGGCCGCCGAGCTGGTGGCGGCGCTGCGGCCCCGGCACGAGGTGCTGCCGACGGACGCGCCGGGCCTGGCCGCGGCGCTCGCCGACGGCCGGCCCGGCTACCTGGTGGTCTTCGGGATGGACGCGGCCGGCCCGGCCGACCTGCCGCCCGAGGTGACCCGGACCGCGCTGCGGGCCGGTCCGGCCCGCGGGATGCACCTGCTGTCCTGGTGGCGGCGGACCCGCCGGCTGGTGGAGCTGGCCGGTGACGGGTCGCTGGCCGAGTACGTCGCCGGGATCCTGCTGTTGGACCTGCCTCCCATCGAGGCCGAGTACCTGCTGGGGCGGGAGGCCGACTGGAGGCCCCGGCCCGGTCGCGCCACGCTCGCCGACCGGAGCACCGGCGATGTACGGCTGATCGTTCCGTTCGGTGGGGGCGTGCGATGACCGACGATGCCTGGCAGCGGTACGTGGCGGCGGCTCAGCGTCTGGCCGCGGTGCGACGCGGGACGGCCGCGGTGGCCGACGAGCGGTCTCGGACGCTGGGCACGACCCGGGACCGGCTGGCGGAGGTGCGGGAACGGCTGGCGCCACAGCGGTCCCGGCTGCGGGCGCTCGGCGTACCGGAGGTCGATCTTGTGCCGTCCCCGCCGGAGGCCGCGGTGGCCGCGCGGGCGGCGGGCCGGGATCCGGGCGACTGGTCGGCGGCGCTGCGCCAGGCCGGCGCCAGCGCGGACAGCGCCGATGCCCTGCTCGGCGGCCCTGCCTGGGGCGCCGGTCGGCTGCCCGCGTGGTTGGGCCGGATCAGCCCGCGCCGGCTCGGCGCGGTGCTGGCGGCGCTGCTGGTCGCCGTGGCGGCCACGGTGGGTCTGCTGGTGCAGCTGCTCGGCTGAGGGGTTCGGGTCTCCCGAGCGCCGCGCCAGCCCGCGGGCCGCGGCCGCCAGCAGCCCGGCCGGGTCGCCAGCAATCCCCGCCGCGGCCGTCAGCAGCCCGGCAGTCAGCCGTGCCGGATCAGGCTGAGCGCCTCGGCCCGGGACTTCGCGTCGCGTTGCAGCACGCCGCGTACGGCCGAGGTGATGGTCCGGGCGCCGGACTTCTGGATGCCGCGCATGGCCATGCACATGTGCTCGCATTCGAGCACCGCCACCACGCCGCGCGGCGCCAGCTTGGCCATCAGCAGGTCGGCGATCTGGGTGGTGAGCCGCTCCTGGACCTGGGGGCGGCGGGCCAGCACCTCGACGAGCCGGGCCAGCTTCGACAGCCCGGTGATCCGGCCGTCCGGCCCGGGGATGTAGCCGATGTGCGCCACCCCGTGGAACGGCAGCAGGTGATGCTCGCAGAAGCTCATCACGTCGATGTCCCGGACCACCACGAGCTCCTCGTGGTTGGCCTCGAAGGTGGTGCTGAGCACCTGCGCCGGATCGACCCGCAGCCCGGCGAACAGCTCGGCGTACGCCCGGGCCACCCGCGCCGGGGTCTCCCGCAGGCCGTCCCGGTCCGGATCCTCGCCGATCCCCAGCAGGATCTCCCGGACGGCCTTCTCGATCCGGGCCAGGTCGACGACCTGCTCGACCGGCTGGCCGGTGAGCCGGCCGTTGATCAGTCGGGCCGCGAGGAAGTCCAACGAGTCGTCGCCGTCCGGCTCCGTGGCGGAGCCGGACGGCGAGACCGGTTCGTTTCCCGCGGCCTCGTCAGCCGCGGCACTCAGCGGGACCCGTCCGGGTTCTGCGGGGTTCCCCCACCGACCGTGGCCTCGGCGCCGTCGGCCTGCGCCTGCGCCTTCAGCTTGTCCCGCTCGCTCGGGGTGAGCACGGGCGGCTCGGTGGACGGCTGCCGCTTGCCGAAGCCGTTGTAAGGGGCCATCGGCGGCCGCTTCACCACCCGGGAGCAGATCCGGGCCATGTCGGTGGTGGAGAGGGTCTCCTTCTCCATCAGCTCCAGCACGAGGCTGTCGAGGACGTCCCGGTATTCCACCAGGATCTCCCAGGCCTCGTCGTGGGCCAGTTCGATCAGCGCCCGCATCTCACCGTCGATCTCGGCGGCCACCGCGTCCGAGTAGTCCCGCTCGTGGCCCATGTTGCGGCCGAGGAACGGCTCGTCACCCGCGGTGCCGTACTTGATCGCGCCGAGCTTGGAGCTCATGCCGTACTGCGTGATCATCGCCCGGGCCAGCTGAGTGGCCTTCTCGATGTCGTTGCCGGCCCCGGTCGTCGGCTCGTGGAAGACCAGCTCCTCCGCGGCCCGGCCGCCCAGCGCGTACGCCAGGGTGTCGATCATCTCGGCCCGGGTCTGCGTGTACTTGTCCTCGGTGGGCAGCGTGAGCGTGTGCCCGAGGGACCGGCCGCGGGACAGGATCGTCACCTTGTGCACCGGCGCCGAGTGCGGCAGCGCCCAGGCGACCAGCGCGTGGCCGCCCTCGTGGTACGCGGTGATCTTCTTCTCGTGGTCGCTCATCACCCGGGTCCGCCGCTGCGGGCCGGCGATGACCCGGTCGATGGACTCCTCGAGCGCCTCGTTGGAGATCGCCCGCTTCTCCACCCGAGCGGTCAGCAGGGCCGCCTCGTTGATCACGTTGGCCAGGTCGGCGCCGCTGAAGCCGGGGGTGCGCCGGGCCACCGAGTCGAGGTCCACGTCCGGGGTGAACGGCTTGCCCTTGGCGTGCACCCGGAGGATCGCCTTGCGCCCCTCCATGTCGGGCGCGTCCACCGGGATCTGCCGGTCGAACCGGCCGGGCCGCAGCAGCGCCGGGTCGAGGATGTCGGGCCGGTTGGTGGCGGCGATGAGGATGACGCCACCCTTGGTGTCGAAGCCGTCCATCTCGACCAGCAGCTGGTTGAGGGTCTGCTCGCGCTCGTCGTGCCCGCCGCCCATGCCGGCGCCGCGGTGCCGGCCGACCGCGTCGATCTCGTCGACGAAGACGATGGCCGGGGCGTTCGACTTGGCCTGCTCGAACAGGTCGCGGACCCGGCTGGCGCCGACACCCACGAACATCTCGACGAAGTCCGAACCGGAGATCGAATAGAACGGCACGCCGGCCTCGCCCGCGACCGCCCGGGCCAGCAGGGTCTTACCGGTGCCGGGCGGGCCGAACAGCAGGACGCCCTTGGGGATCTTGGCGCCGAGGGCCTGGTATTTGGCCGGGTTCTGCAGGAAGTCCTTGATCTCGTGCAGTTCCTCGACGGCCTCGTCCGCGCCGGCCACGTCGGCGAAGGTGGTCTTCGGCGTGTCCTTGGTGATCATCTTGGCCTTGGACTTGCCGAAGTTGAGCACCCGGGAGCCGCCGCCCTGCATCTGCGACATGAAGAACAGCAGCAGGATCACCAGGATGGCGATCGGCACCAGGTTGATCAGCAGGCTGACGAAGACGTTGTCCCCGGTGACCTCGGTGTCCACCGGACCGGTGATCCGGTTGTTGGCCTTGGCGTCCTTGATCTGGTCCCAGATCTGGCTGCCGACCGAGTAGGGGAACTGCGTCTGGATCTTGTCAGTCTCCGTGCCGTCGAACTTGGCCGGCTGAGCCAGATCGATCTTGAGGGTCTGTTCCTTGTCCTGGAAGACGACCTTGTCGATCTTGGCAGTGTTCAGCTGGTCGAGCGCGATCGACGTGTCGACCTTGTGGTAGCTCGGACCACCGGTGAACAACTGGGTGAGCGCGACCGCGCCGATGATCACCAGGATGATCCAGACCAGCGGCCGGCGGAAGAAACGCGTACGTTCCATACTGTTGTCGAGCGCCGTGCGCCCGGACCCTCCTGATCGACGTCCTGACCGTCTGGTTGAATGTCGCCGCCGGAGCGACGGCCGAGGCCGCTCGCGGCGGACCGACCCCGACACCCGGCGCAAAATCAACCGCGCCGCAGTCATTCGACGGTACACCCTGTGTACGCGGAGCGAGCCCGCGAGCCCCACCCCTACCGCGTTCACCCGCCCGTCTGGCCGGCGTGGCCACGAATTGACGCCCGACGCGCCCGTCCCGGTCGGTCAACCCGGGACGAAAACCCCGGGCGCGGACAGCATCCGCGCCACCAATCCATACGGTAACGGGGATTCCTGAAAGTGCGCTGTACGCCTCCGGCGGTAATCAGGATCGGGCATAGACCTCGGGCTTGAGCACCCCGACGTACGGCACCTCGCGGTAGCGCTCGGCGAAGTCCAGGCCGTAGCCCACGACGAACTCGGTCGGGATGTCGAAACCGACGTACTTCACCGGCACCGGGACCTTCACCGCCTCCGGCTTGCGGAACAGCGCCACCACCTCGACGCTGGCGGCCGAGCGCGATTCCAGGTATCGCAGCAGCCAGGACAGGGTCAGACCGGAGTCGACGATGTCCTCCACCACGATCACGTGCCGGCCGGCGATGTCCCGGTCCAGATCCTTGAGGATCCGCACCACGCCGGAGGAGGTGGTCCCCTGCCCGTACGAGGAGATCGCCATGAAGTCCAGCTCGACCGGCGGGCCGTGCCGGCCGATGGCCCGGGCGAAGTCGGCCATGAACATGGCCGCGCCCTTGAGGATGCACACCAGCAGCAGGCCGTCCGGCACGTCGGCATGGTCGGCGGAGACCTGCTTGGCCAGCTCGGCCGTCTTGTCGCGGATCTGGGTCTCGGAGATGATCACGTGGTCGATGTCGGCGTCGTACCAGGAGCCGTCAGCCATGCTCCTAGCCTGCCGTACGGCCGCGCCGCCGCGCCGCCGGGGCACACCTTTTGTTTCGCCCGCCACGCCCGATCCGCCCGTCCGCGTCCGGCCGCGGCCCGCCACGGGTCCGGCAGCGGCCCGCCACGCGGCCGGCAGCGGCCCGCCACGCGGCCGACAGCGGCCCGCCTCGGGACCGTCAGTGGCCCACCGCGGTCCCGTCGGTGCGCGGCTCGGACCCGGCCACGTAGCCGCCCGGGCCGCGCCAGATGGCCTGGCCGTGCCCGAAGACGGCCGCGTCGGGCGGCACGGTGACCTCGTGCCCCCGCCCGCGCAGCCCGGCCACCAGGTCACGGCCGCCGGGCCCGTCGACCATGGCCGACTCGACCTGTACGGCCCGGCCGGCGTGCCAGTACCACCGGGGAAGGTCGAGCGCCGCCTGCGGATCGAGCCCCCGGTCGACGGTGGCGCTGATCAACTGCACGTGGCCCTGCGGCTGCATGTGCCCACCCATCACCCCGAACGGGCCGACCGGCTCGCCGCCCCGGGTCAGGAAGCCCGGAATGATCGTGTGGAACGGGCGCTTCGCCGGGCCCACCGCGTCCGGGTGCGCCGGGTCGAGCCGGAACGCCAGCCCCCGGTCCTGCAGCCCGAAGCCGTACCCGGGCAGCACCACGTGCGAGCCGAAGCTCAGGTAGGTCGACTGGATCAGGCTCACCATCATCCCGGCGCCGTCGGCCGCGCACAGATAGACGGTGCCGCCCCGGCCCGGCTCGCCCGGCACCGGCAGGGCGGCCCGCGCGCCGACCAGCGCCCGCCGGCCGGCCACGTACGCCGGGTCCAGCAGGTCCGCGCCGGACACCCGCATCAGGTCCGGATCGGTGACGTAGGCGTGCGTGTCGGCGAAGCCCAGCTTCACGGCCTCGATCTGCCAGTGCGCCCACTCCGCCGGCGGCATGCCCGCCGGGTCCACCCCGTCGAGGATGGCCAGGGCGAGCAGCGCCGCCACGCCCTGCCCGTTGGGTGGCAGCTCCCACACCTCGTGGTCGCGGTAGCCGACCCGGAGCGGTGCCACCCAACTCGACCGGTGCGCGGCCAGGTCGTCGCCGCTGAGCAGGCCGCCGGTGCGGACCGAGTACGCGTGCAGCGCCGCGGCGATCCGGCCCCGGTAGAAGTCCTCGGCCCCGCTGCCGGCGATCCGCCGCAGCGCCTCGGCGGCGCCCGGGTTGCGCCACCGCTCGCCCACCCGGGGCGCCCGCCCGCCGTCGACGGTGAACACCCGGGGCCACTCGGCGAACTCCGGGCCGGCCAGCCCGGCGTGCACGCGTACGGCCAGGTCCCAGGCCCGGGCCACGTACGGCGACACCGGGTAGCCGTGCTCCGCGTACCCGATGGCGTCGGCGAACAGCTCGGCGAACGGCAGCCGGCCGAACCGCTCGTGCAGGTCGTGCCAGCCGGCGGGGGCGCCGGGCACGGTCACCGGCAGCCAGCCCCGGGCCGGCATGGCCGGGCCGCTGGCCTGCCCACCGCCGAGCGCGGCCACCGGTTCGGTCCCGGCCCCGGCGGCGGCCAGCACCGCGGCCCGGTCCAGCGCCGCGGGTGAGCGGCCGGAGCCGTTCAGCCCGTGCAGCCGGTCGCCGTCCCAGACCAGGGCGAACAGGTCGCCGCCGATGTCGTTGGAGCCGGGCTGCACCACGGTGAGCGTGATGGCGGCCGCCAGCGCCGCGTCCACCGCGGTGCCGCCGCGGCGCAGCGCCGCGAGGCCGGCGGCGGCCGCGAGCGGCTGGCTGGTGGCCACCACCCCGTTGGGTGCGTACAGCGGCGGTCGCGGCTGGGACATCCGCTCTGTCTAGCCGATCAACCCGGCCCGGGCCACCCCGCCCACCGGCCGTGCTCAGTCGGTCACCGGCACCAGCCGGCCGGCGCGCCGGGCCACCCGGATCGCCCCCGGCAGGTGCGTGGGCCCCTGCCCGCGCCAGCCGGTCACCAGCGCGTCCAGCGCCCGGACGTGCCGGTGCGACAGCGCCGCGCCCGCGGCGCCCAGCTCGCGGCACCAGGCGTGCAGCACCCGGCCCCGGACCGCCACCGGCAGCCCGGCCAGGGCGGCCACCGACAGCCCCGCCGGGCCGTCCCCGGGCGGCGTCCGCGCGGCCGCCAGGGCCCGGGCCGCCAGCTCGTCCAGCGTCGCGGTGTCGGCCGCCAGCAGTTCGGCGGTACGGGCCAGATTGTCCAGGACGGCCGGCCCGAGCGCGGCGGTCAGCGCCGGCAGCGCCTCGGCGCGCACCCGGGCCCGGGCGTACGACGGGTCGGTGTTGTGCGGGTCCTCCCACGGCGACAGCCCGAGGGCCGCACACGCCTTGCGGGTCTGCTCCCGGGTGACCGCGAGCAGCGGCCGGACCAGGCGTACCCCGTCGAGGCGCCGGACCGGCGGCATGCCGGCCAGGCCCCGCGGCCCGGCCCCCCGGGCCAGCGCCAGCAGCACGGTCTCGGCCTGGTCGTCCCGGGTGTGGCCGAGCAGCACGGCCACCGCGCCGCGCCGGCGGGCGGCCGCGGTGAGCGCGGCGTACCGGGCGTCCCGGGCGGCCGCCTCCGGCCCGCCGGGCCGGCCGGCCACCCGGACCGGCACCGCCTCGGCGGGTGCCAGGCCCGCGTTCCGGCCCCAGCGCGCCACGGCGTCGGCCCGCTCGGCCGAGCCGGGTTGCAGCCCGTGGTCGACCGTCACCAGCCCGGCCGACCGGCCCAGCCGGGGCGCCACGAAGGCGGTCGCCTCGGCCAGCGCCAGCGAGTCGGCCCCGCCCGAGCAGGCCACCAGCACCGGCCCCGGCTCGGGCAACGCGGCCAGCGCGGCGCGGACCGCGGCGCGCACCGCGGCCACCGGCGGCGCCAGCGGGGCCATCCCGACCGGTCCGGTCAGTCGCCGGCGAGCAGCGGGCCGCTGTGCACCCGCGCCACCCAGGCGTCCGGATCGGACAGCTCGCTGAGCTTCGGCATGGTCAGCGGCGAGCTGAACACCTTGTTGAAGCCCGCCATCCCGACCCGCTCCACCACGCCGTGCACGAACTTGCGGCCCTCGGCGTACTGGCGCATCTTCACGTCGATCCCGAGCAGCTTGCGGATCGCCTTCTCCAGCGGGTTGCCGGACTCCCGGCGCTGGTTGAACGCGGCCCGGATCCGGTCCACGCTGGGGATGACCTGCGGGCCGACCCCGTCCATCACGAACTCGGCGTGCCCCTCGAGCAGCGTCATCATGGCGGTGAGCCGGTCCAGCACGGCGCGCTGGCCGGGCGTCTGCACGATGTCCAGCACGCTGGCCCGGCTGTCCGGTTCGCGTACCGAGTCGGCCAGCGTGGCCACCCCGCGGCGCAGCCGGTCCAGCAGGTTCTCGCCGCCGGTCTGGGCGGCGTCCACGAACGCCTGCACCTCGCCCAGGAAGTGGCCCCGCATCCAGGGCACGGCGGTGAACTGGGTCCGGTGGGTCACCTCGTGCAGGCAGACCCAGAGCCGGAAGTCGCGGGGGTCAGCGCCCAGCTTGCGCTCCACCTCGACGATGTTGGGCGCCACCAGCAGGAGCTGACCCGGCTCGCTGGAGAAGACCTCGTACTGGCCGAGCACCCGGCCGGACAGGTACGCCAGCACCGTGCCCGCCTGCACCCCGGTGAGCCGGGAGCCGACGGCCTCGGTCACCGGGCCGGGCCGCTTGTCGGCGGCCAGCCGGGACACCAGCGGGGTGATCACCTCGCGCAGCCCGGCGATGTTGGTGGCCGCCCAGTCCCGGCGGTCCACCACGCGCACCGGTGGGTGCGCCACCTGGGAACGCAGTCCGGTGTAGTCCATCACGTGCCCGGCCGCCTCGTCGGTCAGCCGCCGGAGGTCGGCCACGACGGCGGTGGCCTCCTCGTACGACACCTTCGGTCCCGACTTGCTGAGGGCCCCGGCGGTGGCGGCGGCCAGATCCCAGTCCACGAACTGCGCCATGTCCTTACCGTACCCGGGCCGCGACACCCCGCCCGGCGACGCGGAGGGCGACCAACCGGTCACGGAAGGCCCCCACCCGCGCCCGCAGCCGGCCGCCGCCGGCGGCCGGGCCCCGGCCCCGGCCGGAACGGCTAGCGGCAGCCGCACCCGGCCAGGGTGACGGCGATGCGGTCGAGCCTCGCCTCGGCGGCCGGCGAGCCGGCGGTCACGCCGTCGGCCAGCGCCGCGAACGAGAGCAGCCGGCCGTCGACGGTGGTCAGCACGCCGGCGATCGCGTTCACCCCGGTCAGGGTGCCGGTCTTGGCCCGCACCACCCCGGCGCCCGCGGCCGTGCCGGAGCGGGCCGTGAAGCGCTCGCCGAGCGTGCCCGACCAACCCGCCACCGGCAGGCCGGTGACCAGGCTGGTCAGTTCGGGCCGCTTGCCGCTGCCGGCGAGCGCGAGGGTCTGGGCCAGCAGGTCGGGGCTGAGCCGGTTGTTCCGGGACAGCCCGCTGCCGTCGGCCAGGCTGCTCTGGTCGGCCGGCAGGCCGAGGTCCGTCAGGGCCGCCCGGACGGCGGTCGCCGCGCCGGCGAACGAGGCCGGCTGGTTACGGGCCAGGGCCACCTGCCGGGCGAGCGCCTCGGCCACCACGTTGTCGCTCTCCGAGAGCATGAAGTCGACCAGCCGGACCATCGGCGGCGACTCGACCCGGCCCAGTTCGGCGCCGGGCGCCGGCGAGCCGGCGCCGGGCGACGCGGCGGCGGACCCGCCGGGGGCGGCCGGCGCTTGGCCCTGGCTGACCGCCTCGGCGGGCAGCCCGAACAGCCCCGCGAAGGACCGGCCGGCGGCCAGGTCGGGCGCCGAGACCCGGGGCGTCATGCCGGGCGGCGCCTTCGGGTCCACCCGCGCGCCGTCGGTCATCAGCGCGGTGGCCGCGGCGCCGTAACCGGCGGTCGCCACGTCGCCGTCCCAGCCGGGCCCGAGGACCGGACCGGAGTACAGCGAGCCGTCCAGCACCACCTTGCTGGGTGTCGCCCCGCCGAGCGCCTTGCGCACCTGGTCGGCGAGCCGGTCGAGCCGGCCCGCCCCGGGGTAGTACCCGGTGCCGTTGATCGCGAGCGTCGGGTCGCCGCCGCCGACCAGCACCACCTCGCCGGGCGTCGCGCCGGCCACCACCCGGGTGGGGATCCGGTACGCAGGGCCGCGGCTGGCCAGCACCGTCACGGCAGTGATGATCTTCGTGGTCGAGGCGGGCACGGTGGCCAGGTCGCCGCCGTGGTCGTACAGGGTCTGGCCGGTCACCGGGTCGAGCACGGCCACGTTCAACCGGCCGCCCAGGGCCGCACCGGTGACCAGGCCGTCAATGGCGGACCGGACCCCGTCGGGGGTGGGCTCGGGCGCGCCGGCGCCGAGCGCGGCGAGGACCGGCGGCGGCGTCGGCTCGGCGGCCTCGCCGGCCGCGGTTCCGGCCCGATCCGCGGCGCGCCAGCGGACCACCGCGACGCCGCCGACCACCAGGATCGCGGCGAGCAGCACCGCCAGCGCCGCGGTGCGGCGTACCCGCCGCCGGGGCCGGCCGGCCGCCGGACCGGGTCCGCCGGGCGGCCGGGAGGCGGTCGCGGGACCGCCGCCGGTGGCCGGTGGGCCGCCCCCGGACGGCCCGGCCGGCGACGCCCCCGCCCGACCGACGGGATGGCGCGGGACCGCCGAGCGGCCGGCGGAGGCGTCCATGGGCGGCGCCCAGCCGGCGGCCGGCCCGGGGCCGCCGGGACGGTTCGCGGCGGGGCCCGCGCCGGGCACGGCGACCCGGCCGGCGGCCGCGCCCTGACCCTCGGCGGCCCGGGGCGGGGCGGAGCGCCGGTCCGGCGCGCTCCGCGCCGGTGGTCCGCCGGCCGGGCCGCGGTCGGCGGCCGGGCCGCGGTCGGCGGCCGGGCCGCGGTCGGCGGCCGGGCCGCGGTCGGCGGCCGGGCCGCGGTCGGCGGCCGGAGCGGACCGACCGGAAGGACCGGAAGGAGCGGAAGGAGCGGACCGACCGGAAGGACCGGACGGACCGGGCGGCACCGACGCCCGGCCGGCCGGGGCGCCGGGTGGGTTGCCCGGCCGGCGCGCCGGATCCCCGGCGGAACCGCCCGGGCCGCTGCCGCGGCCGTACTCGCCGGGCGGCCCCGAGCCGGGTCGACCGGGCATGCTGGGCCGGAAGCCGCCGGGACCGGGCGGGTCGGCCCACGAGATCGGCGTACGGCCGGTGTCCCCCGGCGGACGCTCCGGACCGGGTACGCTGGCCCGGCCGCGCGCGCCGGACATCTGGGACGAAGGGTATGATTGGCCCGCACCCGGCCCGCCGGCTCGCGGATCCCGGCGGACCGGTTCCGTCGTTCCACCGCCGGCCGGCTCAGCGCCGCCCGACGGTCGGTGTGAGTCTTCCCTCCCCACCGGCCCCTCCTCCCGCGCCCCGAACCCGCTTGGGTGACACTACTTGCGTCCGAACCCGCTGCGGTGTCCGGAGCAGGTCCGCTGCGGCGATTGCCGCGCCGCGGCCGCCGCAGGGTCCGAAAGCCAGCGTGGGCAGACGAGGAGCGTGAGATGGATTTCGACGTCACGGTTGAGATCCCGAAGGGTCACCGCAACAAGTACGAGGTGGACCACGAGACCGGCCGGATCCGGCTGGACCGAACGCTCTTCACTTCTACCCAGTACCCCGCCGACTACGGCTTCATCGAGGGCACCCTCGGCGAGGACGGCGACCCGCTGGACGCGCTGGTGCTGGTGCCCGAACCCACGTTTCCAGGGTGCCTGATCCGCTGCCGCGCCATCGGCATGTTCCGGATGACGGACGAGAAGGGCGGCGACGACAAGGTCCTCTGCGTCCCGTTCGAGGACCCTCGCCAGGAGCACCTGCGCGACATCCACCACCTCGGCGAGTTCGACCGGCTGGAGATCCAGCACTTCTTCGAGGTCTACAAGGACCTCGAGCCCGGCAAGTCGGTCGAGGGGGCCACCTGGGTGGGCCGGGTGGAGGCCGAGGCCGAGATCCGGGTGTCCTACCAGCGCGCCGCCGACGCCGAGGCGTCCCGGCGCACCGCCGGCGGCAGCGACGCGGCGCACTGACGCCACCCCGGCCGGCCGACGCCGGCCGGCCGACGCCGGCCAGCGGCGCGGCACGCTGCCATCCCGGCCGACACCGGCCGGCGGCGCGGCACGTTGCCGGTCGTGGCGGCCGATCAAGCAGCCGCCGGTCAACCGAGCAGCCCGCGGGCCCGGCCATAGAGCCCGAGCACCGCGCAGGCCACCGGCACCACCGAGACCACCAGCGCCGTGTCGGTCAGGTCGGCCGCCCGGGCCAGGTACGGCGTGGGCGGCCGCCGGGCGTACGTCGCGCCGGCCGCCACCACCAGCAGGGTGCCCAGCGCCGCACCGGCCACCAGGACCGGACGGCCGGCGCCGGCGGTGGCTCCGGCCAGGGCCGCACCCACGGCCACCGCGCCGGCCATGCCGGCCGCCAGCAGGGGCACCCGGTGACGCCGGCTCGCGAACAGCCGGCTGCGCAGCAGCAACACGGCCGAGCCGATCGCGGCGAGCAACTCACCGGCCGGCCCGCCCCGCAGCACCAGCAACACGATCGCGGTCGACGCGACGGAGGCCACCCCGAGCAACATGCCGGTCAGCAGCTCCTCGGTCCGGGCCACCGCCGCTGCGACCCGGACCCGGCGCGGCACGGCCCCGACGATCGGGTCCGCCGGCCCGGCCGGCTCGCCCGGGGGCCGTGCCGGCCGCTCCGGAGGGGCGGCCGTCGTGCCCGCCGGCCCGGCGGGCGGCACGATCGGCGGCAGCGGTAGCCGGCCCAGCCGGATGGCCAGCAGCGGCGTGGCCCCGACGCCACAGACCAGGGCCGCCAGCAGCACCGCGGCCACCCCGGCCGTGGGTAGCCCGAACCCGGCCACCGCGGCCGCCGAGCCGAGCAGCCCGGTCGTGGCGCCGGCCGCGAACACGCGCAGCCCGGCCGCCACGCCGACCGCGGCCAACACCGCCGCCAGCAGCAGCGCCGCCGAGCCGGCGAGCAGCTCCGGGGCGCCCAGCCAGCTGACCGCGCCGAGCGGGCCGACCCGGTCGCCGGTGGCCACCAGGAGCGCACCGCCGGCGAAGGCGTACGGCAGGGCGTAGCCGGCCAGGGTCGTACCGGCCGCCCCCGCGCCCAGCCCGCGGGCCGCGGCCACCGCGGCCACCAGCAGCCCGGTGGCCGCGCCCAACGCCAGCGGAGCGCCGGCCGACCAACCCGGGCCACCGCCGAGGACCGCGAGCAGGCCGACCAAGGCCGGCGCCGCCGCACCGGCCAGCGCGGCGGTACGGGTGGCCGCGCCGTCCCAGCCACCCCCGCGGCGCCGGGCGCCGTCCGCGATGGCCTCGGCCACGTCGTCGTACTCGGGCTCGGGCCAGCCCGTACGGGCCGGGACCAGGTGCAGCACGTCCCCGTCGCGTACGCCCTGCGGCGCCAGCGGCCGCCCGCCGGACAGCGCGCCGCCGCCGGTACGCCGGAGCACCCAGCCGCCGTGCCGCTCGCCCGCGTCGGCCAGCCCGATCCCGGCGTGCCGCAACAGCTCGGGCAGCAGCTCGGCCACGGGCAGCTGATCCGGCAGCGCCACGTCCAACCGCCGGCGCGGCGCGTTGATGGTGACCCGGGCGAGTCCCGTACTCATCGGTATTCCTCCATCCGATGGCTGCGCGACGCCCGCACTTTACCTACTATCGGTCGGGTTCGGGTTACCCAGCGAACACGCCGGGACGTCCGCCGGGCCGCCCGGTGGACGCGCCGCCCACCGGTGCGGGAGGTCCGCGTCAGCGTGAGCACCATCGTGGTACGCCGACCGCCGCGCCAGCCCGGTCCGGAGCTGCCCACCGGGGAGCTGGCCGTGGCGGCGCCGCCGGAGATTCCCGAGGTGGCCGGCGGGCGGTGGCAGCAGGCGATGATGGTGCTGCCCATGGTCGGCGGCTCGGTGGCGATGGCCATGATGTTCGGCCGCGGCGGCGGGGCCTACTCCTACCTGGTGGGCGCCATGTTCGGGGTCAGCTCGCTGGCCATGCTGGTCACCTCGTGGGGCAGCTCGGCCGGCGCCCCGCGGCGCGCCGAGCTCATCGCCGCGCGCCGGGACTACCTGCGACACCTGGCCGGGCTGCGCCGGCAGGCGCGGGACACCATCGAGCGGCAGCGCGCGGCCCTGTTCTACCGCCATCCGGACCCGGGCCAGCTCTGGTCGACGGCGGCCAGCCAGCGGATCTGGGAGCGGCGCGCGGGCGACCCGGACTTCGGCGTGGTCCGCGTCGCCACCGGCCCGCAGTCGCTCGCCACCCCGCTGCTGCCCCCGGCCACCCGGCCGCTGGACGAGCTGGAGCCGCTCACCGCCGGGGCGCTGCGCCGGTTCCTCGACACCTACTCGGTGGTGCCGGACCTGCCGGTGGCGGTGTCGCTCCGGGCCTTCGCCCGGATCGTCGTCCGGGATCCGGCCGCTGCCACGGCGACGGACGTCCGGGCGATGGCCGACACCGGCGGCCGGTCGCTGGTCCGGGCCCTGCTGGTGCAGCTCGCGGTCTTCCACGCCCCGGACGAGCTGATGATCGCGCTGTGCGCCGGGCCCGAGCGGCGCGCCGCCTGGGAGTGGCTGAAGTGGCTGCCACACGTCCTGCACCCCACCCGGGTCGACGCGCTCGGGCCGGTCCGGCTGGTCACCAGCTCGCTGGCCGAGCTTGAGGGGCTGCTGGAGGACGTGCTCGGCAGCCGCTCCCGGTTCAGCCCGCTCGGCCCGGCCACCAACGGCCCGCAGCTGCTGGTCCTGCTGGACGGCGCGGACATGACCGGAGCGACCGCGCTGACCGGCGAGGGCGGCATCGACGCGGTGACCGTGCTCGACCTGGACGCGCCGGCGCCGCGGCCGGATCCCGGCACGCTCGCGCTGGAGCTGCGCGGCGACCGGCTGTGCACGCTCACCGCGGACGGGCCCGTGGAGGTCGGTACGCCGGACCGGCTCGGCGTGGTCGAGGCCGAGGCGGTGGCCCGCCGGCTCGCCCCGCTGCGGCTGGCCGCCGCCCCCGGGCGCTCGGGTCCGGCCCGCCCCGACCCGGGCCTGGCCGAGCTGCTCGGCGTCGGCGACCCGGAGTCGTACCCGCTGGCCCGCTCCTGGACGCGCCGTCCCGAGCGGGACCGGCTGCGGGTCCCGATCGGGATCGGCGCCGACGGCGGCGCCGTCGAGCTGGATCTCAAGGAGTCCGCTCAGGACGGCATGGGCCCGCACGGCCTGCTCATCGGCGCCACCGGGTCCGGCAAGTCGGAACTGCTTCGCACCATCGTGCTGGGGCTGGCCGTCACGCACTCGTCGGAGGAGCTGAACCTCGTCCTGGTCGACTTCAAGGGCGGCGCCACGTTCGCCTCGCTGGACCGCCTGCCGCACACGGCCGCGATGATCACGAACCTGCGCCAGGAGCTGCCCCTGGTGGACCGCATGGTCGACGCCATCAACGGCGAGCTGGTCCGCCGGCAGGAGGTGCTGCGCCGGGCCGGCCTGGCCAGCCTGCGCGACCACGACCGGGCCCGGGCCGGCGGCGCGGCGCTGGCCCCGCTGCCCACCCTGCTGATCGTCTGCGACGAGTTCTCAGAGCTGCTGGACGCCAAGCCGGACTTCATCGAGCTGTTCGTCCAGATCGGACGGGTGGGCCGGTCGCTCGGGGTGCACCTGCTGCTCGCCTCGCAGCGGCTGGAGGAGGGCCGGCTGCGCGGCCTGGAAACGCACCTGTCGTACCGGATCGGCCTGCGCACCTTCTCGGCCCTGGACTCGCGGGCCGTGCTCGGCGTGCCCGACGCGTACGAACTGCCCCGCGCGCCCGGCCACGGCTTCCTGCGGTACGGCACCGAGCCGCTGGTGCGGTTCACCGCCGCGTACGTCTCGGGTCCCCGGCCCCGACCCCGGCCCCGGCCGCTGGCCGGGCCGGCGGCCCCGCCGCGGATACAGCGCTACTCGACCCACTTCGTGGCCCCCTCGGCGCCGGCGCCGGAGCAACCGCCGGCCGAGCCCGGGGAAAGCCTGCTGGAGCTGCTGGTGGCCCGGATGGCCGGGCAGGGGCCACCGGCGCACCGGGTCTGGCTGCCGCCGCTCGCCGCCGCGCCCGCGCTGGGTGAGCTGCTCGGGCGGGTCACCGCCGAGCCGGACCGCGGGCTCACCGTGGCCAACCCGGAGCTGCGGGGCCGGCTGGAGGTGCCGGTGGCGGTGGTAGACAGGCCGTACGAGCAGCGTCGCGAGCCGCTGTGGCTGGCGCTGCACGGCGCGGCCGGGCACGTGGCGGTGGTCGGCGGCCCGCAGAGCGGCAAGTCCCAGCTGCTGCGCACGCTCGTCTGCGCGCTGGCGCTCACCCACACGCCGGCCGAGGCGCAGGTCTACTGCCTGGACTTCGGCGGCGGCTCGCTGGCCGGGCTGCGCGACCTGCCGCACGTGGGCGGGGTGGCCGGCCGGCTGGAGGCGCCCGCCGTGCGCCGTACCGTGGGTGAGGTGGCGGCCGTGCTCGCCGAGCGGGAGCGGTCCTTCGCGGCGGCCGGGATCGAGTCGATGACCGCGTACCGCGCCCGGCGTACCGCGACCGGACCGGACGCTTCCGCGGACCCGGCGGTCGGCGGTGACCGGTTCGGCGACGTCTTCCTGGTGGTGGACGGCTGGCCGACGCTGCGCGGCGAGTACGACGACCTGGAACCGATGATCACCGATCTCGCGACCCGGGGCCTCTCCTACGGCGTGCACGTGGTGGCCAGCGCGCCGCGCTGGCTGGACTTCCGGCCGGCCATCCGCGACCTGTTCGGCGCCCGGCTGGAGCTGCGCCTCGGCGACCCGACCGACTCGCTGGTGTCCCGGCAGGCCGCCGCGAACGTGCCGGAGAAGTCGCCCGGCCGGGGCATCACGCCGGACGGGCTGCACCTGCTCGGCGCGCTCCCCGCGCTGGCCGCCGGCGCCGACCCGGCCGAGCTGGTCTCGGCGGTCCGGGCCAGCTGGGCGGGGCCGCCGGCGCCACCGGTCCGGCTGCTGCCGCCGGTGCTGCCGTACGCCGAACTCGACCAGGCGGACGCGACCGGCCTGCGGTTGCCGATCGGGCTGGCCGAGGCCGACCTGCGGACGGTGGCCCTGGACTTCGCCGCCGAACCGCACTTCCTGCTGTTCGGGGACGCCGAGTCGGGCAAGTCCTCGTTCCTGCGCGCCCTGGCCGCCTCGGTGGTGCGCCGGTTCGCCCCCGAGCAGGCCCGGTTGATCCTGGTGGACTACCGGCGCAGCCTGCTGGGCGCCGTCGAGACCGAGCACCTCATCGGGTACGGCACGGCCGCGGCGGCCAGCACCGAGCTGCTCGAGTCGGCGGCCGGATACCTGCGACGCCGGCTGCCCGGCGCGGACGTCACGGCACCGCAGCTGCGGGACCGGTCCTGGTGGACCGGCCCGGAGCTGTTCGTGCTGGTGGACGACTACGACCTGGTGGCCGCCGGGCCGACCAACCCGTTGCGGACGATCGAGGAGTTCCTGCCGCAGGCCCGGGACGTCGGCCTGCACCTGGTGCTCACCCGGCGCACCGGCGGCGCCGCCCGAGCGCTGTACGACCCGGTCATCCAGCGGTTGCGGGAACTCTCCGCGCCCGGGGTGGTGCTGTCCGGGGATCCGGACGAGGGGCCGCTGCTCGGCCCGGTCCGGCCGGCCACGCTGCCGCCGGGCCGTGGTTGGTTGGTCACCCGGAAGGCAGGGGTACGGCTCATTCAGCTGGCATATCTGCCCCCGCCCTGAGGAAGTACTGCGGTTCGGCCCGCACCCGGCCGGAAACACGCTAACCTCCCCTCAGCACGTGTCCGTTGGATGGATTGGCAACGATGTGACTGGGCGGTGGCGTGGTCGAGTGCACGCCGTCTGGCGGATGGCCGCCGCGGCGCTGCCGACCCTGACCGCGGTCACGCTCGTCGCCGGACCGGCCGGGGCGGCCCCCGCGCCGACCGCTGCGCTGACCTCCGGAGCGCGTGCGTCGACCACCCTGGTGAGTTCCCTGCCGGCGGGTCGCCGGCAGCCGGCGTTGCCGCTGCTCGGCGACCCGGTCCGGCAGGACCAGTGGCAGCTCAAGGAGATGAACGCCCAGCGCGCGTGGCAGCTGTCCACCGGCAAGGGCGTCACGGTGGCGGTCGTCGACTCCGGTGTGGACGGACGGCACCCGGACCTCACCGGCCAGGTGCTCCCCGGCACCGACCTGGTGCGCGGCGCGGGCGACGGCCAGACCGACCCGGTCGGGCACGGCACCACGGTCGCCGGCCTGATCGCCGGCCGCCGGGACGACGACCGGGGCGTGGTGGGGCTGGCGCCGGACGCCCGGATCCTGCCGGTCCGGGTCCTCGACGAGGAAAACCGGTACGACGACGCGCTCATCGTGGCCCGCGGCGTGCGCTGGGCGGTGGACAACGGCGCCAAGGTGATCAACATGTCGCTCGGCGGCAACGGCGACAGCCCGGCGCTGGCCGCGGCGATCGACTACGCCTTCGCCAAGGACGTGGTCGTGGTGGCCTGCACCGGCAACCTGGCGCCCAGCTCACCGGTGGACCGGGTCTGGTATCCGGCCCGCGAGCCGGGCGTGCTCGCGGTCTCCGGCCTGGAGCGGGACACCAACGGCCTCTGGTCGGGGTCGATCGACGGGCCGGAGACGGCGCTGAGCGCCCCGGCCAGCGGCCTGGTCGGGGCGCGGCCCGGCGGCTACTGGCCGGTCCAGGGCACCAGCTTCGCGGCGCCGATGGTCTCGGCCACGGCCGCCCTGCTGCGGTCCCGCTGGCCGGCCATGTCCGCCGCCGACGTGGTCAACCGGCTCATCTCGACGGCCCGCGACCTCGGCCCTCCGGGCCGGGACCCCCAGTTCGGCTTCGGCCGGGTGGATCCGGTCGCCGCGCTCACCGCACCGGTGCCGCGGGTGACCTCGAACCCCCTGGACGACCACGTGTCGCCCGGCACCGCCGGCTTCGGTCCGGCGCCCGGCACCATCCCGGCGACCGAGCCGCCGGCCCGGCAGCTGGAGATCGGGCCGTCCGAGCGGCCGCGCTGGGCGGCCCGGGCCGCGGGTCAGCCGGCCGAGCAGGACGCCCATCCGGGCTGGGGCTGGTTGCTGCTGGTCGTGGTGCTGGGGGGCGCGGGGACCGTGGAGCTGATCCGCCGCCGCCGTACCCGCTGACCGCCGCGCCGCCGGCCGCCCGTGCCGGCGGGTTGCATCCGGACTCAGGTGCAGTCGCCGGTTCCGGTGGCCCGGGTGTTGTCGGCGCCCGCCGTGGCCACCGGTGCCGCCTCGGCCGCGGTGACCGCGAAGCCGGTGTTGCGGTCGTCGGCGGCGGCCGCGAAGATCACGCCGAGCACCTGACCGGTCGCCGACACCAGGGGGCCGCCGGAGTTGCCGCTCCGGACCAGCGCGCGGATCGTGTAGATCTCCCGGGTCACGTCCCCGGTCGAGTAGATGTCCGGGCCGGTGATCCGGCCGACGTCCCGGACCCGGGCCGGGCGGGCGTCGTACGGGCCGTCCAGCGGGTAGCCCAGCACGATGGCGTCGGCGTTCGTGTTGGCCGGCCGGGGCGCGAAACGCAGGACCGGCGCCCCGATCCCCGGCGCGTAGATCACCGCGAGGTCGCGCTCGGGGTCGTAGACCACCACCCGCCCGGAGTGGCGCTCCCCGTCCACCTCCACCGACACGCTGCGGGTGCCGGCCACCACGTGGGCGTTCGTCATCACCCGGTTGGTGGCGTACACGAAGCCCGAGCCCTCGATCCGCCGCGAGCAGCTCGGCGCCGTACCGAGGACCTTCACCACCGACCGCTGGCTGCTGGCCACCACCCGGGAGTTCCGCAGGGTGGGGTCGGGCGGGGCGACCTCCCGGGCCCGGGTGGGGGTGAGCCCGTTGAACACGTCCGGAAAGCCGTTGGTGTCGACCGTGTCGCGCAACGCGTTCGACAAGGCCTGCGCCTGTTGCGGCAGCACCCGGTCCACCACGCCGAGCAGCGCGCTGTTGCGGACCGAGCTGGCCAGGCCGGGCAGCGACGACGACCCCAGCGGTACGGCCACCAGCCAGGCCACCAGCAGCACCGCGAAGATCGACACGAAGGCGCCACCGACGTCGTCGACCCGGCGGGCCACCCGGTTGGTGATGGCGTGGCGCAGGTGCGAGCCGACCCAGCCGGCGCCCGCCTGGCCGATCACCGCGAGGCCGAAGATGGTCACCAGCGAGACGATCACCCGCATGGACGGGCTCTCGAACTGCCGGGCCAGCATCGGCCCGAGCTGCAGCCCGATCAGCGCGCCGAGGAAGAAACCGGTGAACGAGAGCACGCCGATGACGAATCCCTGCCGGTAACCGCTGATCGCGAAGGCCAGCATGAGCACGAGCAGCACCACATCCACCGCGGACACCCGTCCAATGTACGGGTGCGCCGCCGCGACGGGCGCAGGCCCTCGCGAGCGACGCGCCCGGCCCGGTTGAAGCGGGCGCAGCGCCCGGCCGGGTTGATCCGGGCGCAGCGTCCGGCCGGGTTCAACCGGGCAGAGCGCCCGGCCGGGTGCAGCGCCCGGCCCGGCTGGTCCGGGCGGATGGTCAGGGCAGCGGCCCGGCGACGCCCTCTCCGGCCTGGGGGCCGGCGGCCGGCGCGGGCGGCGGCGGCAGCTCGCCGATCCGGTCGAGCGGCCACGGCCGGGCCCAGCCGCCCATCTCGAGCAGGCTGGCCAGCACGCCCGCGGTGAATCCCCAGACCAGCATGCCGCGCACCTGGAAGGCCGGCCCGATCCAACCGCTGGGGTGTCGCAGCCGCAGTCGGTTGTCCGGATCCACCAGCTCGGCCACCGGCAGCCGGGCGACGTGCGCCACCTCGGCCGGCTCGCGCGGGTGCACCGGGTGGGGCCGGTGCCACCAGGCGAGCACCGGGGTGACCACGAAGTCGCTCACCGGGATCCAGAGCCGGGGCAGCTGCGCCAGCACGGTCACGGTGGCCGGGTCCAGCCCCACCTCCTCGCGCGCCTCCCGCAGGGCCGTCGCCGACGGGTCGGCGTCGCCCGGGTCGGCCGCGCCGCCCGGGAACGCCGGCTGGCCCGCGTGGTTGCGCAGCGTCGCGGCCCGCTGCATGAGGAGCACGTCCGGCCCCGCGCCGGGCGCCTCGCCGAACAGCACGAGCACGGCGCTCTCCCGGCCGCCCTTCTTCGGCGTACGCAGCCGGGTGAAGTCCTCGGCGCGGGCCGCGCGGGCCCGTTCGGCCAGGCCCCGGGCCCAGTCCGGCGGTTGCGGGACGGACGCCTCGGCAGACCCGGTCACGACGGCACCCGGACGCCCAGATGCTGTCGCACCAGCTCGGCCAGCGTCGCGTCGTCGAGGGCGCCCGCGTCGTGCAGGTAGCTGATCCGGCCGGACGCGTCCACCAGGATCGTGCTGGGCAACCCCCGGCCACCGGCCCGGATCCGCAGCTCCTCGTTCCGGTCGACCAGCGTCGGGAAGGTCACGCCGAGGTCGCCGGCCAGCCCCGCCGCGGCATCCCGGTCGTCCCGGGTGTCGACGCCGATGACGTGCAGCGTCCCGCCGGTCCGCGCGGCCAACCGCTGGAACGCCGGCAGCTCCTTCCGGCACGGCGAGCACCACGCCGCCCACAGATTCAGCACGGCCGGGCCGCGGATGGCGTCGAGCCGTACGTCGGGGCCGCCGGCGAAGCAGGGCAGCGTCAGATCGGGCAGCGCCTTGGCGGCCGGCTTGGCCGACGGGGGTGCGGCGGCCGGCGTGCCGGCGGGCGACGCGGTCAGCGCCGCGCAGCCGGCGAACGGCGCCGGCGGGGTGACCGGGACGCCCGGGCGGCCGCCACCGGACCAGCAGCCGGCCACGACCAGCAGGAGCGCCGGCAGCAGGGCCGCAACAACACCCCGCCGGGCCCTCATGGTGCCTCCGCCGCCACCGCGCGCGCCGGGACCAGCGCCGGATCGAGGCCGGCCCGCTCCGCCAGCTCGTGTGCCCGGGGACCCTTCAGCAGCTTGGCGGCGGCCGCTCCATCGGTGGGTCCGGTCCCGTACGACGGGCAGAGCTTGGCCAGGGTGCAGGCCCCGCAGGCCGGCGTGCGGGCGTGGCAGACCCGCCGGCCGTGGAAGATCACCTGATGGGAGAGCAGGGTCCAGTCCCGCTTCGGGAACAGCGCGCCGATCGCGTGCTCGATCTTGACCGGGTCGGCCTCGGCGGTCCATCCCCAGCGCCGGACCAGGCGCTGGAAGTGGGTGTCGACCGTGATGCCGGGGACGTCGAAGGCGTTGCCGAGAATGACGTTGGCGGTCTTGCGCCCGATGCCGGGCAGCGTCACCAGGTCGTCGAGCCGGCGCGGAACCTGACCGTCGAACCGCTCCACCAGCGCCTGACCCAACTTGATCAACGAATCCGTCTTGTTGCGGAAGAAGCCGGTCGACTTGATCATGACTTCCAGCTCGGCGCGGTCCGCGCCGGCGTAGTCGGCCGCCGTGGGATAGCGGGCGAACAGCTTCGGCGTGACCTCGTTGACCTTCTTGTCCGTGCACTGTGCGGACAGGATGGTGGCCACGGCCAGCTCGAGCGGACCGGAATGGTCGAGCTCGCAGTGCGCGTCCGGATGGGTCTCGGCGAGCACCCGGGCCATCCGGCGGGCCCGCCGCTTCCGTCCGAGGTCGGTCTCGCGCTGCTCGTTCACGCCGGCCAGCCTACGTCGGCGCTCCGACAGGACCGCCGGCTCAGCCCGCGGCGACGGGCGAGATCCGGCCGCGGGCGTCCAACCGGGCGCCGCTGCTCGGAAAGTCCCCGCTGCTCAGCTGCCGGACCAGCGCCAGGCCCCGGCCGGCGGCGTCCGGCACCGGCCGGCCGGCCGAGTTCAGGTTGGTGGAGGTGAACGTGCCGCCGGCCCAGGCGCCGTCGGGCCGGAGGGAGACCTTCAGGATGCCCGCCAGCCCCAACCGGCCGTTCCGGGACAGCGTGCCGCTGCCGCCGGCGAAGTTGCCCAGGCTGTAGGCGATCAGCCGGTCCCGGTAGAACTCCATTCCCCGCAGCACGTGCGGCGAGTGCCCCACCACGAGGTCGGCGCCCGCGTCGATCACGGCGTGCGCGAACGCGATCGGGTCGCCGCGGTTCTCCCCCAGGTACATCTCGGTGCCCGGCCGCACATGGATCTTGTCGGCGCCCTCGGCCCCCATGTGTACCTGCACCACCACCAGGTCGGCGGCCTCGTCGGCCCGCCGCACCAGGTCGGCCGCCGCGCCGAGGTTCAGCGAGCTGTTGTTCCACGGGTACGGAGAGAAGCCGAGCACCGCCACCTTCACCCCGCCGGCGGTCACCACGGTGATCTCGCCGGGCGCCCCGGTGTGCTTGAGCCCGTGCTGGTCCAGCGTGGCGCTGGTGTTCCGGTAGCCCGTAGGGCCGAAGTCGTTCCCGTGGTTGTTGGCCTGGTTGAGCACCGTGAACCCGGCGTCGACCAGGTGCTGCGCGTAGCTGGGCGGCGCCCGGAACTGGTGACAGTCGTCGGAGCCGGCCCCACACTTCCCGGTGCCGGTGTCGTCGGTCAGCGGCTCCTCGAGGTTGCCCATCACGACGTCGGCGGCCAGCGCGGCGCGTACCGGGGCGAAGAAGCCCTTGCCCCCGCCGGCCGGCAGCCGGTCCGGAGCGTCCCCCATGATGATGTCGCCGGTGGCCGAGAGCGAGATCGTCCGGCCCGCCGGGGCCCCGGTCGGGCCGGGCGCTCCGGCGCCGGTCCGAGTCGGCGCCGGGGAGCCGCCGCCCTGGCCCGACTCCCACCGCGCTGCGCCGTCGTCCCCGCCGCCACACCCGGCCGCCACCGCGAGCAGCAGCCCGAGCAGGACGGCCGCCAGCGCCCGGCGGCGCGGGCGGGAGCTGGCGGGACGCGCGAAGGACGGGTACCTGGACATCGGCGCCGACCCTACCCGGGGAGGCGGGACGGCCACAGGCCCGTTCCGCCGGATCGGGGCACAAACCGGTCGGACCACGGCACCGCCGCCGCCCGCCCGCCGTCGAGGACCGCCCGGCGTACGGCCCGGGCGAGCGGCGCGCCGTACCGGGACCGGGGACCGCCGTACGCCTCGACCGGGCCGGTCGGCGCGCACAGCACGGTCACCGCGTCGGTGGCGGTGCCGGTGGCCGGCAGCCCCAGCTCCCACAGCGCCTGGGCCTTTGCCTCGGTGGCGGTGGCCACGGCGTTCACCAGGGCGGCCGCCGACAGCCGCGCGGGCACCATGGCCACGATGTTCACCGTGCCGACGCGCGGGCCGGACCCGGCCGGTCCGCTCGACCCGACCGATCCAACCGCGCCGACCGACCCGCTCGACCCGACCGGCCGGGCCGCCTCGACCGGTCCGGCGGGGACGGCCTCGTCGGCGGCCCAGATCGGGGCGCCCAGCCCGACGGTGGCCCAGACCCGCACCCCGGCAGCCTCGGCGGGGACCACCTCGGCGACGTCCACCCCGGTCAGGTGCCCGACGCCCGGGCCCGACAGGTCGAGACCGGCGGCCAGCTCCATGAGGTGCCGGTCCGGGTCGTTCCGGTCGTACGACATCGGGACGGTCGCGTTCAGCACCCAGCCCCGTACGCCGATCCCGCCGCCGAGCGGCGCCGAGCTGATCGCCGGCAGCCCGGCCGGGGCCCGCCAGACCAGCAGGGGAACCTCGTGGCCGCCCTCGAAGCGGACGGTGAGCAGGGGATCGGACAGCACGGACCGACCCTACGGGGCGGCGCGGCCCCGGCGGGAACCCGCCGGTTGGTCGACCGGGCCGGAAAGGGTGGATGATGGAGGCTGAGATCGACAAACGGGTTCGGTGGCCAGCCTCTATTCCCCGGGGTGCGCCTCCGAATACTGCTCACGTGCGCCTAGACTGGCGGCGCGCGGCGATCAACGGCCGACGAACCGGTCGACGGACGGCACGTGCAGCGGAGGTGCGCGATGGACGAGGTGTTGGCCCGCAGCGGGATCTTCCAGGGTGTCGACCCGGAGGCGGCCGAGGCGCTCGCCAAGGAGATGGAGACGATCGACGTCCGCAAGGGCGAGGTCGTCTTCAATGAGGGTGAGCCGGGCGACAGCCTCTACATCCTGCTGAGCGGAAAGATCAAGGTGGGCCGCCGGGCGGCCGACGGGCGGCAGAACCTCATCGCCGTGATGGGCCCGTCCGACATGGTGGGCGAGTTGTCGCTTTTCGACCCTGGCCCGCGCACCGCGACGGCCACCGCCGTCACCGACACCCGCCTGGTCCGGCTGCGCAAGCAGGCCCTGCGGCCGTGGCTGAGCAACCGTCCCGAGATCGCCGAGCAGCTGCTCCGGGTGCTGGCCCGCAGGCTGCGCCGGACGAACGACTCGCTGGCCGACCTGATCTTCACGGACGTGCCGGGCCGGGTCGCCAAGAACCTGCTGCAGATGGCCGGCCGGTTCGGCACCAGGGACGGCGGCGTGCTCCGGGTGACCCACGACCTCACCCAGGAGGAGATCGCCCAGCTGGTCGGCGCGTCCCGGGAGACCGTGAACAAGGCGCTCGCCGACTTCGCCTCGCGCGGCTGGCTGCGCCTGGACGGCAAGAGCATCATCATCCTCGACCCGGAGCGGCTGGCCCGGCGCGCCCGCGTCTGAGCGACCCACCCGGTTCTCCAGCGGACGTACGGGCCCCCACCATCGCCTCCGGCGCGGCGGGGGCCCTTCCGTACCCGGTCCGCCGTTCTGCCCTGAGCTAACCGGGCTGGACGCGGGTCCGGGCCGGTCGGCATGGTGGGCCGATGCTGAACACCGTCGCCGTGCTCTCGGACATCCACGGGTCGCTCCCGGCGCTGGAGGCCGTGCTGGCCGAGCCCGACGTGGCCGCCGCCGACGCGATCGTGCTGACCGGGGACATCGCCTCCGGCCCGCAGCCGGTGGAGGTGCTCGACCTGCTCGTGGGGCTGGGCGAGCGGGCGCACTGGGTGAACGGCAACGGCGAACGCGAGCTGGTGGAGGCCCGCGCCGGGCGCGAGCCGGAATATCCCGAGTCGCGCTGGGCCGCCACCCAGCTCCGCGCCGACCAGGTCGCGCTGCTGGCCGCGCTCCCACCGACCGTCACGCTGCCGGTACGCGGGCTCGGCCCGGTGCTGTTCTGCCACGCCACCCCGCGGGACGACGAGGAGATGGTCCTCGTGGACAGCCGGCTGGAGCGCTGGACTGAGGTGCTCGCCGGCGTGCCCGACGAGGTCCGGACGGTGGTTTGCGGGCACACCCACATGCCGTTCGTCCGGCTGGTGGACCGGCGGTTGATCGTCAACCCGGGCAGCATCGGCATGCCGTACGGACCGGCCGGCGCGCCCTGGGCCCTGCTCGGGCCCGGCGTCCAGCTGCGACGCACCGAGTTCGACCTCGACGCCGCGTGCGCGCGGATCAGCGCGGAGTCCGGGTACGCGGGGGCAGCGGAGTGGGCCGACGAGTACGTCCGGGCCCGCCACAGCGACGTGGACGCCCTCACCGCCTTCGCCCCCCGCGACGGCCGCTGACCCCCCACCCCACCCACCCACCCGCTCCGTCGATCTTGCACTTTTGGCCCTGATAAACCGGTATTGAAGCCGCATAACGGGGCCCACAACTGCAAGATCGCGGGAGAGGAGGGCAGGAAAAAGCAGGCTTGACTGTTTCTTTCTCGGGCGGCACGCTGGGGCCGTGCCCCCCGCACCGACCCGCGAGCCGCAGCCTCCGACCCGCGTACCGCAGCAGGAGCGCAGCCGCGCCACCCAGGCCCGACTCCTGCACGCCACGGTCGACGCCCTGGTGGAGCGCGGCTGGTCCGGCACCACCACGATCGAGGTGGCCGCCCGAGCCGGCGTGTCCCGCGGCGCCCAGCTGCACCACTACCCCACCAAGGCCGCGCTGGTGACGGCGGCCGTCCAGCACCTCGCCGAGCGGCGGGCCGCCGAGATCCGCACCGAGGCCGCCGCCCTCCCGCCCGGCCCCGATCGGCCGGGCCGGGTCGTCGACATGCTCACCACGCTCTTCACCGGCCCGCTCTTCGCGGCCGCCCTTGAGCTGTGGGTGGCCGCCCGCACGGATCCGGAGCTGCGCGCCGCGCTGGTCCCGCTCGAGGCCCGGGTGGGCCGCGAGATGCACCGGCTGACCGTCGAGCTGCTCGGCGCCGACGAGCGGGTTCCCGGCGTACGAGAGACCGTGCAGGCCACCCTCGACCTGCTGCGCGGGCTCGGCGTGGCCAACCTGCTCACCGACGATTCGGCCCGGCGCCGGGCCCTGCTCGCGGTCTGGAAGCGCCAGCTCGGCGCCGCCCTGGCCAGCACCGCCGCCCCGACCGGCAGCGCGGCCCAGGCCAGGCCCGCCGACCAGGCCGACACCGCCAACCGGGCCAGGCCCACCGACCAGGCCGGCAGCGCCGACCGGGCCAGGACCGCCGACCAGGCCGCCACCGCCACCCGGGCCCGGACCGCCGACCCGCACCCCAACCGCTGAAACCGAGAGGTGCCCATGGTCGATCTGGAGTCCCTGCTGGCGGATCTGGCCGCCGAGTCCGCCGAGCTGGACGCGCTGGTGGCACCGCTGCCGGCCGCGGACTGGTCCCGCCCCACTCCGGCGCCGGGCTGGAGCATCGCGTACCAGATCGCCCACCTGGCCTGGACCGACCACGTGGCGCGGCTGGCGGCCACCGACCCGGACGCCTTTTTCGCCTCCATCTCCCGGGCGGCCACCGACCCGGACGGCTTCGTGGACCGCGGCGCCGAGGAGTTCCTGGCGCCGCCGCCCGAGCTGCTGGACCGGTGGCGGCGCGGACGCGCCGGGCTGGCCGAGGCGCTCGCGGCGGTGCCGGACGGCGAGCGGCTGCCCTGGTACGGCACCCGGATGTCCCCCGCGTCGATGGCCACGGCCCGGATCATGGAGACCTGGGCGCACGGCCAGGATGTGGCCGACGCGCTGGGCGTCATCCGGCAGCCCACCGGTCGGCTGCGACACGTCGCCCACCTGGGCACCCGTACCCTCGGGCACAGCTTCGCGGCGCACGGCCGGCCGGCGCCGGACCGGCCGGTGCGGGTCGAACTGGCCGCGCCCGGCGCCGCGGCCGAAACCTGGTCGTGGGGGCCGCCCGACGCGGCCGACCGGGTCGCCGGCCCGGCGCTGGACTTCTGCCTGCTGGTCACCCGGCGCCGGCACCGCGCGGACCTGGCCCTCTCGGCGACCGGGCCGGTCGCCGACGAGTGGTTGGACGTCGCCCAGGCCTTCGCCGGTCCGCCC
This sequence comes from Plantactinospora siamensis, assembly GCF_042434095.1. Classification (NCBI taxonomy): domain Bacteria; kingdom Bacillati; phylum Actinomycetota; class Actinomycetes; order Micromonosporales; family Micromonosporaceae; genus Plantactinospora; species Plantactinospora siamensis. The sequence goes on from NZ_JBHLUE010000032.1 coordinate 64,228, forward strand.
GGCCCCGGCCGCGACCCGGCCGGACCGTCCGTGCCAGCCCGCGACCCGGCCCGACCGTCCGACCCGGACGCTGCCGGACCGTCCGCGCCGGGCCGCGACCCGGCCGGCCCGGCCGGTTCCGGTACGTCGAGAGCGGTCGACCGGTGACCACGCCGCTGCGGATCGGCAACGCCTCCGGCTTCTATGGTGACCGCTTCGCGGCCTGGCGGGAGATGCTCTCCGGCGGCGACCTCGACGTGCTGACCGGCGACTACCTGGCCGAGCTGACCATGCTGATCCTGGCCCGGGACCGGCTCAAGGACCCCGCCCTCGGCTACGCGCGCACCTTCCTGCGCCAGCTGGAGGAGTGCCTGGGCACCGCCGTCGAGCGCGGAGTCAAGATCGTGACCAACGCCGGCGGGCTCAACCCGGCCGGCCTGGCCGATGCGCTGCGCTCGCTGGCCGACCGGCTCGGCGTGTCGGTGCGGGTCGGACACGTCACCGGGGACGCGATCGACCGGCCCGACGCGCTCGCCGCGAACGCGTACCTCGGCGGTTTCGGCATCGCGGCCTGCCTGCGGGCCGGGGCCGACATCGTGGTGACCGGCCGGGTGACCGACGCGTCCCTGGTGGTGGGTCCGGCGGCCGCGCACTTCGGCTGGCGGGGCGCGGACCTCGACGCGCTGGCCGGGGCCACCGTGGCCGGGCACCTGATCGAGTGCGGCGCGCAGGTGACCGGCGGCAACTTCAGCTTCTTCACCGAGCTGCCCGACGGTGGCCGGCGACCCGGGTTCCCGATCGCGGAGGTGTCCGCCGACGGGTCCGCGGTGATCACCAAGCATCCGGGGACGGGCGGGGCGGTCACCGTCGAGACGGTGACCGCGCAGCTGCTGTACGAGATCGGCGGCCCGGAGTACGTCGGCCCCGACGTGGTGGCCCGGCTGGACACGGTGCGGCTCGGCCCGGACGGCCCGGAGCGGGTACGCGTCGACGGGGTGCGCGGCACGCCGCCGCCGGACACCCTGAAGGTGGGCGTGGCGAACCTCGGCGGGTTCCGCAACGGCATGACGTTCGTGCTCTGCGGGCTGGACATCGAGGCCAAGGCCGAGCTGGTCCGGGCGCAGCTCACCGACGCGGTGGGCCCGGACGGCCTGGAGTTCACGCTGGCCCGGACAGATCATCCGGACGCGGCCGAGACCGAGGCGGCCAGCGCGTTGCTGCACGTGAACCTGCGGGCCGACGAGCCGAAGCGGGCCGGCCGGGCGTTCTCGGCGGCGGCCGTGGAGCTGGCCCTCGCCTCGTACCCGGGCTGCACCCTGACCACCCCGCCCGGCGACGCCCGCCCGTACGGCGTCTTCACCGCGGAGTACGTGCCGCAGGACTCGGTCGAACACCTGGCCGTGCTGCCCGGCGGCGACCGGCTGCCCATCCCGGCGCCGTCGGCCACCTCCGCGGCCCGTTTGCAGGGGACCCTTCCTATACAAAAAGCGATAACAAGGGGCCCTTCCTTTCCTTCCAGCCGGCGGGGGGCGCTGGGGGAGCTGGTGGGGGCGCGGTCCGGGGACAAGGGCGGGGACGCCAACCTCGGCGTCTGGGCCCGCACCGAGCCGGCGTACGCCTGGCTGCGCGGTTGGCTCACCGCCGACCGGCTGCGCGAGCTGCTGCCGGAGACCGCCGAGCTGGCCATCGACCGGTACGAGCTGCCCAACCTGCGGGCGGTCAACTTCGTGCTGCGCGGCCTGCTCGGCGAGGGCGTGGCCGCCTCCACCCGGTTCGACCCGCAGGCCAAGGCGCTCGGTGAGCTGCTCCGAGCGCGGATCGTCGACCTGCCCGACCTGCCCGACCTGCCGCCGGACCCGGTCGACGGCCCGCGCCCGGCCACGCCGGACAGCCAGGACCGCCCGCGCCCGCCCGCACCGGACAGCCAGGACAGCCCGCGCCCGGCCGCGCCGGACCGCCCGGCCGTGCCGGACAGCCCGGCCGCACCGGACAGCCCGGCCGCACCGGACCGCTCGGCCGTGCCGGACAGCCCGGCCGCACCGGACGGCTCGCGCCCGGCCGTGCCGGACAGCCCGGCCGCACCGGACCGCCCGCGCCCGGCCGTGCCGGACAGCGCGGGTGGGAGGCCGGGATGAGCCTGGTGGACACGCCGGAACGGCGGCAGTTGCGCGAGCTGACCCGGTCGTTCGTGACCCGCGAGGTGCTGCCCCACCTGGCCGACTGGGAGCGGGCCGGGGAGGTGCCGCGCGGCCTGCACCGGAAGGCGGCCGAGCTGGGACTGCTCGGGATCGGCTTCCCCGAAAAGGTCGGCGGCAGCGGCGGCGACCTGCTCGACTCCATCGTGGTCACCGAGGAGATCATCCGAGCGGGCGGCTCCTCCGGGCTGGTGGCGGCGCTGTTCACGCACGGCATCGCGCTGCCGCACATGGTGGCCGCGGCCGGCGCCGCTCCCGGGCTGCCGAGCCCGGCCGGCGCCGCTCCCGGGCTGCCGAGCCGGGCCGGCGCCGCTGCCGGGCTGCCAAGCCGGGCCGGTGGCCACCCCGGCGCGGCCGCCGGCCGGGCCGCCGAAGGCCTGGTCGAGCGGTACGTCCGGCCGACGCTGGCCGGCGAGAAGATCGGCGCGCTGGCCGTCACCGAGCCGGACGGCGGTTCCGACGTCGCGGGGATCCGCACCACCGCCCGGCTGGACGGCGAGCACTACGTGGTGAACGGCACGAAGACGTACATCACCAGCGGGATCCGGGCCGACTTCGTCACCACGGCGGTCTGCACCGGTGGCCTGGCCGGCGCCGGGCCGGTGTCGCTGCTGGTCATCGACAAGGGGCTGCCCGGCTTCACCGTGGGTCCGCCGCTGGCCAAGATGGGCTGGCACTGCTCGGACACCGCCGAGCTGTCCTTCGCCGATGTACGGGTGCCGGCCGCCAACCTCGTCGGGCCGGCCGACACCGGCTTCCTGCAGATCATGCAGCACTTCGCCGCCGAGCGGCTGTCCCTGGCCACCAGCGCGTACGCCACGGCGCAGCGATGCTGTGACCTGACCGTGCGGTGGTGCCGGGACCGGCACACGTTCGGCCGCCCGCTGGCCACCCGGCAGGTGATCCGGCACCGGCTGGCCGAGATGGCCACGGTGACCGAGGCGGCGCGCAGCTTCGTGCACGACGTGGCCACCCGGGTCGCCACCGGCCAGCCGCTGGTGGCCGAGGTGGCGATGGCCAAGAACGTGGCGGTGGCCGCCTGCGACCGGGTGGTGGACGCCGGGGTGCAGCTGCACGGCGGCTTCGGCTACCTGCGCGACGCCGAGGTCGAGCGGCACTACCGGGACGCCCGCATCCTCGGCATCGGCGGCGGCACCACCGAGATCATGAACGAGATCATCGCGAAGGGCATGGGGATCTGACATGACCGTGCTGCGCGCCGCGCCGGTGACCGGCGACGCCAACCGGGCCGCATCGCCGGCCCGGGACGCCAACCGGGCCGCCATGCTGGAGCGGCTGGCCGAGCTGGACACGGCGCTCGACCAGGCCCGCGCCGGTGGCGGCGAGAAGTATGTGACCCGGCACCACGACCGGGGCAAGCTGCTGCCGCGGGAACGGATCGAGCTGCTGCTGGACCGGGACGCGCCGTTCCTGGAGCTGTCCCCGGTGGCCGGCTGGGGCACCGACTTCCCGGTCGGCGGCAGCGTGGTGACCGGAATCGGCGTGGTCGAGGGCGTCGAGTGCCTGATCGTGGCCAACGATCCGACGGTACGCGGCGGCGCGGTCAACCCGATCTCGCTGGCCAAGACCCGGCGGGCCGGGGAGATCGCGTACGCGAACCGGCTGCCCATGGTGAACCTGGTCGAGTCGGCCGGCGCCGACCTGCCCAGCCAGGCCGACATCTTCATCCCCGGCGGCCGGGTGTTCCGCGACCTGACCCGGCTGTCGGCCGCGCGCATCCCCACGGTCAGCGTGGTGTTCGGCAACGCCACGGCCGGCGGCGCGTACGTGCCGGGGATGTCCGACTTTACGATCATGATCCGGGACCGGGCCAAGGTCTTCCTGGCCGGGCCGCCGCTGGTGAAGATGGCCACCGGCGAGGTCACCGACGACGAGTCGCTGGGCGGCGCGGCCATGCACGCCACCCGGTCCGGCCTCGCGGACTTCCTGGCCGAGGACGAGCGGGACGGGATCCGGCTGGCCCGCCAGTGCGTCCGCCGGCTCAACTGGCGCAAGCAGGGCCCGCCGCCGCGCACGGCCGAGCCGGCCCCGCCCGCGTACGACCCGGAGGAGCTGCTGGACATCGCCAGCGCCGACCTCAAGGTGCCGTTCGACCCGCGCGAGGTGCTGGCCCGGGTGCTGGACGGTAGCGAGTTCGACGAGTTCAAGCCGGCGTACGGGACCGCGCTGGTGACCGGCTGGGGGGAGCTGCACGGCTGGCCGGTGGGGGTGCTGGCGAACGCCCGCGGCGTGCTGTTCAGCGCCGAGGCGCAGAAGGCGGCCCAGTTCATCCAGCTGGCCAACGCCGCCGACACGCCGCTGATCTTCCTGCAGAACACCACCGGTTACATGGTGGGCACCGAGTACGAGCAGCGCGGCATCATCAAGCACGGCGCCCTCATGATCAACGCGGTGTCCAACTCGACCGTCCCGCATCTCACGGTGAACCTGGGCGCGTCGTACGGCGCCGGCAACTACGGCATGTGCGGCCGGGCGTACGAGCCGCGGTTCCTGTTCACCTGGCCCAACGCCAAGTCCGCGGTGATGGGCCCGGCGCAGCTGGCCGGGACGCTGTCCATCGTGGCCCGGCAGGCCGCGCAGGCCCGGGGCCGGGAGTACGACGAGGAGTCCGACGCCGCCATGCGGGCCATGGTGGAACAGCAGATCGAGTCGCAGTCGGGGGCGCTGTTCCTGTCCGGCCGGCTCTACGACGACGGCGTGATCGATCCGCGGGACACCCGTACCGTCCTGGGGCTCTGCCTGTCGGCCATCCACAACGCCCCGGTGCGCGGCGCCGAGGCCTTCGGCGTGTTCCGTCACTAGGGGTGTCTCGTGATTCGTCGACTGCTCATCGCGAACCGGGGCGAGATCGCCCGCCGGATCATCGCCACCTGCCGCACCATGGGCATCGAGACCGTGGCCGTGCACTCGGACGCCGACGCCGACGCGCCGTACGTGACCGAGGCCGACACGGCGGTGCGGTTGCCGGGCAACGCGCCGGCCGAGACGTACCTGCGGATCGACCTGATCGTGGCGGCGGCCCGGCGGGCCGGCGCGGACGCCGTGCACCCGGGTTACGGCTTTCTCGCGGAGAACGCGGAGTTCGCGGCGGCCGTGGTGGACGCCGACCTGATCTGGGTGGGGCCGCCGGCCAAGGCGATCGCCGCGATGGGCGACAAGGTCGAGGCGAAGAAGCTGCTGGCCGAGGCCGGCGTGCCGATGCTGCCGACCTGGACCGACCCGGACCGGATCACCGAATTCCCGGTGCTGGTCAAGGCGGCCGCCGGCGGCGGCGGACGCGGGATGCGGATCGTCCGGGACGCCGCCGGGCTCGCCGAGGCGGTCGCGGGCGCGCGCCGGGAGGCCGCCGCGGCGTTCGGCGACGGCACGGTCTTCCTGGAGCGGTACGTCGAACGGTCCCGGCACGTCGAGGTGCAGATCTTCGGCGACACCCACGGTACGGTGCTCAGCCTCGGTGAGCGGGAGTGTTCGATCCAGCGCCGGCACCAGAAGATCATCGAGGAGGCGCCGGCCGTCATCCCCGAGGCGCTGCGCGCGGCGCTGGCCGAGGCCGCGGTGGCGGCCGGGCGGGCGGTCGGCTACGTCGGCGCCGGCACGGTCGAGTTCCTGCTGGCGCCCGCCGGCTCAGCCGGAGCGCAGCCGGAGCCGGGGTATGGCGGAGGCGAGCACCGGCCCGCCGGCTCAGCCGGAGCGCAGCCGGAGCCGGGGTATGGCGGAGGCGAGCACCGGCCCGCCGGCTCAGCCGGAG
>NZ_JBHLUE010000032.1:70308-146376 GCF_042434095.1 Plantactinospora siamensis
GGAGAGTTCTACTTCCTGGAGATGAACACCCGGCTTCAGGTGGAACATCCGGTCACCGAGTGCGTCACCGGGCTGGACCTGGTCCGCCTGCAACTGCTGGTGGCCGAGGGCGAGCCGCTGCCGATCTCGACGACCCCCGCGGTACGCGGGCACGCAGTCGAGGTGCGGCTCTGCGCCGAGGACCCGCGCCGGGACTGGCGACCCGCCACGGGCACCCTGCACCGGTTCGCCGTACCCGGCGTGGCCGGCGAGTTCGGCCTGGCCGGCGCGGGCGGCGCGGCCGGCTCTGGCGGCGCGGCCGGCGCGGGCGGCGCGGCCGGCGCGGGCGGCGGGCTGCGGCTGGACTCCGGGGTGCGGTCCGGCTCGACGGTGGGCGTGCACTTCGACTCGATGCTGGCCAAGCTGGTGGCGTGGGCGCCCACCCGGGCCGAGGCGGTCCGGCTGCTGGCCGGCGCGCTGGCCCGGGCCGAGATCCACGGCGTCACCACCAACCGGGATCTGCTGGTCCGCGTGCTGCGCGGCCCGGCCTTCACCCCCACGGGAAGATCTTGGAATTCCGGTGCGCCGGAAGGGGCAGCGGAATTCCAGGATCGCAACGGGGTGGCCGGCGAGTTGGACACCGGCTTCCTCGACCGCCATGCGGAGGTCTTCGAGCCGCTCGCCGGGCCCGATGAGGTACGCCGGGCCGCGCTGGCCGCGGCGCTCGCCGACGCCGCCGACCGGCGTGCCGCGGCCAGGGTGCTGGCCGGGCTGCCGTCCGGCTGGCGCAACGTCCCAGCCGTGCCGCAGTCGATCCGGTACGCCGGCCCGGACGGCGAACTCGAGGTGCGCTACCGGCTCACCCGGACCGGCGCCCTGGACACCTGGTCGGTGAGCCCACCGGCACCACTCGCTGATCATGGGGTCCGCTGCGCAGACTCGGCCGAAAACCGTGGCAAACACCCTGATCAGCGCAGGTCGAGCGGGCTGCCGGTGGTGGAGATCCTGGCGGTGCGGCCGGGTCGGGTGGTCCTCGAGGTTGACGGGGTGACGCTCGCGTACTCCGTACATCGGGTGGGTGCGGAGGTTGAGGTGGACGGGCCGGAGGGTTCGGTCCGCCTGGCGGAGCTGCCCCGCTTCCCGAAGCCGGCGGCCGAGCTGGCCGCCGGATCGCTGCTGGCGCCGCTGCCCGGCACGGTGACCCGGCTCGCCGTCACGGTCGGTCAACGGGTGGCCGCCGGCGACCCGCTGCTCACGCTCGAGGCGATGAAGCTGGAACATCCGGTGCTCGCTCCCACGGCCGGCACCGTGGTCGAGCTGCCGGTGCCGGCCGGCGGCCAGGTCGACACCGGCGCGGTGCTGGCCGTCGTCGACCCCGACCGGCCCGCCGATCCCGACGGGACCGTGGACGCCGGACCGGCCGCGGACGTCGCACCGGCCGCGGGCGTCGCACCGGCCGCCGAATCCGACTGAAAGGTTGCGCCGTGGACTTCGATCTCACCGCGGAACAGGACCAGCTCCGCGACGCCGTACGGGCCTTGGGCCGGCGGTACGGGCACGGGTACTTCGTGGCCAAGGCCAAGTCCGGCGAGCACACCACCGAGCTGTGGAACGAGGCGGGCAAGCTCGGCTACCTGGGCGTCAGCGTGCCCACCGAGTACGGCGGGGGCGGCGGCGGCATCACCGAGCTGGCGATCGTCTGCGAGGAGCTGGCCGCGGCCGGCTGCCCGCTACTGCTGCTGGTCGTCTCGCCGGCCATCGCGGCCACGGTCATCGCCCGGCACGGCACCGAGGAACAACGGGTCCGGTTCCTGCCCGGCTTCGCCGACGGGTCCCTCCGGGTGGTCTTCGCGATCACCGAACCGGAGGCCGGCTCCAACTTCCACCGGCTCGGCACGGTGGCCCGGCGGGACGGCGACGAATGGGTGCTGTCCGGCCGCAAGTGCTATATCTCCGGGGTGGACGAGGCGCAGTACGTCCTGGTGGTGGGGCGCATCGCCGACGAGAGCGCGCCGGCCGACGGCGGGCGTCCGCGGCTCAAGCCGGCGCTTTTCGTGGTGCCTACCGACGCGCCCGGGTTGACGCGTTCCAAGCTCGACATGGAGATCCTGTCGCCGGAGAACCAGTTCCTGCTCTACCTCGACGACGTGCGGCTGCCGGCCGACGCCCTGGTGGGCGGCCCCGACTCCGGGCTGCCGGCCCTGTTCGCCGGTCTCAACCCCGAGCGGATCACGGTGGCGGCCATGGGCGCGGGCACCGGCCGGTACGCGCTGGAGCGGGCCAGCGCGTACGCGGCCAGCCGGAAGGTGTGGGGCGGCCGCAGCATCGGCTCGCACCAGGGCGTGGCGCACCCGCTCGCGCACGCGGCCGTGCAGGTCGAACTGGCCCGGCTGATGATCTACAAGGCGGCCACCCTGTACGACGCAGGCCGCGACCTGGAGGCCGGGGTGGCCGCCAACATGGCCAAGTACGCCTCGTCCGATGCCGCGGCGCTCGCCGTGGACACGGCCGTCCAGGCGCACGGCGGGAACGGCATGACCACCGAGTACGGCGTGGCCACCCTGCTCGGGGCCGTACGAGCCGGCCGGATCGCCCCGGTCAGCCGGGAGATGATCCTCAACTTCGTCGCGCAGCACGTGTTGGGCCAGGACAAGTCGTACTGACCCGCAGCCCCCCGAGCCATCCACCGTAGAGATCTTGGACCGAAACCGTTCCGCGCCAACGGTTTCGGTCCAAGATCTGCGCAGCCGGCGGAGTGCTGTTGACTCGCACCTGGTTTGTGGCGCAAACTTGTCCTCGGGTTTGCAAAGCAAAGTAGTCAACCGGGCCGACCAGTTGGCGCCAGACCGACAGACGGGGCGAGATGACAGCCATGACCATCAGCACGGACAGCACCGGACCGGCGGCGCGCGACGCGGCGCGCGCGGCGCGCGGCCCGATCAGCCGGGCGGACGCTCAGCTCACCGCGCTGATCCTGGGCTTCTTCGGCGGCATGTGGTTCAACTGGGGCCAGCAGGGCGCCCCGGCCGGCTGGTCCGGCCCGCTGCTGGCGGCCAGCCTGCTGAGCTTCGCCGTGGCGGTGCTCGGCGGCGTCAACACCTGGCGGTGGCGGCGCGAGTTGACCACCGCGCGGGACCGCGCCGCCTCCCGCCGCTACGGCATCATCGTCGGCCTCAGCTACCTGGTGCTCTTTGTCGGGGCGATCGCGCTGGGCCGCGCGGATCGGCCCGAGTACATCGCCCCATGGGTGGCGTTCGTGATCGGCGCCCACTTCTGGGCGCTGATCCCGGTGCTGCGCGACCGGGCGGTGCTGATCCCGCTCGGCGCCGTCGTGGTGGCGGTGGCCGGGGCCGCGGTGGCGCTGCACGCCGCCAACGGCGTGCAGCCGAGCGCGGTCACCGGACCCGGTGCCGGCCTCGCGCTGCTGGTGGTGGCCGTGCTGGAACTGCTGCGCCGGCGTCCGGCCGCCTGACCCACGCGGGCCGCGCGACCCGAGCCGGGCCCCGGTTGACCCCGCGCCGCCGCCGAGCCCGCACCCGGCACCCAGCCACCGCCGAGCCCGCACCCGGCACCCGCACCCGGCACCCAGCCGCCGCCGAGCCCGCACCCGGCACCCAGCCACCGCCGAGCCGGCACCCGGCAGCCGGCGGCCGGCCGCCGGCGGGTCGAAGCCGGGTCGGGTCGGAGCCGGGTCGGGTCGGAGCCGGGTCAGGTACGTTCGCGCCGGGCCAGGGCCGCCGCGTTCGGCCCGGTCCGGGCATCGGCGCGCGGCGTCGCGAACGGCTGGATGTCCCCGACGCACACCGCCAGGGTCTCGGGCAGCGTCCCGGACAGCAGGTACGCGTCGACCGCCCCGGTCACGCACTCCGAGGTGCCGTACGCGGTGTGGCCCCAACTGTCGCTGGACAGCAGCCGGCTGTTCGGGAGCAGCGCCGCCGCCGACACCGCGCCCGCGTAGTTGGTGGCCGGGTCCCAGTAGTCCCCGACCACCAGCACCGGTGCCGCGGTCCACCGGTCGAAGGGCCCGGTGTAGGCATCCTCGTCGCGAACCGTCCAGGTGGCCCGGGCGCAGATCGCCGTACTCCAGCTCCAGATCCGCCCGAAGTAGGGCGCCCGCCGGTCGGCCCGGGCGGTGAGCGCGGGCCACTGCTCGGCCCGGGCCGGATGTACGGCGTCGGTGCAGGTCACGGCGGACCCGGGTTCGAGCGACGTGTCGTACGGGAAGTCGAAGCCCGGCGTCCACGCCGGCCCGTCCGGCCGCGGGCTACGCCCCGGCCCGCCGACCCGCACGCGCCGGTCCGCCGGCCCGCCGGCCCGCCAGCTCCGCGCCGACGCGCCGGCCCGTGGGCGCCCCGCCGACCCGCCGGCCGGCCGGCTCCGGGCCGGTCCACCGGGCCGGGGGGTGAGCACCGGGTCGAGCAGCCGGACCAGCGCGGCGCCGTCGGCGGCCGGCCGGGCACGCGGTACGACCGACCGCGCGTCCGCCCCGCGCGCCGGCTCGGTGAGCGCCAGCAGCTGGCGCACCACCTCGACCAGGTCGGTGAAGCCGTCCGGGGTGTACAGGTCGTAGAGGACGGCCGCGATGAAGATCGCGTAGGTCACCACGGTCCGGCCGGCGTCCGGGTCGTCGATCACCACCGGATGCGCCCGGAGCCGGCGCGCCACCAGATCGAACGAGGCCACCGGGTCCCCGGATCCGGCCAGCGGGCACAGCCGGGCGCCGGCCTTCGCGCATCGGGTGAGAATCTCGTGCAGGGCCCGGTACGACCCGTCCGCGCTGCGCAACCGGTCGTCGTGCAGCAGGTCGGGCGTGTTCCGGTCACCCACCCAGGCACGCGGATCCAGCACCCCGTCGACGGTGATCGCGCGTACCCGGTCCGGGAACATGTTGGCGTAGTACTGCCCGAGCACGCTGCCGTAGCTGAACCCCAGGTAGCTCAGCTTCGCGTCCCCCACGGCCCGCCGCAGCACGTCCATGTCCCGCGCCACCTCGGCGGTCGACATCGCCCCGGCCAGCCGCCGACCGGTCGTCGAGCAGGCCCGACCCACCGCCTTGGCAGACGCGATGTACGCCCGCTCCTCCTTGGCGCCGACCGGGAAGGGCACCGTCAACGCGGCGTACGCCCGGGTCTGCTCGCGGACCGTGCGGAAGCATCTGAGCTGCTCGCTCGCCCCCACCCCGCGCGGATCGAAGCCGACGATGTCGAACCGGTCCAGCACCGACGCGCTCAGCAGGGACGGCGCGTAGAGCGCGAAGTCCGTGGCCGAGATGCCCGGGCCACCGGGATTGACGAAGAGCGTGCCGATCCGGTGCCGCTGGTCCCGGGCCCGCACCCGCAGCAGCGCTACCTCGGTGGTGGCGCCGCGCGGCCGGTCGTAGTCCAGCGGCAGCCGCACAGTGGCGCACTCCGCGTCGTCGTAGCAGCCGTACCAGCCGATCCGTGGCGCCGGCACCCGATCGACCCGGCGCGCCTCGACGGCGCTCGTCCGGTCCGGTCCGCGCGGTGCCGGCGGCGTCGCGGTCGACGGTCCGGCGTCGCCGAGCGTCGCGGTCGACGGTCCGGCGTCGCCGGGCGTCGCGGTCGACGGTCCGGCGCCTCGTGCCGCGGCCGATGGCGCGGTGGGCTGGCTGCGGGGCGGCTCGGCGGCCACCGGCGCGACCCCGGAAAGGCCCAGCAGTACGGTCCCGGCGACCCCGGCGACGACGAAACGGCGCGGTAGACGCATGCGATTACCCCCGGCAGCACCCAGACGGCGAAATGAGATCGTCGGCCGACCGGCGATGATCGGCCCCTGCTGGGGACAACGAGGGTGGGCCGGTTAGGACCCGTGGCGGCGGGCCCGCATTCAGCCGCCCGCGATCAGCGGCCCAGGATCAGCGGCCCGCGATCAGCCATCAGCCATCAGCCATCAGCGGCCGAGGCTCGGCCCGACCAGCCCGTCGACGCCCCTGCCGGCAAGGCAGCGGTAGCTGCGGTCGCCGGCCGCCGCGGCGGTCCGGTCGGGCGGCAGCACTTCGAACCGCCAACCGCCGGCCGAGGCGAGCCCGGTCACCCGGGCGAAGGTCGCGGTGGTGCAGACCCGGCCACCTGCCGCGGCCCGCACCGCGTCCTCGTCCCGGGGGTCGACGTCCGCCGGCAGCTCACCGAGGGCGTACGTCTCCCAGGTGTGCCGCCCGGCGCAGGCCACCGGCTGGGCCTCGGCCGCCGTACCCCGGATCCGGACCGGGCCGAAGCACTCGGTCGAGGTCGGGCAGCGAGCCCCGGCGGGCAGCCCCGACCGGCATCCCGGCAGGCCGGCCGCGGCGCCGGACGATGGCCTGCCGGCCGGTCGCGACGGGCCCGCGGCCGAGGACGGGCCGCCCGCCGACGCGGACGAGCCGGCGATCGACGAGGACGAGCCGGCGGTCGGCGGGTACTGGCCGGCCGGTGCGCTCCCGGTCGCCGGGGCCGAGGGAGCGGCGGCACCCCCCGGATGCCGGCCGACATACCAGGACAACGCGGCGACCAGCACCAGCAGCGCCACCGCGGCCACGATGCCGAGCGCCACCCGCCACCGCGGCCACGGGAACAGCCGCGCCGGGGCCGCCGCGACCGTGTCGCCCCCACCCGCCGTGGCGCCCGCCCGGACGGAGCCGCCACCCGGCCCGGCGGCGCCGCCACCCGCCCCACCGCCGGACGGCCCGGCGGCCGAATCGTGGGAACCCCCACCCGGCCCGGCAGCCCAGGCGCCGGAAACGCCAGCCGAGCCGCCGGAAACGCCACCCGGCCCGGCGGTCGAGCCGTCCGCGCCGGCGAACCCGCCGGCCGCCGATCCACTGCCGGCGCGCGCCTGCCGGGGCACCGGACCGGCCGGCGACCCGTGCCGGGAATCGAGCGGCACGTCCGCCAGCAGATCCCGCAGGTGCTCGGCGCTCGGCCGCTCGGCCGGGTCGTTGGCCATGCCCCGGCGCAGCACGTCCAGCAGCGGGCCCGGCACCCCGGGCAGGTCCGGCACCGGCTGCTGGAACATCTCCATCAGCATGACCAGGCTCGGATCCCGCTCGTTGCGCCAGCGCGGCGGCCGGCCGGACATCACCGCGTAGAGCGTGGCGCAGAGCGCGTAGACGTCGACGGCCGGCGCGGGCTCGGCCTGCCGGAACATCTCCGGCGGCGCGTACGCGGGGGTGAGCACCTCCAGGGTGACGGTCGGATCCCGCACCTCGGCCAGCACGGCGAGGCCGAAGTCGGCCAGCACCGCCGTGTTGAAGTGCGAATAGAGGATGTTGGCCGGCTTGACGTCCCGGTGCAGCACGCCGTTCGCGTGCGAGTGGGCGAGCGCGTCCGCGATCTTGACGCCGAGATCACGGGCCTCCGCGGGGCCGAGCGGCGAGTTCCGCATCCGCTCGGCGTACGACCCGTCGCACAGCTCCATGATCAGATATGGGTGCTGGTCCTCGGTGACGCCCACGTCGAACAGGTCCACCACGTGCGGGTGGGACGACATCCGGCCGGCCGCCCGGGCCTCGCGGAGGAACCGCTGCTGGTCGCGTTCGCTGTCCAGCGTCCGGTTCTCCATCTTGACCGCGACCTCGCGGCCGACGGAGACCTGGGTGGCCCGGTATACGGTGGCGTAACCACCGCGGGCAAACAGCGACAGATCGGTCAACCCCGGCACGGTCGGCAGCGGTGTCCGGCCGGGAGCGGTCTCTGTCACGCAACGAAAATACCTAAGCGGCCGTGCCGCGGAACGCTTGCGGTCGCCGGGGACCGCGGCGGCATCCGAACTCAGTCGATCGACGCGGACGGCAGCGGGTCGCCGGCGCTCAGCATTGCGGCGTCATCCAGCGGGAAGCCGAGCTGGGCGCGCAGCGCGTCCGCCCCCGCGCGCTCGCTCGTCTGCTGCGTCGCGTACGCCAGCCGTACCGCCTCGTCCGCGGCCGCCAGGGCTTCGTCCCGGCAGCCGGCCGCGGCGAGCGCCTCGGCCAGCGCCTCGGCCGCGATCACGTGACTGCGCACGTCCTCGGCCGGCGCCTCGCCGGCGCGGCGGGCCCACTCCACGGCCTCGTCGATCCGGCCCGTCCCGCGCAGCGCGCCGGCGTAGCGGGCCAGCACCTGCCGTCGGGAGAAGAGCAGCGACGGGGTCCCGGTGGCGGCCGCGATCGGCTCGAGCAGCCGCACCGCCACCTCGGCCTCCCCCTCGGCGAGCCGGGCCAGCGCCAGCAGCACCCGCGGGCCGACCTGGGCCGGGGCCAGCGGGTTGTGCGGCTCGACGGCGGCCAGCACGCTGCGGGCGTCCCGCTCGGCCGCCACCGGGTCGCCGGCGTCCAGCGCCACGAAGCCGCGCATCGTGCCGGCCATCCCGGTGAGCAGCGGATGGCTGGTCCGGTCGCCGTACTCCAGCGCGTCGGTGAGCAGGTCGTACGCGTGGTCCGGCTCGCCCAGCCCGCGCGCCACGACGCCCCGGACCACCAGGGCGAAGCCGCGCCCCCAATCGTCGTTCGCGGCCGCGAAGTCGCGGTACGCCCGGCGCGCCTCCCGGTCCGCCTCGGTCAGCTCGCCGAGCTCGGCCGCGGCGAACGCCTCCACCGCCCGCAGCGTGCCGACCGCCCACGACTCGCCCACCCGCTCGCCGAACGGCAGGAACACCCGGGCCAGTCGGCGCGCCTCCCGGAGCCGGCCGGCGAGCAGCCGGGCGAACGCCGTGGTGCCGCGCATCCAGGCCCGCCCCACCGGGTCGCCCAGCTCGGCGAAGAGTCGCGCCGCTCGGCCGAGGACCGCGTCGGTGCCCGCGAAGTCGCCCCGGGTCGTGGTCACCCAGGCCAGGTTCTGCAGCGACCAGGCCTGCCCGCGCCGGTCACCGGCCGCGAGATTGACCTGGTACGCCCCGGCGAACCGGCTGCTGGCCTCGCTCAGCCGGCCGGTGACGAAGTCGGCCATGCCGAGCCGGCGCATTGCCGAGGCACGCTGCGGGGCCAGGTCGGCGTCGGTGGCCACGGCCAGCGCCTCCCGCCAGTTGGCCACGGCCCGGGCGTGGTCGCCGAGCACCTGGTGGCACTGCCCGGCCAGCAGCAGGGCGCCCGCCCGGCTGGCGATGTCGTCGCCGGCGTTGGCGCTGATCTTCTCGGCGAAGGCCAGCGCGTCGGCCGCGCGGCCCACCTGGAGCAGCGCTCGGGCGTGCACCAGCCGGTCACCGGTCGGCAGGCCACTGCCGGACAACCGCGAGGCGCGTTCGGCGTACTCGACGGTCGACGCCGGCTCCCCTGCGGCGAGCGCCCGGCGCGCGGCCCGGGTCAGTGCCGCCACGCCGAGCGGGAGCACGTCCCGGGCCAGCGCGTCGGACCGCAGGCTCACGGCGTCGGCCAGCGCCGCCGCCCGTTCCACGTGTTCGGCCACGAAGGCGTCCCGGGCCGCCTCGGTCATCCCGCCCGGCCGGCCGGCCGCCCCGGCCGAAGCGGCCCACCGGGCCAGCGTCGCGTGCCGCTCGGCCAGGTCGGCCTTGCCGATCCCCGCGTACACGGCCTCGCGCAGCAGCGGGGTGGCGAAGAGATAGCCGTCCCGGTTGCGGTGCAGCATCCGGCGTTGCAGCAGCTCCTCGACCGCGCGTTCGAACTCGATCGCGGCCACCGCGGCCGGCCGCCCGCTGGCGCCGGTCCGGCGCTCCCGCAGCGTCTCCAGGGTGCCGGCCGGCACGGTGTCACCCACCACGGCCGCGTCCCGGAGCACGGCGCGGGCCTCGTTCGGCAGCGCGTCGATGCGGGCCGCCAGCACGGCCGCCAGGTCCCGGGAGAGCAGCCGGCTGCCCAGCGAGCCCGGCGCGAGCCGCCAGTTCGCCGGCCCGGCGGCAGCGTCCCGGCCGCGCACGGTGGTGAGCGCCCCGCGCTCGATCAGCAGCGTGACGAGCTCGGCCAGGTAGTAGGGATTGCCCTGGGCCGTGGCCAGCAGCCGGTCCGCGTCGGCCTGCGGCAGCCGCCCGCCGCCCAGGTAGCTGGTGAGCAGCCGGGCCGCGTTGGCGCCGCGCAGCAGGGGCAACGGGTAGACCTCGGCGTCGGCCACCCGGGTGAAGGCGCCGGCCGTGCGGACCAGCTCGGGCCGGCCCAGCAGCAGCACCAGCACCGAACCGGCGAGCCGGGACAGCATCGCGCCGAGCGCGTCCAGGGTCTCCGGCGTGGCGTCGTGCAGGTCGTCCACGATGATCACCAGCGGGCTCTCCGCGGCCATCGCGTTGAGCAGTTCGGCCACCGCGCCCGGGATCGCCTCGGCGTCCGGCGCCGGACCGCGGGCCGACCACTCGCCGGCCTCGGCCGAGACCGCCCGGGCGGGCGCCGGGTCGGCGTAGCCGAGCAGTGTGAGCAGCAGGTCCACGGTGACCGGCGGCGGGTCCGGGCGGAACCGGGCCAGCCGCTGGCCGAGCCGGCGCAGCCGCTCCTCGACCACCGGCCGGGTGGCCGCGCTCGCCGGGTCGCCCGGCAGGCCGACGACCGCCCGGACGAGGTCGGCCAGCGGTGCCAGCTTGCGGCGCTCGCCGAAGGCGGCGCAGCGGACCGACAGCACCCGGGCCCCGGTGTGCGCGGCGAACCGGCCGGGGCCCACGTCGTACCCGGCGGCCAACCGCTCCACCTCGGCCGCGAACCGCGTCTTGCCGATGCCGGCCTCGGCCGTCATGAGCAGCACCCGGGGCTGGCCGCGATCGATCACCTCGGCGAGCCGACCGGCGATCCGGCCCAGCTCCGTCTCCCGGCCCACGAACGGCGCCTCGTCGCCGAGGCCGGACCGGGTGCCGGGCGCGTCCAGCAGGCCCAGCAGCTCGTACGCCTCGACCGGCGCGCGCTTGCCTTTCAGGCGCAGCGGGCGCAGCTTCCGCCAGGAGGCGACGTGCCGGGTGGCCGTCGAGGTGGTGGCGCCGGCGTACACGGCCCCGATGGCCGCCGCGTCGGCGAGCCGGGCGGCCGTGTTCACGGTGTCGCCGATGACGGTGTATTCCAGCGCGGCCTGCATCCCGGCGACGACCGGGCCGGTGTTCAACCCGACCCGGAGCCCGAGCGGCGCGCCGCCGCCCTGCTCGTCGTCCAGCACCCGGCGGACCGCACGCTGCATCGAGAGCGCGGCCCGGATGGCGCGCTCCGCGTCGTCCTCGTGCGCGACCGGGGCGCCGAATACCGCCATGATCCCGTCGCCGGTCAGCTTGTCGACGTGGCCACCGAAGGTCTTGACCGCGCCGGCGAGCGCCGCGAGCACCCGGTCGGTGACCGCGCCGACCCGCTCCGGGTCGAGGTCCTCCGACCAGGAGGTGAAATCGGACAGGTCGCCGAACAGGACCGTAACCACCCGCCGCTCGGTCGCCGGCAGGGTGGCCGCGGCCGGTAGCGCCGCGCCGCAGTTGTGGCAGAACCGCGCGCCGGGCACGGCGACGGTTCCACACACCGGGCAGGTCACGCTGAGTCCAACCCGCCGGAGGGGCGTCCGGATTCCCGGTCGAGGTAGTCGAGTTGGGCCCGCACGGACCAGCCGGCCGCCCACCAGAGCGAGCGGTCGACATCGGCGTAGACGGCGGCCACTACCTCGTCGGGGGTGCGGGCCCCGGCGGCCACGGCCTGCCGGACCTGGTCGAGCCGGGCCCGCCGGTGCGCCAGGTAGAACCGGGCCGCCGCGGCGCAGTCGGCCAGCGCCGGGCCGTGACCCGGCAGCACCGGAATCCCCGGGTACGCCGCGAGCAGCTCGAGGCTGCCCAGGTAGTCGCCGAGATCGCCGTCCGGATGGGCCACCACGGTGGTGCCGCGGCCGAGGATCGTGTCCCCGCTCAGCAGCGCCCGCTGACCGGCGCCGGTCACCAGGAAGCAGACCGAGTCGGCGGTGTGGCCCGGCGTGCTCAGCAGCTCGATCTTTAGGCCCGGCACGTCGACGCGCGCTCCGGGCGCGCTCAACGGCGCCCCGCCGGCGGTGTGCGCGGGGTCGCCGGCCAGCACCGGGACGCCCCCGAGCAGCTCCCGCAGCCGGGGTGCGCCCTCGGTGTGATCCGGGTGCCCATGGGTGATCAGCACGAGCCGGACCGGACCGGCCGCCGCGATGGCCGCGAGGTGACCGTCGTCGAGCGGGCCGGGATCCACCACCACGGCCGGCTCCCCGGGCGCCGCCCGGAGCACCCAGGTGTTGGTGCCGTCCAGCGTCATCGGGCCGGGATTGGGCGCGCGCAGCAGCGTCGCCCAGCTCGGCAGCTCGCCGGCCAGCGCCGCCGCCGGCGCGGTCACGTGCCCGGTCATGGCTGCGATGGTACGACGCACGGCTGACGGGCCCGGGCGGGCCCGGGCCTCGTCCCGGCCACCGGACCCCGACTCAGCCGCCAACCAGCAGGCTCAGACGCGAACCAGCAGGCTCAGACCGCAATCCGGACTGTGCTCGCGCTCAGTTGACTTCCACGATGAGTTCGACCTCGACCGGCGTGTTGAGCGGCAGCTCGGACACGCCCACGGCGCTCCGGGCGTGCCGACCGGCCTCGCCGAACACCTCGCCGAACAGCTCCGAGGCGCCGTTGATCACGGCCGGCTGATCGGTGTAGCCGGGCGCGGAGGCCACGAAGCCGACCACCTTGACCACCTTGACCACCCGATCGAGCCCCACCAGGGCGTCGACCGCGGCCAGCCCGTTCAGCGCGCACCGCCGGGCCAGCTCCTTGGCCTGCTCGGTGCCGACCTCGGCGCCCACCTTGCCGGTCGCCGCCAGCTTCCCGTCGACCATCGGGAGCTGCCCGGAGACGTACACGTGCCGGCCCGACTGCACGGCCGGCACGTAGGCGGCCAGCGGCGGGACCACCCGCGGAAGGTCGAGGCCCAGCTCCGCCAGCCGGGCCCGCGGATCCGGCCGCTCGCTGTGCTCGCCGCCGGCCGGTCCCGCGCTGCGCTCGCTCATGCCTTGGGTCGCTTCAGGTAGGCCACCAGCTGGTCGGGGTTCGGACCGGGCACCACGGAAACCAGTTCCCAGCCGTCCTCACCCCAGTTGTCGAGGATCTGCTTGGTCGCGTGGACCAGCAGCGGGACGGTGGAGTACTCCCACTTCTGCATCGCCTCACCCTAGTGGAGCCGGGCGCGTGCCGGCGGCGCGGCCGTGGTCAGCGCCGCACGCCCGGCTCGGCCCGCCCGCACTCGCCCGGGTGGGCGAACGGTCGCGAGCAGCGGGAGCGGTCCGGCAGCGGCAGGTCGCAGAAGACCCGCCGCCGGTTGTTCTGGTCGTCGACGCCGGAGACCGTGGTCTCCCCGGGGTCCACCTCCGGCAGCGCGGACAGCACGGCCGCGACCGCGTACGCGAGGTGCACGGCCGAGTCCACCGTGCCGACCCGGACGGCCAGGTGGATCACGTACCCGGGCTCCTCCTCGGCGTCGGTGGCGCCGGACCGCCGGGCGGCCCGGCCGGCGTCGCGGCGCGGCGCGGTGATCGGCTCGCCCACCCGCAGGTATCGCCGCTCGTTGCGGCTCGGGATCCGACCGGCGCCCTCGGTCTCGGCCGGTTTGTGCGCGGCTCCGTTCGCGGCGCCGTGCGTCGAGCGCCGTCCCCGAGCCGGGAAGTGCGGCCGCCCGGAGTTGTCGAACTCGTCCCGCATGGTCGCCTCCGGCGTCCTGATCCGTCGATCCTCCGCCCCGGACGACTCGCGGACCCGCCCGGAGTGGAACAGGCCGACTGTAGGCACCCGGTCGATCGATGACAACAGGGCGCGCTCGACCCATGACTGCGTGTCACGACCATTCTCATTTCATCCGCGCCGCGCCGAGGCGGCGGCCGGGCGGGCGACTACGCTCAGCGGAACGCGGATAACCGTTCGCGATTCTCGATCAACGCGCGGTCCCCGGCGGGGGATCCGGAGACCGGGCAAGGCCCTACGGGGAGAACGATGACTGAACCGCGCGGCATGGGCGGAGCGGCCCCCGACGAGCACGGCCCGGCAACCCCGGGCGACCGGGCCGCGGGGGGCGGCGGGGCGCCGGCGACGGGCGCCGCCCCGGCCGATCCGGCAACCGCACCCGACCGGGACGATCGTGGCACGGTGGAGTTCGGGGAGCGCGGCTTCCCCACCCCGCCGGGCTATCCGCCGTACGGGGCTCCACCGCCGTACGCGCCACCGCCGCATCCCGGCGAGCAGCCGTACCCGGACCCGCCCCCCGGCGCGACCGGCAACGGGCCGCCGACGTCGCCGCCGGCGGGTCCCGGGGCGGCCGGCGGGGAGGGCGGCGCCGATCTGCCCGGCGAGGGTGGCACGGTCGAGTTCGGCCAGGCCGGCTTCCCGAACCCGCCCGGTTACCCGCCGGCCGAGCCGGCCCCGGCCACCCCGCCGACCCAGCCGGGCCGGCGGCGGCGACGGCCCTGGGTCATCGCCTCGATCGTCCTGGGCATCGTCCTGCTGCTGTGCGGCGGTGGCGGGGTGACGGCGTTCCTGCTGCTGCGGGGCGGCGGCGGCGAGGGCGCGCCGGATCCGGCGGCCGCGGCGGACAGCTTCCTGCGGGCGGTCTACCTGGATCGGAACGCGGACGAGGCCGCCACCCTGGTCTGCCCGGCAGCCCGGGACAAGGCCAAGATCAGCAAGAAGGTGCAGGAGGTCGAGGGCTACGGCAAGACGTACCCCAACCCGCGGTTCCGGTGGACGCCCCCGACCGTCACCGACCAGAACCCCCAGCGGGCCGTGGTGACCACCAAGCTGACCATGATCACGGCGGACGAGCGGTTCGCTGAGGAGCAGCTCACGCTCACCGTGGTGGACCAGACCGGCTGGTGGGTCTGCGAGGTGGGCTGACCGGCCGCCGGGCCGGGAGCCGGTTCCGCTGGTTACGCTCGCAGGCGTGGGAGCTGGAACCGAACCGGCCGCGCCGGCCGCCGAGTCCTGGCCGGCCCGGCTGCACGTGGTGACCGGAAAGGGCGGCACGGGAAAGACGAGCGTCGCCGCCGCGCTGGCGCTCGCGCTCGCCGCCGGGGGCCGCCGGACCCTGCTGGTCGAGGTGGAGGGCCGGCAGGGAATCGCCGGCCTGTTCGGCACGGGCCCGCTGCCGTACGAGGAACGCCGGATCGCCTCGGTGGCGGGCGGCGGCGAGGTCCGGGCCCTGGCGGTGGACCCCGAGGAGGCCCTCCTCGAATACCTCGACATGTTCTACCGGCTGGGCGCGGCCGGCAAGGCGCTGCGCAAGTTCGGCGCCATCGACTTCGCCACCACCATCGCGCCGGGCCTGCGGGACATCCTGCTCACCGGCAAGGTCAAGGAGGCCACCACCCGGACGGCCGGCAACCGCCGGGCGTACGACGCCGTGGTGCTCGACGCGCCGCCCACCGGCCGCATCGGGCGGTTCCTGAACGTGACGGCCGAGGCCGCCCGGCTGGCGAAGGTCGGGCCGATCAAGACCCAGAGCGAGGGCGTGGCCGCGCTGCTCCGCTCGCCCATCACGGCCGTGCACGTGGTGACGCTGCTCGAGGAGATGCCGGTCCAGGAGACGATCGACGCCATCGGTGAGCTGGACGGGTTGGGCATCCCGGTCGGCCGGGTGATCGTGAACGCGGCCCGGACACCGCTGGAAGCCGGCACGGCCGGGCGGGTGAGCCAGGCCGAGCTGCGCCGGGGCCTGGCGGCGGCGGGCCTGCCGGCCGAGCGGACCGTGGTGGCCGGCCTGTACGCCGAGGCCCGGGACCATCTCGTCCGCCGATCCCTGGAGGCGTCGCTGCGGGCCGACCTGGTCGAGCTGGGGCGGCCGTTGCTGGAGTTGCCGGTGGTGCCGGACGGGATCGACCGGGCCGGCCTGGACGTGCTGGCCGCGACCCTGGCCGGGGCGGCCTGATCGGCGGACCAGCTGTCCAGAAGGCCACAGCTGCGGCCCGCACCGGGCGGACCGGCCGCTGCTCCCGATACGCTCGAATCGTGTCCGACGCTGAAGTCACGCCGCCGCTGGATGTCGACGGGATCCTCGCCGACCCCGGCATCCGGATCGTGGTGTGCTGCGGGTCGGGTGGGGTGGGCAAGACGACCACGGCCGCCGCGCTGGCGCTGCGGGCCGCCGAGCACCACGGCCGGCGTACGGTCGTGCTCACCATCGACCCGGCCCGCCGGCTCGCCCAGTCGCTCGGCCTGACGGAGCTGGACAACACCCCGCGCCAGGTGAAGGGCATCGAGGCCGAGGCCGGCGGCGAGCTGCACGCCATGATGCTCGACATGAAGCGCACCTTCGACGACGTGGTGTCGCAGCACACCGACCCGGCGAAGGCCGCGGAGATCTTCGCGAACCCCTTCTACCAGGCGATGAGTTCCACCTTCGCCGGGACGCAGGAATACATGGCCATGGAGAAGCTGGGCCAGCTGCACGCCCGCGGCGAGTGGGACCTGATCGTGGTGGACACCCCGCCGTCGCGGTCGGCGCTCGACTTCCTGGACGCTCCGGCGCGGCTCTCCCGGTTCCTCGACGGCCGGATGCTACGGCTGCTGATGGCGCCGGCCCGCAGCGGCGGCCGGAGCATGTTCAACCTGGTCACGGCCTCGTTCGGGATGTTCTCGAAGGTGGTGCAGAAGGTGCTCGGCGCCCAGCTGCTCACCGATCTGTCCGGCTTCGTGGCGGCGCTGGACTCGATGTTCGGCGGCTTCCGGCAGCGCGCCGAGCAGACGTACCGGATCCTGCAGGACCGGGAGACGGCGTTCCTGCTGGTCGCGGCGCCGGAGCCGGACGCGGTCCGGGAGGCCGCCTACTTCGCGGGCCGGCTGGGCGCGGAGCGGATGCCGCTGGCCGGTCTGGTCCTCAACCGGGTGCACCGGCCGGCCACGCCGGCCCCGACCGCGGACGACAGCCTGGCCGCGGCCGAGCGGTTGGCCCGGCTCGGCGGACACGACGGGACCGTGGAGACGCTCCGGACGCACGCGGCGCTGCTCCAGCAGGCCGAGCGGGAGGGCCGGGTGGCGGCCCGGTTCACCGACGAGTTCCCGGCGGTGCCCATGGTGGCGGTGACGGCGCAGCCCGCCGACGTGCACGACGTCGACGGGCTGCGGGCGATCGGTACGGCGATCAGCCGCTCGTGACCAGGGTCTTCTCCCGGTCGCGCATGGCCGCCTCGAACATCTTGCGCCAGCTCGCCACCTGCGGGTGCCGGCGGAGCAGGGCCCGGCGTTCGCGCTCGGTCATCCCGCCCCACACGCCGAACTCGATGCGGTTGTCGAGCGCGTCGGCGAGGCACTCGTACCGCACCGGGCAGCTCCGGCAGATCCGCTTCGCGACGTTCTGCTCGGCGCCCTGCACGAACAGCGCGTCCGGATCACCGTTCTGACACGCCGCCATCGTGGGCCAATCCGGCATCATGCCCATCTGTCTACGTCCCCCCTAAATCGTCGTCACCGACTCGTGCCGAAACCAGTCGGCAACCAACCCCCCGGTCGATGGCGGTCCGACCCCCCGGACACGCCACACAGAATGCGATTCCCCTCGCTCGCCACCATCATGCTCGGTAGTCGGATGATTACGCAACGTTGTCGGCCAAATCCATCAATACGGACACTCCAGGCATCCGTCCCGACTGTCGGCCGGCGTCTACCCGGTGAGGATCCGGGAAAACGCCGCAAAGGCCGCCGGCATGGTGGACACTCGGCTGCGGAGCACCGCGCCGCCCGTCAGGGCCCGTGCGTCTAGCACAACGAAGCCAGCGCCGGCAGGAAATGGGGAAAGTACCGCGCGCGGGACTTCGTTGTGCTTTCCCGTACCCTGTCGGGGTGACTTGGTTGCGCAAGCGTGATCACAACCCGCTGACCAACACCGCCTCGCTGCTGATCTGTGGCCTGCTCGCCGGTGTGGTCGTGGCGGCGGCCGCCTTCCCAGCCGTGGCGATGTCGGGCCTGGCGGCCAAGGCCGGCGCGGAGACCTTCGACAAGCTGCCGACGGAGCTGACCGTGAAGCGGGCGCCCCAGATCAGCTACCTGTACGCCTCCGACGCCAAGACCGTGCTTGCCACGATGTTCGACGAGAACCGCCGGGACATCCCGCTCAAGGACATCCCGTTGGTCATGCGCCAGGCGATCGTCGCGGCCGAGGATCACAACTACTACAAGCACAACGGCGTGGACGCCAAGGGCGTGGTCCGGGCGTTCGTGAACAACAGCAACGCGGGCGCCCAGCAGCAGGGCGCTTCCACGCTCACCATGCAGTACGTCCGGCTGGCCATCTCCTACTCGGCCACCAGCCCCAAGGAGGTGCTGGCGGCCACCGAGGACACCACGGCGCGCAAGCTCAAGGAAATGCGCTACGCCATGCAGGTCGACAAGGAGATCGGCAAGGACGGCGTGCTGGAGCGCTACCTGAACATCGCGCCCTTCGGCAACGGCGCGTACGGGGTCTACGCGGCCAGCCAGGTCTATTTCGGCAAGCAGCCCAAGGACCTGAAGGTCGAGGAGGCCGCCATGCTCGCCGGCATGGTGAAGGCCCCGGACGGCTTCGACCCGACCGACCCGGCCAAGTACCCCAAGGCCGTCGACCGGCGCAACTACGTGATCGACAACATGCGGGACATCGGCGTGATCACGCCCGAGCAGGCCGCCAAGGCCAAGGCCACCAAGCTGGTGGTGAAGGGCAAGCCCACCCCGAACGGCTGCGTGGCGGCCAACAAGAACCAGTGGGGCTTCTTCTGCGACTACTTCTACCGGTGGTGGCTGTCCCAGGAGACGTTCGGGGCCACCGCGTACGACCGGGAGCGGCGGCTGAAGACCGGCGGCTACCGGATCGTGACCAGCCTGGACGTGCAGGCCCAGCAGGGTGCCAAGGACGGTGTGGAGCACTCCGTGCCGACCGGCAAGAAGGAAGCCCTCATGGTGGCCGCCGTGGAGCCGGGCACCGGCCGGGTACGGGCACTGGCCACCAACCGGAACTACAAGCTCGACAGCCCGGACCACCCGCAGAACAAGGCCAACAGCGATCCGGTCAAGCGCCGGTTCGGGATCCGCGGCACCTACCCGAACACCACCAACCCGCTGATCACCGGTGGCGGCGACATCCACGGCTACCAGGGTGGCTCGTCGTTCAAGATGTTCACCATGATCGCCGCGCTGGAGAACGGCTACTCGCTGAACTACTCGTTCAACGCGCCGGCCACCTTCAAGTCGAACTACATCGTCGAGCAGAACAGCCCGGCCGCCTGCCCGGGCACGCACTTCTACTGCCCCATCAACGCCGATCCGAAGGAGGCCGGCCGCTACAACATGTGGGGTGCCTTCGGCAAGTCGGTGAACACCTACTTCGTCCCGCTGGAGCAGCAGGTGGGCGCGGAGAAGGGCGTCGAGGTGGCGAAGCGGCTCGGCATCAAGTTCGCCGGGCGCCCCAGCGACCCGAACTCCGACGCTTACCTGGCGGCCAACGCCCACACCTGGGGCGCGTTCACGCTCGGCGTCTCCTCCACCACCCCGCTTGACCTGGCCAACGCGTACGCGACGGTGGCGGCCGACGGCACGTACTGCGAGCCGATCCCGGTGGAGAAGATCACCGACCAGGACGGCAACAAGCTGGACGTGGCGAACCCGCGCTGCACCAAGGCGCTCAAGACCGAGGTGGCCCGGGCCGCCCTGGACGCCGCGCGCTGCCCGCTGGGTGACCACTCGGCCACCAGCAAGTGCGTGGGTGGCACCGCCTCCCGGACGCGGGGCGTGGTCGGCAAGCCGGTGGCCGGCAAGACCGGCACCACCGACCACGACAAGACGGCCGTGCTGGTGGCGATGACCAAGCAGTACTCGTTCGCCGGCATTCTCGCCGACCCGGACTGGCCACAGACCACCGAAAAGATGAAGCACGAGGGCAAGGGCGGGGTGAACCCGGCGGTCCAGGAGGCCCTGCGGGACGCCATGAAGGGCAAGCCGGGGATCGAGTTCCCCACCCCCGGCAGCGACAGCAAGACCGTGCAGGGCGACGAGAAGACCATCCCGTCGGTGCGCTGCCTGTCCCTGGACGATGCCCGGGCCAAGCTCAAGGACGCCGGCTTCGACGTCCGCACCGGGGACGGCCGGGTCGACTCGAGCTGCCCGGCCGGCACCGCGGCCGGCAGCCTCCCGGACGGGAAGGCCCCCGAGGGCACCCAGGTGATCATCCAGGTCAGCAACGGCAAGGGCGCCGGCGACGGTGGCCAGCCGGGCAACGGCAATGGCGACGGGAACGGCAACGGGAACGGCAACGGGAACGGCAACGGGGGGAATGGCAACGGGAACGGCCCGGGCCCCGGCCCGATCGTCCCGCCGCCGCGCAACTGATCCACCGGCCCCCGCCGCCGCGCCGAACCGCAGGTGCCGCCGGAAGAGTTAGGAAGGGCCCCTTCTTATCCAAAAAGCGATAAGAAGGGGCCCTTCCTTGCATTCCAGGGTCGGTCAGGCGCCGAGCTGACGACGTACCTCGGCCGCCACCCGGCCGCCCTCGGCCCGGCCGGCCACCGCGGCCTGGGCCGCCTTCATCGCCGGGCCCATCTGGCCCCGGCCGCTGAACCCGCCCGCGGCGAGCGCCCCCGCGACCAGGTCCGCCAGCTCGGCGTCGGAGAGCTGGCTGGGCAGGTAGCGGTCCAGCACCTCGCCCTCGGCGCGCTCCTTCGCGGCCTGCTCGGAGCGACCCGCGTCGGCGAACGCGGTGGCCGCCTCCCGGCGCTTCTTGGCCTCCTTGGTCAGCACCGCGAGCACCTCCTCGTCGCTGAGGTCACGCTTCTGCGCGCCGGCCACCTCGGCGGTGCCGATGGCGGCCAGCGCCATCCGCAGGGTCGAGGTGGTCACCTCGTCACGGGCCTTGAGACTGGTACGCATGTCGGCGGTCAGCCGGTCCTTCAACGCGCTCATGGACGCCCAAACTACTCTGGGACGCATGGGAAAGCGCACGGTATTGCGGCTGGCCGGCGGACTCACCGCGGCCGGCGCCGCCACCCTCGGGTACGCCGCACTGATCGAGCGGAACAGGTTCACGCTGCGCCGGTACGACGTGCCGGTGCTGGCCACCGACGCCGAGCCGCTGCGCGTGCTGCACCTGTCGGACCTGCACATGATGCCCGACCAGCGCCGCAAGCAGGCCTGGGTGGCCTCGCTCGCGGCCACCGACCCCGATCTGGTCGTCGTCACCGGCGACAACATGGCCGACCCCCGGTCGGTGCCGGGCGTGCTGCGGGCGCTGCAACCGCTGTTGGACGTGCCGGGCGCGTTCGTCTTCGGCTCCAACGACTACACCGGGCCGGTGTGGGCGAACCCGTTGCGGTACGTCCTGCCCGGCCGCCACGAACGACGGTACGTGCACGGCGCCGAGCTGCCGTACGAGGACCTGCGGGACGTGCTGACCGGCGCCGGCTGGGCCGACCTGAACAACGCCCGTACGTCGATCAAGGCCGGCGGCCGGCTGATCGAGCTGGTGGGGGTGGACGACCCACACATCGACCGGGACGACTACGAGGCCGTGGCCGGGCCCGCGTCGACCGGGGCCGACCTGGCGATCGGGGTAACCCACTCGCCCGAGTCCCGGGTGCTGGACCCGATGGCGGCGGACGGTTTCGCCCTGCTGCTGGCCGGACACACCCACGGCGGCCAGGTCTGCGTGCCGTTCTACGGCGCGCTCACCACCAACTGTGACCTTCCTCGCTCGATGGCCCGCGGGCTGCACCGGTGGCCCGGCTCGGACGCCTGGCTGCACGTGACCGCCGGCCTCGGCACCCACCCGACGGCCCCGGTCCGGTTCGCCTGCCCGCCGGAGGCGTCGCTGCTCACCCTCATCCCCCGCTGACCCCCCACCCGCCCGCCGGCCCGCCGTCGCCAGCCTGCCGTTGCGCGGCGGCGGCTGGCGGCCGGAGTCATCCGCGCGGCGCGGTAGTACCGCCAGTGCGCGCGGGGTGCCCCGGCGCGCCGGGGGTACCCGGTTTGACCGCCGGAGGCCGTGAGCTACTATTGCTCGGCACGCCACGGGGTGTGGCGCAGCTTGGCAGCGCGCTTCGTTCGGGACGAAGAGGCCGTGGGTTCAAATCCCGCCACCCCGACAGATCTGAGCCACCCTTCCAGCCGGAAGGGTGGCTCAACTGTTTACGGGTACTTCCGGGCCGCGCCGGCTAGCGTCCCTCGGCCTCGTCGTGCCGGGCCGTGTTGTGCCGCTCGTAGACCGGGTCGCGCCAGCCGAGGATGCCCTCGACCATCCGGACGGCCGCCACGGCGTCGGCCACGTCGTGCACCCGGACGATCCGGGCGCCCTGCAGGATGCAGACGGCGAGCGTGGCCAGCGTCCCCGCCAGCCGTTCCTGCTGCGGCCGGCCGAGGGTCTCGCCGATGAAGTCCTTGTTCGAGACGGCCGCCAGCACCGGAAATCCCAGCGTGGTGATCTCGTGCAACCGACGGGTCAACTCCAGCGAGTGCCGGGTGTTCTTGTTCAGGTCGTGGCCGGGGTCGATGATGATGCGCTCGACCGGCACCCCGCGGCCCATCGCGGCCTCCGCCCGTCCCACCAGGAACGCGCCGACCTCGGCAGCGATGTCGCCGTACGCCGGGCGAGGATATGGCGTACGGGGGTCGGCGATGCTGTGCGTGATCACCAGCGCGGCCCCGGCCTCCGCGACCGCGTCCGCGAGGTCCAGGTCGTGCAGCCCGGTCGTGTTGTTCAGCACGTCGGCGCCGGCCGCGAGGGCGGCCCGGGCCACGGCCGGCCGGTACGTCTCGATCGAGATGACCGCGTCGGTGCCGGACCGGACCGCCTCGATCAGCGGCAGCACCCGATCCAGCTCCTCGGCCTCGGTGACCTCCGGGCCGGGCGCGAACGGAACCCCGCCGAAGTCCAGCCAGTCCGCGCCAGCGGCCACGGCCGAACGGGCCGCTTCGACCGCGGCGTCGAGGGCGAAGGTCCGGCCCCGGTCGTGGAACGAGTCGGGGGTCCGGTTGACGATGGCCATCACGGCCACCCGCTGGGAGAAGTCGAACGTCCGGCGCCCCAGCGTCCGCCGCGGTCCGGCGAGGAAATCGGGCTCGACGAGGTAACGGCTTCGACCTTCACTCACGGCGCCAGGTTACGACCCGGCCCTGATCCGCTCCGCCAACGGGCCGGTTCCGACGTGCGCCGGCGGTATCCGGTGACGAGCCGCAGCAGGCCGAAGAACACCAGGGCGCCGACGACGACCAGCGCCATCGAGATGCTTCTCTCGGTGACCGAGCGGGCCTTGAGGACAACCGCGCCGGAGCCCACGAGGAATCCGATCAGCGTCACGAACAGGCCCAGGATTTCCACGATCTTGAGCAGGCCGCCGGAGAGCATGTCCTGCGCCGCGTTGACCCGCGTCGTCATCTCCGCCGCAGCGTCCGCGACCCGGTTTTCGAGGTCTGCCGCCACCTGGGACATGCGCTCCTCCACCCGTCCGGAGATCTCCGCCGCCAGCTGGAGCGATAGTCGTTCCGCCTGCCGGTGCAGCTCCCGGGTGTTGACGATCGCCCGCCGCTCCTGCGAGTACTGCTCGTGTACGAGCGGGTCGCCCACGCCGAACATGTCGATCGCCTGGTCGATGTCGGTCAACGCCTCGTCGTACCGGCCCAGCATCCGCAGCGCCATTGCCCGCCGGTAGTGCACGTTCGCGTTGTCCTCGCCGCGGGCCATGATGTCGTCAGACAATCTGAGCAGGAGCTCCGGGGCATCCTCGATGTGGTCGGCGAAGGAGATGCCGGCCAGGCACAGCTGCCGGCTCTTGTCGTCGGCGTCCGGCGACAAGATCGCCCGGCGGTACAGGTCCATCCCGTTGGGCGCCCGGGATCCGATGGCGCCGTACGCCGCGAGGCCAAGGATCAGGGCGTCGTCGGGAAACTCCCGCAACCAGGCGTTGCTCGCCTGCCGGAGCTGCTCGAACCGGTAGTCGAACCGGAGGCGCTGGCCGTGCACGTACGCCACGATCAGCCGAGCCGTCGGGGCCGCGCCGGGGGCGCGGGCTCGGTCCCACTCCGCGGGCCCCGGATAGCTCCGTTCGGCCATTCTGGCCTTCCAGGCGAGGTCGGTCGCCACCCGCCGGATCTCCGGGATCGGCAGGGAGTGCCGCTCGACGACCTCCGCGAGTTCCGCGAGCCAGCTCAAGGAGCTGAGGACCCGGGCGGTGAAGTGCTCCACCAGCACGGTGGGCCGGTCGCCCTGCGGTGCCGCGGCCAGCAACTCGTCCAGGGACGTGCCCGTGTTTCGAGAACGGCCCATCTGGTCGGGGACTGCGCCGGTATCCATGATCCTCCCTGGTCGGACGGCGACCGGACGACCACGTCCGCTCGTCCGCCGCAGCGAAGGCTCCAGTATGGAACGGACCGGCCAGTCTCCCGGGACTACGGCGCGCTGATCAGCCACTCCGCGAACGGCCTGGTCGGCGCGAAACCGCCGGCGGGGCTCGGGCGTACCCAGATGTTGATGTCCGGGCAGTCGTCGTAGTGGCTCTGTTGCAGCGCCATGAGACCGGTCCGGCCCAGCCACACCGACCAGCGGAACGGGAACGGCCCGTCGTCGACCCCGTCGTGGTCGGGCCGGCCCACGGTGGAGCTGATGGTTTCCAGCGCCTGGTCGTAGTGCCCGTCGTACGCGCCGCGCTCGGGATGGCCGGCCAGTTCCGCGCCGGCGCCCGGGTCCCAGCCGCAGATCGGCACCACGGCGGCGCCCACCCGCTCGGCCCCGCCGTCGGCGGCCGCGAGCTGCAGGACCAGCTCGCCCGGCAGGTCGAAGCAGGCGAGCCGGTCGTCCGAGTTGGCGCTGGGCGCGCCGAGCGTCGCGGCCACCTCGGACATGGTCTTCAGCTCGAAGTCGCCGTCGGCGAACGAGCGCAGCGGCCGAACGACCACCGGGGCCAGGGGCAGCGTTTCGATCATCTCGGGATCATGACATCCCCTGCTGGGCGGGCGTGCGGTGGGCACCGAGTCGCATCGACGGCCGCCAGCGGGTACCTTCGCGCTCATCATGACTGGACGGATCCTGGACGAACGCTACCGCACGGACGAGCTGCTGGGCAGCGGCGGCATGGGTGCGGTGTGGCGGGGGCGCGACCTGCGGCTGGACCGACCGGTTGCGATCAAGGAGCTGGCCGGCCCGAGCCTGGTCGACGAGACCGCGGTGCAGCGGTTCGACCGGGAGGCCCGAACGATCGCCCGGCTGACCCATCCGAACATCGTGGCCGTGTTCGACGTCGGCGTCCACGAACGGACGCCGTACCTGGTGATGGAGCTCGTCGAGGGCCGCAGCGCGGCCGCGATGATCGCCGACGGACCGCTCCCGGTCGACCAGGCGGTGGAGATCGCCACCCAGGTGTGCGCCGGGCTGGCCGCGGCGCACGCGGCGGGCGTGGTGCACCGGGACATCAAGCCGGCCAACCTGCTCGTCACGCCGCGCGGCCTGGTGAAGATCTGCGACTTCGGCCTGGCCAGGCTGGAGCAGGCCGACGACGAGGCCGACCTCACCGGCACCGCGGTGGCGTTGGGCAGCGCCAAGTACATGGCCCCCGAGCAGGTGACGGGGGATCCGGTCGACGGCCGGACGGACCTGTACGGCCTCGGCTGCACCCTGTACGCGATGCTGACCGGGGCGCCGCCGTTCCGGGGTCAGAACGCGATCGGGATCGTCCACCGGCAGCTGACCGAGCCGCCCGTGCCGGTGCGGGAGCAGCGCCCGGAGACGCCCGCGGCGCTGGCCGACCTGGTCGACGAGCTGCTCGCGAAGTCACCGGCCGACCGGCCCGCCAGCGCCGCCGTGGTGCGGGCGCGGCTGGCGGCGCTCGTACCGACGCTCGTCCCGGCGCCCAACCGGTCGGCCGCCGCGCCGGCCGCGGCGCTGGCCGGTACGACCGCGGTGGCCGCCACGACCGGAACGGCCAGTGCGACATCGGCGGCCGGCGCGGGCTCGCCGTCGGGCCCGGGCGCGTCGGCCGGTGCCGGCTGGCCGGCCGGTGCCGGCTCGGTGGCCGGTACGGGATCGGCGGACCGGGCGGCGCCGGGGCCTGCGGCCTGGGCCGGCACGGCCACCTCGGCCGAGCCCGATCAGCGGGCCGGCGCGGGCCACACACCCGCGCCCGGCGCCGCGCCCTCGTCCGGGACCGGCGCCACCCCCGGCGCGACGCCCACGCCCGGCGCCACGCCCACGGCCGGCGCCGCACCCTCGTCCGAACCCGGTGCGGCGCCGGGAGCCCGACCAGGGCCGACCCCGCCCGGTTCGGCGCCCGGCTCCGGCCGCCGACCGGCGGGCCGGCGCCGCGGCCTCGTGATGCTCGCCGCCGTGGTCCTGATCGCCATCGGCGCGGCGCTGGTCGCGGCGCTCATGCCGAAATCGCCCGATGGCGGCGATGAGCCCGCCGCCGTCACCTCCTCCGCCAGCGCCCTGCCGGGGTCGGCCGCCGCCAGCCAGGGGGGACCACCGCCGGCGCTGCCGACGGACGCCCAGCCGCCCTGGGGCGGCGACGTCCAGCCCACCGGCGGCAACGCGGCGGGCCCGGTGCCGCAGCCGACCGGCGCCGCCCGCCAGTCCCCCGCACCGAACGGGTCCGGGACGGCAGCGCCGGCGACGTCGGCGCCACCGGTGGACCCGATCACGGACATGCGTGCCACGATCAACCGGCAGATGGCCGCCGGGCCGCTGGATCGCAAGTCCGGCACCGATCTGCTCAAGAAGGTCGACGACCTCGCCAAGTCGATCGCCGAGGGGCGGACACCGGACATCGACAAGAAGATCCACGACCTGCGGCACCGGTTCGACGACCTCGCCAAGGGCGGGAAACTCGGCGCGGCCGCCTACCGCCAACTGGTGCTTGATCTGGACCGAATCTCGGCCAAGGAGCTCTGATCGCTCGGCGCGGACGCCGCCGCGCCGGCCGGGACCTCAGGGCTCGCCGGGCCGGGCCGGCCGCGGTGCCCCCGCCGCCGGCCCGACCCGGATCGTCCGTCATGCCGCCCGGCGGTCCTCCACGTGGATCACTTCCAGCTCGTGCGCGTCCCAGTCGCGCTTGCTCCGGCCCCACAGGCCGACCGACAGGTCATCCGTCCTTTCCACCTCACCGGGGTCCACATAGGTCATGATGTCGCCGTGATGGCACCAGACCAGCCAACCCGGTCCGGGTTCGAGGGGTATCGTGCCGAAATCGCCGGCCGGTGAGCCGGGGTGTACCGGTCCGTACGCCCGGAGTATCTCGATGGCCATGGCGGCCAGGTCGGCATCGGGTTCGGGGTTCGGCAGCACCACGCAGGTGCCGTGCCCGAACAGAACCCAGGACTTTGCGCCGTCCCCTATGGAGCGACGCCAGATGGTTACGAGTTCCGCAGCCCGCATGGCGGAATCTTCGTGGAGTCGCGGATCAAGCACCAGACCTCTGTTGTTCGATTTCCGGCCGGCCGTCCGTTTCTCATCACCGCCGATCGGGCGATCACCGGCTGTTCCACGCTCATCGGTCGGAGGCCGGAACCGGAGCCGGGTCGGTCGACGTCCAATTCCGCACAGCGCCGCGATCCCGCGCGGCCTGCGCGGAGGGGAGCGGCCCGATGAGTCGTACCCGTTGGGCGGTGGCATTGATGGTCGCCGCCCTGTTGCTGGCCGGCTGTGCGGAGCCGGGATCCCGGCCGCCGGCGCCGACGGACGAGCAGCCCGGCGGCGAGCGGACCGGCGCGGCCGCTCCGGCCGGCGATCCGACCGCCCTCATCGGCCTGTGGACGGTTTCCGGAGCCGCAGTCGGGCCGGGCCAGCTCCTCCGGCTCGCCCCGACCGACCTGTCGCTGTTCACCAGCTGCGGGATCCGCGGTGGAGGCTGGGGCGCCGACTCGGACGGGTTGTTCGTGGCCGCCGCCGGCAGCTTCCTGATTCCCGACCCGGCCGTCCGGTGCCGGGAACCCGTGCCCGGAACGCCGGCCTGGTTGGCCGGGGCGGCCCGGTTCCGGATCGACGCCGACGGCCCGCGGCTGCTCGACGGGCAGGGCCGGGTGGTCGCCCGGCTCGCCCCGGGCGCTCGGCCGCGGCCGAACCCGAACGTCGACCCCGCCGAGCTCCGGCCGCCCACCGTCACCGCGGACGCGCGCCGGGCCCTGGCGCCGGCCGCGCCGGTGCCGGCGAACCTCGTACCCGCGGAACGGGATCGGCTGCTGGGCCGGTGGGTGCCGGCGTCCGGCGGGCCTGGCCGGGCGTACCTGGAACTGGCCGCCGACGGCGGGTGGCGCGGCTCGGACGGCTGCAACGGCGAGGCCGGCCGGTGGCGGTCCGGCCCGGACGGCGCGCTGCTGGCGATCGGCGGACCCGAGACGATGATCGGCTGCCGCAACGTGCCGATGCCCGGCTGGTTGACCGCGGCGCGGCGCGCGGCTCTGGCCGGCCCCGAGCTGGTGCTGCTCGACGGCCAGGCGCGGGAGCTGGGCCGGCTCCGGCGCGCCGGGTGAGGCCGTTCGGCGGTACGTGCAGCTGCCGGGGGCGGAGTAAACCGGTCGCGGGTTGTCGTACCCCGGCAGCAGACTCGGGGCCATGCTGCGCCGTTCCCTACCCAGCCGCCCCGAGGCCCGACGGATCCTGCTCGGCACCCTGCTGTCCGCCATCGGTCGCGGGCTCACTCTGCCGTTCCTGTTCATCTACCTCACCGACGTGCGCGGCCTCTCCGACGCCCGGGCGGGCCTGGTCATCGGCTGGTACGGCGCCGTCACGCTCGCCCTCTCCCCGTTGGGCGGCACGCTGATCGACCGGTTCGGGGCGCGTCGCGTCGTGCTGCCGTGCTTCGTCATCGAGGCGGCGGGGACCGCCGCGCTGGCGCTGGTGGACTCGACGGCGTCGGCCTTCGGGGTGGCCACCCTCATCGCGGTGGGCGGCTCGGCGATCTGGTCCGGGCAGGCGACCGTGCTCGCGTCGCTGACCGGCGACGGCGAGCGGCAGCGCGTGTTCGGCCTGCAGTTCGCGCTGCTCAACCTCGGCATCGGGTTGGGCGGCCTGATCTCCGGCGCGATCGTGGACATCGCCCGGCCGATCACCTTCCAGGCGGTCTACCTGCTCGACGGGCTCAGCTACCTCGCGCCGGCGGCGATCCTGCTGAGCCTTCCGGGCGTCGGCCGCCGGCTCGCCGCCGCGCCGGCCGGCGCGGCGCCGCGGCCGACCGGCGGCTACCTCACCGTGCTGCGGAACCGGCCGTTCCGCCGGCTGGTGATCTTCGGTCTCATCCTCACCACCTGCGGCTACGCGCAGATCGAGGTGGGGTTCACCGCGTACGCCGTGCGGATCGTCCAGGTGACGCCCCGGGTGGTGGCGTGGGCGCTCGCGGCCAACACCGCCCTGATCGTGCTGTCGCAGCTGGTGGTGATCCGTCGCCTCGAGGGGCGGAGCCGGTCCGTGGCGCTGGCCGGCGTCGGCGGCGTGTTCGCCGCCGCATGGCTCGTGCTCGGGGTTGCCGGGGTGATCGGCACCCGCAACGCCGCCCTGGCCGCGCTGTGCGTGATGGCCTGCTCGGCGGTCTTCGGCTTCGGCGAGACCATGCTGTCCCCGGTGATGCCGGCCCTCACCAACGCGCTGGCCACCGACGAGCTGCGTGGCCGATACAACGCCATGAGCTCGATGATCTTCGGCATCAGTGGCGTGATCGGGCCGGTCACCGCCGGACCGCTGATCGGAGGCGGGCACGGCACCCTGTGGGCCTGCCTGGTCGTCGGCGGCTGCCTGCTGGCCTCCGTCCTGGCCCTCTCGCTCCGGCCGTTGCTCACTCCAGCTCAGGATGGCCGGCCGGTGGCCACGCCGGTCGTCGCGCCGGAGCGGGTCGCCGCCTAGGCCGCGTGCCAGAAGGGCCAGTCCTCTCAAAACACCGCCCAGGCCGTCGTCGGTGAAAACGCGACCGGGCACGGCGCCACTCGTTGAACCTCATGATTTCGCGAGGGCAACCTGACCGGGTAGGCCCGTCAGGAGGGCGCCGACCATGCATCCCTGGTTACCACGGTTCGTGGCAAATCGGCACGGTTTCCGCCACTGGACGCCGCGCTACCTGGCCGATCGCGTGGCGCTGGGGATCTACCAGCGGGCTCACCCGGACGGGCCGTGGCTGACGCCGAAGGCGACCGAGCTGTTGAGCGGGATGCTGTTGCCGACGGATCGGGGGCTGGAATTCGGCTCGGGTCGCAGCACGACCTGGTTGGCCAGGCGGCTGGGGCACCTGATCAGCGTCGAGCACGACGCGGAGTGGTACGACAAGGTTGTCCGCCAGCTCAAGGAGCTGAATTTGGACAATGTGGACTACCGGCTCCTGCCGCGCAGCCTGCCGGAGGAGCGGGGCGGCGAAAGCGAGTACGCCCGCACCGCGCTCCTGCTGCCAGACTCCAGCCTGAACTTCCTTCTGGTGGACGGGGCCTACCGCAGCCACTGCGCACGGTTCGCGCTGCCCAAGCTCGCCCCGGGCGGGCTGCTGGTCATCGACAACGTCAACTGGTATCTGCCTTCGGCCACCCGGTCGCCGTTTTCCCGCGGCCCGGCGGACGGACCCGCCACCGAGGCGTGGCGGGAGATCCTGGAGATCATCAGCGGGTGGCGCCGCATCTGGACTTCGTGCGGGGTGTGGGACACCGCGATCTATGTGCGGCCCTGACCGGTCTGTCGCGGAGTGAACGGACCGCCCCCACCGGGCGGGTCCGTGGTGGCGCCACCAGGGATCTCCCCGGTGGCGCCACCACGGACGCGGGACCCGGTCAGCTGCCCAGCTGGAACTCCTGGGCGTCGGCGACCGCGGTGCCGCTGGCGATCAACTGAGCCCCGCTCAGCGCCGTGACGTACTTCTCGTTCACCCGAGCCATCAGGCTCACGGTGCCGTCCGGGTTGTCGACCGGGGCGAACTGCTCCCACGGCCCGACCGCGGTCCGGTTGGCGATCAGCGGCTTGGTGCCGGCGCTCTCGGCCGTCACGTACCGATTGTTGGCGTGCGACCGCAGGGCCACGTAGCCGTGCCCGGCGTCCACCAGGTCGTACTGCTCCCAGAGGCCCGCCTGGGCAGCCCGGGCGATCAGCGGCGCGGTTCCGGCCCGCTCCGCGGTCACGTAGTTTCCGACGCCGACCGACTTGAGGGTGACCATCCTCGGTACGGCGTACCGGTCGAACTTCTCCCACGCTCCGATCGCGGTCCGGTTGGCGATCAGCGCCTTGCTGCCGCCGCCGTCGGCCGTGACGTACCGGCCGTTGACGTGGGCACGCAGGCTGACGCTGCCGTCGGAGTTGTCCACCAGGGTGAACTCCTCCCACAACCCGATCGTCGATCGGTTGGCGATCAGCGCCTTGCTGCCGCCGCCGTCGGCCGTGACGTACTTCCCGTTGGACCGCGACCGCAGGGCGACGAAGCCGGCGCCGGCGTTGACCAGGTCGTATTCCTCCCACAACCCGAGCTCGGTGGCCCGGGCGATCAGCGGGTTCCGGCCCCCGCTCTCGGCCGTGACGTACTTCCCGTTGGCCCACGCGCGTAGCCCGAGCGGCGGCTGGCTCGCCGGGGCGCCGCCGGCGAGCCTGGTGAGCGCCGGGTAGTCGCCGCTGAACACGTCCTTGTCGTAGTTGCCCTGCTGGCTGTTGTTGCCGGCCGCGTACTGCCAGACGGCGGTCGAGCTCCAGCCGCTCGGCAGCGGGGGCAGGCTGGCGGTGTAGCCGGCGATGTCCAGCGGCAGATCGCCGAAGGCCGTGCTGTTGCCGGTGCACGGGTTCCACCAGTTGGTGTTCGTGTAGATCATCAACTTCCGGCCAATGCGCGCCTGGACCTGGTTGGCGAAGGACCGGATGTAACCGGTCAGTTCGGCCGTGCTGAGCCCCCAGCAGGCCGGCAGGTTCAGCGACCCGTACGGCCATTCGAGGTCGAGGAAGGGCACCAGGGTCTGTGAGTCCTTGACCCACTGCGCGTGGTCGATGAAGTAGTTGGCCTCGTTGACCGGGTCCTTCTTGTCCGGCCGGGCGTAGTGGTAGGCGCCCACCAGGATGCCGGCGGCCTTGGCGTCGCGGTTGTCGCCATCGAAGTACGGATTGACGTAATAGGTCCCCTCGGTGGCCTTCACGTACGCGAAGCTCACCCCGCCGGCCGCCTGGGCCGGCCAGTCGATCGCGCCGAGGGTGTGGTCGTGACTGGAGACGTCGATGCCCTTGATCGTGTAACCGGACGGAGCGGCCGCCGTGGCCGCCGTCGCGCTGGCCCGCAGGCCCGGGGCGACCCCGGCGTGCGCGTAGCCCCCGCCGTCGGCGGCGGAGTCGCCGGCGCGTGCCGGTTGTCCCGCGACGAACACCAGCCCGGCGCAGACGAGCGCCGAGATCCATTTCTTGGCCATGCCTCGTTGAATCTCCCGAAGAGGATGGTCCCGGTCCGCGGTCGCGACCGGGCACGCAAGCGCGCCGTGCGGTCGACGAGCACGACCGGACGACACGGAGATGCCGCCCGGTCCCGCGGAGCACGACCGGGCCGCGGGGAAATGCTGGGAGCGGCACTGAGCACCGTAGGCGATGGCGGTCCACCGCGCGGTCCCGCCCGACCTATCGGTCAGTCAGGCCGAAAAGCCGCCGAAGCCCACCGGCCGGACCTACGTGATCTTCATCACGAAGGATGTGAAGGTGCCGGTGAAGCGGCGGTGCGGCCGCCGCGCGACGGGCAGCCGGCCGGCACCGTGAGTAATCTTGTCGCACCCCGGCCGATCTGACCGGTCCCCCCGATCCCGCTGCGAAGAGGACCCGTGCTCCTCGACCACACCCCGCCCCCTGCGGACGCCACGTCCGGCGTGGCCTCAGCGCCGACCGCCGTGGACGCGTGTCGGGCAGCCGTCACGGCGCTGACCGACCGGACCGCTCCGGGCTGTCCGCCGTACCCGCCGGACCGGGTTTCGGTGCTGCTTTCGGTTCACGATCGGCTACGCACTGTAGCCTCGACCGGGTCCTGGCAGACCTTCGCCACCGTTCCCCCGGGCTCCGGGATCTCCGGCCGGGTCTGGTCGTCCGGTCAGCCCGCCGTGGTGCCGGTGGTGGCCGACGACCCCGACTACGTGGCGCTGCGTCCGGACATCCGCTCGGAGATCTGCGTGCCGGTGCACGAGCCCGGGGGCCGGCGAATCGGCGTGCTCGACCTCGAATGGACCGGTCCGGTGGAACTGGCGCCGTGGCGCGGTGCGGCCGAGCGGGTCGCGGCGCTGCTCGGCGGCCGGATCGCCGAACTGGGCGGGCCGCCGGCCGAGAGCCGGAGCGAGAAGCTGCTCCGGCACGTGGCCGCGATGACCACCGCGACCAACGAGTTCCAGCTCCGGACCGCGACCCTGGCGGCGGCCCGCGACGTGTCCGGGCTGGGCGCCGCAGTCCTGCTGCTGCCCCACCCCAGCGGCCACCGGCCGGTCGCGGACGACGCGGGGGGTGAGCTCGCCGAGCGGATCCTCACGATCCTCACGGCCGCCGGGCCGGATGAGCTCGACCGGCTGGTGGAGCGCAGCCACCGGTTCGGCGCCGCCTACACGCTGGGTGAGCCGGACCGGCCGGCCACCGCCGACACGGAGCCGCTGACCGGCATCGGCATCGGCACGTTGATCACCGTACCGGTGGGGCAGCCGGAGGCCGGCGGTGTGCTGCTGGCCGCCGACGAACGGGTGTCCCGGCCCGACCCGACGACGGTGAACCTGATGGAGCTGCTCGCGGCGCAGGCGTGGGCCTGCCTGGACCGGCTGCGCGGGCTGGCTCGGCTCCGCGAGCGGGCCAGCTCCGATCCGCTCACCGGGCTGCGGCACCACGGTCCGTTCGGCGAGCGGATGGCCGCGGCCACGCCCGGCCGGACCGCCCTGCTGGCCATCGACGTGGACGGCTTCAAGAGCGTCAACGACACGTACGGGCATCAGGCCGGCGACCAGCTGTTGATCGAACTGGCCCGGGCGCTGGAGGGGGCGCTGCGGCAGGGCGACGAGCTGTACCGGATCGGCGGGGACGAGTTCGTGGCGGTGGTCGAGGTGGCCCGCCCCGAGGAGGCCGTCGGGATCGGCGAGCGGCTGGCCGACGCGGCCCGGCGGCTCGACCGGACGATCAGCGTTGGCGTGGCCGTGCAGCGCCACCGCGAGGTGCCCGAGCACACCATGCAGCGGGCCGACGCGGCCCTCTACGAGGTGAAGCGGCGGGGCCGCGACGGCGTACGGCTGGCCCCGACCTGAGCCTGATCCGCGACCGCGCCCCGGCCTGAGCCTGATGCGCGACCGGGCCAGCGACGCCTAGCGGGTGAGCTCGGCGGCCAGCAGCTCGGCGATCTGCGCGGTGTTCAGGGCGGCGCCCTTGCGCAGGTTGTCGCCGGTGACGAAGAGGTCGAGCGCCCGCGGATCGTCCACGGCCCGCCGGATCCGGCCGACCCAGGACGGGTCGGTGCCCACCGCGTCGATCGGCATCGGGAACTCCCCCGCGGCCGGATCGTCCACCAGGATCACGCCCGGCGCGTTCCGCAGCGCCTCGCGGGCGCCCTCGGCGTCCACCTCGGCCCCGAACACCGCGTGCACGGCCACCGAGTGCCCGGTCACCACCGGCACCCGGACGCAGGTGGCCGAGACCTTCAGATCGGGCAGCCCGAGGATCTTGCGCGACTCGTTCCGCATCTTGAGCTCCTCGGACGACCAGCCGCCGTCGCGGAGCGAACCGGCCCACGGGACCACGTTCAGCGCCAGCGGGGCCGGGAACGGGCCCAGCTCGTCGCCGACCGCCTGCCGGACGTTGCCGGGCCGGGAGCCGAGCACGCGGTCACCGGCGATCTTGGAGAGCTGGTCGTGCAGCGTGTCCACGCCCGCCTTGCCGGCCCCGGAAACGGCTTGATACGACGCCAGGACCAGCTCACGCAGCCCGTACTCGCGGTGCAGCGGCGCCACCGCCACGATCATGGTGAGGGTGGTGCAGTTGGCGTTCGCGATGATGCCCTTGGGCCGGTTGCGCACCTGCTCGGGGTTGATCTCGGGGACCACCAGCGGCACGTCGCGGTCCATCCGGAAGGCCCCGGAGTTGTCCACCGCCACGGCGCCCTGGGCCACGGCCACCGGCGCCCAACGCTCGGACACCTCGTCCGGCACGTCGAACATCGCCACGTCCACGCCGTCGAACGCCTCGGCCGTCAGCTCCCG
Organism: Plantactinospora siamensis; assembly: GCF_042434095.1. Classification (NCBI taxonomy): domain Bacteria; kingdom Bacillati; phylum Actinomycetota; class Actinomycetes; order Micromonosporales; family Micromonosporaceae; genus Plantactinospora; species Plantactinospora siamensis. The sequence goes on from NZ_JBHLUE010000032.1 coordinate 105,298, forward strand.
GACGGTCAGTTCCTCGCCCCGGCACCGGATCGTCCGGCCGGCGGAGTTGGCGGAGGCGATCAGGCGGATCTCGCCCCACACGTTCCGGCGGGACGACAGGAGTTCACACATGACCGTGCCGACGGCGCCGGTCGCCCCGACGACGGCCAGGGTGGGCAGCTTCGCCATCCTCGACTACCTCCCGGTACCCGCGTAGACGACCGCCTCCTCGGCGCCACCGAGGTCGAAGGCCGCGTGCACCGCGCGCACGGCGACATCGAGGTCGGTGTCCCGGCAGACGACCGAGACACGGATCTCCGAGGTCGAGATCATCTCGATGTTGACCCCGGCCTCGGCAAGCGCCTGGAAGAAGCTCGCGGCCACACCGGGATGGGACCGCATCCCCGCCCCGATCAGCGACAACTTGCCGACGTGGTCGTCGTAGAGCAGGCCCTTGAACTCGATCCGCTCCTGGATCCGGCTGAGCGCCGCCATGGCGGTCGGGCCGTCGGTCTTCGGCAGCGTGAACGAGATGTCCGTCCGGCCCGTCCCCTCGGTGGAGACGTTCTGCACGATCATGTCGATGTTGATCTCGGCGCCGGCCGCGGTCTCGAAGATCCGGGCCGCTGCGCCCGGCTCGTCCGGCACGCCCACGATCGTGATCTTGGCTTCGCTGCGGTCGTGCGCGACCCCGGTGATCAACGCTTGTTCCACGGGAAGGTCCTCCATCGATCCGGCGACGATCGTGCCGGGGTTGGTCGAGTACGACGAGCGGACATGAATCGGCATGCCGAACCGGCGGGCGTACTCCACGCACCTCAGCATGAGCACCTTCGCGCCGCAGGCGGCCAGCTCCAGCATCTCTTCGTAGGTGATTCGCGTGATCTGGCGGGCGTCCGGAACGATCCGTGGATCGGCCGTGAAAACGCCGTCCACGTCGGTGTAGATCTCGCAGACGTCGGCCCCGAGCGCGGCCGCCAGGGCCACCGCGGTGGTGTCCGACCCGCCGCGGCCCAGCGTGGTGATGTCCTTGGTGTCCTGGGAGACGCCCTGGAAGCCGGCCACGATGGCGATCGCGCCCTCGTCGAGCGCGCCGCGCAGCCGGCCGGGGGTCACGTCGATGATCCGGGCCCGCCCGTGCGTCGAGGTGGTCAGCACGCCGGCCTGCGATCCGGTGTACGACCGGGCCTCGTACCCCAGGTTGTGGATGGCCATCGCGAGCAGCGCCATGGAGATCCGCTCGCCGGCGGTGAGCAGCATGTCGAGCTCCCGACCCGGCGGGAGCGGGCTCACCTGGTTGGCGAGGTCGAGCAGCTCGTCGGTGGTGTCGCCCATGGCCGAGACCACCACGACCACGTCGTCGCCGGCCTTCCGGGTGTCGACGATCCGCTCGGCCACCCGCTTGATCCGCTCGGCGTTGGCGACGGAGGAACCGCCGTACTTCTGCACCACGAGTGCCACGACGGGCCAGCCTCCTCCATCAGGTCCGAACGTGCCAACGCCGCCGGTACTTGAAGCCGGCGGCGCCGAGCGAGACCACCTCAGGGTACCGGCCGGCTCCGACGACTGGGACGGCCGATCCCACCATCCGGGGTACGAGGGCGGCCCGGAACCGGCCGCGAGGGGCGGCGGCAGCCCGGACGAACTGGGGCAATCCATCGCGCCCGGTCCGCCCCATCCGGGCCGCCCGCCGACCCGGATTCACCTCGCCCCCGGCGTGTCCGAGCGCCGGCGATAGGTGGTTCGTCCGCTTCCCACCAGAATGGCCGGATGCGGACCTTCAACCCGTACCCGCCGGCCACCCCCCGCGGCGGCGCCCGCTTCGGCCGGACGCTCCTCCGTACGCTCCGTACGCTCCGGACGCTCCTGCTCGCGACGGCGACCGCGGCAGCGGCCGCGGCGCTGACGCTGACGCTGGCCGGCTGCGACCAGCCGGCCCCGCCGCCGGAGCCGACGCCGGCGGAGCGGCCGGCCGTCCCCGGGGCCGACGAGGCCCGGGACCAGCTCGCGGCGCGGGTGGCCGCGGCCGGCGACCGCCGGGTCACCGCCCAGTACCTGCTGGCCACGGCCGGCGCGGCGGACCGCTGGGTGACCGTGACGGAGGCCGCGGACGGCGGCTGGCGGGTCGACGTGGCCGGCGGCGCCCTCTCGGGAAACGCCGACATCTCGGTCGCCCGGACCGCCGACGGCCTGTTCCAGTGCGCCCTTCAGTCGGCCGGCCGGCCCGACCCGCCCGTCTGCGTCCGGGTGGCGGACCCGGACGGCGTCCTGCCCGCGCCGCTCGACCCGGAGGTCGAGCACGTCTTCACGGACTGGCGGCAGGCGCTGCTCGACCGGGCCGAACCGCTGGCAGTCGGGGCGAGCCGCCCGCTGCCCGGCGCCGCCGGCTCGTGCTATTCGGTCGACTCGACCTCGGCCGCGCTCGCTCCGCCGGTGGCGGAGGGCATCTACTGCTACGAACCGGACGGAACGCTCACGGCGGCCCGGCTCAAGCTGGGCTCCCTGCGCCTGGTGGGCGCCCCGGCCGCCGCCCCGGCCACGGTCACCCTGCCGGCCCCGGTCGTGGCCGCCGACCCCCTGCCGATCACCGCCCCCACCCTCCCGACCTGACCCCGGCCCCCTGCCCACCCCCGGCCCCCCTGCCCACCCCCGGGCCGCCCCGGCCGCCCCCGGCCGCCGCGATCTTGCACTTTGGGCCCATCTTTTGCGCCGAAGGCACCTTTTGTCGGGGCCAAAAGTGCAAGATCGACGCGAGAGGTGCGCGAGAGGTGCGCGAGAGAGGGGTCGTCGAGGGGGTGGTATCCCACAGTACGGACCCGGCTACCGGAGGACCGATCCAGCCCGTAAGGTCGCTTCTGTCATGTGGCAGTCGCTCCTCCTTCGCTGCCGCGACGGGGCCCACCGGGTCGGCACCCCGTCGCGGGCTTGACGCGCGCCGCCATCTCAGGGACATCCGGGCCGTTTCCGGCCCTCCGCTCGGCACCGTCGCCGCTCAGCTGACGTTCATTCGGTACGCGACGCCGGTGCAGCATGCTTCGTCGACGTCACATGACAACCGGGAGCCTCCGTCATGGCCTCATCCGCAACCGCACCCGAGAGCACCGATCCCGCAGGCACCGATCCCGCAGGCAGCGATCCCGCAGGCAGCGATCCCGCAGGCACCGATCCGATCGCCCGGCAGCGGCCCAGCAGCATGCCGTTCCATCGCTACCGGCCGTACCATCAGCAGTTCCGCACCGATCTGCCGGATCGGCGGTGGCCGACCCGGCGGATCGAGGCGGCGCCCCGGTGGTGCGCCGTGGACCTGCGGGACGGCAACCAGGCGCTGATCGACCCCATGTCACCGGAGCGCAAGCGGCGGATGTTCCAGCTGCTCGTCCAGATGGGCTACAAGGAGATCGAGGTCGGCTTCCCGGCGGCCAGCCAGACCGACTTCGACTTCATCCGGCAACTGGTCGAGCAGGACATGATCCCGGACGACGTCACCATCCAGGTCCTCACCCAGTGCCGCGAGCACCTGATCGACCGGACCTTCGAGTCCATTCGCGGCGCCGACCGGGCGATCGTGCACTTCTACAACTCCACCTCGATCCTCCAGCGGCGGGTGGTCTTCGGGCTGGACCGGGCCGGGATCACCGACATCGCCACCTCGGCCGCTCGGTTCTGCCAGAAGTACGCCGAGATCCACGCCCCGGACACGGACGTCTTCTACGAGTATTCGCCCGAGTCGTACACGGGGACCGAACTGGAGTACGCGCTGGAGATCTGCGCGGCGGTGACCGAGGTGATCGACCCCACGCCGGACCGGCCGCTGATCGTGAACCTGCCGGCCACCGTCGAGATGGCCACCCCGAACGTGTACGCCGACTCGATCGAGTGGATGGACCGCAACCTGCCCCGGCGGCAGAGCCTGGTGCTCAGCCTGCACCCGCACAACGACCGCGGCACCGGGGTGGCGGCCGCCGAGTTGGGCCTGCTGGCCGGGGCGGACCGGGTCGAGGGCTGCCTGTTCGGCAACGGAGAGCGGACCGGCAACGTGGACCTGGTGACCCTCGGGCTCAACCTGTTCGCCCAGGGCATCGACCCCGAGATCGACTTCTCCGGCATCGACCGGATCCGGCGGGCGGTGGAGTACTGCAACCAGCTGCCGGTGCACGAGCGGCACCCGTACGCCGGGGACCTGGTCTTCACCGCCTTCTCCGGCTCGCACCAGGACGCCATCAACAAGGGCCTGGACGCGCTGGCCGCCGAGGCGGCCGCGGCCGGGGCGCCGGTGGACGAGCACCCGTGGGAGGTGCCCTACCTGCCGGTCGACCCGAAGGACCTGGGTCGCACGTACGAGGCGATCATCCGGGTCAACTCGCAGTCCGGCAAGGGCGGCGTCGCGTACATCATGAAGACCGAGCACCACCTGGACCTGCCCCGGCGGTTGCAGATCGAGTTCTCCGGCGTGGTGCAGCGGGTGACCGACGCCGGCGGCGGCGAGGTCGAGCCCGGCCGGATGTGGGAGATCTTCGCCAACGACTACCTGGTCGACCACCAGCCGGCGCCGGCCCTGGTGGTGCACGGCTACCGCACGGACATCGTGGACGGCAAGGTGGAGCTCGAGGTCGAGGTGAGCGCCGGCGGGAAGCGCCGGTCGCTGTCCGCCACCGGTCGGGGCCCGATCGACGCGTACGTCAACGCGATCGCCGAGCTGGACTTCCAGGTACGGGTGCTGGACTACCACGAGCACGCGATGTCGGCCGGCGGCGACGCGCAGGCCGCCGCGTACGTCGAGTGCGACGTGGAGGGCAGGCAGCTCTGGGGCGTGGGCCTGGACCAGAACATCGTCACGGCCACCATGGGCGCCATCACCAGCGCCATCAACCGCGCCCGCCGCTGAGCGGAAAGGAAGGGCCCCTTCTTATCGCTTTTTGTATAGGAAGGGGCCCTTCTTAACCATCGGGCGAGGCGAGGCGAGGCGCCGCGAGGCGAGGCGAGGCGCCGCGAGGCGCCGCGAGGCGAGGCGAGGCGCCGCGAGGCGAGGCGAGACAAGGCGAGACGAGGCGCCGCGCCCCCGTCGGCGCTCAGCCGCGGCCCGCCGGCTGATGCTCCTCCGGCGGGTACATGGGCGGGGGCAGCGACGGGCACGGCCGGGACGGCGGCGCCGGCCGGGCGGGCCGGTGCACGAGCAGGGCGGCCAGGATGGCGCTCGCGTACATGAGCCCGGCCGACCACACCATGGCCGAGCGGAACGCCGAGGTCAGCTGCGCCGGCTGCTCGTAGGCGGTGCCGGTCAGACCCACCAGCAGCGGCAGGGCGGCGATCGCCAGCAGGCCGCCCACCCGGGAGGCCGCGTTGTTGACCCCGCTGGCCACCCCGGCGTAGTGGTCGGCCACCGCGCCGAGCACGGACGCGGTGAGCGGCGCCACCACGAAGGTCATGCCGAGACCGAACAGGAACACCCCCGGCAGCACCTCGGTCCAGTACGACGCGTGCGGCTGGATCCCGCGCAGCAGCAGGAAGCCGGTGCCGGCCAGCAGCGGCCCGACGGTGAGCGGCAGCCGCGGACCGATCCGGGCCGCCAGCGCCCCGGCCCGGGCGGAGCCGAGCAGCAGCAGGATGGTGAGCGGCAGGGTCGCCACGCCGGTGAGCAACGCGGAGTAGCCCACCACGTTCTGCAGGAACACCGCGAGGAAGAACGTCAGCCCGCTGAGCGCCGCGTACACGGCCACGGTGTAGATGTTGAGCACGGCGAACAGCCGGCTACCGAACAGCCGCAACGGGAGCATGGCCCGGTCTCCCCGCCGGTGCTCGACGAGGACGAACGCCACGCCCGCCGCCACGCCCACGATCGCGGCGCCGAGCACGGGCAGGGAGGCGAAACCGCTCTTGGGGGCGTCGATCAACGCGTACGTGACGCCGGCCAGCGCCAGGGCGCCGAGCAGCGCGCCCAGCACGTCGAAGTGCGACCTCCGGGCCGCGTCGGGCGACCCGCCGCCGGCCGTCGCCCCGGCCCCGGCCGCGTCGCGCGCCCCGGCGGCGTCGCGCGCCCCAGCCGCATCGCGCGCCCCGGCCGCGTCGCGCGCCCCAGCCGCATCGCGCGCCGCGGCCGCGTCGGATGACCGGGCTCCGGCGGTACGGCTCAGCGACTCGTCCCGGCTCTCCGGCACCCAGCGCAGCGCCGCGAGGACGACCCCGACGGCCAGCGGCAGGTTGATGAAGAAGATCCACCGCCAGGAGAGCGAGTCGATCAGCCAGCCGCCGACGAACGGCCCGAGCGCTGTGGACACTCCGGCCAGGCCCGACCAGGCGCCGATGGCCCGACCCCGCTCGTCCGGATGGAAGCTGCCCTGCAGCAACGCCAGCGATCCCGGGGTGAGCAGCGCGCCGCCGACGCCCTGCAGCACCCGGGCCGCGACCAGCCACTCGATGCTTTGGGCGAACCCGCACAGCATCGAGGCGGCTGTGAACCAGACCACCCCGGCCAGGAAGATCCGCCGCCGCCCGAGCCGGTCCCCGAGCGCGCCACCGAGCAGCACGAACGCAGCCAGCATCAGCAGGTAGCCGTTGACCGTCCACTGCAAACCGCCGACCGCCGCGTTCAGGTCCCGGCCGAGGTGTGGCAGCGCCACGTTGACCACGGTCCCGTCCAGGAAGACCATGCCCGAGGCGAGGATCGCGGCAAGCAGCGTGCCGCGACCGGCGGCGGTCCCCAGGCGTAGCGGCGGCGCGATCCGGCTCATGGTCACCAATCTGCCCCCTCGACGTGGTGATTACCACGAAAATCCCGAACGACGCGCCGATGCTGCGTTCGGGGCGTAAAGGCCGCAAGCTTGGGAGGTGTCCATTCGTACCCTGAAGACCCGAACCGCGCGGCTCGCGCTCGTCGCGATGCTCGCCCTCGCCGGCGCCGGTTGCGGCCCGGTCACCCTGCCCGACAGTCCGTCCGCGCCCGCCTCCGGCGCCGGTGGCGGCGGCGATGCCGCCAAGCAGCTGAGCCGGCTCACCGTGGCCAGCAGCGGATCGATGCGCGGTTACAGCCGGGACAGATTCCCGCACTGGCGCTCGACCGGCCGCAACTGCGATGTGCGGGACAGCGTCCTCAAGCGGGACGGCAAGGAGGTCAAGCTGTCCGGCTGCAATGTGGTGGGTGGCCGGTGGACCAGCCCGTACGACGGTCGTAGCTTCAGCGACCCGAAGGACATGGACATCGATCACATGGTGCCGCTGGCCAACGCGTGGCGTTCCGGCGCGGTGAGCTGGACCGACGACAAGCGCGGCGACTTCGCCAACGACCTGACCCGGCCGCAGCTGGCGGCGGTTTCGCTGACCAGCAACCGGGCAAAGGGAGACCAGGACCCGTCCCAGTGGAAGCCTCCGAACCGGGACTACTGGTGCCGCTACGCGCAGGATTGGATCACGGTGAAGAGTTACTGGAAATTGACGGTGACCTCCGCCGAGAAGGCCGCGTTGACCGACATGCTGAGGACCTGCTGATGGCCGACAAGAGCACCGCCGACCCGAGCACCGCCGGGCCGACCGCCGCGGCCGGCAAGGCCGCCGGCCCCGCCGCCACCGGCGGCGCCGACGACACCGCCGGGAAGACCGCCGCGGCCTCCGCCGGGCCGACCGCCGCCGACCCGACCGCCGCCCACCCGAGCACCGCCGGGCCGAGCGCCGCCGCTCCGGCGGCGCCGGCCGCCGGCACGTCCCGGACCACCGACGTCACGCCCGGTCCGGGCGGAGTGATGACCGACGAGGCCGGCGTGGTCACCGGGCCGCTCACCCTGCAGACCGAGTACGCCGACGGCGCGGTGACGGTACGCGTGCAGTACAAGGACGCCGACGAGTGGTACGCGGTGACCGGCGCCCATGCCCCGCTGGCCGACCCGGCCGGCCTGGATGCCGTCCACGCCATCGCCGTGGCCCTGACCAACCGCCCCGAGGGCTGACCGCCCGCCAGGCGTTAGGAAGGGCCCCTTCCTATACAAAAAGCGATAAGAAGGGGCCCTTCCTTACCCCTCAGGGGGTGGGGATGAGTTCGCCGGGGTCGCCCGGGGACTCGGTGTCGGTCGGCCTGGTCAGCTCGGCCTTCACCTCGTGCGGCCGGATCCGGCCCTCCTCGATCTCCTCGGCGAAGTGGCACGCCACCCGGTGGCCTCCGGCGACCTCGCGCAACGCCGGCCGCTCGTCGCGGCAGCGGGTCGGCTGGGCCCACGGGCAGCGGGTGTGGAACCGGCAGCCCGACGGCGGGTTGGCCGGCGACGGCAGGTCACCGGCGAGCAGGATCCGCTCCCGCCGGTCCTCCACGGTCGGGTCCGGCACCGGCACCGCCGACATGAGCGCCCGGGTGTACGGGTGCAGCGGCGTGCGGTACAGCTCCTCGCTGCCGGCCTCCTCGACCAGGCCGCCCAGGTACATCACCCCTACGGTGTCTGCGATGTGCCGGACCACGGCGAGATCGTGCGCGATGATCAGGTAGGTGAGGCCGAGCCGATTCTGAAGCTCCTCCAGCAGGTTGAGCACCTGAGCCTGGATCGACACGTCGAGCGCGGACACCGGCTCGTCGGCCACGATCAGGTCGGGGTCCAGCACCAGGGCCCGGGCGATGCCGATCCGCTGCCGCTGCCCGCCGGAGAACTCGTGCGGATACCGGCTCAGCGCCGACGCCGGCAGGCCCACGGCGGCCAGCGTCTCCCGCAGCCGCTTGTCGACGGCCGCCTTGTCCTTCGCCAGCCCGTGCGCCTTCAGCCCCTCCACCAGCAGCGACTCCACCGACTGCCGCGGGTCCAGGCTGGACATCGGGTCCTGGAAGATCATCTGGATCCGCCGGCGGGTCCGGCGCATCGTCTCCCCGCTCAGCGCCCGCAGATCGGTCCCGGCGAAGACGATCTCACCGTCGGTCGGCTCCACCAGCCGGAGCAGGCCCCGGCCGAGGGTCGACTTCCCGCAACCCGACTCGCCCACCAGGCCGTACGTCTCACCCTTGCGAATGGACAGCGAGACGCCGTCCACCGCGTAGACGTACCCGACGGTGCGGTCGAAGAGCAGCCCGCTCTTGATCGGGAAGTGCACCTTGAGGTCGCGCAGCTCGAGCAACGGCGGCTCGCCGTCCACCCCGCCAGCCTCCGGCGTACCGGCCTCCCGCGCGCTGACCTCCGGCGTGCCGGCCTCTCGGGCACCGGGCTCCGGCGCGGCGGCGAGCGTAGCGTCCGGCGCGGCCTCCGCGGACGGCTGCGCCGGCACCCGGCCGGCGCCGCCGGTGGCCGCCGGGTCCGCGGCGGCCGCAGGGTCCGCGGCGGCCGCAGGGTCGCCGGTGGCCGCCGGGTCCGCGGCGGCCCGCCCGGCGCCGCCAGCGGCCTCCGGCGCCGGATCCGGTACGCCCGCCCCGCCCGCGCCGTCGATGCCGTCCGGCTCCCGCTCCGGTACGCCCGCCCGCTCGATCGGGGTGTCGCGCTGCTCGTTGGGCTCGGCGCTCATCGGACCGCCACCTCCTGGGGGACGGGGTTGTTGCAGCGCAGCCGGCCGCCGCGCGCGGTGGGCTCGAGCGGCGGGGTGGCGCCCACACAGGCGTCCACCACGCGCTCGCAGCGGGGCGCGAAGGCGCACCCCTCGGACCAGGGGATGTTGTCGGAGACCGAGCCGGGGATGGCGTGCAGCCGCTCCCCGCGCACCGAGTCGAGCCGGGGCACCGAGCTCAGCAGCCCGTACGTGTAGGGGTGCCGGGGCTGGGCGAACAGCTGGTGCCGCTCGGCGGTCTCGACCACCTTGCCGCCGTACAGCACGTTGACCGTGTCGCAGAGCCCGGCCACCACGCCGAGGTCGTGGGTGATCATGATGAGCGCCGTGCCGGTGTCGTCCACCAGCTCCTTGAGCAGGGTGAGGATCTGCGCCTGGATCGTCACGTCCAGCGCCGTGGTGGGCTCGTCGGCGATCAGCAGCCGCGGCTTGCAGGCCAGCGCGATGGCGATGAGGGCGCGCTGGCGCATGCCGCCGGAGATCTGGTGCGGATACTCCGAGAGCCGGCGGTCCGGGTCCGGGATGCCGACGGCGTCGAGCAGGTCCCGGGACTCCCGCAACGCCTGCCGGCGGTCCCGGCCCTGGTGCCGCTCGAGCACCTCGGCCACCTGGCGGCCGATCGGCACGACCGGGTTGAGCGAGGACAGCGGGTCCTGGAAGATCATGCCGATCTCCTTGCCGCGCCGGTCCCGCAGGTCGTCCGGGCGCAGCCGAAGCAGGTCGGTGCCCTCGAACAACACCTCGCCGCCCACCTTGTTGCCGCGCTTGGGCAGCAGGCCCATGATGGCCAGGCTGGTCACGCTCTTGCCGCAGCCGGACTCACCGACCAGGCCCACGGTCTGGCCGGGCTCGACGGTGAAGCTCACCTTGTCCACGGCCGTGAAGGGCCGCTCGCCCCGGCGGCCGAAGACCACGCTCAGATCCCGTACGTCGAGCAGGGTCATCGTGATCCTCCCTGGTGCCTGTCCCGGACAACGATCATCGTGATCACCGCCGGTTCTTGGGGTCGATGGCTTCCCGCATGGCCTCACCGAGCAGGGTGAAGCCGAGCGCCACGATGATGATGGCCAGCGCCGGGTAGTAGGCCAGTTCGGGCCGTACGTCGAAGTAGCGCTGGCCGTCGACGCCGAGCATCAGGCCCCACTCGGCCCGGTTGATGTCCGGGTCGCCGAGGCCGAGGAAGGACAGCGCCGCGGCGTCCAGGATGGCCACCGAGAAGGTCAGGGTGGCCTGGACGATCACCGCGGTCATCGCGTTCGGCAGCATGTGCCGGAGCACGATGTTGCGCTGCCGCACCCCGAGCGATCGGGCCGCCAGCACGTGGTCGCTCTCCCGCTGGGCCAGCATGGAGCCGCGCAACAGCCGGGCGAAGATCGGTACGTTGACGATGGCCACCGCGAAGATGACCGTCCACTGGCTCGACTTGCTCGCCATGGCCACCAGGGTGATCGCCAGCAGCAGGCTGGGCAGCGCCAGCATCACGTCGGTGAGCCGCATGAGGACCACGTCGACCCAGCCGCCGAACGCGCCGGAGATCGCGCCGATGAGCACGCCGAGGGCCAGGCCGATCAGGGTGGCCAGCACCCCCACGAAGAGGGTCTGCCGCGAGCCGTAGATGAGCCGGGAGGCGAAGTCCCGGCCCAGCGGGTCCGAGCCGAGCAGGAAGCCCGACCGGGCGCCCGGGATGCTGTCCACCCGCAGGTCCTTGGTCAGCTCGGGGAACCGGGTGGTGGGGTCGTGCTGGGCGATCAGCGGGGCGAAGATCGCGACGAGGATCAGCAGCAGCACGATGGCCGCGCCGATGATCGCCACCGGGTTCCGGCGCAACCGCTGGAACGCGTCGCGGAGCAGGCTCACCCCGCCCTTGTCGGCGGTCGCCTGGGCCAGTTCCTCCAGCCGGGCCCGCTTCCGGTCGCCCAGCAGCCCGATACTCCGCTCGCTCATGCCCGCTCCTCGCTCCGCTCGGACCGGTCATGAGGCTCCACCGCACTGAGCCCGATGATTCGCTCACTCCGCTCGCTCATGCCCGCTCCTCGCTCAGGTTCCGGCCGCTCATCGGACCCGCACCCGGGGGTCGATGATCGCGTACGACAGGTCGACGGCCAGGTTGACCACGACGAAGACCAGCGCCGCGAGCATGATCAGCGCCTGCAACACGGGATAGTCCCGGCTGCCGGTGATCGACTGGTTGATCAACGTGCCGAGCCCGCCCCAGTTGTAGACGCGCTCGGTGAGCACCGCGCCGGCGAGCAGCGCGCCGGTCTGCAGGCCGATGGTGGTGACCACCGGCAGCAGGGCGTTCCGCAGCACGTGCCGGCCGCGGATCGTCTTCTGCCGCAGGCCCTTGGCCTCGGCGGTGCGCACGTAGTCCTCGTTCAGCACGTCGAGGACGCTGGCCCGGGTGATCCGCACGATCACCGCGAGCGGGATGGTGGCCAGCGTGATGGCCGGCAGCACCAGGTGCCAGAGGGCGTCGGCGCTGGCGTCGAACTCCCGGGTCAGCAGCCCGTCCAGCACGAAGAAGCCGGTGACGTCGGTGTTGTCGACACCCGTGCTGATCCGCCCGGACGGCGGGAACCAGTGGATGTTCTGGGTGAAGACGTCCTTGAGCAGATAGCCCAGGAAGAAGATGGGGATCGAGATGCCCAGCAGGGTGGCGCCGACGGTGAGGTTGTCGAGCAGCCGGCCGCGGTACCGGGCGGCCAGGTATCCGAGCGGTATGCCGAGCGCGACCGCGATGATGAGCGCGGCGACCGAGAGCTCGATGGTGGCCGGGAAGGCGCGGGCGATCACCGCGCTGACCGCGTCTCCGGTCCGGATCGAATTGCCGAAGTCGCCGGAGAGGGTGCGCTGCATGAACTTGCCGTACTGCACCCAGATCGGTTGGTCATAGCCGAGCGCCTTGGTGAGCAGCGCCCGGGTGGCGGGTGTGGCCCGCTCGCCGAGCAGCGCGTCGACCGGGCCACCGGGCAGGTTGCGCAGCCAGATGAAGATCAGTGCCGACAGCACGATCAGGGTCACCGCCATCTGGAGCAGGCGGCGGATTATCACTCGCAGCATGTTCTCTGCCCTTCGAGCCTTCGAGTCGGGCCGCTTGTTTCACGGGTGCGGCCCGGACCGGGACTGCTGCCCCGGTCCGGGCCGCTGCCGCAGGACGCTGAGCGCCGGTCAGCCGTTCGAGACGGTGACGCCCACGAACCGCTCGTCGGTGAGCGGGCTGGGCGTAACGCCCGACACGCCCTTGGCGAACACGATCGAGGGCGGCGCGTGCCACAGCGGCACGGCCGGCAGCCACTTGGTGGCGAGATCGCGGTTGACCTGCTCGTACGCGGCCTTCTTCTCGTTCTCGTCGACCTTTGCGTCGGCCGCGCTGATGGCGCTGAACATGTCGGTCAGGCGCTGGTCACCGAACTCGTTCTTGGCGCGCCCGAAGAAGGTGCCCACGAAATTGCCCGGGTCGTTGTAGTCACCGGTCCAGCCCAGGATGTGGATGTCCTGCTTGCCGAACGTCTGCACGTCGTCCTTGTAGCCGCCGTTCCACGGCCGCGGGACGCCCTGCACCTTGATGCCGACGGCCTGCAGGTCGTTCGCGAGAACCGTGAAGATCTCCTGCGGGTTCGGCATGTACGGCCGGGTGACGTCCGTCGGGTAGTAGAACTTCAGCGTCAGGTTGCTGGCGCCCGCCTGGGCCAGCAGCTGCTTGGCCTTGTCCGGGTTGTACTCGTACTTCTGCACGTCCGGCGCGTAGCCCAGCACGGTGTCCGGCATGAACTCGTCGGCCACCTTGGCGCCGCTGGGCGCCTTGGTCTGCACCAGCTGTTCCCGGTTCAACGCGTACGCGATGGCCTGCCGGACCCGCAGGTCCTGCAGCTTCGGGTTCTTCTGGTTGAAGCCCAGGTAGAGGATGTTGAAGGCCGGCCGCGGCAGAACCTGGAAGCCCTCGCTGGCCAGCGCCTTGCTGTCGGCCGGGGCGGGGAAGTCGATGCCCTGCACCGTGCCGGCGCGCAGCTCCTGCTTCCGGGTGCTCTCGTCACCAATGATCTTGATGACGACCTTGTCGACCTTGGCCTTCTCGCCCCAGTAGTCCGCGTTGCGGTTCAGGGTGATCTCGTTCTTGGCCTTGTCCCAGCCGCCGAACGTGAACGGGCCGGTGCCGGTCGGGTGCTCGGTGGCGAAGGCGCTGTACGAGAAGGAGTCGCCGCTCTGCTTGACCGTGTCGGCGTCGTACTTCTTCAGCGCGTCCGGGCTGGCGATGGAGAGCGAGGTGAGCGCGAACGCACCCGGGAAGGCGCCCTTGTACTGGTTGAGGGTGAGGACCGCGGTGCTGTCGTCCTTGGCCTCGCACTTGTTGTAGATCGGCTTGCCCAGGCCGTCGGCCTCGTTCTTGGCGAACCCGCCGAAGACGTCGATGTAGTAGAGCATGTTGCTCTGGGCCGCGGCGCCCTTCATGTTGTACCAGCGGTCGAAGTTGAAGCAGACCGCGGCCGCGTTGAACGCCGTACCATCCTGGAACTTGACGCCCTTGCGGAGCTTGAACGTCCACACCTTGCCGGCGGGGTCGTGCTCCCAGCTCTCGGCGAGGCCACCCACCAGGTCGGCCGTGCCGGGCTTGGTGGTGACCAAGGTTTCGTACATCTGGCGGATGGGGCGGAACGACTCGCCGTCGTCGTTGAAGATCGGGTCGAAGTTCTTCGGGTCGCCCGCACCGGCGAAGACGAACGTGCCGCCGGTCTTGGCCGAGCCGCCCCCGCTGTCCCGATCGCTCTTCGCGCACCCGGCCGCGCCGGCTGCCAGCGCGGCAACGGCCGCAACGGCGACAGCCGCCTTGAGCCTACTCGCCTGCATCTCTCACCTCATCCTGCGCATGACCGTCGCCGGCTCTGGCTCGGTCCGTGAGCGGCACCGTAACGGCCGTCACGCCAAGAACGGAACTGCGCAAGGTGAATCTCTACCAAGCCGACATCTAGCGATGATCTTTGGTACGCGACGCGGCATATGTCCGGTAGGCCGGATAACGAAGGTATAACGACAATCGGTCGCCCGCCGACCACACCTGTCACACCGCGACGCCGTACCGGAACCCCGTGGATCAGACCGCGCGGCGGCCCTCGAAGGCCCGGCCCAGGGTGATCTCGTCGGCGTACTCCAGATCGCCGCCGACCGGCAGCCCGCTCGCCAGCCGGGTGACCGCGATGCCCATCGGCTTGACCATCAGGGCCAGGTAGGTGGCCGTGGCCTCGCCCTCGGTGTTCGGGTCGGTGGCCAGGATGAGTTCCCTGACCTCGCCGGAGCCCAGCCGCACCAGCAGCTCCCGGATGCGCAGATTGTCCGGGCCGATGCCCTCCAGCGGATTGATGGCCCCGCCGAGCACGTGATAGCGACCGCGGAACTCACCGGTCCGCTCGATCGCCACCACGTCCTTGGGCTCCTCCACCACGCACAGCACCTCATTGGTGCGGCGCGGGTCCCGGCAGATCCGGCACTGGTCGGCCTCGGAGACGTTGAAGCAGGTGGTGCAGAACCGCACCAGCTCCTTGACCTTGCGCAGCGCGGTGGCCAACCGGGTCACGTCGGCCGGGTCGGCCGAGAGGATGTGGAAGGCGATCCGCTGGGCGCTCTTGGGCCCCACGCCGGGCAGCCGGCCCAGCTCGTCGATCAGGTCCTGGATCGCTCCCTCGTACACGGCGGCTCAGAAACCGGGCAGGCCGAGGCCGCCCATGCCGCCGGCCACCGGGCCCATCTTCTGCTCGGTCAGCTCGCGCACCGCCTCGGTGGCGTTGTGCACCGCGGCCACCACCAGGTCCTCCAGCGTCTCCACGTCCTCCGGGTCGACCGCCTTCGGATCGATCTTGACGGACTTGACCTCGCCCGAGCCCGCCATGGTGACGGTGACCAGCCCGCCCCCGGCCGTACCGGTCAGCTCGGCCTCGGCGAGCTCGGCCTGCGCGGCGGCGATCTGCTGCTGCATCTTCTGGGCCTGCTTCAACATCTGCTGCATATTGGGCTGTCCACCGGGGCGCACGTCGGGCTCCTTCTCGCGGGGGTCGCTCGGCCGCCGACCAGCCTAACGGTCCGCACCGACGGGTACGGCTCAGGCCGGCCCCGCCGGCCCTCGCGCCAGCCCGGCACCGGCCGCGCACCGCGCCGCCCGGCACGGCCGCCATCCGTCAGCGCGCCTCGACCTCGCCGATCCGCTCGGCGGAGAACGCCTGCTGCAACAGCTGCACGGCCTGCTGCTCGCTGGTCTGCCGGGCGGTCTGCTCGTCGACCACCTCGTCCAGCGGCTCATCCCCCGGATCGAACCCGACGTAGCCGCCGCCAGCCCGGGGCGGTCCGTCGTACTCGGGATCGTACGGCGGTTCGCCGGCCCACTCCTGCTCGGCCACGGCCGTCGGGGCCGCGCGTCCGGCCCCCCGGCCCGCCGGCCGGGGGCCACGCCCGGCGGCCGCCGCACGGGCCGCCGCGAGGCCTCCGCTGACCGGTCGGTCGGCAGCGCCGGGCGCCGCGCGTCCGCCGCTCACCGGCCGCGTGGCGGCCGCGCCGGCCGCCGTCGGCCGGGCCAGGTCACCGCCGGGCGCCGTCGGCCGGGCCACGTCCGCGCCGCGCGAGCCGGCGGCCGCCGCGCGAGCCACCGAGATCCCCCCGCCGGTACGCTCCACGGGCGCGCCCGCCGCCGCAACGGTCCCCGGGCCGTCCGGCGCCGGCGATGCCGGTTCGCCACCGCCACCCGGACGAGCCGGGGCGGGCCAGTCGTCCGCGGCCGGCTCGGCGCCGGCCGGGGCCGCGTCGCCGCCGGCCGCACCGTCTGGTCCGGCGGCACCCCGGGCTGCTTCTCCGGCGGCCGTACCGCCGGGCCGGGCTGGGGTGGGCCAGTCGTCCTCCTCGGCGGCCGCCGGCGGCGCCGGGGCTGGGCCACCGCCGCCGGCCGCGCGCGGCCGGGCCGCCCCGGCCGGGGTCCGCCCGTTCGCCGGCTCGGACCGGACCGCCGCCGCATCGTCCTGCCCGGACCGCCCGCCGTTGGCGTCGGCCCGGGGCCCGGCGGTGGGCGCGGCGTCGGGCCGCGGCGCGGCGTCGGACCGCGAGCCGGCGGTGGGCGCGGGCGTCCGGGGCGGCGTCGAGCGCTGGTCGCCGGCCACCTCGCAGCGCACCTGCCAACGGCCGCCGAGCTGCTCGTACAGGGCGTCGGCCAGCACCTCGGCCTGGCCCGCCACCATCTGGGCGTGCACCGGGTAGCGGAAGGTCAGCACCACGGTCTCGCCGTCCAGGTCGCGCACGGTGGCGTCCCGAACGAGCGCGGCGATCCGCTTGTTGCTGCGATTGACCATCGCGACCACTTCGGTCCAGACCCGGCGTACCGCGGCCGCGTCCAGCCCGCCGGAACCCGCCGGCTCGGCGATCGGGTCCGGGGTGGCCGGATCGGGCATCACGGCGGCCGGCGACACCGGCCGGGCCGACGCCGGGGGTCCCGGCTGCGCCGGCGGCGCAGCCGCGGCGGCGCGTACCGGCTCGGGAGCCGCCGGGGTCGGGTCGGCGCCGGCGGCCGGTGGTACGGGCGGCGCCGGCGCGACCGACCGGGACCCGTCCGCGGTGGGCGCCGGCGGCGCGGCCACCTCGCCGAGCCGATCCGCGCTGGGCCGATCCGCGGCGGGTCGATCCGCGGCGGGCACCTCCGGCGCGGTGGCCGGGCGGGGCGGCCCGGCGGCGGGCTCCGGCGCCGGACCGGCCAGCGTGAGCCGGCGTTCCATCCGCTCCAGCCGCTGCAACAGGCCGGCTGTCGAGTCGTCGGCGCCGGGCAGCAGCATCCGGGCGCAGATCAGCTCCAGCAGCAGCCGGGGCGCGGTGGTGCCACGCATGTCCACCAGACCGTTGTGCACGATGTCGGCGCACCGGGACAGGGTGCCGGGCCCGAGCCGCTGCGCCTGCGCGGCCATCCGCTCGAGCTGGTCGGCCGGCCCGTCGATCAGCCCCTTGGCGGCCGCGTCCGGCACCTGCTGCAGGACGATCAGGTCCCGCAGCCGCTCCAGCAGGTCGGCGGCGAACCGTCGCGGGTCGTGCCCGGCCTCGACGATCCGGTCGATGGCCGCGTACGCGGCCGCGCCGTCGCCGGCGGCCAACGCGTCGCACATCTCGTCGATCAGCGCCGAGTCGGTGACCCCGAGGAGCGCGGCCGCCCGGGCGTAGCTCACCCCCTCCGCGCCGGCTCCGCCGATGAGCTGGTCGAGCACGGAGAGGCTGTCCCGCATGCTGCCGCCACCGGCGCGCACCACCAGCGGAAAGACCGCCGGCTCGACGGTGACGCCCTCCGCCTGGCACAGCTGCTCCAGATAGGGGCGGACCACCTTCGGCGGGAACAGCCGGAACGGGTAGTGGTGGGTCCGCGACCTGATGGTGCCGAGGACCTTCTCCGGCTCGGTGGTCGCGAAGATGAACTTGACGTAATCCGGCGGTTCCTCGACCAGCTTGAGCAGCGCGTTGAAGCCGGCCGACGAGACCATGTGCGCCTCGTCGATGATATAGATCTTGAACCGGCTGCTGGCCGGGGCGAAGAAGGCCCGCTCGCGCAGTTCCCGGGCGTCGTCCACGCCGCCGTGGCTGGCCGCGTCGATCTCGATCACGTCGATCGAACCGGCGCCGTCGTTGGCCAGCGAGCGGCAGGACTCGCAGACTCCGCACGGCTCGGGGGTGGGACCCTGCTCACAGTTGAGCGACCGGGCCAGGATGCGGGCGCTGGAGGTCTTGCCGCAGCCGCGCGGCCCGGAGAAGAGGTACGCGTGGTGCAGCCGGCCGCTGCGCAACGCGGCCGACAGCGGCTCGGTGACGTGCTCCTGGCCGATGAACTCGGCGAACGTGCGCGGTCGGTACTTGCGGTAGAGCGCCAGCGCCACTGCCGCCTCCTCTCGACCGGGCCATTCTGCGCCGCACCGGCCCGGGTGACCACCCTCCGGCGCGCCGTACGGCCGATGTCACGCCAACCGGGCTCCGGACACAGAAAGGCCCCCCGTGCACCCGCCAGAGCCCGCTTATCCTTGCTGCCTTCCGGCCCTGGGGAGGTTCACGGGGTACGCGCCGCACGGGGGGTACGCCCAGTGTACCCACAAGCCCAGTGGATCTCAGCAGGAGGCGCGGTGGTGCGGGCACGGCGGACCTGTATCCTGTGCGACGGAGGATTCGCCTAGAGGCCTAGGGCGCACGCTTGGAAAGCGTGTTGGGTTCACACCCTCACGAGTTCGAATCTCGTATCCTCCGCCAGCTCGATCGCGAGGGCCGGCCCCACCCGGGGACCGGCCCTTCGTTCGTTTCCACGGTCGGGCCCGGCCGCGGGTACGTCGTGAGCGCGTCGGGGCACGCATAATATAGGGGTACAGTTTACTAAAGCGTATTTCCCCTAAATGCGGAGGCGGTCGTGCGGAAGCCCGTCGAGATGTTCGACCGGGACCACGAGTGGTCGGCCCTGAGCCGGTTCATCACCGATGAGCAGCCGGGAGCCACCCTCGGGGTGGTCTCGGGACGGCGGCGGCAGGGCAAGACCTTCCTGCTGGACGCCGCCTGCCGCGCCGCCGGCGGCTTCTACTTCGGGGCTACCGAGGCCACCGACGCCGAATCGCTGCGCCGGCTCGGCGCGGCACTGACCGCCCATCGTCGACCGCCCAGCCCGTACCACTTCGCCGACTGGGCGGAGGCGGTCGATGCGCTCCTCGCGCTCGGCGCCGACCGCCCGACCCCGGTGGTCATCGACGAATTTCCCTACCTGGCCAAGGCAAATCCCGAGCTGCCGTCGATCATTCAGGAGGCCCTCCGCACACTCCGCGGGGAGCGCACCGGCTCCCGCACCCGGCTGCTGCTGTGCGGGTCGGCCATGTCGTTCATGGGGCGGATCCTTGCCGGCAACGCCCCGCTGCGCGGCCGGGCCGGGCTGGAACTGGTGGTGCCCACCCTCGACTACCGGCTCGCGGCCGAGTTCTGGGACCTCGCCGATCCCCGGCTCGCCCTCCAGGTCAACGCCGTGGTCGGCGGCACCCCGGCGTACCGCCGGGAGTTCGCTCGCGGGGACACCCCGGCCGGTCCGGAGGACTTCGACGACTGGGTCGAGCGTACCGTCCTCAACCCGGAGACGCCGCTCTTCCGGGAGGCCCGGTACCTCCTCGCCGAGGAACCCGACCTGCGGGACACAGCGCTCTACCTCTCGGTGCTCGCGGCCGTCGCCGACGGGAACGCCACCCGCGGCGGGATGGCCGGCTATCTCGAACGCCGGGCCACCGACATAGCCCATCCAATCACCGTCCTGGAGGACGCCGGGCTCCTGCACCGCGACGCGGACCTTTTCCGGGACAATCGGCCCACCTATCGGATCGCCGAGCCGCTGATCCGCTTCTATCACGCCGTGATGCGCCCGGTCTGGGATCAGCTGGAGCGTCCCGGGTCCGCGGCGCGAGTGTGGCGGGCGAGCGGTCGCCGGTTCGTCAGCAACGTCCTGGGCCCGCATTTCGAGCAGGTCTGCCGCGACTGGACGCTGCGGCACGCCGATCCCGAACTGCTCGGCGGCCTTCCGGCCCGGGTCGGCCACGGCGTGGTGCGCGACCCCCAGGAACGGATGGGGTACGAGGTCGATGTGGCCGCGGTCGGGATCGCCGACGACGGTCGGCCGCCGCTGCTGGCCATCGGCGAGGCCAAGTGGAACGACATGATGGGCCTCGGCCATCTCGAGCGGCTTCGCCTGGTACGCGAGCTGATCGGCCGGGCCGGCCGGTACGACACCAGCCACACGAAATTGCTCTGCTTCAGCGGAAGCGGGTTCAACGATCGGCTGCGGGGGGCGGCCGAGACGGCCGGCGACGTGCTGCTGGTCGACCCGCCGATGCTGTACGGGAACGCCTGAGCCGCCCCTGGCGTTCAGTTGCCACACCAGTTCGCAGCAACCTTCCGGGATTCCGCACGTTGGGCACCGGGGGGAATTCACATGAAATTGCGCAAAATGGCGCTCGTCGCCATGATGATCTCCGCTGCCATGCTGTCCGGCAGCGGGCCGACCGGGAGATCCGGTCCGAACGGCGGGCCGGATCGAGCCGGCCGAGCGGCCACCGCCGGCCCGACCTCGACCACCGGCGGACCGGGAACGGCCGCGGCCACCGGGGTGGTGAGCCTGGCCGGGCTGCCGGACGTCGCCCTCGGCAGCAGCGAACGGGAGCTGTCCCGGCGGGGCGTACTCGATGAGGAGAACGCCCCGTGCGGGCCGCGACTGGCCGGCGAGCCCACGGCGGACCCGGTGTTCGCCCACGACCGGCTCGTGCTGCTCTGGGCCGGCGACCGGACCAGCACGCCCGAGGGTATCCGCGCCGGGACGCCGCTGGATGCGGCCCGGGCCGCGTACCCGCAGGCCCGCGCGCTGACCGCGCCGCCCGGGACGTACCGGATGGATGGTCTGCTGGTGCGCCGCGGCGACCGGGCCTACCTGTTCCTGCACGACGGCCGGACGGTCCGCAAGACCGTGGTGGGGTACGCCGACTACGCGCAGCGGATGTTCGAAGACGGCTTCGGCACCTGCTGACCGGTGCGCGCAGCGCGGGGACGGGGCCGCCGAGTTCAGCGGCACCGGCGGTCGAGCTCAGCGGCACCGGCGGTCGAGCTCAGCCATAGCGGGCGGCCAGCGCGCGGGCCGTGGCCGCCAGCCGGTCCCGCAGATCGGCCGGGCCGAGCACCTCGACCTCGGCGCCGAGCTTGAGAAACTCGGTCTCGGCATGGATCCGGGACTCGATGGGCACGGTGGCGGTGATCCAGCCGTCCGGGTCCGGTGGACCGCCGGTGCGGGTCACCGCGGCGCACACGTCCGCGCTCATCAGCTCGGTCAACCGCCGCCGGCCCGCCGGCGACAACCGGATCACCGCCTCGTCCCGGTAGAGGCCGGCCCGGAACCGCGCCACGTGCCCGGCCCAGTAGCCGGCCAGGTCGAAGTCCGGTCGTTCGAAGCGCTCGTCGAGCACCGTGAGGTCGAGAATCTGGTTCACCCGGTACGTCCGGGCGGCCTCGTCGCCGTCGGGCCCCGCAGCGCCCGCGCGGGCGGCCGCCGCCACCAGATACCACCGGCCGGCCTTCAGGACGATCCCGTACGGCTCGATCGTGCGCTCGACGTCCGTCGGCGCCCGCCAGCGGCGGTACCGGATCCGCAGCACCCGCTGCTCCCAGACGGCCGCGGCCACCGGCGCCAGGAAGGCGGACCGGTCACCGTCGGAATACCACCCCGGCGCGTCGAGGTGGAACCGCTCGAACAACCCGGCCGCCCGCCGGCGCAGCTCGGCCGGCAGCGCCGCCTGCAGCTTGAGCTGCGCGGCCGCGGCCACCGCGCCCAGGCCCAGCTCGGCCGCCGGGCCGGGCAGCCCGGTCAGGAACAGCGCCTCGGCCTCGCCCGCGGTCAGCCCGGTGAGCCGGGTGCGATAGCCGGCCAGCAGCTGGTAGCCGCCGGCCGGCCCGGCGTCGCCGTACAGCGGGATGCCGGCGGCGTGCAGCGCGGCCATGTCCCGATAGACGGTACGCACCGACACCTCGAGCTCGTCCGCGAGCTGCCGGGCGGTGAGCCGGCCCCGCGCCGAGAGCAGCAGGAGGGCGGAGAGCAACCGGCTGGCGCGCATGCGGAGAACTATCCCGCGCCCCACTGACAACGGTTGGCAGGGTTGCCCGGGACGATCGCCGGATGCGCGACACGACCCCTCCGGCCGACGACGGACGCCGGGACTTCGACTTCCTGTACGGCAGCTGGCGGGTGCACAACCGCAGGCTCACCGATCCGGCCGACCCGTCCTGCGCCACCTGGACCGAGTTCACCGCCACCGCCACCGCCCGGCCCCTCCTCGGCGGCCTCGGCAACACCGACAGCTACCGCGTACCCGCCGGCCCCGACGGCGCCGGCGGGTACGAGGGCATGTCGCTGCGCCTGTTCGACCCGGCTCGCGGCGTCTGGCGGATCTGGTGGGCCTCGGACCGCGCCCCGGGCCGGCTCGACCCGCCGGTCGAGGGCCGGTTCGTCGCCGGGCGCGGCGTGTTCGGCGGCGCCGACGAGGTGGCCGGGCGGCCCGTGCTGGTCCGCTTCGAATGGTCGGGCATCACCGACCGGTCGGCCCGGTGGGCGCAGGAGTTCTCCTTCGACGCCGGCCGGTCGTGGCAGCTCAACTGGGTGATGGAGCTGAGCCGGTCCGAGGAGGAGCGGTGAGTGGCGGCTATGCGGTGGTCGAGCTGCGGCGGTACGCGCTGCGGCCCGGCGCCCGGGAGACGCTGATCGACCTCTTCGACCGGGAGTTCGTGGAGAGTCAGGAGGCGGTCGGCGCGGCCGTGCTGGGCCAGTTCCGCGACCGGGACGAGCCGGACCGGTTCGTCTGGCTGCGCGGCTTCGCCGACCTGGCGGCCCGGCACCGGGCGCTCACCGACTTCTACGGCGGCCCGGTCTGGCGCCGGCACCGGGACGCGGCGAACGCCACCATGCTGGACTCCGACGACGTACTGCTGCTCCGTCCGGCGCCCGGCGGTCCGGCCTGGCCGGACCCCGGACCGCGCCCGCCGGTCGGCGCGCCCGCCCCAGACTCGGCGCTGGTCGTCACGGTCCTGCGACCCGCCGGCCGGCGGCCCTTCGGGGCGCTCGCCGGGCCGGTGCGCAGGGCCGCCGCCGCGGCAGGCGGTCGGATGCTGGCCGAGTTGGAGACGGAGGAGGCCGAGAACACCTACCCGGCGCTGCCGGTGCGCACCGACGGCCCGGTACTGGTCCTGATCACCGGCTTCGCCGGGCCGGCGGTGGCGGACGGTTTCCTGGCCACGCTCGACGCGAACCCGGACTGGACCACGGGTCTCGACGGTCCGCCGGAACAGCTGCGCCTCACCCCGACCGGCCGTTCGCGGTTGCGCTGAGCCCGCCGTGCCGGCCGATGATCGGCCGGCACGGCGGGGCCGTCTGTCCGGGTGCCCGCGGAACCTGGGGCGTGTGCCCCTAGTACCCGTAGGAGCTCTGCGGGCCGGCGATCCGCGTGCCGTACGACTTGGGCCAGAGGTGGTCGGTCCGCAGGGTGGCGCCCGTCCACTGGGCGGACTGCGGCACCAGTCCCCCGCTCGATCCCAGCAGCGGGGTCATCAGCCCGGACGGATAGCCGGCCTGGTCACCGGGCACCTCCTCACCGGGAGCCGCCACGACGGCGTCCAGCGGCCCGGTCCCGTTGTAATTGAGCACGGCGACCGACGCCCCGAACCGGTCACCCCGCTCGGGTGCGCCCGGAATCACCGAGTTGCTCTCGTCGAACCCCTGGGAACCGGTCCCGATCAGTCCGCCGGCAGAGCCCTTGAGCAGGGTGATCATGCCCGACTCGGTCGTCGAGCCGAGCGCCTCACCGGGCACTCCCACCAGCACGTCCGCCTTGCCGTCACCGGTCACGTCGCCCGCCGCGAGCGCCCCGCCGAACAGGTCCCCACCCTCGGGCGCGCCGGGCACGCCGGCGGTGGCCTGGGTGATGACGCGGACCGCCCGGTTGTAGAGCCCGCCGGAACGACCGGTGAACACGGCCACGAGTCCGGAGTTGATGTCCGGCCCCTGCGCCTGGGGCGCCCCGACGATCACGTCGCCGTACCCGTCCCCGTTCACGTCGCCGACCGCGAGGGACGAGCCGAGATACCAGGCGACGGTGTTGGGGCTGCCGGTGGCCCAGAGAATCTCGCCGCCGGTCACCGCGGTCGCGCCGGTGCTGGATACGCCGCCGGCCGAGCCCCACATCAGGGTGACCATGCCACTGCCGTTCCAGGACTGGCCGTCGTTCTCGTGCGGAGCCCCGATCACCAGATCGGCGTACCTGTCCTTGTTGACCTTGCCGATCGCGAGCGACATGCCGAAGTTGTCGTTGCGCTCCGCCGCGCCGGGCACCGCGGCCTGGTTCTGGTGCAGGTACTGGGCGTTGGCGCCGGTGAGACCGCTGGCGCTGCCGAACAGCACGGTGACGGTACCGGCCGACACCGTGCTTCCGATGGCCTCGTTCCACGCGCCGACCGCGAGGTCGTCGCGGCCATCCCCGTTGAGGTCACCGGCCGCGAGCGTGCCGCCGAACTTGTCGTCCTGCTCCGAGTCCCCCGGCACGCCCGACGAGCTCTGGTTGAAGTGCTGCGCCGAGTCGACCACCAGGCCCGCAGCGCTGCCCGGGATGACCCACAGGCCACCGGCGTTGGCACCGTTCCGCGGATCGCGCTCGTCCGAGTCCCCGATGGCCAGGTCGTCGTAGCCGTCGCCGTTGAAGTCGCCGGTCGCCTGGCCGTCGCCGAAACAACCGCAGCCGCCGTCGGTCGGCGGTAGCACCCCGAGGAAGTAGTCGACCTGCGGTGCCGACGAATACCTGACGGCCAACACGCCGGTGGGGTTGCCGGGAAGGTCGTAGGACATCGGTTGCCCGGTGGCCGCGATGTCGTCGATGCCGTCGCCGTCAAAGTCCGACCGGGTGGCGCCGGTGCCGTGCCTCGGTGTGGTCGGCTTCGTCACCCGCTCGTACATGAGGGTGACCCCGTCCCGGGTGATGGTCCGGACCTCGCTCGCGGCCCGGGCGGGGACGCTCAGGGCCAGCCCCGCCGTGACCGCCAAAATCGACACGCCGGCAATTCTTCGTCGCAGCACGGATCCTCCGCCTCCCCGTCGTGCCCGTCAGCATAGAGATCTAGATCAACTACGCTGATCCGGCGATCGGTGGAATCCGGCGACGATCGGTTCCCCGCTCCCGGCCGAACGGCCGGGCCGGTGGGCCGGCGGCCGGTGGGCCGACGGGCCCGTCGGCCGGCGTCGGCATGAGCGTCCCCTGCCGCAGGCGTGAAAACGCCCGCCGGGGTTCGGCGGGCGTTTCCACGCTTGCTGAGCGGTGGCGGCGGGATTTGAACCCGCGGAGGGCGTAAACCCTCACACGCTTTCGAGGCGTGCTCCTTAGGCCACTCGGACACACCACCGCCGAGTAGGGTACCGGATGCCCGGACCCGGTGCCGAGCCGGTATCCCCGGTGCCGACCTGGCAGGATCGCTGCCATGAGTACGCACATCGGCGCGCAGCCGGGCGAGATCGCCGAGCGGGTCCTGATGCCGGGCGACCCGCTGCGGGCGAAGTGGATCGCCGAGACATACCTGGACGATCCGACCTGCTACTCCCAGGTTCGCGGGATGTTCGGCTACACCGGCCGCTGGGGCGGCGTCGAGGTCTCGGTGCAGGGCTCCGGGATGGGCATGCCGTCCGCGTCGATCTACGCGCACGAGCTGATCAACGACTACGGCGCGAAGTCGCTGATCCGGGTCGGTTCCTGCGGCGCCCTCACCACGGACCTGCAGCTGCGGGACGTGATCGCGGCCAGCGGCTCGTCGACCGACTCGAACATGAATCGGTTCCGCTTCGACGGGCTGATCGACTACGCCCCGGTGGCCGACTTCGGTCTGCTGCGTACCTCGGTCGGGGTGGCCGAGCGGCGCGGCATCGCCATGCGGGTCGGGCCGATCCTGGCCGCGGACGCGTTCTACACCGACCGACCGGACCTGTACGAGCGGCTGGCCCAGTACGGCGTCCTGGCCGTCGAGATGGAGTCCGCGGCCCTCTACACGATCGCCGCTCGGTACAAGGCTCGGGCACTCACGGTGCTCACCGTGAGCGACCACATCGTGACGGGCGCCAAGACGAGCGCGCAGGATCGGGAGCAGACCTTCGGCCAGATGGTCGAGATCGCCCTCGACACGATCGTCGCGTAACGGCGCGCAGGCGTTAAGAGGGGCCCCTTCCTATACAGAAAGCGATAAGAAGGGGCCCTTCCTTGCACCTCAGCGGAAGAAGGCGCGGAGTACGGCGGCGCACTCGGTGGCCAGGACGCCGGCGTACACCTCGGGCCGGTGGTTGAGCCGGCGGTCGCGGACGACGTCCCACAGCGAGCCGACGGCGCCGGTCTTCGGCTCCCAGGCGCCGAACACCAGCGTCGACACCCGGGCCAGGACCAGCGCCCCCGCGCACATGGTGCACGGTTCCAGGGTGACCACCAGCGTGCAGCCCTCCAGCCGCCAGGCGCCGGTGGCGGCGGCCGCCCGTCGCAGCGCCAGGATCTCGGCATGCGCGGTCGGGTCGCCGCTCAGTTCCCGCTCGTTGCGGCCGACCGCGATCTCCTCGCCGTCGGGCCCGTACAGGACCGCGCCGACCGGTATGTCCTCGATGGCCGCCACCGGGGCCACCGAGCCCACCGGCGGGGATGCCACGGCGAGCGCACGCCGCATCCAGGCCTCGTGCCGTCGCCGGCGATCCGGAGCCGAGCCGGCCGCATCGCCCACCGCCGTCACGCCTCGCGGAGCTCTTCCACCTCGTCGCCGCAGCCCAGGGTCTGGCAGATCTCCCCGACGACGTCGGCGGGCATCATCCCTTCCCGGGCGCAGAGCGTGAGCAGCCGGTTCGCCGGTACGCCGAGGTCGGCCAGCAGGTCCGCGTCGCCGACCGGATCCGCGTCGGGATCGGCCGCCGGTTCCTCCTCCGGCGCCTCGGTCTCCTCCTCGGCCTCCTCGCCGGCCGGCTCGGTCACCGCGTCGATCTCCAGCGCCGGGCCCTTTATGTCGCCGACCAGCAGCGCGCCGATCCGGGACTCCTCGGCGAAGGCCGAGTCCGAGCCGAAGACCCGCAGGTCCTCACCCTCGTCCAGACGCAGGATGGCCAGGTACGTGTCATCGGCCTCGACAAAGAGCAGCGACAGTTCGGCGTCCGGGTCCACGTCGCGCAGCCGCTCGGCCACGTCGTCAAGGTCCGCGGCACCGGTCAGGTCAACCTCGGCGGTGGTCCATCCGGCCTTACCACGCGCCACGCCTGCCGCGAAGTACGACACGTTCCCCCCAAACTTCCCTCAGCGATCAACCGCACAACGCCGAACGGCGGCCGCTCGTGACGGTATTGAATGTTCCAGCCGTGACGGTAGCCGGTCGCCTCGGTCGGCTGCCGCACAACGCCCCGACACGATCGGCCCGATTGCCGCCCCGGCCCGCCCGCACGGTCCGCACGTTGCCGGCCCGCCCCGCCCGCACGTTGCCAGCCCGCCCGGCCACCCGGTCCGGACCCTGAGCCGGTACCGGCCGCCGGCGCCGGGACTCAGCCCGCCAGCCTGCGTCGCGCCGCGATCAGCTCCTGCAGCCGCCGGTAGCGGGCGCGGCGCGGACGCTCGCGCTCCCGGACGCGCTTCGCGCCCGCGATCTCGGCGAGCAACTGAAGTCGGCGACGGCTCCGATCCGGATCGAGCCGCGGCAGAGTCGAGGGCATGCGGCAGAGCGTGCCGACTTCGTCGGGCGCCGTCAAGACCCGATTCGCACCGCTGCCGGGCCGATACGCCGCGCGGCTGTTAAAAGGACCAGCCGCCGATACGCCGCGCGGCTGTTAAAAGGACCAGCCGCCGATACGCCGCGCGGCTACCAGAGTGGCCAGTCGCCGGACTGCAGCCACCGCGCGGCGACGGCCACCGCCGCCACGCTCCAGCCCAGCGCCGTGGCCATCGCGATGCCCGCCGCGGCGCCACGGTTGCCGTGCCGGGTCAGCAGCACCGCGACGATCCAGGCGGCGCCACCGCCGGTCGCCGTCCACCAGACGTATCCGGCCAGGCTGCGACCGAGCAGCCCGAAGCAGATCAGCCAGGCGATGGTTCCGGCGATCCCGAGGGCCACCGCGCCGCCGCGTACCGGATGGGGTTCGCGATAGGTGGGACGGCCCGGCGCCGGCGACCCGGGCCCGGAGGGGAACAATCCGGACGGCGACCGTGGCGCGGCCGTGGGCCACGCCGGCCCGGTTGGCTGCCCCATCACCCACCCCCTCGTCGTCGCCCACACCGTGCGGCGCCAGCCCCGCACGGCCGGTCCCGCTCTGCTCGGAGCCTACCCGTGGGCGCCGCCACCGCGCCCGGCTCAGGGCTGCGTCGACGTCCCTGACCGGCCTGCGGCGGGCCCAGACGAGGACCGGCGGCGTTGGAGGTACGACCGAGGGCTTCGGCACATACCCTCGGCGCGCGCCGGCACCCTGCCGACACGATGGCCGCGCCTCTGCCAGGATGGCGGGATGCCTCCTGGACGGAACGACCGGCGACCGACCGAACGGCAGTGGACCGAACCGCGACCGGCCGACCGGCGGCCAATCCGACCGCAGGCGATCGGACCACAGGCGATCCGACCGCAGGCGATCGGACCACAGGCGATCGGACCACAGCCCATCGGACCACAGCCGATCCGACAGCGGCCGCTCCGACAGCGGCCGCTCCGACAGCGGCCGCTCCGACAGCGGCCGCTCCGACAGCGGCCGCTCCGACAGCGGCCGGACGGATGGCGCCGACGCGGACCGCTGGCGCTGCTCGCGGCACTGGCCGCCGTCGCGGCCGCGGCGGCCGGCTGCTCCGGCCCGGACCAACCGGCCACCTCGTGGGCGACCTCTCCCGCGGCCGGGACGGCCGGCGCGGCCGGCCCGGCGGTGCCGACCCAGCCGTCGGCCTCGGACTCCGCGGGGGCCGGCCGGTCCGCCGCGTCGGCCGCGTCGGCCACCCCGACGCCGTCACCGACCGGCGCCACCGGCCGGTACGTCTTCCCGGTGCGGACGTCGAACGTCGACTGGCACACCACCCACCACGACTACCCGGCCACCGACATCTTCGCCGCCTGCGGCTCGCCGGTGGTGGCCGTGACGTCCGGCACCGTCCTCGAGGTGAGCCGGGTGGACCGGTACGCCAAGTCGGGCCCCCAGGGTCCGGACAACGGCGGCAAGTCGGTCTCGCTGCTGGGCGACGACGGCGTGCGGTACTACGGCTCGCACCTGTCCCGGGTGGCGGACGGCCTGACCGGCGGCACCCGGGTCAGCGCGGGCCAGTCGCTCGGCGCGGTGGGCCACACCGGCAATGCCAGCGGCGTCTGCCACCTGCACTTCGGCATCTCCCCGCCGTGCGCCCGCACCGGTGACTGGTGGATCCGCCGGGGGGTGTTGTGGCCGTCGTCCTTCCTGGACGCCTGGCACCGGAAGGCCAACCGGTCGCCCGCCGACGCCGTGGCCGCCTGGCAGCGTACGCACGGCTGTCCCAAGGCGCCCCGATGAGCAAGGCCCGCGACGCGATAGCCGACCTGCGCCGGATCGCCTTCCTGCTCGAGCGGGCCAACGAGGCGACGTACCGGGTCCGCGCCTTCCGGACGGCCGCCAAGACGCTGGCCGAGTTGCCGGCCGCCGAACTCGCGGCCCGGGCCGAGGCGGGCACCCTCACCGAGCTGTCCGGGGTGGGCGACGTGACCGCCCGGACGGTCGCCGAGTCGCTGCGCGGCGAGGAGCCGGTGTACCTGCGCCGGTTGGCCGCCACCGAGGGCGTCGACCTGGACGACGCGGCGGCCGGGCTCCGGAAGGCCCTGCGCGGCGACTGCCACACCCACTCGGACTGGTCCGACGGCGGCTCCCCGATCGAGGAGATGGCGCTCGCCGCGGTCGAGCTGGGCCACGAGTATCTGGTGGTCACCGACCACTCACCGCGGTTGAAGGTGGCCCGCGGCCTCACCGCGGACCGGCTGCGCCGCCAGCTCGACCTGGTGGCCGCCGTGAACGACCAGCTGCCGAAGGGGTTCCGGATCCTCACCGGGATCGAGGTGGACATCCTGGCGGACGGTTCGCTGGATCAGCGGGACGACCTGCTGGCCCGGCTGGACCTGGTGGTCGGCTCGGTGCACAGCGGGTTGAACGACGACCGTGCCCGGATGACCCGGCGGATGGTGACGGCGGTGGCCAACCCGCATCTGGACATCCTGGGGCACTGCACCGGCCGGATGGTCGCCTCCCGGCCGCCCGGGGTGACCGGGCCGGGCGACCGCGGCCACCGGGCCCGGACCCGCAAGCCGAGCGAGTTCGACCCGGACGCGGTCTTCGCGGCCTGCGCGGAGCACGACAAGGCCGTCGAGATCAACTCTCGCCCGGAGCGGCAGGACCCGCCGAAGCGGCTGATCCGGGTCGCCCTGGAGGCGGGCTGCCGGTTCGCCATCAACACCGACGCCCACGCCCCCGGTCAACTGGACTGGCAGCGCTACGGCTGTGAGCGCGCGGCGCGGTGCGGCGTGGAGCCCGACCGGGTGGTCAACACGCTGCCCGCGAAGCGGCTGCTGGCGTGGGCCGGCTCGCACGGCGGGTGAGCCGGACCGGGACACCCTGGGAGACGGCCACGCCGGTCAGCACGATGGCGGCGCCGACGGGTTGGTACCAGCTGAGGTGCTCGCCCAGCACGAGCACGCCGATGGCCACGGCGAACACCGGGATCAGGTAGGTCACCATGGAGGCCGTGCTGGCGCCCACCAACCGGATGTTGCGCATGTTGATGACGAAGGCCAACCCGGTGCCGAGCACGCCGAGGGCCAGCACGCTGGCGATCACCGGCAGGGAGAGCCGGGTCGGCGCCGGGGGCGCGCCGGCCACCAGCGGCGCCACCACCGCCAGCAGGGCGGCGGCCACCAGCAGCTGGGTGGCCGACAGCGCCAGCCCGGACTCGGCCCGGCCCGCCACGAACCGCTTCTGGTATGGGATGGCCACGCCATAGCAGGCGGCCGCGCCGAGGCACATGAGCTGCCCGGTGAGGTGCGACCCGCCGACGCCCTGCCACACGCCCAGCACCACCAGCACGCCGACGAAGCCGAGCGCCATCCCGGCGGCGCGCCGGCCGGTCAGCCGCTCGGTGCGGAACGCGAACACGGCCAGCGGCAGCACCACCAGCGGCGTGGTGGCGTTCCAGATGCCGGCCAGCAGCGACGAGACCCGCTGCTCGCCGTACCCGAAGAGGGTGAACGGCAGCGCCACGCCGATCCCGCCGACCACCACCATGTGCAGCCAGAGCCGGGGGTCCCGGGGCAGCCGGTCGCGGAAGACGGCCAGCAGCACCAGCAGGGTCAGCGCGCCGGCCATCACCCGGCCGAGCGTGACGTAGAGCGGGTGCAGCTCGCCGATCCCCACCTTGATGAACAGGAAGCTCGACCCCCAGATCGCGGCCAGGGCGAGGAAGCCCGGAAGCCATTGCCGGAGGTCGGCCTTGACAGGAGTGGTCACCGTGGTCACCCCTGACACTCTGCGGTATGGGTACGACAATCGGCGCGCGGTTTTCGGCCGGTGTGTCCGGGGGCACAGTCACCGCCGGCGCCGGGTAAAAGGGGCGGGCGCCGGATCGACCGCGTCGCGTAGGGTCGGTCCGTGGGAAGAATCGATGACCTCGCCAACCGGTACGTCAGCGACTGGGCGCAACTGAGCCCGACCGGCGCCACCTACGTCGGCATCGACGGCTACGACGACCAACTCGACGACATGTCACCGGCGGGCTTCGCCGGGCGGGCCGAGCTGACCCAGCGCACGCTCGCCGCGCTCGACAGCACCGAGCCGGACAGCGAGCACGAGCGGGTCGCGTGGGAGTCCATGCGGGAGCGGCTCGGCCTGCAGCAGGCCATGTACGACGCCGGCGTGGACACCAGCCAGGTCAGTGTCACCACGAGCGGGCTGCACGAGCTGCGCTCGGTGTTCGACCTGATGCCCACCAATGGCGAGGCGGCGGTGGCCAACATCGCGGCCCGGCTCAACAGGTTCAGCGGCGCGCTGGAGGACTACAAGACCACCCTGCGCGAGGCGGCCGACTCCGGTCACGTCAGCGCCCGGCACCAGCTGCTCGAGGTGGCCAAGCAGTGCGACATCTGGGTCGACCCGTCCGGCGACAACTTCTTCCACGGGCTGGCGGAGCGGCTCGACGCCACCGGAGCGGTCGAGGCCGACCTGCGCCGGGGCGCGGCCGCGGCGACCGCGGCCACCGCCGGGTTCGGTCAGTTCCTCCGCGAGGAGCTGGCCCCGCGGGGCCGGGAGAAGCAGGCGGTCGGCCGGGAGCACTACGAGCTGGCCTCCCAGTACTTCCTCGGGGCCAGGGTCGACCTCGACGAGACGTACGCCTGGGGGTTCGCCGAGCTGGCCCGGCTGGAGGGCGAGATGCGCGCGGTGGCCGCGCGGATCGCCGGCTCCGGCGCGAGCGTCGACGAGGCCGTCGCGGCGCTCGACGCCGATCCGGCCCGCACGGTGCAGGGCAAGGAGGCCTTTCGGGACTGGATGCAGGCGCTGGCCGACAAGACCATCACCGAGCTGCACGGCACCCACTTCGACATCCCGGAGCAGGTCCGCCGGATCGAGTGCTGCCTCGCGCCCACCAGCGACGGCGCCATCTACTACACGGGGCCGAGCGAGGACTTCGCCCGACCGGGCCGGATGTGGTGGGCCGTGCCGCAGGGCATCACCGACTTCTCCACCTGGCGCGAGGTGACCACGGTCTTCCACGAGGGGGCGCCGGGGCACCACCTCCAGGTCGCGCAGACGGCCGTCCGCGCCGAGCTGCTCAACCGCTGGCAGCGCCTGCTCTGCTGGGTCTCCGGGCACGGCGAGGGCTGGGCGCTGTACGCCGAGCGGTTGATGGACGAGCTCGGCTATCTGGAGGATCCGGGCGACAAGCTCGGCATGCTGGACAGCCAGGCATTCCGGGCCGCCCGCGTCATCGTGGACATCGGCATGCACCTGGAGCTGGAGATCCCCCGGGACAACCCGTTCGGCTTCCACCCGGGCGAGCGGTGGACCCCCGAGCTGGGTTGGGAGTTCATGCGGGCGCACTGCCGGGTGCCGGACGAGAACCTGCGGTACGAGCTCAACCGCTACCTGGGCTGGCCGGCTCAGGCCCCCTCGTACAAGGTGGGCGAGCGGATCTGGCTGCAGGCCCGCGAGGAGGCCAAGGCCCGGCACGGGGCCGCCTTCGACCTCAAGGAGTTCCACCGCCAGGCCCTGGACCTCGGTTCCCTCGGCCTGGACCCGTTCCGGGCGGCGCTGGCCCGGCTCTGACGCCTCGCGCGGCGTGTGCCGCGTGATCCGTACCGACGACGACGAGGCCCTCCCGGTGTGCCGCCGCGAGGGCCTCGTCGCGGCGTCACACCGGGCGCTCAGCCGAGGTTGTTGACCAGCGGATCGGCGATCAGCTTGTCGGAGGTGACCAGGGCCAGCTGGATGTCCGGGTCGGTCATCGTGATCCCGAACGGCAACGGGATCGGAATGCCGTCCGGCGGCAGCGGCGAGTCCGGGGTGAGCGTCAGCTTGATGCCGAGGAACCGCGCCACGAAGCGGGTCGTGTAGAAGACCACGTGCCCGTCCACCGTGAGCTTGTCGCTCG
Organism: Plantactinospora siamensis; assembly: GCF_042434095.1. Taxonomy (NCBI): domain Bacteria; kingdom Bacillati; phylum Actinomycetota; class Actinomycetes; order Micromonosporales; family Micromonosporaceae; genus Plantactinospora; species Plantactinospora siamensis. The sequence continues at coordinate 138,972 of NZ_JBHLUE010000032.1, forward strand.
CGTACCGCAGCGCCGGGGGTTGACCCGGAATCCGCAACAGGAAGTCGTCGGTGACCGCCTTGTCCATCGAGAACTTCAGCACCGGCACCGTGCCGTGCGCCGTCCGGAAGTCCTTGATGATGCCCTCGTACTTGAGGCCGGTCATCGTGAGCTTGCTGCCGGTCAGCCGGGACGGCTGGTCGGCGCCGACCGGAGCGCCCGGATCGGGCGCGAGCTGAGGGATCTTGCCCTTGCCCGGATCCGCCGAGCTGCCCGGCTTCGGGTCGCACGAGGGGCTGCCGGTCGGCGTCGGCGTACCGCTGGCCGGACCGCCGCTCGGCGCCGGCGCCTCCGGAGCGGCCGCCGCCGGCTTGGCGGCCGGGGCCGCCGACCGGGTGGCGCTGGGGGCGGGCGTCGGGTCGGCGGGCTGGTCCGAGGAGATCCCGAAGACCTTGCGGACCCCGTCCACGATGCCGGTGAGGATGTTGCCGGAGCCCTGGCTGGGGGTGGCGGACGGCGACGGCGAGGGGGGCGCCGGCGCCGGGCTCGGCGTGCCGGGCTGGGCGGTCGGGGCGGGCTCGCCGGATGTGCCGGCGCTCGCGGTGGGTCCGGGCACCGACGGGCACGGTGCCGCCGCGGCGGGCGCGGCCCGCAGCGGCACCGCAAGCCCGGTGGCGGCCAGGGAGCCGGCCAGCAGGAGCGCGGCCAGCAGGCCGGCGCCGGGCCCACCACGCTCGCCGGCCGACCCCGGGCCCGGACCGCCGGTCTCCCGGGGTACGCCGCGGATCCGGCCGGGGTCGGCGGGGTACCCCGAACCGCCCGGTCCGTCGGGCTGCGGGGGCTGCTCGCGGAGCGGGTTGCGCGGTTGCGGCAGGGTGTCGGTGAGCAGGTCCGCCGGCTGGTGGTCGTACCCATGCCGGCCGTGGCCGAGGTCGAGCCCGGCGTCGGCCGGCTCGGACCGATCGTCGGCGGGTCGCGGGTCGGCGCCGGGGAACGGCACCAGGTCCTCGGCGTCTTCGGGCTCGTCGTCGTACTCGAGGTCCGGCGCCGGCACCGGCTCGACCGGCGCCGGCAGCCGGCGCGGCGTCCAGGCGAAGCCGAGCGCCGCACCCACCATCCCGAGCAGCATGCCGAGGAAGAAGCCGCCGAAGTTGACCGCGATCAGCGAGTAGACGGCGGTCAGCGAGCCGACGATCGAGTAGAAGAGTCGCTGTTGCGGGGTCACCCACAGCAGCAGGCCGCAGGCGACCAGGATGGCCGGGATCAGCCAGGAGAGGAACCCGGTGGGGCCGAAGTGGACCTCGAGGTCACCGATGCTCCGCTGGGTCGTTTCGAAGATCTCCACGCCGGCCAGCAACAGCAGGAGCCCGCCCCAGAACGGCCGGGAGCGCCGCCACCGGCGGAAGGCCCGCCAGGCCCGGGTGGGCGCACCCGGGCGGGTGTGCTGCGGCTCGACGGTGGTCACTGGTCAACTCCTCGCGGTGCTTGGACGGCTGGACACGGCTCCGCCGGTTCCGTGGTGGGCGCCCACCGCGGAACCGGCGGTGCAGACTAGCTCTTGGGCGCCGCGTTGAGCGGGCCCCACGGCACACACTGGTAGTCGGCCGGGTTGCCCAGGTTCACCTTGAGCTGGAGGTTGTTCAGCGTGAAGGTGCCGGCGCTGGTATACCGGGCCACCTGGCCGAGGTCCTTGATGGTGACGTGCTTGGCCTTCTGGCCGAACGCGCCCGAGTCGCCGCCGAGGTCACCGGCGTCCACGCCGATCTTGATGTCGGTGAATTCGGCGTTGCCGCGGAGCTCGTCCATGCCGATGAGCATGTTGGTGGCGTGCGCCGGGTGGTCCTTGTCGGTGCCGGCCTTGATGGTCACCGTGACCGGCGCGCCTCCGACGTTCACCGACTGGCACATGTTGTACAGCGTCGCGTCGTCGATTCCCGAGATCGCGACCGGGTGCGCGCCGTCCTTGGCGGCGGCGACGCCGCCGTACTGGGTGAAGCCCTCGCCTTCGAGGCGGTCCGCGGACACCTGGAAGGTCGATCCGGAGACGTTGAGCGAGGCGGCGATGGCGCCGTTGGCGATGCCGACGACGATGCCGGCGGCCGCGACGGCACTCGGCACCATCAGGATGGCGAAGCGGCGCCACCTGGTGCGTCCCTGCACCAGATTGTCACGGGAATCCTGCACGGGTCCTCCTCGGTGATTCGCCCAGTGGCCGCGCCGCGAGTTGGGGGCGTGGGCGGTTCTCAGGTCAGCCGCCCGGCGCGTACTGCTCGGTAGCTCAGGCGTGCGCCCGATGTTCTCGCGAAGCGACGTGGCTCACAAGTCCCTTGCTACTGACGAGTAACTGCGGTAATCGGCCGGGATTGCCGGCGGTAATCGGAAAGGCGTCAGCGAGCGATCAACTTCCCCGGACAAAACCCCCGGAAAGCCACGGAAGTTGCCGGCCGGTTAACCCGACGTAGCCGTCACACGATTAGGTCACGTTTTGGTAACGACAGCCTGGACGGGAGTTTGGAATCCGTTCGGCCGAGCCTCGACTCCGCCGGCCGGCCGAGATCATTCCACACTCGACAACCAATTCGTCAGCAGCAGCCGGTCGATGGAGTCCACCCGCCCGAGCGGACGGCCGGCGGCCACCCGCGCCCGCAGCTCCGCCCGGCTGAACCAGCGCGCCTCGACCACCTCGACCCCGTCCACGGCGACCCGGTCCGATGCGGCCACGGCCGTGAAGCCGACCATCAGGCCGGCGGGGAACGGCCAGGCCTGGGAGGCCCGGTAACGCACGTCGGTCAGCCGAAGACCGGTCTCCTCGGCCGCCTCCCGGCGTACCGCGTCCTCCAGACTCTCCCCGACCTCCACAAAGCCCGCGATCAGCGCGAACCCGTCCGGCCGCGCGCCGGCATGCCGAGCCAGCAGGCACCGGGCCGGATCGTCGGGAGCCTCGATCACCACGATCACCGCCGGCTCGATCCGCGGGAACAGCAGGCGCGCGCAGTCGGACCCCGTGCAGGCTCGTACGTGGCCGCCGTCCCGGGCCGTCGTGGGGCTTCCGCAGGCGCCGCAGAAGGCCTGGTTGCGATGCCAGTGCAGCAGCCCCCTGGCGTACGCCTGGGTGGCCGCCTCGGCCGGCGGCAGCTCGCCGACGATGCGCCGCACGTCCACGGTGGTCTGCGCGCCCGCGGCCGCCACGGCCCGCTCCTCGGGCAGCGCCGATAGGTCGACCGCGAACACCGCCGACTCACCGTTCAGACCCAGGAAGACGGGATCGGCGCCGGCCGCGAGCACCGCCTCGGCGGCGGCGCCGGCCAGCCGGACCGGCGTCGGCGGATCCCCGACCGCGAGGCACCGGTCCCGCCACACCGGCACGATCCGCGCGCCGGCCCGGAGCCGGGCCGCGACCCGGGCCGGATCGCCGCGCTCGGCCCCGGTCCGATCCAGCCAACCACCGTTGTACGTCAGTGTCTGTCCGCCGTCGTCCACGCGCCCACCGTCGCACGGTCCGCCAGCCCCGGTCCGAGCGGGTCACGACGACCGGTAGGGCGGCGGGTCACGGTCACCGGCAGCGCAGCGGTTCCGACGGAAACCGTCGGGCGAGGCGACCGAACGGCCCGGGGTGGGCGAAGCGGGAGCGAACCGTGCGCGAACACCTCGCCGCGACCCTCCCGATCGACCGACAACGATGCTAGACAGACAGGCCATGACGAACGTCTCTGTTGACCGTCGTACCCTTCTCCGGCTCGCCGGCGCCTCGGCCGGTACGACCGTGCTGGCCGGATCCGTGCTCGCCGGCCAGCCGGCGCGGGCCGCGAGCGCCGCCTTCCGGCACGGGCTGGCCTCCGGCGACCCCCTCCCGGACGGGATCCTGCTCTGGACCCGGGTGACCCCGGTGCCGGAGGCGGTTCCCGGTTCCGGTGCCGGCCCGACCGTCCAGGTCTCCTGGCAGGTGGCCGCGGACCCGGACTTCACCGCGGTGGTGGCGGCCGGCGCCGTGACCACCGGCCCCGACCGGGACCACACGGTGAAGGTCGAGGTCTCCGGCCTGTCACCGGCAACCACCTACTGGTACCGGTTCGGCTACGGGGACGACTGGTCCGGCACCGGCCGGACCATGACCTCCCCGCCGCTGGACGCCGCGATCGACCGGCTCCGGATGGGCGTGGTGTCCTGCGCCAACTGGGAGGCGGGTTACTTCGCCGCGTACCGCCACCTCGCCGCCCGCGGGGACCTCAACCTGGTCGTCTTCCTCGGCGACTACATCTACGAGTACGGCACCGGACAGTTCGACGCCGGCGGCACGGTGGTGCGGCCGGTGCAGCCGACCAACGAGACGCTCACCCTGGCCGACTACCGGATCCGGCACGGGCTCTACAAGACCGACCCGGACCTGCAGGCGTTGCACGCGAGCCTGCCCTGGGTGATCACCTGGGACGACCACGAGGTGGCCAACGACGCCTGGTCCGGCGGCGCCGAGAACCACACCCCGGGCGCCGAGGGCGACTACGCCACGCGGGCGGCGGCGGCGCACCAGGCGTACTTCGAATGGATGCCGGTGCGGATGGGCGAGGGCGGCCGGATCTACCGGCGGGTGCGGTTCGGGCGGCTCGCCGAGCTGTCCATGCTGGACCTGCGGACGTACCGGTCGAAGCAGGCCTCGGGGACGGCGGTGGACGACCCGGCGCGGACCATCACCGGCGACGACCAGCTGTCCTGGCTGAAGGACGGCCTGGTCAACTCCGGCGCCCAGTGGCGACTGGTCGGCAACCCCGTGATGATCGCCCGGGTCGACGTCGGGGCGCTGCCGGCCTGGCTGCTCGGCCCGCTGGGCAAGCTGCTCGGCATTCCGGAGAACGGCGCGGCGCTCAACGTCGACCAGTGGGACGGCTACAACGCCGACCGGAACGAGCTGGTGGACCACCTGCGCGCGCACGGCACCCGGGACGTGGTCTTCCTGACCGGCGACATCCACACCTCCTGGGCGAACGAGCTGACCACGCGGGCCACCGGCGAACAGAACCCGGCCGCCGCCGAGTTCGTGGTGCCGTCGGTGACCAGCGACAACGTCAACGACTTCCTGCACCTGCCGGCCGGCAACCCGCTCAGCGTGGCCGGCGCCAGCCTGCTGCGGGTCACCAACCCGCACGTGCGGTGGACGGAACTGGACGGCCACGGGTACGGCGTCTTCGACGTGACGCCGACGCGGTGCCGGATGGACTGGTACCACCTGGTCGACCGGACGAAGCGGGACACCGGCACCCGCTGGGTGGCCGGCTGGTCGGTGGGTGCCGGCTCCGCTCGCATCCGCCAGGAGTCCGCGCAGGTCAGCTGAGCTTGACCTGAACATTGGTTCAGGTTGCAAGCTCAGGAGCATGGCAGATTCGATATTGGACGAGGCGTACGAGCGGGTGTCGCAGACCGGGCCGGAGCGGAACGGCTGGCTGTCCAACCACGCGCCCATGGCGGCGGAGGCGCTGGACCGCGCCGGCCGGTCGGCCGAGGTGCATCCCTGGCTCGATTCGTACGCCGACCTGATGACCGAACGTCCGCGCGGGATCGCCCGAATCGCGCCCGACGAGTGGCGCGACCCGCTGGGTGATCCCGTGCGGACGGGTGACTGGCTCAGCTTCTTCGACCGGGAAATGGTCGAGGAGCCCTGGCGGGCGGTGCTGGTGCGATGGTGGCCCCGGCTCCTGCCGGGCATCGCGGCCGGCGCCACCCACGGGGTGATCCGGGTGGGGCACGCGGTGCGGGCCCTGCTCGACGCCGAGACCCCCGCCCGGGTGGGTGAGCTGGGACAGGGGCTCGCCTACTGGGCCGCCCGCTGGCAGCCACTCGCCCCGGCCGGCGCCGGGCCGTACCGGGCGTCCGATCCGCGCGCGGCGCTGGATGCCGTGCCGCGGGTGCCCGACCAGCGGTACGGGATCCGCGCCCGGCTCGCGCAGCTCGCCGACCTGCCGGGCTGGGCGGACGCGGCGGGCGCCGTGCCCGGCAGCGGGAGCCCGACCGACCGGCTCGGCGACGTGGTCGAGGCCGCGGTGCTCCGGTACGGCACCCACGGGCACGGGAACGAGGTGATGATGGTGCACGCCGCAACCGCCCCGAACGCGGTGTTGCGGTGCCTGCCTGCCCTGCCCGAGTCGCTCTGGCCGGCCAGTCTCGACGCTGGCTGGGCCGCCTCGGCGGCCGTCACCGCCGCGTACGCGCCCGCCGAGGGTCGACCGGCGCCCGCCGCGCCGGCCGGCGTCGACCCCGAGGAGGTGGTCGAGCGGGCCATGGCCACCGGTGACCCGCATGCGATCAAGTTCGCGGACACGGCTGTCGACGCGTACCGGCACGGCGCCGGCGTGCCGGCCTTGGCGGCGGCCGCTCGGTGCTCGGCGGCGCTGGCGACCGAGTAGCCGGGCTCACCGGGCCCGGGCCGGGGATCCTGGCCCCCGGGATCCCGGTTGCCGGTTGCCGGCTCTCGGATGCTCGGCTCCCGGATGCTCGGCTCCCGGATGCTGGCTCGCGGGAGTAATTGTCCTCTCATCCGCCGGTCGGGCGGTAACGCCCGGCCGGGGCGGGTATGCCGGTGGCGTCAGCAGGATCCGCCCGCCTATCACGGCGGAGACAGGAGTGGACGCATGAAGATCGGCATCATCGGATCCGGCAACATCGGTGGAACGCTCACCCGGCGACTGCAGTCGCTCGGGCACGACGTCACGGTGGCGAACACCCGGGGCCCGGAGTCGTTGCGGGACCTCACGACGGAGAGTGGGGCGCAGGCCGACACCGTGGAGGGGGCCCTGGCCGGAGCGGACCTCGTGGTGATCGCCATCCCGGTCAAGGCGGTGCCCGACCTGCCCCGGGACGCCTTCCGCGACCTGATCGTGGTGGACGCGAACAACTACTACCCGCAGCGGGACGGCGAGATTCCGGAGCTGAGCGACCGCAGCCTGAGCTCGAGCCGGTGGACCGCCGGACACCTCCCCGGGACGCGGGTGGTGAAGGCGTTCAACAACATCCAGGCGCAGCACCTGCTCGAGCACGGCAAGCCGGCCGGCGAGGCGGGACGGATCGGCCTTCCGGTGGCCGGTGACGACGAGGCGGCGAAGCGTACCGTCATGGAACTGGTGGACCAGCTGGGCTTCGACCCGGTGGACGCCGGCACCCTCGATGAGAGCTGGCGGCAGCAGCCGGACACCCCCGTCTACGGCACGGACCGGGATGCGGCCGGCGTCCGTGAGGGCTTGGCCGCGGCCCGCCCGTGAGGCCCGGCCCTCGACGGTCGATGAGGGCGTGAGGTATTCGAGAATCATTGGACATGCGAAAAGGGCCACCCCCAACCAGGGGTGGCCCTTTTCGAATTGGTTGTCCGGCGGCGTCCTACTCTCCCACACCCTCCCGGGTGCAGTACCATCGGCGCTGGAGGGCTTAGCTTCCGGGTTCG